>JAURJT010000091.1 GCA_030832095.1 Gammaproteobacteria bacterium | reverse complement strand
CCCGCGCCTATGGCCTGAAGGCGCACGTTGCGCTGTGGCCTTGTCGTTTGACTCAGATCACGAAACCAACGAACTACGCGAGGGTGGGGAGTCAATTGGCAAACTGTCGCAAGGCCAATACGGTAATCGACAAGGCGTGCCGCGCATTCTCAAGATCTTGAAACAACACGACGTGCCTGCCAGTTTTTATGTTCCGGCCGTGACCGCACTGTTATATCCAGACGAACAGCAACGCGTGATCGCCGAGGGCCACGAGATCGGTATTCATGGCTGGATTCACGAACGTAACTCTGTGTTGCCCTACGCTGCCGAAAAAGACCTGATGCAACGCAGCTCAGATGTCTTAGAAAAAATCACAGGCGTACGCCCCGTTGGCATGCGTACGCCGTCCTGGGATTTCAGCCCGAACACGCTTGCGCTCACACGCGAAATGGGTTTGCTCTATGACTCTTCGTTGATGGCAGATGTCGACTGCTATGAATTGTTGCTTGATGGCCAGAACACCGGTGTCGTTGAATTGCCGGTTGAGTGGATACGCGACGATGCGGTGTACTTTGGCATGAACCGGTTTGCTGGCTTGCGCCCCTACACCCCACCCGCAGATGTGTTTGATATTTTTAAACGCGAATTTGATGCCGCTTACAAAGAGGGCGGATTGTTTCAATTAACCATGCATCCTCATATCATTGGTTATCGCTCGCGCATTTGGATTCTTGAAGAATTGGTTCGCTACATGCGCAGCCTGCCAGGCGTATGGTTCGCCACGCATGCGGATGTCGTACGCTACGCGAAGAAGCATGGGTAAGCTCGTTGACAAACTGCGTCGAGCCTAGCTCGGCATTGCACAACATCGCGCCGCTCTTGGCGCTTATAAAAATAGCAGAGGCTTAGATGGACGATAATTTTTCAAACTCGCAAACCACCCGTAAAGTTGTGATCGCCACCAAAGCTGGCGTGGTCGCGTCACAGCATCGCCGCGCCGCTGAGGTAGGTGCCGCCGTGCTCGACGCAGGTGGAGATGCCGTCGATGCCGCAATCGCTACGTCCTTTGCGTTAGGCGTTGTTGAGCCCTGGATGAGCGGCCCTGCTGCCGGAGGCGCGATGGTGTTGTGGCGCGCCAACGAGGCTAAAGCGCGGGTGATAAATTTTGGTTGCCGCTCGCCTCGCGAGTTAAACCCTGCTGACTACCCGCTAAGTGGTGCCGGCAAATCGTCTGATTTGTTTCCCTGGCCGTCGGTCGTTGATGATCGCAACGTGATGGGCGCCACCGCTGTCGCTGTGCCCGGTGTTGTCGCAGGTATGGGCTTGGCGCACGAACACTTTGGCCGTATGCCTTGGCAAGACCTCGTCACCCCAGCGGCCAATCTGGCTGAAGCTGGGTTATTGGTAGATTGGTATACAACCCTCGTTACCGCAGCAAATGCACGCGTCTTAGCCAAAGATCCTGATACCGCTGCCATGTTTTTAGATGATGGTCATTGGCCCATTGCCGGCGACTGGACATCAGTCAACCAGCGCCGCTTAAATCAAAAAGCCTTTGCTCAAACACTGAGGCAAATCGCAGAAGGTGGTGCGCAGGCCTTTTACAAAGGCGACATCGCACAGGCGCTCGCGCGCGACGTTCGCGCAAAAGGTGGCAGCTTGAGCGTTGAAGATCTTGCTCACTACAGCGCTGAGATGGTCGAGCCCCTTACCCTGAACTATCGCGGCGGTCGTGTGTTTGCCACGCCAGGTTTGACAGGCGGCCCGACCTTTGGCAAAGCACTTGAACTGCTCGCGCAAGAATTCACGCCAGGCGCTGGCACACCCGATGCGGCAACCTATGCCGGCTTTGCGCGCGCGCTAGACGCCGCGTTTAAATTACGCTTTGAACATATGGGCGATCACGAATCACCCAAGGCGCCCGGCTGCACCACACACTTCAGCGTAGTCGATCGTCACGGCAACATGTGCTCGGTGACGCAAACCTTACTTTCAATTTTTGGTTCACGGGTGGTGTCTCCCTCGACAGGCTTGCTGCTCAACAACGGCATCATGTGGTTTGACCCCGAACCTGGCAAGCCCAACTCGCTCGCGCCCAACAAGCGTTGCCTGTCCAATTATTCGCCAGTGATTGGCGAAGACCGCACGGGGCGACGCTTTGCCATTGGCGCTTCGGGCGGGCGCAAGATTTTAGGCACCGTGATGCAGTTAACGTCTTTCATGATGGATCACGGCTTAACACTTGAAGAGGCGTTTCATCAGCCACGGCTCGACGTCAGTGGTGGGCCGCGGATTGTGGCGGATAAAGACCTCCCAGCGGATGTCATGCAAGCCTTAGGCAAAGTCATGCCGGTGGTGGCAGCACGCAGCACCGCCTACCCCTATGCCTTTGCTTGCCCTGCAGGCGTGATGCGCGATGGCGACTTAAACATGGGCTGCACTGAAATTATGTCGCCCTATGGCGATGCAGTGAGCGGGGGCTAAACCGCTTCTCTGACCACCCGGTGCAGTCTACGTGCACGACTGACACCGGGCCTTGAGAAGCCTCAGCGCAAAGTGCCCTGCGTCAATCAGCTGGCAACGACAACTCAATCCAGCGCCCTGTGCGCAGCAAGTGTGCATCTTGCTTGTACGGGGCAATCAGTTGAAGGCCAAGCGGCAGGCCCTTGGCTGAGCGCGCAATGGGCACGGTCAGCGCAGGCAACCCCAGAAAGCTCCAGAGCGCACAAAATACTGGGTCGCCCGTAAAGTCCAATCCTTCAGGTGCTTCACCCGTAGCGGGGATGGTGAGGATCGCATCAAAGCCCTTGAGTTGCGCCGCTGCATCGGCACGCAACCGCTGCTGTAAGGCGCGCGCCCCCAGATAGTCAAGCGCAGAGCGTGCGCGGCCTTTTTCAACCAACTCTTTGAGATGCACACTTGAACGCTCGGGGAAGTGCGTGACGTGCTCTTGATGGATCGCGCCCCCTTCACACTCAAGCAGGCAAAACATCGCGTCGATTCCTGTCCAGTATTCATCGGGTAGCGCAAACTCTTCAATGACGGCGCCTTGTGCACGCAATTGCTTGACAGCACGTTCCATGGCTTGCTGTTGCTCGGCAGTCACGCGCTCATCGTAGGGTGTGCGCAGCCACGCCAAGCGCGGCGCAGCTTGTGGCTCGATGCCCGTATCGGTCTTCATTGGCACGGCGGGCAGCACAATGCTATCGGGCTCAGTCGCGGCTCGATTGCGCAACATATTAAACGCGTACGCGACGTCGTTGACTGATCTGGCAATAAAGCCCACATGGTCAAGCGACCCAGCTAACGGAAACACGCCTGCCCGCGGTACCGCGCCAAAGCTGGCTTTGAATCCCACCACGCCACAAAAGGCAGCAGGTCGAATCACCGAGCCAACGGTTTGTGTGCCGAGTGCCAGAGGCACGATACCCGCGCCAACCGCTGCTGCAGAGCCACTTGATGACCCGCCCGGGGTGTGACCAGCATGAAACGGATTCACCGTCGGGCCAGGCTGACGCCAGGCAAATTCTGTCGTCACCGTTTTACCAAAGACCGCCGCACCCAATTGACGGATATGCGCGACAATCGGCGCATCGTAGTCAAGCACTTGGTCTGCATAAATCGGCGAACCGTTGGTCGTGGTGAGCGTGCGCGTCGCAATTAAGTCTTTCACCCCAACAGGGATCCCTGCCCACTCACCACCGCTTACCGAATCCAATACCTCTTGTGCGGAGGTTCGGGAAACAAATGCATGCAGCGTTGGTTCGCGCTCGTCGGCACGCGCGAGACATTGCTGCAAATACTCTTTGGGCGACAAGCTACCCTCTGCAATCGCACGGGTTGCTGCAAACAGGCCAAGCGGCAATTTATTCGGCTTCATTTTTTATCTCATTTCAATCTGTGTACACTGACTTTAGCGCGAACCTTTGTCTCGAGCAATGACAAGGTTATTTAACTTCCATTTATACTGAATGAGCGAATCCCTCTCGGGTCGCTCACCTCATTTATTTTTAAATCAGCGAACCCAACATGTACAACCCAAAGCACTTTGAACAAAATGACCTGATTGTTGTCGGCGAGCTCATCAAACACTTTCCGTTGGGCACGCTCATTACACGCGATGGCGAAGCACTCGAAGCCAATCACATTCCTTTTATGCTTGAGGGCGACTTAAGTCCTGGCACCAAATTAATTGGTCATGTGGCCAAGGGCAATCCTGTTTGGCAAACCGCCAATCCCGAGGCTGAGTCGCTGGTGGTGTTTCAGGGCCCAAGTGCCTACATCACGCCCAATTGGTACCCGTCTAAGCTTGAAACCCACAAAGTGGTGCCGACTTATAACTATGCTGTGGCTCATGTCTACGGCTGGCTCACGGTCTCGCACGACCCCGTTGTTAAGCAGCAGGTGGTGGCAGACTTAACCGCAAAAATGGAGCTCAGCCGCAATAGCAATTGGCGCGTCACCGATGCGCCCGCTGATTATCTAAACACCATGCTTGAAGCGATTGTCGCCGTCGAGCTCACCATCATTCGCGTACAAGCGAAATGGAAAGTCAGCCAAAACCGCACTGACGCTGATCGGATGGGGGTCGCGAAGGGTTTGGCCAGCACCTCAGGCCAAACCGACAGCGATCTGCAGATGGGTCGTATTGTTGGGGCCAGCGGCGGTTTAGGTTAACGAGTTATTTGACGCAGCTAACCGTTGCATGCAAAAGCAAGCCGTCAGCTTCATGACCGGGCACGACTTGGGCGTTGACCACGCGACAACCTGTCACTTTTTCGATGCCCGCGACCTGACGGGCTTTTTGCACCGCGAGGTCTGGCGTGAAGCCACCCTGTTTACCGCCATAGGCTTCCCAACGGTTTTCGCCCAAAGGGATGATGCTGATCTCGCGCTTATCTAAGACCACGATCTGACGAGCAGGGTCGCGATGGTAATAGACGGGGCTACCTTGGCAACCTACCAAAAAAACCGCCACAAGCGCTACCAAGATCTTCATGCCACTCTCCTAGGCGTCTCGCCCTTTCGGGAAACCATCGCGTCAACGATATCTATTTCAGGACGACCATGCCGTGACGGTATCCAGCCCAACTCTCCAACAGCCCGCTTAGTAGCTGCCTAACCGCTTACCGATTAACCGTTCTATCGTCCTTAAGTTTTGTAGCATAACGTGCTTTACGAGAATCACTCGCAGATTTTGACGCCTTTTGGTATTGTCTTTCGATACGCCCGAGTTTTTAGGCCGTTTATCCATTAAAAATAACATTTCTTCTGAGGCAAATCATCATGGCAAAAGTAGGCGTTTTACAGCTCCCCTCAATGAAGGGCAAGGTCTCAGACGCAGAGTGGCAAGCACGCGTTGATCTGGCCGCCTGTTACCGGCTTGTCGCCATCTATGGCATGGCCGATATGGCCGCGAATCACATTTCAGCCCGCGTCCCTGGCGAAGAAGGTACGTTTTTGATCAATGCCTACGGCATGATGTACGAAGAAATTACCGCTTCGAGTCTGCTTAAAGTTGATCATCACGGCAATATCCTCACCAGCCCCGATTTTGGTGATCTGAAATATGGCCTGAATAAAGCTGGCTCGGTCATCCACAGCGCCATTCACCACGCCCGCGCGGATGTCGGTTGTGTGATTCACACCCATAGCTGGGCCTCAATGGCGATTTCTTCGCTTGAGTGCGGCTTATTGCCACTCACCCAAACCGCGATGCGTTTCTTAAAAATCTCGTATCACAATTACGAAGGTGTCGTCTTAGATGAGAGCGAACAAGAGTCTCTGTGCAAAGACCTCGGGATGAGCGAAGCCATGATTCTTCGTAATCATGGGGCCTTAACAGTAGGGCGTACCGTTGGCGAAGCGTTTAACTGGATGCACCGCCTTGAGCTATCGTGTCATGCTCAGTTAGGTGCCATGTCGTGCAATAGCCCGCTCTCGAAGGTCTCACAAAAAGTGCTGGATGAAACCTGGAATAACTACCAACCTGGCACACGCCGGGCCTATGGCGTGATGGAGTGGCCTGCTCTGCTACGCAAACTTGACCGTACGGATATTTCTTATCGTGATTAAATCTATCGCTTCGCTGTTGTTAAGTTCGGTACTCGGGTGCGTCTTGTCTGCTCACGCCCAAAACGTGCAAGAGTATCCGAGCAAGCCTGTCAAAATCATTGTTTCGTTTACGGCGGGCGGCACAACCGACATCATCGCCCGTAGTGTTGGTTTAAATCTTGCCGAGAAGCTGAAACAACCGTTTGTGATCGAAAACAAACCGGGCTCGGGTGGCAATATCGGCACCGAAATGGCCGCACGCGCGCCGGCCGATGGCTACACCGTGACCATTGCTTCGGTCGGGCCGATTGCCATCAACCCAACGCTGTACAAAGACCTGCGTTTCGATGCACTGGTTGACTTGGTGCCCGTCGTGCTCATTGCCGACGTGCCCAACGTATTAGTCATCAGCCCCAACTTACCGGTTAAAAGCTTTGCAGAGTTTGTCGCGTACGCAAAGTCGAAACCAGCGGGCACACTGAATTACTCGTCAACGGGTACCGGCACCTCTTCACACTTGTCGAGCTTTATGTTGATGGACGCCATCGGCGTCGACGCGCAACATATCCCCTACAAAGGTGCTGAAGCCCTCAATGATTTAATCGCCAGTCGTGTCGACTTTATGTTTGCGACAATCCCCTCGGTCATTTCGCAAATTAAGGGCGGCAAACTACGTGCCATCGCGGTCAGTAGCCCCAAGCCCTCGCGCTCATTACCTGGCGTTCCCACCGTTGCTGAAAATGGATTTCCGGATTTCTCGGCTGGCTCTTGGTTTGGCATGCTCGCGCCCAAAGGTACACCTCAAGCGATTATCGATAAGCTGAACAAAGAAGTGAACCTCGCGATGATTCCACTTGAGCATCGCTTTATTCAAGAGGGTGCTGACCCTGTCGGGGGCACTGCCGCTTACTTTCAAGACTTTATTCGTGCAGAACACCTTAAGTGGAAGAAAGTCGTGATTGATTCAGGTGCGACTCCACGTTAAGGAAATTAGCATGCCAAACATCGTGTTGAATCACACCCCGCGCATCCTCTTGTCTGACAAAACAGCACTCGAGCTTGCGCCGCAAATGAGCGATATTCTTGGGCCCGCGGGCTATCAGCGTGTCAGTGCCGCAAATATACACGCTGGCACACAAGACTTGGATTTCTGTTTTATTTCGCGCGACATCACTGCGGGCTCGACCAAGCATCAAATTGAGGCCAGTACACAATATGTGTACGACGCCCTGCTCAAATCCAAAACACTGCAGTGGGTACATGTGCACTCTGCGGGCGTTGACCGACAAGTATTTCTGGATTTGATGGCGCGCGGGGTGACCGTCACATCGTCTTCAGGTGCGAGTGCAAGCTTGGTGGCTCAAACCGCTTTGACGGGATTGCTATCACTCGCGCGACGCTTTCCGCAGCTCGCCGCCGCACAGCGTGCCCATGTCTGGGCGCCGTTTATGAAAACCGGTCTGCCGCCCGACCTCGAAGGTCAAACGGCAACGATCGTAGGCTGGGGCCCCATTGGACAAAAACTTGGCGCTTGGCTGACCGCAATCGGTTTAAAAATCATTGTGGTGCGTCAATCGGCCACGTCACTCATCGAGAACACCCGCGTCGTGAGTTTTGACGGCTTCCGTCAAGTCTTGCCAGAAACCGACTGGCTGGTCCTTGCGTGCCCGCTTACCAAACAAACCACTAACTTGATGAGCAGAGACGCGCTAGCCCTCATGAAGCCCGGTTCCCACATCGTGAATATTTCACGGGGCACCGTGATTGACGAACCTGCCATGATCGACGCCTTGCAAAAGGGGCACTTAGCGGGCGCCTACCTTGACGTGTTTGCGCAAGAACCGTTGCACGTTGACTCGCCGTTGTGGGACATGCCGAATGTCATTTGCACGCCACACACCTCTGGGTTTTCAGATGCCATCTTGCACCGTATGGCACAAAAATTTATTGAAAATCTCGGCTACTGGAAACGTGGCGAGCCGATGATTAACGTGGCGTCGCTACGCTAAGTCGCTTTAGCTCTGACTCTGACTTTGACCGCGGCTACTTTGGGATTGCGTCTGTTTCTGCGCTGATACCGCGATCGGTTGGTGAACCGGCGCTGCGTCAATCACTTGCACTGTTACCCCAACAGCAAGCTGATGATCGCCACCACCGCGAATCACTCCGCGCAACGGCGACACGTCACCAAAGTCACGGCCAACGGCCAGACGCACGTGACTTGAGCCTGCCAACACATTGTTCGTTGGATCAAGCTCTAGCCACTGACCCGGCGCTTGCGGACAATACACCGCCACCCAAGCATGCGAGGCATCAGCCCCGCGTAACTTGGCGGTGCCCGGTGCGGGCTTGGTCAGCAGATAGCCACTCACATATTGAGCGCTTAAGCCCATCGCGCGCAAACAACCAATCAGTATGTGAGAAAAATCCTGACACACACCAGCCCGTTTATTAAAGGCCTCGAGGATAGGGGTATGCACCTCAGTCGCCGTAGGTGAGTAGGTAAAGTCCTCGTGAATTCGCGAAGACAACTCAATACTTGCTTCAGCAAGGTTACGCCCTGGTGCGAACGAGCGCTCTGCATACGCCCGCAGCTCAACCAGGCGCGGCACATAAGGGCTCAAAAAAGAAAACTCGCTCGCCGCAACATAGGGTCGATCAAGCGCATACGCGAGCGCGTCGCGTACCTCTTCCCAAGCAACTGCTTGACTCGCATCGAAGTGTGCATAACGGTCTGTGAGCGTCACCACCGAGCGCGAGCGTACCAACAACGCGGCATGAGGCGTAGACAACGTGAAGAACGTGCGATGGTTACCAAAGGCATCTTGGCTTTCAGTTTGGCAATCGGGTTTAGGCGAGATCTCTAACTCTGTAGATAACACTTGTTGCCAAGCCGTTTTTCGAGGTCGCAAATACGCCAAGTGATGAGCAAGTTCAACTTCGGTCTGATAGGTGTACTGAGAGTCGTGCTCGACTTCGACGTTGATCATGATGCAAAGTGCTTATCAACAGCTAGCGCGAAAAACCGCCGACTAATGTCATCCGACACATTTGCAGCAAACACACCGAGCGCGCGAACCATTTCAACTTGCACTAACACCGAGTCTTCGTGCGGATCAAATTCTGGCAGCCCGTCAAGCAGTACGTCACCATTCGGCAAATGTTTAATCTCACCCTTAAGCGCCTGTAAGATGCAGTTAATCGAACGGGGGTTGGTTTCGTCTGTGACCAACAAGTCCATTAAGGCTGAAATATCTTGCTGACGCTGATAACGCGTACGATAGGTAATCGAACTATCAAACAGCACCAAAAGTGTTTCAAACCCCCTGGGCGTATAGACGGCAGCGTGCGTAAAAAATGCAACCAAAATACCACTGAGATTGACCAACCGCTCGATCAAACGCCCTGCTGCCAACATATGCCAGCCTAGGTCTCGGGTCATGCGATCAGATTGAAAACCTACCAAGGCAACTAGCTGTATGCCGATGACATCAAGCACCTCAATCGTGTCAATCGGGTTTCGAGGGGCGACGCGGCTCACACGCTTCGTTCGAGACTTGGCTGCATGAGACGCGCCCACCAGTGCCGGATGAACCGTATTGTGCAACAGCATTTGCTTCATGGATTGAGCAATTTCAGCATGCTCAGCCGGCAAACGATCACGCACCGCTTTCAGTGAAAACTCAAGTCGCTCGAGATTGTCGAGCAAACCACGCGCACCCTTCTGTATCAACTGCGCGATCAACGTGCGCCCAAAGACCGCGGCAGATTTTGTCAGACTTGGTGTGCCCTCTGGTATTAAGCCATGCAGCCTACCGAGCGCGCCGATCGCATCGTTCAGGGCCGGCAAACTATCTTGTTGATTCGTACTGACCAACACCAAAGCCTCTTTGGCCAGCCGTACCATCAACTCACAGCGTTCGGTGTAACGCCCTAGCCAAAACAAACTCTCGGCCGAGCGGCTCGACACCAATTGCTCGGTTGCTGTCCAACGCTGCAAACGCGTGCGGTTAGGCAACATCGAATAGGTATCAACCTGTTGATCCGTCATCACCCAGGTATCAAGAGTACTGCCACCGCTTTGGATTGAAACAATGTGAGGGTCAACCGTTGCAATGCGCGTCATGCCGCCTTGCAATAATTGCCACTCACCGTCACCAGACGCAATCGCATACACACGCAACATGGCGGTGCGCGGCGAAATCTCGTCACCCTGCCAAGTCGGCGCTTGCGAGAAGGGCAAATAACTTTGCGTCGTGTAAATATCAGGCTGCGAACCAATACGCTTGCGCCAGGCTTCAAGCTCTTCGGCATTGAGCAAACTAGCGATCGCTGGCTGAAAATTTGTTGCCGCGTTCGTTGCGTAGGTCGGCTTAATGACCTGAGTATGTAAGTCAGGAGAGATATCTTGCCAGGCTGCGATTTCGCCACACCACCAAGTGTTAAGCGAAGGCATTTTTAAAGGTTCATTCAGCAAATATTCTGAGATCGCAGGCAAAAACCCCTGCACCGCGGGCGACTCTAGAAAGCTAGTGCCAAGAGCATTAGCCATCACCACACTGCCTGCACGTATCGCCTGCAGTAACCCCGGTACGCCCAGACTTGAGTCAGCACGTAGTTCAAGGGGATCGCAAAAATCATCATCCAACCGACGCAGCAAACCGTGTATGCGTTGCAAGCCATGCATCGTCTTCAAATAGAGCTTGTCGTCGCGTACCGCCAGATCGGCTCCCTCAACCAAAGGCAAACCAAGATAGCGCGCCAGATAGGCATGCTCAAAATACGTTTCACTGTAGGGCCCCGGGGTCAATAGTGCGAAGCGCGGGGCCCCCTCTGCAATCGAGGCAGCCGCACTTGTCATCGATTCAAGCAGGCGCTTGTAGCTTGACGCGACATGCTGCACTCGCATCTCACGATACGCCTCAGGGAACACCCGTGATACCGTCAGGCGATTTTCAAGTACATACCCTAAGCCCGACGGCGTTTGAGTGCGTTGACCAATCACCCACCAGCGCCCATCGGGGCCTCGCGCAATATCAAAAGCAACCACATGCAAATAGACGCCGCCTAAGGGCTTCACCCCTTGCATCGCACGCAAATATCCTGGGTTACCCAGGATCAACGCACCGGGCAAGTAGCCTCCGCGAATCAAACGCTGTTCACCGTAGACATCCTGCAAAATCGTATTCAGTAACTTGGCGCGCTGCTGCAAACTCGTTGAGATACCCCGCCAGTCTGCGGGTGTGATCAACATCGGCAACGCGTTCAGTGACCACGGTCGCGTTTGGTCCTGCTGATCTCCGTAGACGTTATAGGTAATACCGTTTTGTTGAATCAGCCGCTCGATGGTCTCGCTACTCTGCGGCAGGCCAGCGATCCCCGCTTCACCTAGATAACTAAAAAACGTTTGCCAGGGCTTTCGCAAGGTGCCACTCGCGTCTCTCAGTTCATCGTAATGACCCAGCTTGACCGGTGCCGCGAGCTTGCTCGCAAGCGCAAACGCTTGCTCTCGGTCACGTTGACCCTTGGCTGCAGAATCCTGAGTAAACATTGTGTCGGACGACATAGGCCTTGCGTTCTAAATTTGTGGTGTTCGGCGTAAGTCGAGTGTAAAGGGAAATTCTGCCCCAGTGGGCTGAGGTTGCAACTGGATTTCACCGGGCGTGTGCTCAAGCTTAAAAAATCGTGCACGCCGACGACTCTCTGCTTCAAACGAATTAATCGGCAGGGTATCGTAACTACGCCCCCCCGGATGCACCACATGGTAGCGACAGCCACCCAGCGAGCGCGAGAGCCACTGGTCAACAATATCAAACGACAACGGCGCGTGCACGGCAATCGTCGGGTGCAATGCCGAAGGCGGATTCCAGGCTCGATAACGTACGCCAAGCACAAACTCACCTTCAACTCCGGTAGGCTGCAAGGTCGGGGCGACACCATTGACCGAAATCACATAGCGGTTATCCGTAAATCCAGAGACCTTGAGCTCTAGGCGCTCGAGCGACGAATCCACGTAACGCACTGTGCCACCACCGCCGCCCTCTTCACCCATGACGTGCCAAGGCTCAAGCGCAGTACGCAAGGTCAGTTGCATGCCTTTGAGCTCAGTATGGCCGATCAACGGAAACCTAAACTCCATATGCGGCTCGAACCACGACCGGTCAAACGCAAAACCCGCGCGATGAAGTTCAGCCAATACATCATCAAAGTCCATCATAATGAAGGTTGGCAACATAAACCGGTCGTGCAGTTGCGTGCCCCAACGAGTCAAGCGTGTTTTACCTGGCGGGTGATAAGGAGTTTTCCAGAACCACGCAACGAGCGCACGAATCAACAGTTGTTGCACCAGACTCATCTGAGCGTGGGGTGGCATTTCAAAGCCTCGCAGCTCGAGCAAGCCAAGCCGTCCGGTTGGGCCATCAGGCGAATACAACTTATCGATACTGAATTCAGAGCGATGCGTATTACCAGTAACATCGATCAAGATATTACGTAGTGCACGGTCAATCATCCACGGCGGGCAGCCACCTGGTTGCTGTTGCTGCCGCTCAATCTCTTGCATCGCAATTTCTAACTCGTAGAGTTGATCATTGCGCGCTTCGTCAACTCGGGGCGCCTGGCTGGTTGGCCCGATAAACAACCCCGAAAACAGATACGACATCGAAGGGTGGTTATGCCAAAATGTTAACAAGCTCGACAGCACATCAGGGCGACGCAAGAAGGGGCTATCGGCTGGCGACGCAGCCCCCATGACAAAATGATTGCCACCACCGGTTCCGGTATGGCGACCATCATTCATAAACTTTTCGCTGTTTAGGCGAGTTTCGTGCGCGGCCTGATATAAAAATTGTGTGTGATCGACCAACTCACCCCAGTTTTTGGCGGGGTGAATATTGACCTCAAGCACGCCCGGATCAGGCGTCACCTGCAATACAGTCAAACGCGGATCGCGTGGCGGCGCGTAACCCTCGATCACAATTTTGAAACCGAGTTCAACTGCACTGACCTCAAGGGTAGCGAGCAGTGCCAAGTAGTCGTCCAGCCGCTTAAGCGGTGGCATAAAGACATAAAGCACCGAAGACTGCGGCTCTGTAAATTCAAGCTTCGGGCCATTGCTGCGATTAGGGTTGCGTACCTCAACGCACAACGCGGTACGCGTCAGGTCGACGGCAGATTCAAATTTTTCGGGTGGCAATGCCTCTACAGACTCCCCGGTGGCCGGCCATTGCAAACGCAACTCAGTTGCAGACGGCAGCGCTGCACGTGGTGCAAAAGGATCGGCGTCTGGCGCAGCAGGCCGATCGGTACTTTTCGCCCACGGCAGTGAATCAAGCGGCAGACGATACCCCATCGGTGAATCACCCGGGATCAAGTACATTCTGTCGTCACGCAAAAACCACGGGCCCGAACGCCAACGTTGAGTGTTGGCCTGCCCACCCTCTGTCGCTGCAAGCGGTAAGGTGTAGCCAACAGGCGCATCCAATTGATTTGAAAAGACACGCCGCAGGCGCGCACGCTCCATCTCATCGTCTAAGCGCGAGTCAAACGGGTCGACATTGACGGGCAGCGTGCGCTCGCGCCACAAATAATAAAAAGTGTCCTCGAAGGCCGGTTGAATGTATTTTTGTTCGAGTCCTAGTTTTTGCGTCAACGTTTGAATCAAACGCTTTGCATCCTCTGGAGTGTAGTGATGCTCTTCGCGCTCGTCGGCAAACAAAGACGGATCCTGCCAGCAAGCTTGACCATCCTGGCGCCAAAATGCCGAAAGCGACCAGCGCGGCAACTGTTCACCCGGGTACCATTTGCCCTGACCATAGTGCAAAAATCCGCCTGCTCCATAGCGCTGGCTTAATTTCTGCATCAACTCTAGGCCCAAGCCTCTCTTAGTCGGGCCAAGCGCCTCGGTGTTCCATTCGGCACCATCTCGATCCAGCGCCGACACAAACGTGGGCTCGCCACCCATCGTCAAGCGAACGTCGTGCTCGTCGAGGTCGGTATCCACAACCGCGCCTAACGCCAAGATGTTTTGCCACTGCTTGTCGTCATAGGGCTTGGTCACCCGTGGTGACTCAAATACCCGGCGTGCTGACATTTGGTGCTCAAATTCAACTTCGCACTCATCTAGTGCACCGTCGATCGGCGCAGCCGACGAAGGTTCGGGCGTACAAGCGATTGGTATATGCCCCTCGCCCGCCAATAAACCCGAGGTCGCATCCAACCCTACCCAACCTGCGCCAGGCAAATACACCTCGCACCAGGCATGTAAGTCGGTAAAGTCTGAGGTCGCCCCCGTTGGGCCACCTACGGCCTCAACGTCGGGCTTTAACTGAATCAAATAGCCCGAGACAAAACGTGCTGCTAAGCCAAAATGGCGAAACACCTGCACCATCAGCCAAGCCGTGTCGCGGCAAGATCCCGAACATAATTCAAGCGTTTGCTCGGGCGTTTGCACGCCGGGCTCCATACGGATCGTATAGCTCACCTTACGATGCAAGCGCGTGTTGATTTCAACCAAAAAGTCGATGCTGCGTCGCGTGCGGTGGGGCACATTCTTCAAAAAAGTCGCTAACTTCGGGCCGGCAGGCTCTGCTCGCAGGTACGGCACCAACTCGGCCTTGAGTTCGGGCGAATACTTGAACGGAAATTTTTCAGCCGTTGGTTCGAGAAAAAAATCGAACGGGTCATACACAGACATTTCAACAACAAGATCGACTTCGACTTGAAACTCTGTTGTCTTATTTGGGATCACAACGCGCGCAACATAATTAGCAAAGGGATCTTGTTGCCAGTTTAAGAAATGCTCACTAGGTTTAATGCGTAAGGCATAGGACAAGATTCGGGTGCGACAGTGCGGCGCTGGCTTTAAACGAATCACCTGAGGGCCGAGGTTGATCCGTTTGTCGTAGCGATAGGTCGTGAGGTGATGAAGTGCGACGTGTATAGGCATGTCTACAACACAGCAATAAGTGTGCCAGTTCAGTGCATGCGAAGCATGGATGGCATGAAATTTGCTTTGTCTTAAACCATAACCCTAAGGTGGTGCATGTTGCCCACACAGCTTGCCAGTCAGATACGGTCAAAGGCGGACCCATGCAGCAACTAGCGCGACCATTAGCGTTTGACGAAATGGTAGACACCAGCGGCGCACGGCCAGCGATTGGGGCCTGCCCCAGCCAAAGCGCGCGCGCGCACTACCAAGGCTTTGCCCAATGGCTGGCTCAACAACCCGAACACTTGCTACAAGCACGCCGCGACGAAGCCGAGCTCATTTTCAGACGGGTCGGCATCACCTTTGCCGTTTATGGCGATAGCGATGGCACCGAACGCACCATCCCCTTTGATATTGTGCCGCGCATTTTCCCAGCGGCTGAATGGTCTAGGCTTGAGCGCGGTTTAAAGCAACGCGTGCAGGCGCTCAATATGTTTTTGCATGACGTCTATCACGAGCAACATATTTTGAAAGCCGGCTTGATCCCGGCCGAGCAAGTGCTCAATAACGCGCAGTATCGACCGCAGATGCAGGGCGTACGCGTACCGCACAACATTTACGCGCATATCGCAGGCATTGATATCGTGCGTGCCAATCACGGCGCACAAACCGGCGAGCTATTTGTGCTTGAAGACAATTTGCGGGTACCCTCGGGCGTCTCGTATATGCTCGAAAATCGCAAGATGATGATGCGATTGTTTCCTGAACTGTTCGCCAAGCATCGCGTCGAGCCGGTGGCGCACTATCCTGATCTTTTACTCGACACGCTGCGCAATTCAGGCCCCGTCGACGCAGCAGAGCCCAACGTCGTGGTACTCACGCCTGGCATGTACAACTCAGCCTATTTTGAACACGCCTTCCTTGCTCAGCAGATGGGCGTCGAACTCGTCGAAGGGCAAGATCTTTTTGTGCAGGACGACACGGTCTTCATGCGTACCACCCAAGGGCCGCGCCGTGTCGATGTCATTTATCGCAGAGTGGATGATGATTTTCTTGATCCTGAAGTCTTTCGCGAAGATTCAACACTCGGTGCAACAGGCTTGCTGCGCGCCTATCGCGCTGGCAACGTGGCGATTTGCAATGCCATCGGCACCGGTGTCGCTGACGATAAGTCGATCTATCCGTTCGTGCCAGACATGATTCGTTTTTATCTGAGCGAAGAACCCCTCATCGCCAACGTGCCCACCTTTATGTGTCGCAAGCCTGACGAGCTTGATCACGTGGTGCAAAACATGCACGAGCTCGTTGTCAAAGAAGTACACGGGGCAGGCGGTTACGGCATGCTGGTTGGGCCCGCTTCAACGCGCGCCGAAATTGACGACTTTAAGGCGCGTGTGCTGGCGAACCCAAGCAATTACATCGCTCAGCCCACGCTCGCGCTATCGACTTGCCCAACTTACGTTGAGGCTGGGATCGCGCCGCGTCACATTGATCTTCGCCCCTTTGTGCTATCTGGTCAGCACGTACGGATGGTGCCAGGCGGTTTGACTCGCGTCGCATTAAAAGAGGGCTCGCTTGTCGTGAACTCATCGCAGGGCGGCGGCACGAAAGACACTTGGGTGCTTGAACATTAAAGAGTCGACACTCGACGCCTAGCCCAATCGGAAATCACTCTCATGCTTTCAAGAACTGCGGATCACTTGTACTGGATGTCTCGCTACACCGAGCGGGCAGAAAATTTGGCGCGCATGCTCGATGTCAACTACCAGATGTCTCTGTTGCCTCAGTCTGTGCAGACCATCGAACGAGGCTGGGCTGCCTTGCTCGAAATTTCAGAGCTCACCTCGGCCTTTACCGCGCAGCAATCCACCATCACACCTGACGCCGTCATGCGCTTCATGGTCAGCGACACCAGCAACCCCTCTTCGATCATGCGCTGTCTGCAAGGGGCGCGCGAAAATGCACGCGCGGTCAGGGGCTCAATCACTACCGAACTCTGGGAGACGATCAACACGACGTGGCTTGAGGCTCAACGCTTCATGCGCGAGGGCATACTCAAGCGCGCGCCCGCTGAATTTTTTGAATGGGTCAAGTTCAGATCACATCTGATTCGCGGTGTGCACTTAGGCACCATGATGCGTGGCGAAGCCTACGACTTTATTCAGCTCGGCACCTTTCTTGAGCGAGCAGACAACACCGCACGACTACTCGACGTTAAATTTTTAGCGGCCAGCGAAGTACACGACGACGACACCGATCCGGTTGATGAGTTTTATTATTGGACCGCGATCTTGCGCTCGGTGTCGGCCTTCGAAAACTATCGCAAAGTCTACCGGGATGTCATTACGCCCGAACGCATCGCCGAACTCATGGTCTTCAGCCCGGGGATGCCGCGCTCGCTCGTCAATTGCCTGCATGAAGTGGTTGATACCCTGTCGCGCGTCAGAAATAGCCAGTCGTCTAACACCCAGTCGGCGGCCTTGCGGCTACTTTCAGAGCTGCGTGACTTGAATATAGAAGAGATCTTTGAAAAAGGATTGCATGAATATCTGACCGAGTTCTTGAGCCGTATCAACGCAGTTGGCAGCGGCATTAGCCAAGACTTTTTACTACCGTTGCAGGTCGATCCCGAGACTCAGATGCCTTAGGCGCTCTCGCGATCACTAGGTGATTTAAGAATTTCGGCGAGGCCGCACTCAATTTGACGTACAATTGCTGCACGGCACAACGTTCCAGTCCTCGTGCCGCTCTAAGCCCCAACACTGTGGGCGCTCGCCTCCAAGGCGTTTTTACTCCCTGTTCGTCTGCCCCGATTGGAGCCCGCACCCTGTGCAGGCCGGCATGACGATGGAGCTGTTCTCTTGTCTACTACGATGACCTTTGCCGACCTCGGGTTGGCCGATCCCCTTATGCGTGCGATTGCCGATGCCGGTTACACCACGCCAACACCTATTCAAGCTCAGGCGATCCCGCGCGTGCTTGCTGGCGGCGATTTATTAGCCGCAGCCCAAACTGGCACGGGCAAAACGGCTGGCTTCACGCTGCCCATTTTGCACATGCTGCTTGCCAAACCCCTCGAAGTGCGCAAAGCTGGGCGCCCTCGCGTGCTGATTTTGACCCCCACCCGCGAACTCACCGCGCAGGTTGAAGAGTCGGTCAAAACCTACGGCTGCCACACAAAAATCTCGTCAATGGTGATTTTTGGCGGCGTCAATATCAATCCGCAAATTTCTGCTTTGCGCAAGCCGATCGATATTTTGGTGGCCACGCCCGGTCGCCTGCTGGACCACTGCCAACAGCGCACCGTTGACTTGTCTGGCGTTGAGATTTTGGTGCTCGACGAAGCCGATCGCATGCTCGATATGGGCTTTATTCGCGATATCCGCAAGATTCTGGCCTTGATGCCGCGTCAGCGTCAAAACCTACTGTTCTCGGCAACCTTCTCAGACGAAATCCGCGAGTTGTCAAAAAGTGTTTTATCAAACGCCACTGAAGTCTCGGTTGCCGCGCGCAACACGACGGCCGAACGCGTTGATCAAACTGTGTATATGGTTGATCAAGCCCACAAGCGCGACATCTTGAGCCACATCATTACCGAAAGTGGCTGGCATCAAGTGTTGGTCTTTACACGCACCAAGCATGGCGCGAATCGTTTAGCTGAAAAGCTGGTCAAAGACGGCTTGTCGGCCTCGGCCATTCATGGCAATAAAAGCCAGGCTGCGCGCACCCGTGCCCTGGATGACTTTAAAAAGGGCAAGGTTGCCGTGCTGGTCGCCACCGATATCGCCGCGCGCGGTCTCGATATTGATCAACTGCCTCAGGTCGTGAACTTTGAGCTGCCCAACATCCCTGAAGATTATGTGCATCGCATTGGTCGTACAGGTCGTGCAGGTGCAGCAGGTTCTGCCATCTCTTTAGTCGATTCAAGCGAGATTAAATACCTCAAGGCGATCGAGCGCATCATCAAAAAGACGAT
>JAURJT010000090.1 GCA_030832095.1 Gammaproteobacteria bacterium | reverse complement strand
GCTGCCCAACATCCCTGAAGATTATGTGCATCGCATTGGTCGTACAGGTCGTGCAGGTGCAGCAGGTTCTGCCATCTCTTTAGTCGATTCAAGCGAGATTAAATACCTCAAGGCGATCGAGCGCATCATCAAAAAGACGATCCCTCAATTACCTGCGCCAACGGGCTGGACGGCATCACCACCCTCACCCCACGGTGCCGACGACGAAGCCCGTGCCGAAGGCCGGCGCGATGGTCAACGCCGCCCGCAGCAACGCTCAGCTCGCCCAGGCGGCGCAGGTGCCGGGGCTCGGCCCGCGCGACCAGGCCAAGGGCCAACTCACGCACCACGTCGTGATTCGCAGGGCGATAGCCGCTCTGCACCACGTCGTGATGCCCCAGCAGCGGGTGCACGCGCACCCCACGGTGCCGGTGGCGCGGTCAGAACCGGCACAGGTATGGGTGCTGGTGCGCGTACGGGGCCTCGTACCGGTGCGCCAAGCGGATCAGCCCCACGTAGCGCCAGCGGCGACCAGGCAAATCGCCCACGTCGTCCGGCTCTGTTCAACAAGTAATTTGTACGCACACAGGTTGGCTGCGCCAGCCTGTAAAATTCGCCATCATGAGTATTCAAACTGAAGTCGCGCGACGCCGAACGTTCGCCATCATTTCTCACCCCGATGCCGGTAAAACGACGCTCACCGAAAAGCTGTTGCTTTTTGCGGGTGCGATCCAGATCGCCGGCAGCGTCAAAGCACGCAAGGCCTCGCGCCACGCGTCGTCAGACTGGATGGAAATCGAAAAACAACGCGGCATCTCGGTTGCCTCGTCAGTCATGCAGATGGAATACCGCGATTGCGTGATCAATCTGCTTGATACCCCAGGTCACCAAGACTTTTCTGAAGATACCTATCGTGTACTCACTGCGGTTGACGCGGCCTTAATGGTGATTGATGCTGCCAACGGAGTCGAGCCACAAACCATCCGTTTGCTACAGGTCTGTCGCGCCCGTAATACCCCCATCATCACCTTCATTAACAAGATGGATCGCGAAGTCCGCGAACCGCTTGAACTATTATCCGAAATCGAACAACATATTGGCATGGATGCTGTGCCGTTTTCGTGGCCCGTCGGCATGGGCAAGGCCTTTGGCGGCGTGTTTGATATCCAACGCGATCGCATGCGTTTGTTTAAGTCCGGACAAGAGCGTCGCAACGATACGGGTGACGACTTTATCGACGGGCTCGACAACCCAGAAATCGCCAAACGCTTTGGCAGCTCTTTTGAGCAAGCCAAAGGCGAGATCGAACTCATCCAAGCGGCAGCGCCTACCTTTGATCCTGCCGCCTTTTTAGCGGGCAAGCAAACACCTGTATTTTTTGGTTCTGCAATTAATAATTTTGGCGTGCAAGAAGTACTCGACGCCCTCGTGGATCAGGCACCACCACCGGGTTCGCGTCAGGCGCTTGAGCGCGTGGTGCACCCCGAAGAGCCCAAGTTCACCGGCGTTGTCTTTAAAGTGCAGGCCAACATGGATCCGGCTCATCGCGACCGGGTGGCTTTTGTACGCGTCAGCTCGGGCAAGTTTGACCGCGGTATGCGGCTTAAAGTATCGCGCAACAATAAAGAGATTCGCCCCAATAACGTGGTGTCATTTTTATCGCAACGCCGCGAGCTCGTTGACGAGGCCTACGCAGGTGATGTGATTGGCATCCCTAATCATGGCATTTTGCACCTGGGTGATGTCTTAACCGAAGGCGAGGCTTTGCACTTTACGGGTTTGCCATTTTTCGCCCCCGAGCTTTTTCAGGCAGTCGAAACCAAAGACCCCTTGCGTACCAAACAACTGCGTACCGGGCTTTTGCAACTTGGCGAAGAGGGTGCAATTCAGGTGTTCAGGCCGTTGGTGGCAGGAGGCGCGCTGCTACTGGGTGCGGTTGGCCAGCTGCAGTTTGAAGTCGTTGCCCATCGCCTGCAGGCTGAGTACGGCGCCGAAGCGCGACTGATGCCTTCGCGCTACAACATGGCGCGCTGGGTCACCGCCGAAGACCCGAAAGAGCTGCGCAAATTCATCGATGCTAACGTCTCAAACATCGCCTATGATGTCGTCGAAGCACCGGCGTTTTTAGTGAGCTCCACCGCTCAGTTACGCGTCGCCGAAGAGCGCTACCCGGCGATTCGTTTTCACGCCATGCGCGAGCATGGCGGTCAAGTGTTTGCCGATAAAGTTTAATCCTCGCCCCTCAGAGATCCCTTATGTCCTGGCGTGTCTTAATTGTCTTTTTAGTGCTTGCCGCGGTTGCCTCATGGCAGGGCGGCGTGCAATTAGGCAATTGGCTGGTGACGCGCGCACCCGATACCGTTGCCTCGGTAGCCGACAAAGACAACAAGATCTTAAAGTTCGACGCTCTCGGTCGTCCAATCACCGCCCAACCACCGCAGCCTCGTATTGATGGCACCTTAGGCGTACCGCGCGAACTCGATCCAATTGAGTGGGCGATTGAAGCCGTTACAGCCGAGGACTTTGAAACGGATCCGAACCGCATGAAAGTTGAGGGTGACGATGATGATGACGAGGGCACAGCCAGCGAAGGTTCAGAAACCGCAGACGCCAGACGCTTAGCGCGAAATGCGAAAGAACGCTCTGACAACCCAGCAAACTCGGTCGGCACTTCAGACTCTGCAAGACGGCCCGCTGCGCCGCCGGTACCGCCTGGCATTAGCGTGACAGTGATTTCATGGCAGCAATCACTCAAACAAGAGCTTGACCAATGCGCCAAGCTAGGGTTTTTTCAACGCCCGACCTGCTCACAAAATGCGCGCAACAAATACTGCGCGTCAAACGACGCTTGGGGCAAAACCGCCGACTGCCCCGCGCGTCAAAACGAACAACTGATCGGCAACTAACGTGCGCCCGCCTGCGACTTTCGCAGTGGCGCCGTCGGAATACGCAACAGTTCTCGATATTTAGCCACCGTACGCCGCGCAATCGTGATGCCATCTTGGTCAAGCAAACTCACGAGTTGACTATCCGACAGCGGTTTTTTGCGATCTTCGCTAGTAATCAATAGTTGAATGCGTGTTTGTACCGCGGTTGCCGACGTAGCCTCTTTGCCCTCGGTAGTGAGCCCCGTGCTAAAGAATCGCTTGAGTTCAACCGTCCCGTGCGGCGTCAACATAAATTTTTGCGTGGTGGCTCGCGAAATCGTCGACTCATGCATGCCAATCTCAGCAGCGACGTCTTTAAGAGTCAGTGGCCGGACTGCCCCCCAACCACTTGAAAAAAACGCTTGCTGATGAGCAACGATCACCTGCGACACTTTCAATATCGTTTCAAACCGCTGCGCCACATTTCGAATCAGCCAACGCGCCTCTTGCAACTGCCCATGCAGCGCCGTATGCGCGCCGCTACGCGGGCTGCCTAACGCTTCGGCATACATTGCATTGACCCTGAGCTTGGGCATGACAGACTCATTGAGTGACACCACCCAGCCCCTGCGGGTTTTTCGAACCAACACATCGGGCACAGCAAAGTCTGCAGCGGGTATGTTCCAGGCACTCGCCGGCCGAGGATTCAGTTTTACGATCAACGCATGCGCGCGATTAAGGATCTCGGCGTCGCATTGCAGTGACTCACGTAGCTTGAGCATATTGCCGGTTGCTAACACCGCCAGATGGTGCTGGCACACCCTACGCGTCAAGGCAACTAGCGCTGGGTCTTGCAACGCTTCAAGTCGCTTGGGGTCGCCGAACTGAAGCTGTAAGTCTAAGCACTCACCCAGATCGCGGGCACCCACACCTGGCGGATCGAACGACTGCAGCATTTTTAAGGCGCAACGAAAATCGTCTTCGTCCAGGCCGAGCTGTGGGTTCATCCAGCTGGCAATTTCGTCCAGCGGCGATGCTAAAAACCCATCATCATTAAGCTCATCAATCAACAATTCGACAATCGCCGCATCGCGCTTGCTTAAACGCGTCAGGCCTAACTGTTCAAGCAAATACTCTCGCAAGTTACTTTCGCGAGCTGCCTCGGGACGGTCGGTGAAGTCATCGTCGCGCGAACCATGTGATTCTGACGAAAATTCGCTTCGGTCGCGTTCGGGCTCACGCTCTGAGGCTGGGGCGTAATCGGTATTGGCCTCGGGTGTTGCGTCCTGACCACGATCGGCACTGCTTTGGGTCGAGTCAAATTCTGCGCTCTCTTGCCCGACCCGTAAACTCGCCGCCGCGCCTCCTGGCTCGTACAATGGCGTGCCCTCTTGCTCTAAGAGGGGGTTTTCAGCCAAAGCCCGCGCAACTTCGGCCTCAAGATCCAGCGTCGAAAGCTGCAGCAGCTTGATCGACTGTTGCAGCGCGGGGGTCAGAGTCAACTGTTGACCCTGACGAAGCTCGAGAAAATTGCGACTCATAGGTACAATATTTTGCATGATGAATCGACCTAGCACCACTTCGCAACACAAAGACACCCCTTTACTGGGCAGCATCCTGTTGCGGTTGGCACTACCGCGCCTGTTGACGCGGATAGTCGTCATTCTAGCGGCTATCGCCTTAGTCATTTATTGCGCGCAACGTATTATGCAGTCGGGTAAAGCTTGGCTTGATTTTGCGCTCAAACTGACGGGGCTGTCTGAGATTCTTGGCAAGACCGTCATCGACTTTGTCATTCAGTATCAAAAGTATTTTTGGTGGTTTGTGATTCTGATCTTGATCTTGATCACGGTCAGCTGTCTGATCAGTTACTTACGCAGCAGCCTAAAGCGTGGTCGTGCAGCGCTCGTGCCGCTCGGTGATGTGCGCAAGCTCTGCGCTCAACTCAGCCCGGAAGGCCTGGATATTTTGAATTGGGTCTGGAAAGATCAGACTCAGCCTGTGACTGTTGGGATTTTACAAACCGTACTCAGCCAGCGCACCAGCGGGCGGGCACGCAAACTAGCCTTAGCGCGGGCGCAGCAGCTCGAACTCCAGTCTGCCCTGCAAAGCCGGCCGGTTAACACCCCGACCACGGCTGTCCCAACACTCGATTTGCCGCCCGCCAACGCGGCTGGTCAGCGCGAACCCACAATGCTTGCCTAGCCTGCTCAATCACTGGTCAAGTTCTGCTCCAACATTGCTCAAGCGCCACGTAAGCGCCCGCCGCGCTTGCGTTTCAAGCCAATTTATGTTCGACTAGAGGGTATGAACACGCTTGCCACAGGCTTCGCCTGCCCTCAAACACACTACTCGGCCAATTTAGGTCGCGGTTTGGTCGTGTCTGGCAACCGTGCTGGTGCTCTAGGGCTGCTATCGCTACTACTAGCGATCGGTTGCCGGGCCTAGTGCCCGTGGCAGTCCGGCAACCAACCGCCACCCCAGCTATAGCCTTCCTCAAAAATTTTTAGATTTAATCCAAACCCTGGCGTGTTACGCCATCGATGAGCCCAGGTCGTACGTACCGTCTCATCGCTTAAACAGATTTAAGGTTAATCATGCTTTCGAATCCCGCCACAAAATACATCCCGTTCAAGCCCTTCGAACGCGATTTTTCAGAGCGCACCTGGCCTACTAAAAAGATCACTCACCCACCGATCTGGATGAGCACCGACCTGCGTGATGGCAATCAGTCGCTCATCGAACCGATGAGTGTTGAACGTAAACTGCGCTTTTTTGAATTGCTGGTCAAAATCGGCTTCAAAGAAATTGAGGTTGGGTTTCCATCGGCCTCCCAAACGGATTTTGATTTTGTGCGCAAGTTGGTCGACGACAAACTCATCCCAGACGATGTCACGATTATCGCCCTGACCCAAGCCCGCCCTGAGTTAATCGAGCGCACCGTTGAATCGGCCGCTGGTGCCAAACGCGCCATGATCCACCTCTATAACGCCTGCGCACCCGGCTTTCGACGCATTGTCTTCAACATGAACCGGCAAGAAGTTAAACAAGTTGCCCTTGAGGGCACGCAGTGCGTGATGGATTGCATGGCCAAGTATCCGCAAACTCAGTGGCTCTATGAATACTCGCCCGAAGTGTTCAGTACGACTGAACCCGACTTCGCGCTTGAAGTTTGCAACGCGGTTACCGCTTTGTACAAGCCAACGCCACAGAAAAAAATCATCTATAACTTGCCCGCGACAATTGAGGCCACCACGCCAAACATGTACGCCGATCAAATTGAATACATGCATAACAATCTGCACAAGCGCGACTCAGTCATTGTCAGCTTGCATCCGCACAACGATCGCGGTACCGCGGTGGCTGCAGCCGAGTTAGGCTTGATGGCTGGTGCCGATCGCGTCGAAGGCTGCCTGTTTGGTAATGGCGAACGCACCGGCAACGTCGATTTAGTGACCTTAGCCTTAAACCTGTATACGCAAGGCATTCACCCCGGTCTTGATTTCTCAGACATCGACGAAGTGCGTCGCTGCGTTGAATTTTGTAATCAGTTACCTGTGCACCCACGCCATCCGTATGCCGGTGACTTAGTCTTCACAGCCTTCTCGGGTTCACACCAAGACGCAATCAAAAAAGGCTTTGCCGTACAAAAAGCCGATGCCATCTGGGAAGTCCCGTACTTGCCAATCGACCCTGCTGACTTGGGGCGTAGCTACGATGCTGTGATTCGGGTCAACAGCCAGTCTGGTAAGGGTGGTGTGTCATATCTACTCGAACAAGAACACGGCTTAGCCTTACCGCGACGCTTGCAAATTGAGTTCAGCCGCGCGATTCAACGCGTCACCGACGAAACCGGCCGCGAGGTCACCGCTGAAGCTGTTTATACAATTTTCAACGCCGAGTATCTGGCACAATCCGAACCCTGGAAGCTCATTAAACACAGCATCACGGGTGATCCAAGCGCGGCCGAAGGCAAGCACTTTACGATCGAGGCTGAGTTCGAAGTCGACGGTGTACGTCGTGTGCTGAAAGGCACGGGCGACGGTGCGATTTCTGCGTTTGTGGATTGCTTGGGGATTCCAGTTCGCGTAATGGATTATCACGAGCATGCCATTGGTATTGGCACCGACACACGCGCGGCTTGTTATGTTGAGGCGCGCATCGAAGAGGGTGCAACAGGATTTGGCGTGGGCATTGATCGCGACATCGTCACAGCATCTTTCAAGGCGGTGCTGAGTGGTTTGAATCGGCATATCAAAGCGAAGTAACGCGACGGTCGTATTCACATTACGCTCGACACCTCCACAGGAAGCACGTTTTGTTTTCAAACATTGAACGGCCAGCCGCGCCGCCAGCACGTCTACAAAAAGTCTTCGCTGATCTTTCTACAACCAATCTCGCCAACGGCCTGATTGGTTTTATTTTCGCAGCAACCGGGCCCTTCGCGGTGATTCTCTCAGTCGGTTCGCGAGGCGGGCTGACTTCGGCAGAACTTGCTTCATGGGTGTTTGGTGTTTTTCTTGTGAATGGTCTGCTAACGCTTGTCTTGAGCTGGCGCTACCAAATACCACTGGCCTTCGGCTGGACAATTCCTGGCACTGTTTTAGTCGGCCCGGCCTTACAGCACCTACCTTTCTCTGCCGTGATTGGCGCGTTTTATGCCACCAGCCTGCTGATCCTATTGCTTGGGCTTAGCGGGTTCGTCAAGCGCATCATGTCAGCGTTACCTATGCCAATTGTGATGGGTATGGTCGCGGGTGTGTTTCTTCACTTTGGCTTGGATGTCATCCACGCGCTTGATCGTGATGCTGCGATTGCTGCCCCCATGGTGCTAGCATTTTTCTTATGCTCCGCAATCTCGGCGCTCGGGCGGCGGATGCCGCCGGTCATTGCCGCGTTGTTAGTGGGTGCAATCATGATCGCCATACTGGGCCGTCTCAATCTTGGCGACGTAGGTGCTCTTGGCTTCGCCCAGCCCGTCTTACAAACACCAAGTTGGTCTTGGACCGCAATGCTAGAGCTCGTGATTCCACTGACCATCACGGTGTTAGTGGTACAAAATGGCCAGGGTGTCGCCGTGCTCAAGGCAGCTGGGCACGAGCCCCCCATCACCATGATTGCCGTTGCCTGCGGCATCGGTGCAGCCTTAAGCGCCAGTGTGGGTGCCGTGAGCTCTTGCCTAACCGGTCCGACAAATGCCCTGATCAGTTCCTCTGGCGAAAAAACACGTCACTACACTGGGGCGCTAGCCTTCGGTTGCCTAGCCTTGGTCTTTGGGGTGCTCGCACCAACGCTTACCAACCTCACGTTGGCAACCCCTAAATCGTTCATTATGGTGTTAGCGGGGCTCGCCATGTTGCGCGCGCTGCAAAGCGCCTTTGTCACCTCGTTTGGTTCGGGCAAATTTACCTTGGGCGCACTTGTGAGCCTGCTGGTGACAGTCGCGGATGTCAGCCTCTTCAATATCGGCTCAGCGTTTTGGGGCTTGGTGGCTGGCTTTGTGGTGTCTTGGCTGATGGAGCGGCACGACTTTAAAGCGCAGTGATGACGACGCTTAAGAGATAGAGTGTCATGCCGGACAAAATCACACGTTTATCGCGGCAGTGTGCATTTGTGAAACTTTTATACAAATGACTCATTAATGAGTCATAATGTCTTTAATGAATCATTAATGAATCAAAATTATTGATTTTAGGCTATGCCTATGCGAAACTGACTCATCCAAATTTCAAATAGCAGCCTAACCTTTTGGCTGATGAGTCTGCCCTAAATCAACATGGTTAAACCAGTTTCACGCCCTATTTCGCAACACAGCAGCAATGCACTGCAGCTGCTCGGGCAACTCGTGCGTGAAGCCCGTATCAAAAAATCCATGACCACGTCCGACTTGGCTGCGCGCGCTGGCATCTCACGTGCTCTTCTTCAGCGCCTTGAGCGAGGCGACCCAAGCTGTTCAATTGGTGCCGTCTTCGAGGTCGCCACGATTTGTGGCGTACCCCTATTTGAGCAAGACGCCAGGCAGCTTGCCTCCCATCTCGGCTTACACCAAGAAAAAATGGCATTACTCCCTAAAGCAGTTAGAACCATCGCCAAAGAAGTCAAAGATGACTTCTGAAATCGGCACTAAGTATTCAGAGGCCTACGTCTGGGTCTGGCTACCACAGGCCACCGAACCAGTCGTAGCGGGGCTGCTCTCACAACAAGGCCAACAGTTAGTGTTCAACTATGGTCGAAGCTATCTCGCCCGAGACAATGCGATCGCCTTATATGCGCCCGAACTACCGCTGCGCCCGGGGTCACAACCACTATTACCGCTGATGGGTATGCCCAGTTGTATCCGAGACGCCTCACCAGATGCCTGGGGACGGCGTGTGCTCATTAACCGCAAACTCGGCACAGCGGGGGTGGATCCTTCACAGATTGAACTCAGCGAATTGACCTATTTGCTTGAGTCAGGCTCTGACAGAATCGGTGCACTAGATTTTCAACACTCTGCGACGCAATATGTCGCAAGACACACACCGCAACCCACCCTTGAAGAACTGTTAACAGCGGCCGAAAAAGTCGATCGCGGCGTGCCGCTCTCCTCCGAACTTGACCAGGCCTTATTGCACGGCACTTCGCTGGGCGGGGCCAGACCAAAAGTGATGCTTAACGATGGTGAGCACAAGTACATCGCTAAGTTTTCTGCAAGCAACGATCTGTACAGCGTCGTCAAAGCAGAATTTATCGCGATGCGCCTCGCCGAAAAAGTTGGGCTAAATGTGGCACCCGTACATTTACGGCGCGCGTTGGGTAAAGACGTGTTGTTAATTGAACGCTTTGATAGAACATGGCGCGACGAAAGTTGGCAGAGGCACGCGATGGTGTCTGCGCTGACGATACTCGAGCTCGACGAGATGATGGCGGCCTACGCCAGTTACGAAAACCTCGCAGAAATTATTCGGCACTGCTTCTCTAATCCAAAGTCGACTCTGCGAGAGCTTTTCTCAAGAGTTGTTTTCAATATTTTGTGCGGTAATACCGATGATCACGCGCGCAATCATGCTGCATTTTGGGATGGACAGCAACTAACACTGACCCCTGCTTATGACCTTTGTCCTCAATCACGGACCGGACAACAAGCCTCGCAAGCCATGCTGATTCGCGACAACGATCGCACCAGTCAAGTCGGCACTTGCATTGCCGCAGCATCACTGTTTTTGCTCAATCAACACGAAGCTATCAGCATCGTCAATCAGCAAGTCAAAATCATTGAGCACGCCTGGCAAGGGGTTTGTGAAGAGGCCTCGCTAAGCGAAGTCGATCAAACGCTATTTTGGCGGCGACAGTTTCTAAACCCCTTTGTATTTCTGAATGCGCCAATCGGTGTGAACACCCCAATCTAAACCTATCTCACCATTGTCCAAAAAAAACGCCCGCGCGCTTATGCGCGTTGGTGCCGCGCTCAACAGCCTCATCAGACATCGTGACGCGCCGCTTACGCCGCGCGAGCGCCTCAAGCAACTGCGTGCGTAAAGCTTCGCGCGTGCTGAGGTACAGCGCTTCGCGGCCCAAATCATTGAGCTCGTTCGGATCATTCTCTAAATCGAATAACTGTTCAGGTTCGTCAAGCCAATACACGTAGCGCCAACGCGTTGTACGAAGCGAATAGGCGCGCGATTGTTGCGGACTTTTATTCAGTAACAGCCGCGCCTGCCTAAAACTGTAATCCAGCTCAGAAAATACAGCGTCACGCCATCGAGTAGGCTCGCCACGCGTAAGAGGCAACAAGCTATGACCTTCAATACGTTCAGGCGAACCTGCCACACCAAGCGCTTCAAGAAACGTTGGTACCATATCGACCGCTTCAACAAACCGGTTATCGACTGTGCCGCGCGTGGTGTCTGCGCGCGCGTCGGGATCCATCACGATACAGGGTACGCGCTGCACGGCATCGTAAAACAATTCTTTCTCGCCAAGCCAGTGATCACCTAATAAATCGCCATGATCTGAGGTGAACACAATCAGCGTGTTCTTCATCAAGCCCGCACCGTCCATGTATTCAAACAACCGCCCGAGGTGATCATCTAATTGCTGAATCAAACCCTGGTAGGCGGGGCGTACGGTTCGGATACATTCGTCGCGGCTAAAGTTTTGGCTCTCTTCGTGCTGCCGATACGCCGCCACAACTGGGTGTGCATCACGCCGTTCAGCCTCACTGCGCACAACGGGCAAGCACTGCTCTGCTGTGTACCTGTTGTGATAGGGCGCTGGCGCCATGTAAGGCCAATGCGGCTTGACATAACTCAAGTGCAAAACCCAAGGCTTGTCACCTTGTACGCGCATAAACTCAAGCGCCTGATTGGTCATATAGGCCGTTTCAGAATGAGGCTCGGCCACCCGCGCGGGCAGATAAGTATTACGCATATTCCAGCCGCTGACGATCTGCCCATCGGGCAGTTGCCCCGCAATGACAAAATCGGTCCAGGGGTCATCTGAGAGATAGCCCTGGCGCTTTAAGTAGGCAGGATAGCCGCTCTCAAGCCCCGGTGGATGATGCCCGTCATAGCGATCCAGTTCACGAAAACCGCCACGCGCTAACAAATAACCGAGCTCAGAATCACCTTCAATACCCAGGCGTTTCATCCCAGCAAGATCCGGGATCACGTGCGTTTTACCTGCCAGCATCAAATCACGTCTTGCCTGTGCGAGATATTCGCCAAAGGTCAGTTCACCAATCGACAACGGCACTCGGTTCCAGGTCGTGCCATGGCTCGAGGGATAGCGCCCCGTGTAATAGCTCATGCGTGAAGGCCCGCATACGCCCGAGTTCACAAAGGCACGACTAAAACGCACACCTCGCTTCGCCAACGCATCAAGATTGGCTGTTTTTAAGTAAGGGTGTCCGTCACAGCCAAGGTGATCGGCCCGAAACTGATCTGCCATGATGAATAAAATATTTTGTGTTGTGGTCATAACAACGCAATCTCTGCTGGATCAAAGCCCGCCGCGAGGCGAGCCTCAATATTGAACGGCCCTTTTAATTTTGGCGCCCGATAGGTAGCGGCTAACTCGGTATAGGTCTTGATAGGATCTAACCCACGCTCAGTACAGAGCCAGCGATACCAGTGATTACCAATGGCCACATGGCCGATTTCATCACGCAAAATAATATCGATGATTGCGGCGCCCGCCGGGTCGCCACCACTGGCCAGCTTATGTCTGACCGCAGGCGACGCATCCAGGCCTCTGGCCTCGAGCGTTCTAGGCACCAAAGCTAGCCTTGCCAACACATCGTCTTGCGTGCGCTCAGCCATTTCCCATAAGCCATCGTGACCTGAAAAATCACCATACTGAAAACCTAAGGTTTGTAAATGCTGACTTAGCAAGCCAAAGTGCTCGCACTCTTCTTGCGCAACTCGCAGCCAGTCGTAATAAAACTTATCGGGCATGTTCGCAAAGCGCCAAATCACATCCAAGGCAAGATTGATGGCGTTGAACTCGATGTGGGCCAATGCGTGAATCAACACCGCGCGCCCTTCAAGCGTGTGCACGCTGCGTAAGCCTAGCTGGGCGGGTGGCACGAGTTTGATCGGGGGTCGACCGGGGATGCCGGTTGGGGCTGAAAAGATACTCGCGGTATCAAGTGCCGTTTTCTGGCCCAAGGCACCTAAGCAATCAGCCTTCTCCTGCCAGGTGTCGTGGCACAGCGCCTCAAGTGCACGCTCTCTGAGTTCCATCTCTTAGGCCAACTGCCACCAGGTAAAGCCCAAGGCGCTCAGCGCACCACCTGTCAACATCGTACGCAAGCGAAAGACCCAGCTAAGCATTAATTCAGGCATTTTGCGCCTAAGCATGCTGTCAAGTAACCATTGAAACGCGAGCCCTGCCATCAAAATACGCAGACCTGTTTCTGGCGTGGTCAGCGTCGCGCCCCAGCCAATCAACGCCGGCACCACGCTCCAGACAAACATCGTTGTGCGTGGCGCGTTTGGCGGGGCATGCACCGCCATCCCCCACCATAATGCACCCACAAAACTTAAGATCACGGCGCCATACATCATCAACCCCATCAGCGCGAGGAGTGGATCGATTCCTGTATCAACTACCGTCGCCAAGGCAAAACCCCAGAAGGGTAAAAGCCCGAGCAATCCAGGAAGCAACGCCGCCAAGGGTGTACGGGTAGGTTGACTCATGAGTTCGGTTAAGCCTTGCTAGCTACTTTTTTTGTTTTTTTCTTAGCTTTCTTTTCGGGGATGCCCAACATCGTTTTGCGACAGCTCGGCGCACCACAGCGGCACTCGTACTGGGCCTTAAGTGACTTGGTTAATTTCTCGTCATCGATAATTAAGCCGTAGTCGTAGTTGAGTTCTTCACCGCGCTTGATCTCACGCTTGGCCATAATGTAAACGCGTTTGCCGCCTTTGCCTTCTGAGCTTTCACAATTTGGCTCGCAGGCATGATTAATCCAGCGCGCTTCGTTGCCGTGATCATTGCCGTCAATCACTTTGCCCGAGCTTAACGAAAAGAAAAAGGTATGAAAGGGATCATCGGGATTTGTGGGATGGCGCCGGTCGGCCTCTTTGGCACTGATGGTTTTGCCACCGTACTCGATGATGCGAGTGCCTTCGGGGATTTTGCGTGCCGCAAAAACGCCGTTGCCATGTACTTTAGATTGGCGAACAATATGCCAGGGCTTTTCAGATGAAGGCTTTTCAGGTGAGGTCATTTAAGTGAAGTCTAGAATCAGGTGCGTTTGATACCAAAACAATGCTGCGGCTCGGGAAACTGACTTGTGCGAACCTCCTCAGCATAACGCTGAACCGAACTTCGCATCATTTCTTCAAGATTGGCATAGCGCTTAACGAATTTTGGCACACGCTCGCCACTTAAGCCAAGCATATCTTCTGTGACCAGTATTTGACCATCGCATTTTACCGAGGCACCAATCCCGATTGTCGGAATCGCAAGCGCTGTCGTAATCGTTTCGCCCAAGGCCTCGGCGACCCCTTCGAGCACAATCGCAAACGCACCCGCCTGTTCAAGCGCTTGCGCTTCGGCCAGAATTCGGGCGGCGGCTTCAGGGCTGCGGCCTTGGGCGAGGTAACCGCCCATGGTGTTGACATACTGAGGCATCAGGCCAACATGAGCCATCACAGGGATGCCACGGTCAACAAGGTAACGAACCGTCTCAGCCATCACCACTCCGCCCTCAAGCTTGACCGCTGTAGCGCCTTTTCCGATCAAATGCGCGGCATTGCGAAACGCTTGTGCCAAGGACTCTTGATAGCTACCAAACGGCATGTCAGCGACCACGCAGGCGTGTTGTGTTGCCTTGACAACCGCAGCGGTATGTTGCCCAATTTGCTCGATCGTGATTGAGAGAGTGTCGGGTAGACCATAGGCAACCATCGCCGTTGAGTCGCCAATCAATATAAAGTCAACGTACTCATCGATGATGCGTGCCGTCGAATAATTATGTGCGGTAAGCGCCACAATTTTTCGCTGGCCCTTACATGCCATGAGTTGGGGTACCGTAACGCGCTTAATTTCTACATGCGAACTCAAAACAGTACCTTAGCCTTTAACAAGAGATTATCCCGACAAACTGCCTTGGCGGTCAGTGTGGGAATAGATAGTAAGAGTGGTGTGCGAACCGTTCGTGCTGCTTGAGTGTTGACAACAACCTAGCTTGGGTTGAAAGGTTGTCGCCAAGTTCAGTTCAGGTCCGTGCAATGCGCCGCGCTGACCTGACCTGCAAGCGCTTATTTTGCGGCTTTTTTGACCGCAGACTTGGCTGCGGTCTTAGTTGCGGTTTTTGTCACAGCTTTTTTCACCGCTTTCTTTACTGCTTTCTTTACCGCTTTTTTTACGGCCTTCGCCGCAGGTTTAGCCACGACAGTCTCGACCGCGTCTGTCGCAACAGCGTCGGTGATTTTGGCAATAGCTTTTTTAACCGCCTTCTTGGTCACTTTTTTAGCAGCCGTCTTAGTCGGCGTTTTTGCAGCGGTTTTAGTCGCGGTTTTGCTGGCAGTCTTACCCGCTGTTTTCCCCGCAGCTTTTGCAGCAAAACGACCGGTACCTGCTTTGCCGCCTTCTTTGACGGGGCGCGCCTCAAACTCAAAGCTCACTTTGCCGTCTTCGCCACGCGACAAATACGCTTTAAATTTACGATTGTTACGATTAGAAACAAAACCCTCAAGCAAATCCGTGCGCCCTGTCGCGAGCAACTTCGTCATCTGCTCGGCGCTAATTTCTTGCTGCAAAATCACCTTGCCCGACCTGAAATCACAATTACGTTCAGGGCCAACCGATTTTTCACAAATAAAACTCATGCCATGCTCAAACACCGGCGCCTGACATTTTGGGCAGGGGCCCAAAGCCATCTGCCCTGAAAAATCAACGGGCTCGTTAGCCTCTTCGTCACGCTGGCCAAAGTCAAACTCAAGCTTCGACTCAGCGTTAATAATCAAGATCGAGGCAAAGGGGCGACCCATCTTGCTAATAAAGCCTTGCATCGGCCCGATGCGTTTATCAGTAATGAGCGTCTCAACTTCTTCAGGCTCAAACGTACGACCACCCGGGTGCTTGCCAATCGAAAAATCGCAACTGGTGCAGGCATAGCGGCGATAGTTTTCTTTCACGACATTGCCGCATTTTGGGCATGGCGATTTCAAGGTAACGTAATCACCTGGTACCGTATCGCGCTCATATTCTTTAGCTCGCTTCACAATGACTTGCGTCATTTGCGCGATCTCAAGCATGAAGGCTTCGCGCTGCATTTCACCTTGTTCGATCTGCTTGAGCTTATGCTCCCACTCACCCGTCAACTCGGGTGAGGTCAGCTCTTTGACATCTAAGCCGTTGAGCAAGGTCATCAGCTGCCTGGCTTTTGCTGTCGGGACAAGATCGCGGCCGTCACGTCGCAAATAGGTTTCTGAAAGCAGGCCTTCAATAATGGTCGCACGTGTGGCTGGTGTGCCTAGACCACTTTGCGCCATCGCCTGAGCAAAATCATCGTCATCGACCAGCTTGCCCGCGTTTTCCATACCCGAGAGCAAGGTGGCTTCGTTGTAACGCGCAGGCGGTCGAGTCGCCAAGCTTACGGTTTCGATGTCTTCGGTGCGCACTTTTTCACCATCTGCCACCGCCACTAAGTTAGCATCGTCACCCTGAGCCTCGCGTCCCTCTACAGCGCGCCAGCCAGGCGATACCATGACCTTGCCTTCAGTTTTGAAGTGATGGCCTTGTACGAGGGTAGTCCGTACCGTATCGCGCCACTCAACCGGCGGAAAGAAAATCGCCAAGAAACGTTTAACGACGATGTCGTAAACCTTTGCCTCAGCGTCGCTGAGTTCGGTTGGTACCTGCATCGTCGGAATAATTGCAAAGTGATCCGACACTTTTTTATTATCAAAAATACGGCGGTTAGGTTTGACCCAGCCATTTTTGGTGATCGTCGCGGCATGCGGAGAAATGGCTTTTGACACGCCTTTGCCCTCAGCTAAACCTGCAATGGTCTCGCGTACCGTATTGAGATAGTCTTCGGGCAAAAATTTTGAATCCGTTCGTGGATACGTCAGCGCCTTGTGGCGCTCATACAAGCTTTGCGCAAGTGACAACGTCGTTTTGGCTGAAAAACCAAACCGCCCGTTGGCCTCGCGCTGTAACGAGGTCAGATCAAACAAGGGTTTAGCAGCTTCAAAACGCGGTTTAGACTCTTCGGTCACCACCCCTGGCTGATTGCGGCAAGCCGCCACCACGCTTTTTGCGGCGGCTTCCGTCCAAACACGAGACTCTTTTTGCTCAGCGTCGTCAGCGACTTTTTTGAAGGCTGGATCAATCCAACGCCCTTCATAGATACCGGCGGCTGCGACAAAACTCGCTTTCACTTCCCAGTAGTCACGGGGTACGAAATGACGGATTTTTTCTTCACGAGCAAACACTAAGGCCAACGTAGGCGTTTGTACGCGCCCGACCGGGGTCTTGAAAAAACCACCATCTTTACTATTAAAGGCAGTCATAGCACGCGTGCCATTGATACCCACCAGCCAGTCTGCCTCGGCACGCGAACGGGCGGCAGCCTCAAGTGGCTTCATGGTGTCATCTGCACGCAGCGTTGCAAACGCCTCACGAATGGCGTCTTGCGTCATTGACTGCAACCACAGACGCTGTGTTGGCTTTTTCTGGCCCGCATATTGCGCGATGTAGCGAAAAATCAATTCACCTTCGCGCCCAGCGTCGCAGGCGTTAATTAACGCCCCAACATCTTTGCGCTTGATCAGTTTGACTAGCATTTTGAGCCGATCGACCGAGCGCTTGTCTTTTGTGGGCGCCAGATCGAACTCAGGCGGCACAACCGGCAGATGCGCAAAGCTCCACTTACCCTTAACGGGGTCGTTCGGGGCAATCAAAGTCAGCAGGTGGCCAACGCTTGATGACAAGACGTATTTTTCGTTTTCGAAAAAGTCGCCTTCGCGGGTAAAACCACCCAGCGCACGCGAGATATCGAGTGCAACAGAAGGTTTTTCGGCAATGATTAAGGTTTTAGTCATTCTTGTCCAGATACAACGCTTAAAGCGGTTTACCAAGCATGGCGCGAGGCCTAAATCAGGCTAACGCGCATCATAAGAGTGGTGATGAATGCCGTGCAAGTTAGCACGTTCGGGGCCTTGACCCCAAATTTGGGTCGCCATTGACCAAAATGTCTCTATATTAGAGGCTACGATTTTTTCGAAACCTAACGCTTGCCAGGCCTGCTGCAACACCCCCAAGGGGTTCGATACATCTATGGCTTGGGCACCATTTTGCTTAGAAAGTTTCAAGCCTCTGGCGTCATAAACCACCGGGACGTGCAACACGCTCGGAGGGTTAAACCCCAACAGCCGGGCCAATAACTGCTGGCGCGCGGTGCTACTAAGTAAATCTTCGCCTCGTACGATATGAGTGACACCTTGCTCGGCATCATCCACCACCACCGCCAGCTGATACGACCAAATCCCATCGGCACGCTTCAGTACAAAATCACCCACCACGTGAGCAACCTCTTGACGCTGTACGCCCAGCCAGCGATCTGTAAAAACGATCGTCTCCTCTGGTACCCGTAGGCGCCACGAGTGCGCCTGACGCCCAACTGGCGGGCCTAAACGGCAGGTGCCAGGGTATGGACGCTCTGAGTGAGTACTCGCCTCGAGCTGGCTCAGCACTGAATCAGCAATTTCACGTCTGGTGCAACCACAGGCATACACCTGCCTGGCCGCCAAAAGACTATCAAAAGCTTGTTGATAAAGGCTTAACCGCTGCGACTGGTAGGTGACCTCGCCATCCCAATGCATGCCTAGCCCTGACAACTGCTGCAAAATCAACTCTGCAGCGCCTTGCACCGTTCTGGGGGTGTCTAAGTCTTCGATTCTGACAAGCCACTGCCCGTGGTGGGCGCACGCATCCAAAAAACTGGCCATGGCCGCGACCACAGAGCCCGCATGAAGCGGACCACTGGGGCTTGGTGCAAACCGACCAACGTAGGGCGATGCCGTGTGCAACAAATTTAGTGCAAAAGCCGATCGCCGTCGTCGCGCAGTAATTCTTCAAGGATCAGATGATCGACCTCTGACTCTTGGCTCCAGAGCACCATCAGCGCGATGATTTTGATTTTTTGCAGCGACACAGAGCCTTCGGCGGTGGCCAAAGCACGGTCGATCACGATTTCACGCAACGCGGGCGACAAGGCTTCGGTCGCTTCGAGAAAAGTGATAAAACCGATCGCTTCGGGGTCGAGGTGTTGCTGCTCAAAGTCAGCGTACACGCGCGAGCCGCTACCAGGTGTCTGCGACAGTTCAACGCACTGTGCAGTGGTCTCAGCCAAGCCCACCAACCAGCCTAACGCGTCGTCAATATCGGTGTGCTCAAAGCCCGCCGCAGCAAGGCGCTTTGCCAACACATCCGCCGACGGACAGGCCTCGGGGGTGTAGTAGTTCTCGAACAGGTAAACCAGAATGTCAAACATAAAGACGGGCTCCTGTTGCTGGCCGGGTTAGGGGGCACCCGACCAAGTAGTTTGACTCTACGCCAAAAACTTTACGGCGACAAGTCCGGCAATTAAATTTATTTAAACCCTTCTCAGCCTAGGGTAATTAGCGCTGCGCCCTCACCCACTTGATCCCCAACACCGTAGAGCAATTCTTTGACTGTCCCCTCGCCTGGCGCCGCGATCGTATGCTCCATTTTCATAGCTTCCATCACCAACAACGCCTGCCCACGCTTGACCTTATCCCCCACAGCAACATGCACGGCAATCACCTTGCCAGGCATTGGGGCGGTGAGGCCTCCCGAGTGTTCAGCTTGACCATCGGCCGCGTGTCGCAAAGGATCTTTCAGTACAAGTGGGCTCATGGCGCCAAGCGCAAACACATCAAAGCGCTCGCCGCGCCGCACGACCGTGCCAGTCACAGCCGCGCGTCCAAGCGTCAGTTCAATGCTCAAGGCAGCGGTACTGTCATCCTCGGGCGGGTTGTGATTGTTGACCGTATTGCCGCTCTTGGCCATGCGCCAGCCAAACGCGCAGCGCTCACTCTCTATTTCGAGCACCTGCGCCAAGCCCTGACGGTGCAGTACACAAGTACGTATACCATCGTGATCCGCCCAACTGAGTTCACGCCTGTATAAACCATTTAAACGCCAACCGTCGGTTTGCGCCCAAGGGTCGTCCTTGCCCGCTGCCGAGGCTTCATCAGATAACAAGGCGGCAACGGCAAGCGCCAGCGCCTCGTGACTAGCAGGCGCGAGCGGCGGCAAGAGTGTCGCGCGCTGCCGCTCGATCAACCCAGTATCCAGATCGGCTGCAGCAAAGGCCTGGTCTGTCATGAGACGAGTCAAGAACGCGACATTGGTATGTACGCCGACGACCTGCGTCTGGGCCAGCGCCTGCACCATCCGCGCACGGGCCTGATCCCGATCAACTCCCCAAACAATGAGCTTGGCAATCATGGGGTCATAGAAAGGCGAGATCGTGTCGCCCCTGCGAACACCACCATCCACCCTGACGTCAGCATTACTAAATGCCGTATGTGGTGGCAAGGCAAGGTGCGCCAACGTACCCACAGAGGGCAAAAAGTTTTTGTCCGGGTTCTCAGCATAAATGCGCGCTTCGATCGAATGTCCCTTGCGCGTCAGTTGCTCTTGCGTCAAAGGCAAGGGCTCACCACTTGCCACTCGCAACTGCCACTCAACCAAATCGAGCCCCGTGATCATCTCGGTGACCGGGTGTTCAACCTGCAGACGCGTATTCATCTCCATGAAATAAAAACGGCCACTCGGCTCAACGATAAACTCAACCGTGCCTGCACCCACATAGTTCACGGCACGTGCCGCGGCAACCGCCGCTTCGCCCATCGCACGGCGTCGCTCTTCTGTCATACCAGGCGCTGGAGCCTCTTCAATCACTTTTTGATGACGACGCTGCACTGAACAATCGCGTTCAAACAAATAGACCGCATTGCCCTGCGTATCAGCAAACACTTGGATCTCAATGTGACGAGGCTTTTGTACATAGCGCTCGATCAAGACCCGGTCATCATCAAAACTCGAGGCTGACTCACGCTTACAAGAGGCCAAAGCGCTGGCAAAATCAGCGGCGCTCGTTACGACCCGCATCCCCTTGCCACCACCACCCGCGCTCGCCTTAATCATAACGGGGTAACCAATGACATCAGCTTGCTGCTTTAAAAAGTCAGGATCTTGGTTGTCGCCGTGATACCCGGGCACCAACGGCACCCCGGCTTTTTCCATTAAGGTCTTTGAGGCCGACTTGCTTCCCATCGCCGCAATCGCTGACGCAGGAGGCCCGACAAAACTGATCCCGGCTTTTGCACACGCGCTCGCAAACTCAGAATTTTCAGATAAAAATCCGTACCCCGGATGAATCGCTTGCGCGCCCTGTGCAAGCGCTGCCTGCAAAATCGTTTCGCTTTTTAAATAACTTTCGCGCGCTGCCGACGCACCAATGTGCACCGCAGCGTCACAACTCACAACATGTTTCGCGCCTGCATCGGCATCCGAGTACACCGCAATGGTTCGGATCCCCAAGCGACGTGCTGTTGCAGCCACACGGCACGCAATTTCGCCGCGATTGGCAATCAATAACGTTGTAAACACAATAGCTCCTTGATCCAACGTTTACATGCGGAACACGCCAAAGCGTGTGTCAGCAATCGGTGCGTTTAATGCAGCAGACAAACCAAGCGCCAACACACGGCGCGTATCCGAAGGCTGAATCACGCCGTCATCCCACAAGCGTGCGGTGGCATAGTACGGATGTCCTTCGCGCTCGTATTGCTCGCGTATCGGCGTTTTAAATTCGTTCTCTTCATCGCCTGACCATTGCGCGCCTTTTGCTTCAACAGCTTCGCGCTTAAGCGTTGCCAGCACACTGGCCGCCTGCTCGCCGCCCATCACTGAAATGCGCGCGTTGGGCCACATCACCAATAGTCGTGGCGAAAAAGCCCGGCCGCACATGCCATAGTTACCGGCGCCAAATGACCCACCGATGATGACGGTAAATTTTGGCACCGCAACCGTCGACACTGCGGTCACGAGTTTAGCGCCGTGCCGGGCGATCCCTTCGTTTTCGTATTTGCGGCCCACCATAAAGCCCGTGATGTTTTGCAAAAACACGAGCGGGATTTTTCGTTGGCCACACAGTTCAATAAAGTGTGCGCCCTTTTGTGCCGACTCTGAAAACAAGATGCCGTTGTTCGCCACAATGCCAACGGGCATACCTTCGATATGGGCAAAGCCCGTCACCAGCGTCGTGCCAAACCGCGCTTTAAATTCATCAAACTCAGAGCCATCGACAATGCGCGCGATGATCTCACGCACGTCATACGGCTTACGCGTATCGGCCGGCACAATGCCATTCACTTCACGCATGTCGTAAGCAGGCGGTACGCCCTTTTTCAGCGCTAACTGTGCGGGCTTAATCCGATTTAAACGACCCACCGCATCGCGCGCAAGCGCCAACGCATGGTGATCGTTCGCAGCAAGATGATCCGCCACCCCAGATAAACGCGTATGAACATCACCGCCACCAAGATCCTCGGTTGAAACGATTTCTCCGGTCGCCGCCTTGACCAGCGGTGGCCCACCTAAAAAGATGGTGCCTTGATTGCGCACAATAATCGACTCGTCACTCATGGCGGGCACATAGGCGCCCCCTGCGGTGCACGAGCCCATGACAACCGCGATTTGCGCGATACCTTGGGCTGACATATTGGCTTGATTAAAAAAGATTCGGCCAAAATGATCGCGGTCTGGAAACACATCCTCTTGACGCGGCAGATTTGCACCACCCGAGTCCACCAGATACACACACGGCAAATTATTTTGCTGCGCGATCTCTTGAGCACGCAGATGCTTTTTGACTGTTAATGGGTAGTAGGTGCCACCCTTCACCGTCGCATCGTTGCACACGATCACACACTCAACGCCCGAGATTCGTCCGATACCTGTGATGAGACCTGCGCCTGGAGATTCGCCGTTGTACAGCCCATGCGCCGCCAATGGGGATAGTTCTAAAAATGGCGTACCTGGGTCAAGCAACTGCTCGACACGATCGCGTGGCAGTAACTTGCCACGACTGATGTGCTTCTGACGCGCCTGCTCGGTGCCGCCTAACGCGGTTTGCTCTAACTGCTTTTGCAAATCATCAATCTGCGCCTGCATCGCCAACGTATTTTGCGCAAACTCCGGCGAGCGCGTATTAATCAGGGATTCAATTTTTGGCATGTCTCTCGACCTTTGACCTTGTATTTTTTCTTCACATTGTTTCGTTAAAGAGCTCGCGACCGATCAGCATGCGGCGAATCTCACTCGTGCCTGCGCCAATTTCGTAGAGCTTGGCATCACGCCAATAGCGGCCTAACGGGTAGTCGTTGATGTAGCCGTTTCCGCCAAAGATCTGGATGCCTTCACCCGCCATCCATGTTGCTTTTTCGGCGCAATACAAGATCACCGCCGCGCAATCTTTGCGGATTTGACGCACGTGTTCGCTTCCTAGCTTGTCAAGATTTTTTCCAACCGTATAACAAAACGCGCGGGATGCCTGCAAAGTCGTATACATATCGGCAACTTTGCCTTGAATCAATTGAAACTCACCAATTGACTGGCCAAACTGCTTGCGATCGTGGATGTATGGGATCACCTGATCCATCACGGCTTGCATGATGCCGATGGGCCCTGCGGCTAAGACGGCGCGTTCATAATCCAGACCACTCATCAGAACGCGTACGCCGCCATTCACTTCGCCTAGTACGTGGTCACCGGGGATCAAACAGTTTTCAAACAATAACTCACCCGTGTGACTGCCACGCATCCCCAGCTTGTCAAGTTGCTGCGCGATGCTAAAGCCCGGCATACCTTTTTCGATCAGAAATGCCGTGACGCCACGCGCGTTTGCCTCAGGATCAGTCTTGGCATACACCACTAACGTGTCGGCGTCGGGCCCATTGGTGATCCACATCTTGGTGCCGTTCAACACGTAATCGGATCCCTTGGGTGTGGCGCGCAATTTCATACTCACCACATCCGAGCCCGCGCCGGACTCGCTCATCGCAAGCGCGCCAATATGCTCGCCCGTTAGTAACTGTGGCAGGTATTTTTTCTTTTGCGCAACGCTGCCATTGCGATGAATCTGGTTCACGCACAAGTTAGAGTGCGCACCGTATGAGAGACCAATCGACGCACTGGCGCGCGAAATTTCTTCCATCACGATCATGTGTGCCAGGTAGCCCATGTTGGTACCGCCGTACTCTTCGCTGACCGTCATCCCCATCAGCCCAAGCTCACCCATTTTTTGCCATAAGTGCATCGGAAACTGATCGTCGCGATCGGTTTGCGCGGCCAAGGGTGCGATCTCATGCTTTGCAAAATCTTGCACCGCCTGACGCAACATCTCAATGTCTTCACCTAATTCGAAATTTAAGCCCGGTAAATCCACTGTCGTCTCCCGTCAGAATCATCTAGTTTACGTTTACGTAAGCGTCATTGCACATTATGATGCTCTGATCATACCGTCAAGCCCGGAGACAAAGTACCGATGAATCACCTTGAACAACAACTACAATATCCCTTAGGGGACACCCTGCCGGGCGCGGGGATCACCCTTGAGGTCGCACCTGGTGTACGCTGGATCAGAATGCCGCTTCCTTTTGTACTTGATCACATCAACCTATGGCTCTTGCGCGACAATATCGATGGCAAAGAGGGTTGGACCATCGTGGATTGCGGTGTAAGCAACGACCAAGTCAAAGGGCTCTGGGACGACATTTTTCGTACTCAGCTCGACGGCCTGCCTGTGCTTCGTCTCATCGTCACACACATGCACCCCGATCACATTGGCCTGGCCTATTGGTTATGTGAGCGCTGGAACATCCCGATTCACATCAGTATGACCGATTACATGACCGCTCAGGCTTGGTCCCAACGCACAGACGGCGGGGCAACGGGTGGTGAACGCACCGCGCAGCATCTCATGCGCCACGGCATGGTGGATCCAGATTCGATTCAACAAATTCGCGACCGCGCCTCGCACTATCCGGGGCTCGTGCCCCGGGTACCACCCGCGTTCGTACGCATCATGCACGGTTCAACCTTTCGCATCAACGGGCACCTCTGGAGCGCTATCGCAGGGTACGGCCACGCACCAGAACACATGTCACTTTATTGCGATGACAAAAAGGTTTTGATTTCGGGTGATATGGTACTGCCCCGAATCTCAACGAATATCAGCGTGTTTGATTACGAGCCGATGGGCAACCCCCTGCCTCTCTATCTAAACTCGTTACATGCTTACGATCACCTGCCAGACGACACCTTGGTGTTGCCCTCGCACGGGCGCCCCTTCACTGGCTTACACGTACGTACCGCGCAGCAACACACGCATCACGCCGACCGCTTGGCAGAGGTCTATACCGCTTGCGTCGTACCTCAATCAACAACCGATATTCTGCCTCTGATGTTTAAGCGCAAGCTCGACTTGCACCAAACAACGTTTGCGATGGGCGAGGCGGCTGCGCATTTACACGCCTTGTATTTTGAAGAAAAACTTACCCGTGAGCCGTGCGCCGATGGCATCATACGGTTTACTCAAAAACAATAAGCGACTCGCTTGATCTTGACTAAGGATTTATCTTGACTACTCACCATCTAGATACTCGCCTGCTGCATATTGGTGCCGCCGAGTTCGATCCTGAAACCGGCACAGCGCCGGTCAGCATCCCAGCGATTCGTACCAGCACTGTGCGGTTTAAAAATCTCGAGGTGCTTGACCGCGCCCTCACTAAGCGTGCGGCCGGCGAGCGGGTCGTTACCTATGGTATCGCTGGGCTTGACACCCATCGCGCCCTTGAAGAAGTCTTCATGCAGCTCGAAGGCGGCAGCTATTGCGTGCTCGCGCCCTCAGGCCTGTCAGCCATCAGCATCGCGTTTCTAGCCTTGCTCAGCACTGGCGATCATATGCTGGTGTCTGACTGCGTCTATGGCCCCGTGCGCACCGTTGACCAAACGTTGCTAAGTCGTCTGGGCATTTCAGTCACGTATTTTTCAAGCCAAGATCAAATTTCAGAGTTGGTGCAGCCCAACACCAAAATGATCTACGTTGAGTCGCCTGGTTCGCTACTCTTTGAAATGCTCGACATGCCCGCGCTATCAAAAATCGCGCAACAGCATGGCTTAATTTTGGCAACGGATAACACGTGGGGCTCGGGCTACATCTATAAGCCGCTTATGCTTGGCGCTGATGTCTCAATTGTGGCTGGTACCAAATATATTGCAGGCCACTCTGATGTCATGCTGGGTGCCATTATTGTTAAAGATGAAAAAATTGCTGCGCGGATTCACGCGACTCAGTACGCACTTGGCAATTCGCTTAGCGCAGATGATGCGTGGCTATCCTTGCGCGGTGTCAAAACGATGGCCGTGCGCATGGCCCAGCACGCTCGCAACACCCGCGAGGTCTCTACGTTTTTAGACTCTCGTCCCGAAGTCGTTCGCATCTTTGATCCAGCCTGGCATAAAGATCCGGGCCATGCGTTGTGGCAGCGCGACTGCACTGGTGCAAACGGCATGTTAGCGATTGAGCTGAATTGCCCTGCGCTTGCTGCCAAACCCTTTGTCGATGCCTTAACCTTGTTCGGTATTGGTTTTTCGTGGGGTGGGTTCGAGAGTCTTGTGCAGTGGGTCAACCCGGCGGTGCTCACCAATCACGCGTACTGGAAGGGCAAGGACCACGCCCTAATTCGTCTGCACATTGGCCTTGAGTCACCGCGTGATCTGATCGAAGACCTGACTCAGGCCTTTGGTAAGATTCAGCGCAGCTGAAAAGTTACACAAACAATCTGTCCATAACAATTTTTCACGCGACGCACCGCAATCATCAGGCGCGCGATGCCCAACCTTTTATAAAAGGATTTTTATGAGTTCACCCAAAGGCTATGTATTTGTTGAGCTGGTCGTACGCGATCCAGAAAACTTCAAAGATCAATATCAAGTTCGTTCAACGGCTGCTGTCGCTGGGTTTGGCGGTAAGTTTCTAGTGCGTGGCGGCGCTGTGTCAATTAAGACCGGCCCCTCTGACGAGCGTCGTCGTGTCTTGATCGAGTTTGAAAGCTACGAAAAAGCTCTGGCTTGGTATGACTCGCCGCTTTCACAAGAGGCAAAAACCTATCGCGACAAGTTTGCCCACGTCATCACGTTTTATGTGATTCAAGGCGCGTAACGCACTAGCTCTTTGCCCTGACTCCTTGGCGTCTTAAGACGCTGTGGCATGTGAGGTGTCGATGGGCGTAGCTTCTGGTATTTCTATGTGGCAATGCGCATTAAAGGCGTCATTGCCACGTTTGAAAATAAAAATGCAGCGCCACGGCGCTGCATTTTTCAAAGATATTTTTTACCAGATTTTTTATTTTGCACGAAGCTGTTTGATCAAACTATCTGTCACGTCAATCGTTTCTTGGTAACCACCCGCCTCTGAAGGCGAAGTTAAAAAGCGACCACCTACAGCCATTGAGGGTGTGCCCTGAACCTTGTAAGCGCCTACAAGTTGATCCGCACGACCACTTTTTGACATCACACCAAACGAGTCGAACGCGCTTTCAAATTTTGCACGATCAACCCCTTGTGCTGCAACCCAAGCAACAATGTCAGGCTTGGTAAACAACCGCTTTTTATCGTCATGAATCGCATTAAACACTTTTCCGTGTAAATCTAAGCGATCAAGTGCCTCAAGCGAATAATACAGTTGTTGCAGAGGTTTCATGCTGGCGTTAAACGCTACAGGTACACGTTTAACGATCACATCAGACGGAACTTTTTTTGACCACTTTTCTAACAGCGGCTCAAGCACCGCACAATGAGAACACGCGTATGAAAAAAATTCGAGGACTTCTGTTTTGCCTGGCTCGGTAGGCTGCGCAGGGCTCACCTCAAGGTACCTCGCCTTGGCCGCAGCCGGCATGCCCTGCGTCAAACCGGGCGCTGAAAACAACAGGGCTGTAGCCGCCATCAGCGCACCAAGTGTTCGGACCAACAAAGCTATCTTCATCTCTTGCCCATCCTAAAAAATAAAACCTGTAAAAATACCTTACTGTCGCACAACCGCGGTCGGGATTTTTTCTTGCCCAAGTCGTGTGCGTGTCTGATTCATATCGTCGATTCGGGCAAATGGACCAACCCTTACGCGGTTGACTTGTAAACCATTGACCTCTGCCCGCTGTATTTCAACTGACATCCCCATCAACAAAATCTTTGCACGTAAGGCCTCGGCGTCTTCGAGCACTCTGAACGAACCAACTTGCAGAAAATAAGGGCCGCTGGCTGGCGCTGTTGCGCTACTGGGCGCGGTCGAAGTGACGGGTGCAACCGGCGCAGGTTCAGAGCGCGCAGTTGGACGTGGCTGCGACTGTTGGGTCGAAGGGGCTGGCGTGAGCGTCGCGATCAACGCCCCGAGCGCGTCGGGTGCAGGCGCCGAGCGCGACGACGACGTCGCAGCAGCTTCTCCGGTCGGTTGGTCAGGAGAGCTTGGTGCAGTCACAGGCCCCGTGCCTCGCCCAGCTAAACCCGCATTCGGGTCTGGTGCGTTTCGCGGATCAACCGTACTCGTGGCCTCTGGCGAACGACTGGCCTTATCAACAAACGGCATCGGCGACTTAATCACGTAAAAAGCCACAGCAACCGCAGCAATCAATCCAATCAACAGCCCAGCCAACACCCCATAGAGTGTGCTGCCACCACCAGAAGATTTTTGTTTAGCCATGAAGTAATCTTACATCCGTTCGGGGGCAGATACACCCAACAATGCCAGACCATTTGCAATCACTTGTCGTGTTGCATCGGCCAACCGTAACCGCGCCTGCTTTAAAGCGATATCCTCCACCAAGACTCGCTCAGCGTTATACCAAGCGTGAAAGTCTGCCGCGCAGTCACGCAACCAAAATGCCACTAGGTGCGGTGACAGATCGAGAGCAGCTTGAGACACCAGTGCCGCAAATTCTGCCAAACGTTGCATCAGCGCGATTTCTGTCGGTGCCACCAACAAGGCACTGTCTGCTGCACTCAGTTCTTGGGCACTTAGACCGGCCTGCAGCAGCATCGAACAAATTCGCGCGTGGGCATACTGAATGTAATAGACTGGATTTTCTTCACTTTTTGAGCGTGCTAAGTCGACGTCAAACACAAACTCTGTATCGGCGCGTCGCTGAATCAAAAAGAACCGTACCGCATCTCGCCCGACCCATTCGATCAAGTCTTGCAGCGTGACATAACTACCTGCGCGTTTTGAGATCTTGACCTCAACACCCCCGCGCATCACTTTGACCATCTTATGCAAAATATAGGCGGGGTAATCAGCAGGGATACCTAAGGCCAACGCCTGCAACCCAGCGCGAACACGCGCAACCGTGCCGTGGTGATCGCTACCTTGAATATTGATGGCACGGGTGTACCCACGTTGCCATTTCGTGACGTGATAAGCAATGTCTGGCACAAAGTATGTGTAGCCACCCTCTGATTTACGCATCACGCGATCTTTGTCGTCACCCGTGCCCAGTTCAGTGGTGCGCAACCACAATGCGCCCTCGCTTTCGTACGTGTGACCCGAAGCAACCAACTGCTGAACGGTTTGCTCAACACGCCCCGAGGTGTAGAGCGAACTTTCAAGATAATAATGATCGAAGGCCAAACCAAAGGCTTGCAAATCAAAATCTTGCTCGCGTCTTAAATACGCCACCGCAAAACGGCGCACGTTATCTAAGTCAGCAAGATCACCACTCGCCAACACCGGTTCACCATCGCTCGCGCTCACGGTCGCCTTGGCGAGAAAATCTTTCGCAATATCGACGATGTAATCGCCCTTATAGCCCTCAGCAGGGTAAGCCTCATCCTCAGGGCTTAACCCTTTGCCTCGCGCCTGCACACTCAGCGCAAGGTTGTGGATCTGATTACCAGCATCGTTGTAATAAAACTCGCGACTCACCTCAAAACCACTTGCATCAAACAGGCGGCACAACGCATCTCCGAGCGCTGCCTGCCTGGCATGGCCCACATGCAAGGGCCCAGTCGGATTGGCCGATACAAACTCAACCAACACCTTTTGCCCGTTGCGTGGGGTTCGACCAAAGCTTGAGCCCTGCTCTGAGATTGCCGTCAACACAGCAATACGAGCGGCGTGGGTCAAACGCAAATTAATAAAGCCGGGGCCAGCTAACTCGGCAGCCGCAATCAGTGCTGTCGCACGCGGGTTCGCCATCAGCGCATCAACGATCTGCTGCGCAAGCTCGCGAGGGTTGCGCTTGGCGGGCTTGGCCAATTGCATCGCGACGTTTGTGGCGATGTCGCCATGCGCTGCAACTTTCGGGCGCTCTAGCAAAATAGCAGGGTTGGCCTCTGGCAAAATGCTTGCCACGGCGGCCTGCAAACAAGAAATAATGGTCTGGTGTTGCTCGGGCAGCATGGGCTTAAAAACACGACAAGTTGAAGTGTCAAATGATAGCCTGAAATGCGCTTAGTCCCAGTACCAGCCCACCTCGTCGCGTAACCATTTTGTATAGCGCCGCATGTCGACCCACCCAACAGCATCGGGGGCCTGCGGCAAGAGCGGTGACGAACGTGCCAGCAACGACTCAACGTCGCGGCGTACCTCAGCACCCATTGCTGGGGCGTGATCCTGATAATTCACCCAAAGACGGCCATCGGGCTGGTTCACTCGGCGATCCCCGCGCTGCACGGTTCGGGCAAATACCGCCCGCTCGTCATGAACAATCGGTCGGGTCACCGAAGCTGCTTTGGGCCCGGCCCCAAGCGGCACGCCTGCCGCCTTGGCCTGCCAATGCATCCAAGCCAAGGCTACCTGAGACAAATCCCCGGGGGTCGAACCAGGCGACGCCTCTCGCGTCAAATAGCCGCCACCGATATCGGCATGCGCCCCAACAAAGGCGCGCTCAACAACATTACCGCCCACTTGCGTGCCGCGCGCCGAGGTCAGCGGAAACAACCACCGATGCTCATGCAAAGCCACAGCATGCGCCACCCACTTCCAGGCCGGGGCAATGGTCAAATCAAACGCGGCGTTACCAGCTCCCAGCACATTAAACTGCGCCACCGTGTCAAACAAACCCATGAAGCGCAGGTCTACACAACTCGACAAGGTTCCGCGTTGGGGATCTTGTAACCAAAAGCGGCCATCGCGCAGATGCCGAGCCACTCGGTTTCCAAAATGGCGGGCAAGCGCTGCCCCGCGCGAAAACCCCACCACATCCAACGCCAGCGCCGGTGCACCCTCTCTTTGCAAAGCAACCGCATTGAGCCAGCGCTCCCACTGCTGATCCACACGACTCCCGCCAGACCAAGCCACAGCCGCATCCAAGGCCTTCCTGGCGCGACCCGTCTCGAGATCGCCCGCAGGGCCTTCGATATACTTCACCGCTCCGCCCTGATATTGTCTCGCAAACAACCAGACATTGGTTTGCGAGGTAGGGCTGTTACCTGTGCCATCAAACGCAAACAGCAATAACCCGAGTGGGTCAACGTAGCGCCGTGGTTGCTGATCGGCATACCCGTACTGACTGTTACCTGGGATTGGGCCCAAAGGGTCCGGCTCGAGGTAATGCCCCCAATGCGGGTCGTAGGTTCTTTGATAATTGTCATGCCAGCCTGTGAGCGGATCTGCCACTTGCCCCGGCAAGCGCAAAGGCTGCACAAACTCTTTTCCCAAGTCGTGTTGCTGCGCTAGCAACTCACCAAGGGGGCTATAGGTGGCATGCCAACGAACCGCCTGCCGAGCGTCGGTCAGCAACTGAGGCAACCCCACCGCATCCGCATGAAAGAAATAGAGGCTTGCCCGAGTCGCGTTGTTGTCGTATTCAATCAGGCCAATCGGCACCTGCTGCACGTAGATAAAGCGTCGCTTCACGCGCAAGCCGCTCTTGCTTTCGTAGGCTTGTGCCACCATCTTTTGCTGGTCATACAAAAACTGTGTACGCCCGTGCTGATCTTCGCGCCAGATTTGTTCGCCTAGGGCGTTGTGGCCATAGCTGACCGTCTGGCCCGCATCACGCTGTTCGACCACACTAGATAGCCGGCGCTGTGAGTTATAGCGCAGCACAAAACGGTCAACACGTGTCGGTAACCCGGTTGCATCACGCGCGATCGCTTGACGCGCGGCGCCGGACTGTCTCCAGGCGTACTCGCGCATCGACGCTTGCTGTTGGGCTGACGACCAACTACGGTGTCGCCGCAAGCGTTGCTCAACATCATAGTCATAGCGTGTCTCCCGCGTTTGCCCGAACAGTGTCGTACGCTCGTAGCTAAGCCTTACGCGCGAATCGGTAGCAACTTGATACCGATACAGGGGCAAGCGCGTTGCGGGTTGATACACCAGCAACTGCTCTAGCTGAGGCGCCTGAGCCTTGAGTGCTTGAGGCTCAACCATTTGCCTGACCGTTAACAGGCCGTTGCCATGCACAAGCCCATTAGGGCCGATCTCGACAACCTTCTGCCGCTGCCCAGCGACATTTTCCCACTCAACCGCTTGCAAGGTTGTCTGCGACCAATGATAGTGCAACACCCCCCCTTCTGGCAGTACATGCGTTAAGCGTCGGCCCCGCGCATCATACGTAAACGCCTCGCGATAGCTCCACTCGGGGCGAAGCACCTTGAACAGACCCGTATGCGCCGTTGGTCGAAACACCACACGCTCACGTAAATCGCCGTTCGAGTTAACGCGCCAGTGCTGCGTCTCTTGAGGGTGTGCAATCACAGTTGGGTACCTACCTCGCCAAGCTACGCTTACCTCGACGGGCTCTGCAACAGTCGAGCGCGCCTTGAAGCCTCGCGCTCTTCCAAAGACATCAAAGTTCCAACGCCAAAGATCTTGCTCACCAAATTTGCGCAAGACTAAGTGTGCGTGCGGCAAGGGCCGTTCGCTTTGCGTAGCCCCTTGGTGTCTATCCGAGGCCGCCTGCAACTTATGTGGCATCTGGTATTCAAGGCGCTCAGTCGCAACGCCGCGAGCATGCCATTGCGTTAAATGTCCTGACGTATCAAACCAGAGGCTTAGGCCTGGCCATCCTTTGCCATCAAAAGAAACTTTCCGGATTATCTGTCGCGCATCTTGTTCAATCGTCAGTCCAAGCGCCGAATCAGGTACGGCCGTTGGCAATCCTGCCGCAAGCAATTCTGGCGCGCCCGCGGCAAATTTTTGCACTCGGCCTTCACCGTCATACTGCCACGTGTGTGTTCGCAGCGCCAACGTCGCCGTTTGATCGACGATTGAGATTCCCGTCACGGCGTACGCATGCCCAGCTTGTAATCGCTGTTCGTGATGATAACGACGACGCATACCGTCAGGGCGAAGCACCTCAGCCAAGATGTTGGCCTCATAACGATAATGAAAGATCCCCAGTGGCGACTCGACAGCAACCAGCTTATGCAAAGATTCAGGGGTGATCGTATCTAGCGATGCTGCTTGTTGGCTTACGTGTCGTGGTGTCTTGATTGCGTGCTTTTGGGCTTCTTGTGTTGTTGCGATTTGACTTGTCGCATTTTGCGCCGTCAACGATGCAGCTTGCTGAGCGACTGGCGCGGCATAGATAAAACGCAAACTCTGCTTGGTCTGGGTATCGGTCACACGGTCAAGCTCACCATGCCATTTCGATGGTGCGTGATGCCGCAGAATTTGCACCGCAAGCGCCTCTCGACAATGACCGTGTAATTGACCGCGTTTGTTCGCCTCCACGAACGACCAGCCAATCAAGCGCCCGGGTTCGTCAAAACGCAAGCACTTTCCAAATGGCCACTGCCACTGCCAGCCTTCGCCCACTCGCGTGATCACGCCATCCTCAAGTGCTGGTGCGACACAACGCTGTGTCGTGTCACATTGAAAGGTCAACCGGCTACCGTCCGCCTGCAGCACCTGTAGGTGTGCTCCCATCCAATACAGTCGCGTGTCATACGACCACGACCAACCTCGGCCCAACGCGCCCACTCGAGGATCCATCGCGTTGTAGTGCCTCACCAACTCAAGTCCTGGTGCACTGACTAAACTGGGCAAATCCGTATCGCGTTGATATTTATTGCCATTGCGTCGATCGACTGGGTTACCAATCCCATGGTTAGGGCTGCTATGTGCGCGACCTAACGTAGCAACACCGCCCTGCTGACATGGGTTACCCAACTCTGTGACTTGGCATGACGCCCCCCCTGCCCAGACGAGTTTCGATAAAAAGAGCAATACTCCAATCAACCAAAATCGCATCGGTTTTATACCTGTGACACAAAAGAGTAAGCTTGTAGCAATGGGGCTGAAAAAGCCTCAAGGCAAGACGCTTTGATCCATAAGGAAAACTACGATGCTCGTCACTTTTAGTAGTAAGGCCGGCGCAGATATTTTGATGCTATCGCAACACGCCAAACCGATTCTGCAGATCATGGGCAAACTCGATGGTACAGATTTGCCGGTCAGAGGCGTGTTCATGCCAGAGCACATGGCGCAAACCATTGATAAGCTCGAGCGAGCGATTGCATTGACGCCACCGCCTAACGAGGATGATGACGATGATGCGCCAAAGGATCCCATCGCCAGACCCGTAGGTCTGCGTCAGAGGGCATTTCCTTTGCTTGATCTGTTACGGCGGGCCAAAGAAACAAATCACCCTGTCTTATGGGAAGCCAGCTCCCCTTGGTGAAATCGATGACCCTCGATTGCTGAGTTTTCGTTTATAGCGTTTAACGTACGACTCACCGATCCTCTGAACAAGGAGGATATCCAGGAACGCAGTTAAAACGCTTTTTCAAACAACGCGCGAAAATCTGCGGTCGTCGTATGGCGCGGGTTCCAGCGGTTGTAATTTGCCTGTGTACATAACCGCGCCATGTCATCAAAACAATCTTCGGTCACACCCACATCCCTGAGCCGAGGCGGGATACCCAAATCAGAACACATGGCTTGAATCGCCTCGACCGCGGCCTGTGCGGCATCAAGCGTTGGCCATTGCTGAACCGGCCGCCCCATTGCAGCAGCGACACGTGCAAATTTTTGTGGATTTGCGACTAAATTAAAACGCGCAACATGCGGCAAGCACAGCGCGTTAGACAAACCATGCGACAGATGAAACTGTGCGCCAATAAAACGCGCCATGCAATGCACGTTGCCCAAGCCCGTTTGTCCGAATGTCATCCCAGCGAGCGACGAGCCACACAACATATTTAACCCAGCGTCAAGATTGCCTCGATTCGCAACAAATGGGCGTATGTTTGACGCCAACAATTCGATTGCCTGCAAATTGATTGCATCGGTAATTAAATTTGTCTGTAACGAAAGATAAGACTCAAAGGCATGTACGAACGCATCGATGCCAGAGTGCGCGGCAACATGTGCCGGCACCGTACGCAGCGCTAAGGGATCCAGTATTGCAAACACGGCTGGATTTAAGGCGGCGTGGCGAATCGACATCTTGAGATTTTTTTCGGTATCGGTGATTACGCACGAACCCGAAACCTCAGATCCCGTACCAGCAGTCGTCGGGACCGCGATGAGCGGCAGAGGCGCGAGACTAAACTTATCGATCCCCTCGTAATCGTGAATCCGCCCACCATTCGTAGCTAAAATCCCAACCGCTTTGGCAACATCGATCGTACTACCGCCACCGATCGCAAGAATCGCGGTCGCCCCATGGGCTTGGCACACCTCAAACGCCTTTTGAACCGTGTGCGCACTCGGATCAGGTTCAATTTCAGTAAAGACTGCGCTCTGAACACCCGCTGCGTTTAGCAACGTTTGTATTTGCGCATAGAACTCGCTGTTCAACAGCGCCGCATCAAGCGCCACAAACATACGCCGACACGACAGCTTCGCAACGATCTCGCTGATCTTGTCTGACGCACCCACCCCCATATAAATCGTGGAAGGGCAAAAAAAGCTTGAAAGTGTTGTTGTCATTGTCTTTACATCCCTTGAAACTTGGGTGGCCGTGACGGCTTAGACCAATCACGACTCAACCGCGCAACGCAGCCTTCACCCATCGAACCGATCATCTCTAGTCGGGAGTTGCGCCCAAATCAATAATCACCGGTCTCCAGCGCGCAACTTCGCTCGCTAACAATGCGCGTGCCCCTTCAGGAGTTTTTTGCTCAGGCGTTGTGTCTTCAATGCCAGCAGCCTCAAACCGTGCTCGCAACTCTGGTGCCTGCAACGCCAAGACGAGCGACTGATTCAATTTTTTTACAACGTCTGGAGGTGTCCCTTTAGGCACCAAAATCATATTCCAGATGTCATACAGTAAGTCAGGAAACCCTGACTCACCGGCTGACGGTACGTCGGGCAACGCAGCAATGCGTTTAGGGCGCAATACCACCACACCTTTTACCAAACCTGATTTGACGTATTTCACTGCAGTCGTGGTGCTCTCAACCATGTAATCAATGTGGCCGGCCATGACATCGTTGACTGCTTGCCCAGCGCCACGATAATTCACGCCGTTCACTTTCACCCCTAATTTGACATTAATGAGTTGGCCACCTAGCCACGTTCCAGAGCCCACCCCGGCTGCACCAAAATTCAACCGCGGCGCGTTTTGCTTAAGGTACGCGGCAAACTCATCAAGCCCGCTCGCTGGAAAATCTTTACGTGCCGACACAATTTGTGGCGCATCGCCGATTGACGCAATCGGAATAAAATCTTTCAGTACGTCGAAACTTAAGTTTTTATACAGCGTAGCGCTCACGGCTAGCGTGCCGCCGTTACCGATCAGTATGGTGTAACCATCACCTGCGGCTCGCGAGGCACGCGTGCCGCCAACTGTGCCGCCAGCACCCGGTGTGTTTTCAACGATCACAGATTGGCCCAGCACTTTAGATAAGCTCTCTGCCACTACGCGCGCCATCACGTCTGTCGGTCCACCGGCCGCAAAAGGCACGATCAACGTCAACGCTCGGTCAGGATACGCAGCAACGGCCAAGGTGCTTAAACTTGCCAACACAAGAGCACATAAAGATTGTGCCGTTTTTTGTTTTAGTCGATCAAACATAATGTTCCTCTGTTGTAATGGGTGCTTGAAACAAAAAGGGCTGTATGAACGCAGCCCTTTTTTACTAACACGATGACGCGTAGTTACACATCCAAATTTGCTGCCTGAAGTGCATGCGTTTCGATAAAGGCGCGCCGTGGCTCAACATGATCACCCATCAGCGTTGTAAAAATTTGATCGGCACCAATCGCGTCTTCAATCTGAACACGTAACAAGCGGCGTACTTTAGGATCCATCGTAGTTTCCCAAAGTTGCGATGGGTTCATCTCGCCCAAGCCCTTATAACGTTGCTTGGTGACATTACGCTCAGCTTCAGCACGTAACCATTGCATCGCCTCACGAAAATCAGCAACCATGCTTTCTTTACGCTTGTCGCCCTCGCCACGTGCAACCATCGCACCTTTACCAACCAAACCTTGAAAGGTTGCCGCCGCACGCGCCAGCACGCCGTAATCTGCGCCACTCGTAAAGTCGGGGTCAAGGACCGTCACTCGCACGTTGCCGTGATGTTTACGACGAACAATCAAACGATAGCGCTCTGACCCCTGATGATATTCAGGCGTCACTTCAACTTGATTGGGCAATAAGGGATCCTCGAGCGACGCTTGCAAACGCGCTGCCGAAGCCTTTGCTAGCTCATCGGTCTCGAGTTCAACGGTTGCACCACCAACGATCGCAGACAACGTCGACTCATCCATGAAACGGCTCAGACGAGCAATCACGCCATCTGCCATGACGTATTGTTTGGCAAGCTCTGTCAGCGCCGCACCAGAGATCGCCTCGGCGCCGGCTTGCGGCACGAGCGACGCGTCTTTCAGTGAAAGCGTCAGCATATAGCTAGACTCTTCAACCTCGTCTTTCAGATACCGTTCGTCTTTGCCTGCTTTGATTTTATAAAGAGGCGGCTGCGCAATATAGATATAACCGCGCTCGACAAGCTGAGGCATCTGACGATACAACAGCGTCAAAAGCAGTGTGCGAATATGCGCACCGTCAACGTCAGCATCGGTCATGATAATGATCCGGTGATAACGCAACTTATCGACGTTAAAGTCTGGGCCAATACTTGTACCAAGTGCGGTAATCAGAGTCGTAATTTGCTCGCTGGCAATCAACTTATCAAAGCGCGCTTTTTCTACGTTTAATACCTTACCGCGCAACGGCAAAATCGCTTGAAACTTGCGGTCACGCCCTTGCTTTGCTGAGCCACCTGCCGAGTCACCCTCGACGATATACAACTCGCACAATGCTGGATCTTTTTCTTGGCAGTCGGCAAGTTTCCCGGGTAAGCCCGCACCCTCAAGCACACTCTTACGGCGTGTCATCTCGCGTGCTTTGCGCGCAGCCTCTCGCGCACGCGCGGCCTCGACAACTTTGGCACACAATGCCTTGGCGTCGATCGGGTTTTCAAGCAACCACGTTTCAAGGGTTCGCGCGACCGCCTCTTCAACCGCTGGGCGCACTTCACTTGACACCAGTTTGTCTTTGGTCTGACTACTAAATTTAGGCTCGGGCACTTTAACTGACAGCACGCAGGTCAAGCCTTCGCGCATATCATCGCCGGTGGTTTCAACTTTGGCCTTCTTGGCCATTTCGTTGTCACCAATGTATTTATTCAGAATACGCGTCATTGCTGCGCGCAAACCCGTCATGTGCGTGCCACCATCGCGCTGCGGAATATTGTTGGTAAACGCCAGAACTTGTTCGCTGTAGCCGTCATTCCATTGCATGGCAACTTCGACACCCACTAGTGTGCCACCAGCATTAGATTCTGTACTCACCGAAAACACATTCGGGTGCAATACCGTTTTGCCACGATTGATATACTCGACAAAGCCTTTCACGCCGCCAGAAAATGCAAAGTTTTCTTCTTTGCCATTACGTTGATCAATCAAGCGAATCTTCACGCCATTGTTCAAGAACGAAAGTTCGCGCAACCGCTTTGAAAGAATTTCGTAGTGATATTCGACGTTATTAAAAATATCTGTGTCGGCCAAAAAGTGGACCTCTGTCCCGCGCTTTTCAGTTTGGCCCGTTACCGCTAAAGGAGCAACTCGCTCACCCTTGCGAAACTCCATTTGATGCACCTGCCCATTGCGACGAATCGTCAGACGCAACCACGACGACAACGCGTTGACGCAAGACACACCCACGCCATGCAAACCACCAGAGACTTTGTACGAGTTCTGGTCAAACTTACCACCCGCATGCAACTCCGTTAAAACAATTTCGGCCGCGCTACGCGCAAACTCATCATCTTTATGGATGTCGGTCGGAATGCCGCGACCATTATCAGTCACTGAAATTGAGTTATCGCCATGAATTGTGACAACGATATCATCGCAATGCCCTGCTAGCGATTCATCGATTGCGTTGTCAACAACCTCAAACACCATGTGATGCAGACCGGTGCCGTCAGACGTATCCCCGATGTACATGCCAGGGCGCTTGCGCACGGCCTCAAGGCCCTTAAGCATTTTGATCGAATCGGCACCATACGCGTCCATATCTTCAGGAGGCTGGCTAGGTACTTGAGTGTTTTCTGACATTCTTTAAATCCGCATAGGCATGACGACGTACTTAAAAGACTCGTCATCAGGCAAAGTAATAAGGGCTGAGGCGTTCGCATCGGGCATGACAGACCAGCGAATCGTTTCGGCTTTGACGTTGGCTAAGAAATCTAGCAAGTAGCTGACGTTGAATCCAACGTCTAAAGCCTCGTGTTCGTAATCAACGTCGACTTCTTCTTGTGCTTCTTCTTGTTCGGCGTTTGTTGAAGAGATCTTTAACAGATGCTGTCCCAACTGCAAGCGAACGCTACGAAATTTGTCTGTTGTCAAAATCGCTGCGCGCTGCAAGCACCCCTGCAAGATCTCACGCGACACATCAAAATGACGCGTGTAATTAGAGGGGATCACGCGATTGAAGTCAGGAAATTTTCCTTCGACTAGTTTTGACACTAACTCAACATGGCCAAATGAAAACCGTATTTGCCCAGGGGCCACATCAATAGTGACCGGCTCGTCTGAGTCGTCTAACAAGCGCTGCATTTCGAGCACGGTTTTGCGCGGCACGATCACTTCGTGTTTGGCAAGCACACCCTCGACTGCGGTTGAGCTGTGAGCCAGGCGATGCCCATCGGTTGCCACCGCTCGCAACAGACCTGGTTCAAACACCATCAGCATTCCGTTTAAGTAGTAGCGGATGTCTTGTTGTGCCATGGCAAAGTGCGCCATGTTGAACAAATGCTTAAGTGTCTTGCGCGGTAGCGTCAATGAGACGTCCCAGCGCTCGGGCTGCGTCATCGTCGGAAACTCAGTTGCTGCAAGCGTCTGCAGCGAGAACCGGCTTTTGCCCGTTTGAACAGCCAGTTTGCCGCCTGTCGTTGAGAGTTTGACATCGCCCGTATCGGGTAAGGCCCGCAAGATATCTAATAGCTTGCGCGCTGCGACGGTGAGCGATTCGCTTTCTGCGCCGGTACCAAAATCAGCATGCGTGGTGATTTGTACTTCGAGGTCTGTCGCAATGAACGATACCCGTTGCGCTTGCTTGCGCACCAAAATGTTGGCAAGTATAGGCAGTGTGTGACGCCGCTCAACAATACCGGCAACAGTCGATAGCGGTTTGAGTAAGGCATCGCGGGGGGTCTGGACAAGTTGCATGGATTATCCCTTTAAAGTTTGTTCAAGCACATGCAGCGTATGGTTAAAGTCTGCTTGTTTCGCACGTAGATCGGTGATTTTTCTCACCGCATGTAACACCGTGGTGTGATCGCGACCACCAAACAGATCGCCAATTTCTGGCAAGCTTTTTTGCGTCAGTTCTTTAGCTAGATACATCGCGACCTGACGCGGCATCGCAATGTTGGCAGGGCGCCGCTTTGAATACATATCAGCGACCTTCATTTTGTAGTAGTCAGCGACCGTTTTTTGAATGTTCTCAACCGTCACCTGCCCACTAGACGCTGACAACAAGTCTTTTAAAGCGTCTTTGCAGATATCAACGTTGGCAACTTCGCGGCCATGAAAACGCGCATACGCCACAACTTTTTTCAGCGCACCCTCAAGCTCTCGAACGTTACTGCGCAAATGTTTTGCAATAAAAAACGCAACATCTTCGGGTAGTGTTACGCCCTCTTGCTCGGCCTTGCGCAACAAAATGGCAACCCGCATTTCAAGCTCGGGGGGTTCAATCGCAACCGTGAGCCCCGAGTCAAACCTCGATATCAACCGGGTATCAATACCCGAGAGCTCTTTGGGATACGTATCGCTAGTGATGATAATCTGCTTGCGCTGCGCAACCATGGCTTCAAAGGCGTAGAAGAATTCTTCTTGTGTACGGTTCTTGCCTGAGAAAAACTGAATATCGTCGATCAGTAGCAGGTCAAGAGAATGGTAATAGCGTTTGAAATCATCAAATGCTTTGCGTTGATACGCTTTGACAACGTCTGATACATACTGGTCTGCATGAACATATCTGACGCGCGCACCTTTGCCAGCCGCGAGCAACGCATTACCGATGGCGTGAATCAAATGCGTTTTACCCAAACCAACACCGCCGTACAAAAACAACGGGTTATATGAGGTGCCGGGATTTTCGGCAACCTGTAAGGCGGCAGCCCGAGCGAGCTGATTTGCCTTGCCTGTTACAAAATTATCAAAGGTAAGTTCTACGTTTAAGCGTGAGCGCTCGTCGGCCGATGGCGTGATTGACTGTGACATCGCGACACCATTTAAATTCGGTGTCTGCACCGCCACTTGGCCGGGTGGTAGCAGTTGCGCGTCGAGCAGATTGTCAGTCAAACCAGACAACGGCGAAAACGTCGCGGCATCACCTTGCCCAGCGGTCGCCTCGTGGTGTGCGCTTGCCTTTAGGGTTGGCGCTCGCAACTCTTGTTCTGGTGGGGGCAGTTCAAACAAAACTTGTACGGGTCTTTTGTACCAGTTTGATGCAAAGGTTTCGATTTGATGCGCAAAGTTTTTGCGCACCCAGTCAAGTTTGAATCGATTTGGCGCGGACAACCGTAAGCACGCCTGCGCCTCATCGAAGGCAAGCGGAATCAGCGGACGTATCCACGCGCTGATTTGCTGGGGAGGAAACTCCTGCTCTAGGTGCAAGACGCAGGACTGCCAAAACTGGTTCATGTGACTCGCTAAGTAAAGTCTGATTCTACCCTGTCAGGGCCAAGGTTATCCACAGGAACGCAGGCAATTTACCCTTAGGTTTGCCCTAACCATTTGACTAAGTTCGGTTTTTTTGATGAAATGGAGGGCTTTTTAGTATTATCCTAAACCTTTTTCGCTCTTTGTTGGGCCACTCATCATGAAACGTACCTACCAGCCTTCCGTTACCCGCCGTAAGCGCACTCACGGCTTTCGAGTGCGCATGAAAACACGCGGTGGCCGCGCAGTCATCAACGCCCGTCGTGCTAAAGGCCGTAAGCGCCTGGCTGTTTAATCAGTCAACTGAACTGATCAGCCAACTTGACTGTTGTGGGCTCTTCGCCCATTTACGACAACACTGCTCTGATGCCTAGCGCCACGTTTCCGACGGCGGCGCGCTTGCACCGCCCCACCGAGTTCTCTGCGGCCCTCTCCGGTCGCAGGGTAGCCCGTGGGGTTTATTTTGTGGTTACCGCGAAGGTTGTTGTGTCGTCCGAGCAACTTTGCGCTGGGCCACCTATCGCTCGCTTAGGCCTGATAATGGCTAAGCGCTTTGCTCAGCACGCCTCAACACGCAACGCGCTAAAACGCGTTGTTCGCGAGGCTTTTCGCTCGTGTCGCTTATCTTTACCCGCTGCAGACTATGTTGTTCGATTGAATAAACGCATTGAGTTGGTAAGCTTAACTGCACTGAAACGAGCGGCCCGCCAAGAGGTAGATGCGCATTTTATAAAGGCCAGTCAATGCTAAAGGCTATGTTAATTTTGCCGATTCGGGCGTATAAGTTTTTCTTAAGTCCTTGGCTTGGCAACAGTTGTCGGTTTACGCCAACCTGCTCGAGCTATGCCATCGAGGCCATTCAGACCTGGGGCGCTTTAAAAGGCTCCGGTCTTGCTGTTTCACGCTTAGGGCGTTGCCACCCTTGGTGTCAGGGCGGATTTGACCCTGTGCCAGCACTGCCTTCAAAAATAGTTTCTAAAAACACTGATTGCGTCACACCATCACACCGCTGTCATCTAGATTAACGCTAAACTGCGAGCCTTCTCTAGTTCGCTATTTTATATATTTGGGCAAGCATGGACATCCGCCGCACCATCCTATTGATGATTTTTTCGTTTTCACTGCTGATGCTGTGGAACAACTGGCAAGTTCATCAAGGAAACCCCCCCGTTTTTGGCGCACCACCCGCGAGCGTGAAGCCCAAGGCCGAGACCCCAGACGGTGCCTCACCGGCAAACAACGCGGGTGTGCCGGTGGCTCCAGCCGCGGCCACCGTAACCGCAGCTAGCAGCTCGGTTGCGACGGTGCCCGGCTTAGCAGCCGCAGTGAGCCCGACCGCGCAAACCGTTTTGTTTAAAACCGATGTTTTAGCATTAACGTTTGATCTCCAGGGCGCTCAGCTGATTCGTACAGATTTGCTAGCCTTTCCCTCTGTTGATGATCCCCAAAAGCCTTTTACTCTTTTAGAGCGCACGGCCGGGCATACTTACGTTGTGCAGTCGGGTTTAACGGGCGCCTCGGCTGGGGTGACCTTTCCTAATCACCTCGTTCCGTTCACTCTTGAGACTGATGCGCGTGAACTTAAAGGTGACACCTTAGTGATTAAGTTTTCATCGACTTCAGGTGACGTCAAGCTCACCAAGACTTTTACACTCAAGCGTGGTGACTACGCTGTCGATGTTGCACATCAGATTGAAAATCTGTCCTCGCTAGCGATTACTCCCTCGGTTTACTTGCAAATCACTCGTGATGGTTCTGACCCAGCCGGCACGAGCAGTGCTCCCAGTTTCTTGAGTGGCCCAGCAAATTTCGTTGGTGCTGCGATCTATTCTGAGCAAGAGAAATTTCAAAAAGTAACGTTAACTGAAGTTGAAAAGCGTAAGGCAAGTTACATCAAGCATGCAGATAACGGTTGGTTTGCCTTTATTCAGCATTACTTTGTCACGGCTTGGGTGCCCCCTCAGGGCAAGTCACGCACTTACGACATGACAGAGCTCGAAAAAAATCTGTACGCCATACGTAGTATTGAACCTATTGGGAGCATTGCTCCTAATAGTAGTCTGACGATAGCTGCGAAATTATGGGTCGGCCCGCAAGATCAAACCGCCCTCGAGGCATTGGCGCCAGGCCTAGAACTAGTAATTGATTATGGACTACTGACGATTATTGCTAAACCAGTCTTCTCGTTGATGACTTGGTTGTTTTCTTTATTGGGCAATTGGGGCTGGACAATCGTGCTTTTAACGGTCTTAATCAAGGCTGCATTTTATCCTCTATCAGCGGCAAGTTATCGCTCGATGGCTAAGATGAAAATGGTTGCGCCCCGTTTGCAAGCATTAAAAGAAAAGTTTGGTGATGATCGGCAAAAGCTCAACACCGCCATGATGGAAATGTATCGCACCGAAAAAATTAACCCTCTCGGTGGTTGTTTGCCTATTGTGATTCAAATTCCTGTGTTCATTTCACTTTATTACGTATTGGGCTCAAGCGTTGAATTACGCGGCGCCCCTTGGGTGTTGTGGGTACATGATCTATCGGTACGAGATCCATACTTTATCCTGCCCGCCATCATGATGGTGACCATGTTCGTACAAATGCGTTTGAACCCAACACCACCCGACCCCGTACAAGCAAAAGTCATGATGTTTATGCCTTTAGTATTTGGTGGCATGATGTTCTTTTTCCCTTCCGGGCTTGTTTTGTACTGGTGCGTGAACAATATATTGTCCATCGCGCAACAGTGGTACATCACAAATAAGATGGCCGCCGTCGCAACGGCTTCAAATCGTTAATCTGCAGGTTGAATGGGCTCTTTAAATCAGCGTCCTATCGTTGCAATTGCCACCGCCCCTGGTAGGGGTGGCATCGGCGTAGTGCGTGTCTCCGGGCCCCATTTGGGGCCCTTTATCTATGCACTACTTGGCAGGGCTCTCGAGCCCCGTCACGCCACCTACTGTCGCTTTCCAGATGCTGATGGCAACGCCATCGATCAAGGCATTGCGCTCTACTTTGTGGGCCCCGCCTCGTACACTGGTGAAGATGTGCTTGAGTTACAAGGTCACGGGGGGCCAGCAGTTTTACAACAACTACTCAACCGCTGCTTAATAGTTGGTGCTAAGTTCAATATTCATATCGCTTCTCCCGGCGAGTTCACATTGCGGGCGTTCTTAAACGACAAAATTGATTTAGCCCAAGCAGAGGCTATTGCCGATTTAATTGATGCCACTTCTGAAGCAGCTGCGCGCGCCGCCGTCGTTTCGATGACGGGCTCTTTTTCAAAATGCATCAACACTCTTTCAGCCTCCATCGTTAATCTTCGGTTGTTAGTTGAGGCCACGCTCGATTTTCCTGAAGAAGAAATTGAATTTCTCGAAAAATATCAGGCTCACGCAAAACTCGAGGTGCTGCAACGCGAACTTGCAGAAATTCTATCTGCTTCACGTCAAGGTGTGGTTTTACGCGAGGGATTACATGTCGTTTTAGCGGGCGAACCCAATGTTGGAAAATCGAGTTTGCTTAATGCGTTGTCGGGACAAGATCTTGCGATCGTGACCCATATCGCTGGTACAACCAGAGACAAAGTGAGTCAGGTCATTTCTCTTGATGGTGTACCCATTACGATTACCGATACAGCGGGTTTACGTGATACCGCTGACACCATTGAGGCGATCGGTATTGAACGGACTTGGGCTGCGATTGAACAAGCTGATGTCATTTTGCATCTAAGTGCTATCGATACCAATCATCTCACGCTGGATCCGTATATTCAAAAACGTCGTTCAGCGAAATCAATTGTTCTTAATGTTTGCAATAAAGTTGACCTATCAAACAAGTTAGTCACCACGTTGAACGACACACTATTTATTTCAGCCAAAACTGGCCAAGGGCTTGATGCGTTACGTGCAAAACTGCTTGAGTTAGCTGGTTGGAACCCCGGACAAGAGTCTCCGTGGTTAGCACGGCAGCGCCATGTTGATGCCTTGATTGCAGCACAACAACATCTGACTCAGGCAAGTGAGTACGCTTTACAAAAAGATCTCGTGTTAGATCTTTTTGCAGAAGAACTTCGCTTGGCCCATACCCAACTTGGGCTGATCACAGGTCAGATGACTCCTGATGATTTGCTTGGCGAAATTTTTTCACGCTTCTGCATCGGCAAATAGCAATCTAGCTACTCGATGGTCCAGCCACCATCAACGGGCAACACTGCACCCGTAATATCCTTTCCTGCCTCACTACATAAAAATACGGCAAAGCTCGCCACACTTTTCATGGCGACAAAGCGACCCGTCGGATGGCGACTTGAAATGTAATCGTGCTCGGCCTCTTCAATAGTGATTCCAGCTTTTGCGGCATTACCTGCAATCCGCTCAACGATTGGTGGGGTCGGAACAGTTCCCGGGCATAGCGCATTACAAGTGATCCCCTCTGTCGCAACATCCATCGCTGTGCTTTTTGTTAAGCCTATCAGTGCTGTTTTAGTTGTGATGTATGACACTCGATTTGCAGTTGCTGTCGTGCCGTATACAGAAGATATGTTGATAATTCTGCCCCACATCCGTTTTTTCATCTGGGGGATTGTTAAGCGCGAAGTGTGAAAGGCTGCTGATAAATTAACAGCAATTGACTCGTTCCAAGACTCCGTTTTAAGCGTATCAATAGCGGCGAAATTTCTAATCACTGCGTTGTTAATGAGAATATCAACGCCACCAAATGTTCTTTGAGCGTATTCGATCAGTGTTTCAATTTCAGGCACAACTGTTAAATTTGCCTGACTATAAATAACAGGCACTCCATACTTTGACTGCAATCGTTCGCTAGCCTGTTGTACTTGTTCTAGAGGCTCCAGTCCGTGCAAAATGATGTTTGCTTGTTGTTCAGCAAGTGCTTCTGCCATTGCATAGCCTAAGCCAGCGACCGAACCAGTAATTAACGCTGTTTTACCGCGCAACATAACAATCCTTTATCTGGGTCAGGCGCAGCAACACCTTTGTTGTTTCCACGCATCAATTGAAAATTAGTTACAAAAAATTTACCTGTGGATAACAAGGGCTAATGGCATGTGAACAAACTGTGCATGAACTTGGGGTAAGTCGACACAACTAGCGACCAACGAAACTTATCCAACTTGATCCACAAAACTAAACAGAAGTTATTCACAAGTCAAATATTACGTAAATATTTGAAAATAAACATAAATTTGTATTTATACCTTTTATCCACAGGCCTTATTATCCATTAGTTGTTATATATAAAAACAATAAAAGAGATAAAACAGGACGACATAGCAACTATCAAAAAGTTGTTTTTATAAAAAAAATATTTTCAGCAATCGATCATGGTTAAATCAAACCTTCGCTAAACGTTCAATTGCTAAATCAAGGGTGGCCTCCTGTTTAGCAAAACAAAAGCGGACGAGTTGGTGATTCGAAGCGGGGGCATCGGATGACTGATAAAAAGCTGATACTGGAATGACCGTAACACCATGCGTTTTGGTCAACCAAATCGAAAAATCAGCTTCTTGCTGATCGGAGATATCGCTGTAGTCAGCGAGTAAAAAAAAGGTTCCTGGACTTGGCAAAACCTTGAAACGAGTATTGCGTAAGCCATTCGAAAGGTAATCACGTTTTGTTTGATAAAAACTCGGCAATGTTAAATATGTGTTTGAATCAGCTGTGTATACCGCCAGGGCGTGTTGAAAAGGCGAAGGCACTGTAAATACCATGAATTGATGAACTTTTCTAAGTTCTGCTGTCATGAATTTTGGGGCGCAGCAGTAGCCGATTTTCCAGCCTGTCGTATGTGTTGTTTTGCCAAATGAAGAGATAACGAAGCTTCTGGCTGCCAGTGCTGGTCTGGTAGAGAGGCTGATGTGTTGGACACCATCAAAAATGATGTGTTCATAGACTTCGTCAGCTAGTAAAAAAATATTGTGTTGATGAACTATTTTTTCTAGTTCATCTAGATCTGTCGCGGTAATGACAGCGCCTGTTGGGTTATGCGGAAAATTTACAATTAGCAGCTTGGTGTTTTTAGTGATGGCAGCATTAACTAACCCCCAATCAACACTGTAAACAGAGTTGATATCGCTGGGCGCACGCATTGGGACGCTAATGGGCTTGGCTCCAGCGAGTTTAATGGCTGGTATATAGCAGTCGTAGCACGGCTCTAGAACGATTACCTCGTCGCCCGCACCAACACAAGCTAATACGCTCGCCATAATTGCTTGTGTGGCACCGCTGGTAATCGTGATTTCAGTATCAGGGTCGTATTGATGCTTGTAAATATTAGCAATTTTTTGGCTGATGACTTCACGTAGAGGCAGCACCCCGGCCATCGCTGGGTATTGATTCAAACCTTTTGCCATTGCTTCAGACACCAGGCCCAAGAGTGCGGGGTCTGTGTTGAAGTCTGGAAACCCCTGCCCTAGATTGATTGCCTGGTATTCCAGGGCCATCTTACTCATCGTTGTAAAGATGGTGGCTCCGACGTCGGGCAATTTCGATTGTATTTGCATGTTTAAAGGTTAGTTGATGGGTATACAGAGATAAAGTCGCTTATTAGCGGACGTGAACTAGTAATGATATTTATGTTGGTCGAAGGTTTATTTTTTTATATAAAAGACCTGTCCACAGCATTTACACAGGATATACACATGATATTAACAACTTACGCACAAATTTATACACAGTAGTGCGACGTAAAGTTTGTCCGCGTATTTGTTTTCCCAATTTATACAGGGTTGCTAATAAGTTATACCAACGTTATACCCAAGTTATCCACAGAGTTATTCTTTCAATGTTTCACGTGAAACATTGCTGGGAGAATGGATCAGTCTAATACTTTAAACTATTTGTAAAGCGAGTAAGGTTGAGGTGAAAGTTTTAAGCAATTAAGGAGGTCGATAAGAGGAGTTGAATTTTATTTCTTAGAAAAGCCGTGCTGAATAATCCTAAATTGTTAATGTTTCACGTGAAACAAACTCGCAATTTAAAGCGACAAGTCTATAATCCATCCCCCAACCCACTAAAATGTACCAAACATGAATCACCCCACTATTTTTGATGTTCTTGTTGTTGGAGGCGGTCACGCGGGAACGGAGGCTGCACTTGCTGCTGCTAGAAGCGGTGCAAAAACGCTTTTGTTGACACATAATATCGAAACACTAGGGCAGATGTCGTGTAACCCTTCAATTGGAGGCATTGGTAAAGGTCATCTGGTTAAAGAGATTGATGCGCTGGGCGGTGCAATGGCAATCGCAACTGATGAGGCTGGCATTCAGTTTCGAATATTGAATGCTTCTAAAGGACCGGCGGTTCGTGCAACTCGTGCTCAAGCAGATCGCGTTCTGTATAGACAGGCAATTCGCAGTCGCCTCGAAAATCAACCTAATCTTTGGCTATTTCAACAGTCAGTAGATGATTTAGTACTAGAAGGGGATCGAGTTGTTGCTGCAGTGACTCAATCGGGGATCACCTTTCGAACAAAGGCGCTAGTTCTAACGGCTGGGACATTTCTAAATGGCCTGATTCATATCGGCTTACAAAACTATTCTGCCGGTCGAGCTGGCGATCCCTCTGCCTCGTCATTGGGTGCGCGCTTAAAAGAGTTAAAGCTTCCGCAAGGTCGTTTAAAAACAGGCACCCCACCCCGAATAGATGGCCGCTCAATTGATTACTCCTTAGTAACTGAGCAGCCAGGTGATTTAGATCCTATTCCCGTATTTTCATATTTAGGCAGCGAAGCGCTTCATCCAAAGCAAGTGCCGTGTTGGGTTACACATACCAACGCACAAACACATGAAATCATTCGCGGCGGGCTCGATCGCTCTCCAATGTACAGTGGCGTAATCGAAGGGGTTGGCCCAAGATATTGTCCCTCTATAGAAGACAAAGTTCATCGTTTTGCTGATAAAGATTCGCACCAAATATTTCTCGAGCCAGAGGGTTTAACGACAAATGAAATTTATCCTAATGGGGTTTCAACGAGCCTGCCTTTCGATATTCAGTTGGCCCTGATTCGTTCAATGAAAGGTCTTGAAAATGCTCATATTGTTCGCCCAGGTTATGCGATCGAATATGATTATTTTGACCCGCGAGAACTAAAAGCAACGCTTGAAACCAAGAGTATTCAAGGTTTGTTTTTTGCAGGGCAAATTAACGGAACAACAGGATACGAAGAGGCAGCTGCGCAAGGCTTGATTGCTGGCATTAATGCTGCACGTGCCGCTCGAAACGAAAGCCCTTTTGTTTTGCGTCGTGATCAAGCCTATATGGGAGTGCTAATCGACGACCTGATCACTAAGGGTGTCACAGAGCCCTATCGCATGTTTACCTCTCGCGCAGAATACCGTTTAAGTTTGCGAGAAGATAATGCCGATTGGCGCCTAACAGAAAAAGGCAAAGAATTTGGCCTGGTCAATGACCAGCGTTGGAATGCCTTTGTCAAAAAGAGAGAAATGGTTGAAAAAGAGGTTGCCCGTTTGCGCTCGACGTGGGTAAATCCACGCATGCTAGATCCAACGGTAGCTGTAAAAACGCTAGGTAAAGAAATTGAACGCGAGTACTTACTCTCTGATTTGCTCAAGCGCCCCAACGTTTCTTATCAAACCTTAGTTAATATGCCGCTACAAGAGGGGTTCGAATTAGCAACGGGGCTATCGCCGGGTGATGAGGCCGAACAAGTTCAAATCCAAATCAAATACGAAGGCTACATTACGCGCCAACAAGACGAAGTAGACCGTCATCAGGCCCAAGACACACTGGTTATACCAACAGATCTCGACTTTGGCGCCGTAACCAGCTTATCTTTCGAGGTCCGTCAAAAACTAAAAGCGCACCGTCCTGAAACAATCGGACAAGCCTCTCGCATTTCTGGAGTCACGCCAGCTGCAATCTCTTTACTGTTGATTCATCTTAAACGCCACCAATATGGCAAGGCTGCGTGAAGTGACCACCATTGCACACGCAACGGTCAAAGTCAGTACCAGTGAGCGACTCTTACGCGCACTCGGGACTCTTCGCCTCAAGAGTCAGCCAACCCAGCAGACTGCCTTGCTTGAATATTTATCGCAACTCATGCGCTGGAACAAGACCTACAACCTGACTGCAATCCGTGACCCTGATCAGGCATTAGCCCACCATATCTTTGATAGCCTCTCTCTCGTGGCTCCCCTAAGCCGAGCCCTGTCTCTGAACCAAACAGAAACACCCACGGTGATTGATGTCGGTTCGGGCGGAGGACTACCAGGGGTCATTCTTGCGATCATGCTCCCCGGTGTCCTGGTGACCTGCGTCGACGCAGTAGAGAAAAAAACAATGTTTGTGCGACAAATGGCGGGTGTACTTACACTTCCAAATTTGACTGCACAGCATGCCCGGATTGAAGCGCTTAAACCCTTTCAAGCTACGCTGGTCACTTCTCGCGCCTTCGCCTCACTCGAAGACTTTGCACAACTTGCGGGCCAACACGTACGCGAAGGTGGCTACCTAGTCGCAATGAAAGGACGAGAACCAACCGAAGAAATCACTGCACTTCAAGCACATACCGCTTGGTCTGCCCAAGCAATAGAACCCCTGACAGTTCCCGAGCTTGAAGGCCAGCGCTGCCTGGTCTGGATGCAACGGAAAGGAACCACATGAACACGCCCGTCACACCAACGACTGCCCGAGTCTTTTGCATTGCTAATCAAAAAGGAGGTGTTGGTAAGACGACAACCGCTATTAATCTTGCGGCGGGTCTAGCCAAGCATCAACAACGAGTTTTGCTCATCGATCTTGATCCGCAAGGCAACTCGACGATGGGCAGTGGCATCGATAAAAGTACGCTTGCACATAACTTATATCAAGTGCTAATTGGTGAGGCGACAATTCAAGAGGCCGTAGTCGCGTCTGAGAGCGGTGGCTACGATGTTCTGCCCTCTAACCGTGAACTATCTGGTGCCGAAATTGATTTAGTTGGCATGGATCACCGAGAGCTCCAGCTTAAGCAAGCACTCTCAAAAGTGGAACTGCAATACGATTTTGTGTTGATCGACTGCCCCCCTACGCTCTCGTTGTTAACCCTAAATGGCTTGGCCGCAGCGCATGGCGTCATCATTCCGATGCAGTGTGAATACTTTGCATTAGAAGGTCTGTCCGACCTTGTTAACACGATCAAACGCGTTCACCGAAATATCAATCCAGAACTGAGTTTGATCGGTCTCTTGCGGGTCATGTTTGACCCCCGCGTTACCTTGCAACAGCAGGTCTCTGCACAACTCGAGGCGCATTTTGGTGACAAGGTATTCAAGACCGTCGTGCCCCGCAACGTACGTCTTGCTGAAGCGCCAAGCCATGGCATGCCCGGGGTCGTCTATGACCCAACCTCACGAGGCGCGCAAGCGTACATTGCTTTTGGCGCCGAGGTGATTGAACGTGTGCGCACGGCTCAAAAATGAAACAAATATTTGTGCCCAAATTGCGCGCACATGCCTACTAAGGAAGCAACATGGTAACGAAGAAACCCAAGGGCCTAGGCCGAGGCCTCGACGCTTTACTCGGCGCAGACACCAATAGTCTCGATCAAGTCGGACAACCTCCAACACTCACAAACGCACCAAATACGTTGTTGATCACGCAACTTCAAGCCGGTAAATATCAGCCGCGCACGCGCATGGATGAAGGGGCGTTGGCTGAGCTTGCAGACTCCATACGCGTCCAAGGGATTATGCAGCCGATTTTAGTTCGTCCTCTTGATGCTCTGAAAGGTCAATACGAGATTATTGCGGGCGAGCGACGGTTTCGCGCGGCACAGTTAGCAGGCTTAACAGAAGTACCGGTCCTGGTTAAAAACGTCGCAGACGAACACGCTGCTGCGATGGCGTTGATTGAGAATATTCAACGTGAGGATTTAAACCCACTTGAAGAAGCGCAGGGCGTCAAACGTTTGATCGAAGAGTTTGGCCTCACCCATGAGCAGGCCGCTACAGCAATTGGGCGGTCGCGCTCAGCCACAAGCAACTTATTGAGGTTGTTAAACCTTGCCACCCCCGTACAAACAATGTTGCTGGCCGGCGATATTGACATGGGCCACGCTCGAGCGCTACTCGCAGTCGACGCGGCAATACAAATCCAACTTGCTAATCAAATCATCGCCAAACGTCTCTCGGTGCGTGATGCCGAGGCACTGGTCACGCGTACAACTAAAGAACCCACCAACAAACTGACTACCAAGCAATCTAACCAATCGCGCGACGTCACGCGTCTTGAAGAGACGCTCTCCGATCAGCTCGGTACAAAGGTGTCGTTAAAGGTTGCCAGCAAAGGACGAGGCCAATTGATCATCGATTTTCATGGCTGGGACCATTGCTCATCGCTTATCGAAAAGCTGAATCTAAAAGAAGACATAGACGCCTGACACAGGCGTTATATGTTCGATCGCATTGCGCGTCATAACCTACCAATTAACCTAGCGATCAACCCAACCTGCTGCAGGAAGACACATGACAAAAGACCAATATAAACGCGTCGCGCCGGCAACGTTAAAAAGCTGGCTACACGATAAAAAAGAAATTGCTCTACTCGATATCCGAGAACATGGTCAGTATGGCGAAGAACACCTTTTTTATGTCGTGTCTACACCTTACAGCAAGTTAGAACCAGAGGTGCAAAGGCTTGTCCCGCGCAAAACTGTTCGACTAGTTTTAGTCGGCGACGATACAAATGAATTAACGGCGCGTGCCGCGAACAGGCTTGCGCAGCTCGGTTACACAGATATCTATCTGTTAGACGGTGGCATCGCGCAATGGAAGAAAGCGGGATACCAAGTGTTTGCTGGCGTCAACCTGCCAAGCAAAGCCTTTGGCGAATTGGCAGAGCATGCTTTTCAAACGCCACGCATCACAGCGCAAGCGCTCAATGCCAAAATTGCAGCGCACGAAGATATTGTGATTCTCGACGGCAGACCCTTTTCAGAATATAAAAAAATGAGTATCCCAACAGCGGCGTGTTGCCCGAATGGTGAGTTGCCGCTACGTATTGATGATTTGGTGGCTAGTGCAGAAACGACGATTGTGATCAACTGCGCGGGGCGCACGCGCAGCATTATTGGTGCGCAAACTCTCATTAACCTAGGCGTGAAAAATAAAATTCTTGCGCTTGAAAACGGCACGCAAGGTTGGTATCTTGCAGACCTAAAATTAGATCATGGTGCCACACGCAAATACCCTGAAACCATCAACACAAAAAATCTGACTGCTCAACAACAGCGAGCAAAAGCGCTCGCTGAAAAACATGACGTCACGTTTGTCGATGGTGAGACAGTTGCACGTTGGTTAAACGACACGACTCGCACAACGTATCTTTGTGATGTGAGATCGCCAGAAGAATATGCCCGTGGAACAATTCCTGGCGCACAACATACCCCCGGCGGACAACTTGTTCAGGCCACGGATCAATTTGTTGGAGTACGAGGCGCACGCCTTGTCGTTTTTGATGACGAAAATGTACGAGCACCCGCAATGGCATCTTGGCTTGCGATGCTGGGCTGGGAAGTTGCAGTGTTAGCCAATGCGTTTACCTATCAGTGGAAAACAAACGCAACGCCGCAAAACAGCCAACAGCAAATAAACTCAAGCGCCATTACGATAATCTCAGCCGAGCAGCTCAAAAACTTAGACACAAGTACAACACGTTGTATCGATGTACGCGCAAGTACAAAATATCGCGAAGCACACCTCAAAGGTTTTGTTTGGTCAATCCGTCCACACCTCAAGCAATTACTAGCGATCAAAGGGGCTCACGTAGTTGTCGTTGCAGATGACTTCGTCATCGCACAACTCGCGGCGTTAGAGTTATCAGAAGCTGGTGCGTCGCAGATACAAATCAATATGGACACAGTTGAACAATGGCGAGCCGCGGGTCTAGAGATCACCTCTTCACCTGCGTGCCCAACAGACCAAGACAGCATCGACTATTTGTTTTTTGTGCACGATCGACACGATGGCAACCGCGCGGCGGCAATGCGCTACCTTGAGTGGGAAGTCAACTTACTGAATCAAATTGATGAACAAGAAAAACAAAGCTATCGCCTGCCCCACTGAACTAAAAAAAGCCCGGAGGTTTTTTATGCGTCGCAAACATGCTGTTGATTCGCTGTCGAAACATTGGCTGCTGGGTGTACTCACGTCTCTGTCCTTAAGCAGTGCGTTGGCACAACCGCTCACGCCGCTAGCTGATTTTCCCAAGCAGGCCTTTACGATTATTTCTCCGTTTCCACCCGGAGGCGGCAACGACAGCCTCGCGCGTTTACTTGCATCTGAGTTGGCGCCGATTGTTGGACAACCGGTGGTCGTCGAGAATAAAGCGGGTGCAGGGGGCAACTTAGGCACCGCCTATGCCGCAAGGGCTAAAGCCGATGGGTACACCCTGTTAATGTCTCAGACTAGCATTATTGCGGTGAACCCCGTGATGTATCAAAACGCTGGTTTTGTACCCGAGTTGGATTTTGAACCTATCTCGCAGCTGACCAACGCCCCAGTTGTCTTTGTGGTGCGCGAACAAAGTCCTTACAAAACACTAAGTCAATACATCGCTGACGCAAAAGCGCGACCACAAGCCGTCAATTTTGCAACACCTGGCAATGGTACGCTTTCGCACCTCACGACAGAAAGACTGGCCAAGCAGGTCAATATTCAAGTGACGCACGTTCCCTATCGGGGTGCGGGGCCTGCGACAACCGACTTGTTGGGCGGTCAAGTGGATATGTTGGTGACCTCTCCCTCGTCGATTGAGAGCCTGGTTTCAGCAGGCAAGTTACGGGCGCTCGCTGCTACGAATTCAGATCTCATTGGCGTGTTTACGGCTACGCCAACCCTAGAAAGTCTAGGGATCACGGGTATGCAAGTGGCTGATTGGTATGGATTATTTGTGCAAAAAGCGACTACGACAGACCGCGTTGAGTATCTTTTAAAGGCTGTTCAGCAAGCGATGAATACCAAAACCGCAGTTGCAAAGGTCAATCAGGGCGGCGCTCAAGTCGTTGCGAGCGACCGTAAAGACTTTAGCCAAAAAGTTACCAAAGAGATTGCAGAATGGTCCGCCGTGGTCAAGGCAGCGGGCGTCAAGGCTGAATGATGCGGCCAAGGGCAAAGAATCTGAGTCATATCACGCCTTTAACGCGGATATGTCACAAGGTCTTGAACTTGACAATGCGTAAAAACTCCCTCATAATCGTTGGTTCTCTTGTGGAGAGGTGCCCGAGTGGTTAAAGGGGGCAGACTGTAAATCTGTTGGCCTTGCGCCTACGTTGGTTCGAATCCAACCTTCTCCACCAAGACTCCAGCGTGTATGGGGATTAAACGGCTCGAATCGGGCGGGTGTAGCTCAATGGTAGAGCAGAAGCCTTCCAAGCTTACGACGAGGGTTCGATTCCCTTCACCCGCTCCAGTGGCTCGTGCAGGTTGTGCCTAGTAAAAAAGAAGTCGCAGTAACGAGATTTGCAGTGCAAAGTAAACATGCAGTGAGCGGTTCATATAGATTTTAGGTTCGTGGGGCCTAGCCCGGCGAGCGCGCCCATGTGGCTCAGTGGTAGAGCACTCCCTTGGTAAGGGAGAGGTCACGCGTTCGATCCGCGTCATGGGCACCAGTAGAAAGCAGTTTGTACTAAATACAGGTTATTTATTTTTCATTCGCTTCAATTCCGGTCAGGAGTCAGCCATGGCAAAAGGTAAATTCGAACGCACCAAACCACACGTAAACGTCGGCACAATTGGCCACGTTGACCACGGCAAAACGACGCTGACCGCAGCGATCACAACGGTGCTGTCCAAGAAGTTCGGCGGTGAAGCCAAAGCGTACGCGCAAATTGATGCAGCACCTGAAGAGCGTGCACGCGGCATTACGATTAACACCGCACACGTTGAGTACGAGACAGCGAACCGTCACTACGCACACGTTGACTGCCCCGGCCACGCCGACTACGTCAAGAACATGATTACTGGTGCAGCGCAGATGGACGGCGCGATTCTGGTGGTGTCGGCCGCTGACGGCCCAATGCCCCAGACACGTGAGCACATTTTGTTGAGCCGCCAGGTGGGCGTGCCTTACATCATCGTGTTCCTGAACAAGGCGGACATGGTGGATGACGCCGAGCTGCTTGAGCTCGTCGAGATGGAAGTGCGCGAGCTTCTCTCGAAGTACGACTTCCCAGGCGACGACACGCCAATCATCAAGGGCTCGGCTAAGCTCGCTCTTGAAGGCGACACGGGCGAGCTCGGTGAGCAGGCGATCATCGCCTTGGCTGACGCACTGGACAACTACATCCCAACACCCGAGCGCGCCATTGACGGCACGTTCCTGATGCCAGTCGAAGACGTCTTCTCGATCTCGGGTCGCGGCACTGTGGTGACTGGCCGTATCGAGCGCGGAATTGTGAAAGTCGGCGAAGAAATCGAAATCGTCGGCATCCACGACACACTGAAGACCACTTGCACGGGCGTTGAGATGTTCCGCAAGTTGCTTGATCAGGGTCAGGCGGGCGACAACGTCGGTATTCTGCTGCGTGGTACCAAGCGCGAGGAAGTCGAGCGCGGTCAGGTGTTGGCTAAGCCCGCATCGATCAAGCCACACACCGACTTTACCGCCGAGGTGTACATTCTGTCCAAAGAAGAGGGTGGCCGTCATACGCCATTCTTTAACGGCTATCGTCCACAGTTCTACTTCCGTACGACGGACGTGACGGGCACGATCGATTTGCCAGCAGATAAAGAAATGGTTCTGCCAGGCGACAACGTGGCCATGACAGTGAAGTTGTTGGCACCGATCGCCATGGAAGAAGGTCTGCGTTTTGCAATCCGCGAAGGTGGCCGTACCGTCGGCGCCGGCGTCGTTGCTAAAATCCTGAAGTAATTAAGAGTAGACGGCGGCCACCGTAAGGTGTCCGC
>JAURJT010000089.1 GCA_030832095.1 Gammaproteobacteria bacterium | reverse complement strand
ACCGCGCAACATCTTACGGCGCTGTGAAAAGGCGCGCAGCACCACCGCTGCAAACAAAGACTCATCAATCGCTCGTATCCGTGTATGCGGCAGAGGCACCATACGCACGATTGACGAGGTCACCCTTGGCGCAGGGTCAAAGGCCTCGGGCGCCACATCAAAGACTTTTTCAATGGCGTACCGGTACTGCAACATCACCGATAGGCGGCTGTAATCGCCCGAGCCAGGCGCGGCAACCATCCGATCAACCACTTCTCGCTGAAGCATAAAGTGCTGATCGGTAATTTGATCTGCGTACTCAACCAAGGTAAACAGCAATGGGCTTGAAATGTTGTAGGGTAAGTTTCCTACAATGCGTAAGTTGTCACCAAATTGAGAGAAATCAACGTTCAGGACATCGGCCTGCACAATGGGCAACCGTGTTTCAGAAAACCGCTGACGCAATCTTGAAGCCAAATCGCGATCAAGCTCAATGACAGTTAGCGAATTGAGCTTGTCAAGAAGCGGCGCCGTCAACGCGCCTAAGCCGGGCCCGATTTCGATCATACGATCTGCACGCGCTGGGCCAATCGCCCGCACGATTGCCTCAATCACACCCAGATCAACTAAGAAATTCTGACCAAACCGCTTTCGCGCCTGATGCGCTCGCACGTGCTAGTCCTTAGCCTGTCGTTGACTTTTCTCTAGGCGATTATCGATGTACGACTGATTGCGTAAACTCTGCAACCACACTTCAAAGGACGCCTCTGAGCGCTGTGCGAAGAGACGTTGGCGAACCTGATTGCGTTGAAACTGCTCTGCCATATCTTGAGTGCGTCGCTCGTCAACCACAATCAAATGCCAGCCAAAAGTCGTTTGCACTGGCTCACTCACTTCGCCAATTTTCAGTTTCTTCATGGCTTGTTCAAACGGTGGCACTGTCTCACCTGGATTGAGCCATCCAAGGCCGCCACCCTGGGGGGCTGACGAATCATTTGAAAACCGCTTGGCCAAATCTGAAAAAGATTCTTTGCCATTCACAATACGCTCACGCACTTGATCCAACTTTTGTTTCGCGACGTCTGAAGGTACCGCTGTCGTGGTCTTAATCAAAATATGGCGCGCGCGGGTTTGCTCAACCATCATCGGTCCTTGCGCCGCTGGCACCCCAGCACCCGGTTTGGGTGGCTCTGGTTGGGCAACCGGCTCGGGCGGCGGGGCACCGCCGGCACGACCAAGCACTTTAAGAATATGAAAGCCGTTGCCACTTTGTATGATGTTACTAATCTGACCATCGCCAACACCGGCTACGGCCTTCAAAAATAAATCTGGCCAGTCTGCCACCAAACGTCCGCCCATGTCCCCGCCACGACTTGCCTCGGGCCCCTCAGAGCTCGCCTTGGCAAGCGCCTCAAAACTTTCGCCTTTACGTAACCGGGCCAAAAGTGCCTGAGCTTTCGCACGTAAGACTTTTACCTCATCCTCACTTGAGTCTTCTGGCACACGCACCAAAATCTGTGCAATTCCCATGACCGCCGGCTGTATGGGGGCAGCTTTGGGTTTTGGCGGGGGTGGCGGTGGGGCTGTCACCACTTTTGCAGGCGCAGTCGACAGCAAGCCTCCTGACTGTCGCGCTTTTTGTTCGCGCAAAAACGCATCCACTTCGGCGTCTGTGATCAGGATGGTGCTGTCCACGACGCGTTGACGCAGTCGATCGACCAACACTTCACGCCTGATCATCCCGCTGTAGTCAGCCCACGGAACCCCAGCACCTTCAATTTGCGAACGCAATTGTGCAGGGGACATGTTGTTTCGCTGAGCGATTGCGTCGAGCGCAGTTTTTAAAACTTGATCCGTGACTTCAATGTTGAGCCGCTTCGCCTCTTGTACTTGCAAGCGCTCGATAATCAATCTTTGCAATAACTGCGATTGAAGGATTTCGTCGGGTGGAAGCTGAGCGCGCTGGCGTGTGAGATCTGTCTTAATTTGCTGAATACGAAGGTCAAGCTCTCGGCGTGTGATGACATCTTTGTTCACCACTGCAACAATGGCATCGGCCTCTTGGTTAGAGCTGGCAGACGTCGCCCGCTGCGGCGCACTGGCATTCGGCCGAGTGCTGCCCAAATTATTGATTTGCGTTTGAGCCGCAACGGGCGTCACAGCGACGCATCCGAACAGCGCGCAAAGCAAAGCCTGATAAAAGCATCTTACGCCAAACATTATTCGTACCTTTCAAATTTACTGACATTGGGCACCGCTGGGGTGACCGCTTCATAACCGGGGATCGCTCTGCCAATGATTCCCATTGGATTTTGACCAAGATTACCAATGCCCCCAAGCTCTAGCTGAAAAAACGCGGCGGTGTTGGTTTTATCAGCACTGACGACATAACGCTGAAACACGAAACGCCCAGACCAACAACAGTCGCCCTTGTATTCGACGCCTAGCACACCCTGCGTCACTTTAGGCATCGAAACCATGACTGTTGGGTCAATAATGCTCTGAGCGTTGACACGATTAAAAGAATAGTCGACGCGGCCGACTGAATACAATTTTTTTGCCAACGGCCATTGAAACGAACCACTGATCTGATTTTGGCCTTGAGGCTGGTAAAGCGCCAGAGACGGCGGGTTGATCTGGTATCTGTACGACAAAGACATCATCGCCAAACGTTGCGGGCGCCAGCGCGCCACAACCTGAGCACGATCCCATTGACTCAAGTAAGGATCATACTGAAAAGTCGCAGAGGTATTGATTTTATCGGTCAGCGCAGCACTGGTACCGATTAAAAACTCAGATTTTGTATTGGTACGCGGTACCTCGAAAGGCAAGGTCACCATCTGGTCTTCAAAGTAGTAGCGCTGTGCCACGCCAAAACTGAACCGCTCAAATCCGGTCTCTTGATCCATCCAGCGCGTCGTCAATGCAAGCGTGGTTTGATTGGCGTTCGCGATACGATCCCAACCGCCCGCATAAATGTTTTCTTGAAACGCCTGCGAGAAATTGAAGTCAGCCAGAGTGGTGTCGTACACCGGAAACTGCGACTGATTTTGATAAGGCACCTTCAAGTAGTAGGCGCGTGGCTCAAGAGTCTGCACGGCGGGTTTACCAAAGAAAGTCGTGTCTCGATCAAAGGTCATGCCAGAGTCGAGCGACAAAATGGGCAAGACTCGAGAGTTGGACTCTTGCCCGTAGCCGTACCATTTTTCGAGACCGTACCAGTCGGTTTGATACTGGGTTGCACTGACGGCGATTTTGGGTGTGATGTACCAGCCAGGTTTAACGATCGGGTAAGAGATCGACGAGTAAGACGAGGCACGCGAGCCATCAGGCTTGTAACGTAAGCTGCCACCGGGGCCATACGGAAACCGCTGATCGAGCGGCATCTCAAAACGGGTGACGGTATTTTGAGACTGAATATCAAAGCCACCTAAGTCAAACCGCGCACCATTCACCGTGAGCTCGGGTACTTTGTTATAAATGGGCGCCACAGCAGTGCCCGGCGGGCGCAAGGTTTGAAAGGTTTGTACTTGCACACTGGTTTGCCAAAACTCATTGGCCCAGCCTGCACCTGCCTGACGTGGCAAATAAGTGGTGGTCGACTGGTTGACCGCCATCGTTGCAAAATCGTTGAAGTAATTATCGTCAGACACGCCGCTGACGTTGTAGCCCGTAAAAAACCCAGCGCCTAGACTCTGCATGTGATTGGCGGTGTACAACCAGCGGTCAGTGCCGGTTTGCAGATCACGGTTCAGGTAAGTGCCCGCCATCAGGCCTGCGTACTTTTCACCCATGTAGCGAAACTCGTCGCCGAGTTGCAAGCCACGTTTTGACATCGCGCGCACTTGCGCAGTCATGTCCATATTGGGCGCAATGTTGAAGTAGTAAGGTTGCGTGTAGTCAATACCGGTGTTGCTAGTCGTACCAAAAGTTGGCAGCAACAATCCAGATTTACGCTCTTTTTTGATCGGAAACGTCAAGTAAGGCGAGGCCAGAATCGGGAAATTTTTAAAGTACAACACGCCATTTTTGGCCACACCTTCGTTGGCGGTAAAGTCGAGGTCAAGTTTTTCGGTTTCGATGTACCAGGAGGGCTGAGGACAGGGGCAGCCGCTATAGGTCACATCCGTCAGGCTCATTTGATTTTTGTTATACACATCCGCCCAAGAGCCCACACCAGCGCCGCCGTTGTCAATCCAAAAGTTTGGCTGATCTATCGTGGCCGTGCCGTCGTCTGATTTGTACAAAATACCGGTACCGCCAATCACGTTGCCATCACGGATCAGGCGCGCATTGATTTGGGCGTCCATCACGCCCGTGCCCTTGTTGTAATCAATAATGCTCGCTTTCAAGACAGCGTCTTGGCGCCGTACCGCGGCCTGACCTTGCATACTCAGATTGTTTTTGCCATCGCCCTGCATTTGGGCTGCCTCAATAAACATCGGCATGGTCTTTTCGGATGGCGCGTTGCGGTCAAGGCGAGGCGAGACTCGCAAACCCGGCACGATCACGCCGTCAGCGTTTGCCACCCCACGAGTGTTTGGCGAAGCGGTGCCCGGCGTCTGCGCAGTGGCGACACTCAAACAAGACAGAAACAAAAGCCAACCAAGAATACGCACGTTCGAAAAAATCACCTGGATCGCAACAGCATGAGGCAAGCGTGCCCGAGCACCATTTTAAGTAAAAGGCACCGACAGCCGGTATTATAGAGAAGAGGAGCGTATTTGCCTCAGATTTGCCCAAGGTTTAGGGTCAATCTCCGCCATCTTTTAACCAACGACTCATTCATGACCCTGCCAACAGCCCCCTCAGATCCAAGAATGTCTTTATTGCTCAATTGGTTAGCAACTCTTGACCCGAATATTGGCCTACAAATAGACTCCCTCGCTCCTGCCTCAAGTGATGCAAGTTTCAGACGTTATTTCAGAATTCAGGCACGTTTTGGCACGTTGGTCGTCATGGATGCTCCTCCCCCCCAAGAAAACTGCCGCCCCTTCATCGACATTGCGGCCCGTTTGGCCGACGTCAAGCTCAACGTCCCCGAGATCCGGGCGCAAGATCTCGAACTGGGATTTTTACTGCTATCCGACTTGGGCCCCACGACCTATTACGCCAAAATCCAGCAAGGCCTGACTGAGGCCGAGCTACAACCCCTTTATCGCGACGCACTGCTAGCTTTAGTACAGCTTCAGACTGCGAACCATGCCGGGCTGCCGGCCTATGACGCCAAGCGTCTGATAGACGAACTCGGACTGTTTATCGAGTGGTATGTCACCGTGCATTGCAAGACTCAACTTGAACCGACCGTGCTAGCACAATTGGATCAAGTGTTTGACTTATTGGTGGCACACAACGCCGCACAGCCTATTGTCTTGGTCCACCGTGATTTTCACTCGCCTAACTTGATGGTCAGTGAACATGGCCAGCACGGCGTCAACCCCGGCGTCCTTGATTTTCAGGACGCGGTTGCGGGACCGATCACTTATGACCTGGCCTCATTGGTAGTCGACGCTCGCACCACTTGGGAAGAACCTCAGCAAATTGACTGGGCAATCCGTTACTGGGAGCTTGCCCGCAAACAAGGCTTACCAGTCCCAACCGATTTTGCAGATTTTCATCGAGATTATGAATGGATGGGACTGCAGCGTAACCTGCGTATCTTGGGCGTTTTCGCCCGACTCAATCACCGCGACGGGAAAGCCGCCTATTTGGCACACATGCCACGCGTGAACCAGTATGTGCGCCAGGTTGCGGCGCGGTACCTCGCGTTCAAGCCTTTGCTGCGCGTGCTGGATCAGTTAGATCAGGTTCAAACCAAAATCGGGTACACCTTCTGATGCGTGCGATGATTTTGGCCGCAGGTCGTGGCGAACGCATGCGTCCACTGACCGATCACATGCCTAAACCATTAATTCCGGTGGCCGGCAAACCTTTGATTCAGTGGCATCTTGAAAAACTCGCACGCGCGGGCATTGCTGAGGTCGTCATCAACCATGCCTGGCTAGGCAGCATGCTTGAGCAGGCACTCGGCTCGGGTCAACAATTCGGGCTGAACATTCGCTACTCACCCGAGCCTCACGCTCTTGAAACCGCGGGTGGAATCGCCACGGCGTTACCCCTTTTAGGTGAAGAGCCTTTTTTAGTGCTCAACGGTGACATCTGGTGCGACTGGGATCCTGCACAAGCAAAACACATCGCTTGTGAGCTAAAATTGCGCTCATGCTTAGCCTGGCTCTTGATGGTACCAAACCCCGTACAACATCCTGCGGGTGACTTTTTACTTGAGAGTAATGGGCTCTTGCACGATGAGATAGCACGTGCCGCCGATGCCGTACGGCACACTTTTGCAGGTATCGGAGTCTACCAACCCGAGCTTTTTGAACACACTCCTGCGCACCGACCCGCCAAATTGGCTCCGCTTTTGCGGCAAGCCATGAAAAATAATCGGGTGTGCGGAGCTCTACATCAGTCAGAATGGATTGATGTTGGCACCCTAGATCGTCTCGCTGCACTCGAAGTTAAAATAGCGTCAATCCACTACGAAAATTAGTGTTGTTTGAAGGATAGTATGGTGATTCGCATGCAACCGAAGCGCACAATTTTTAAACCCGCCCCTTATGACACGCGCCGGCGCGCGCGCCGGCTGCCGAGCTGGCTCATTTTATTGTTACTCGGGGTGCTCGTTGGGGGAAGTGGCATGCTGGTTTTACAAACCAGCTACGGTCCTAAGCATCTCACAATTGCCGACGCGCAAAAGCTCACCGAAGAACTGAACAGCGTAAGGCTCGAACGCCAACGCCTTCAGACGAAACTCGACGAACAGACACGCTTACTTGATGCCACACGCGACGACAGCGAAAAACTTAATCGCGCACTCAAAGACGAACTCAGCATCACGTTAGCGTTAGTCAAACCGCTTAGAGAACAACTCAATTTGTTCGTTCAAACTCTGCCCTATGACGCCCGCTTTGGCCCCATTGGTGTGAGCACAGCCACCTTTAACCAAGATAAAACGAGTCCTAAACTCACCTATCTGCTTTGGCTATTGCAAGACAAACCCGACCGGCCTGAGTTCAAAGGCTTACTCGAGCTCAGCTTTGAAGGCACCCACAAAGACGGTCGCACCGAAACCGTCACGCTTGCACGAACTCCAGTCACGTTTGGGCACTACCTGCATGTCACAGGCCAAACTGAGCTACCAGCCGGCTTTGTTGCACGCCGCGCCAACGCGAGGCTCTTCGATCTTGACGGCAAGCGCCAAATCACTTGGCGAGTGTTTCCAGTCGTCATCAAATAGCGACCCACTTCACGGTGCACCGGCTCGACGAGGTGTCACCTCACACACCGAAGGCTGTGACACCCGACACACCCCACCCGGCGCGTGCTCGCAGGAGCGACTCGCTGCCCGTCTATACTGCGAGCACTTCTTAGGGTGCTGAATTGCCTTTATTCTCCTCTGCCGCAGCAAGCCTTCGTGCGTCAACCCTGACTCAGCGTCTGTTGGCGCTTCTGGCGCTTGGTCTCTTATTGCATTTGGTGTTTGGCAGCTTGCTCACGCTCTCGGTCGACGAGGCGCATTACGCTTTATACGCTGACAAGCTGGCCCTCAGCTATTTTGATCACCCGCCTTTAGTTGGTTGGCTGCAATGGCCTCTCGTTGCGCTCGGTGTACCCGATGGCGTACTGCGCCTGATTCCGCAATTGCTTTGGCTTGCGGCCTGCCTGATTGCTCGCGACCTCACCCTCCAGTTGCCGCGAGTGGTACCTGCTTGGCAAACAGATCCGCAAAGCACAGAGGTCGCAGGGCTCTGGGCCGTGGCTCTGGTGCTGCTCGCCCCATTACTGCATGTTTTAGGTGTCGGTCTGCTGCCTGACACCCTACTGATGGTGCTCTCGTTGTTACTGATGCAGGTCGCACTTAAGCTAAGCACAACTCCGCAAACAGCACACACCACCCAAACGCGACTGCGCCTGTGGATGAGCGCCGGCGTCTTGCTCGGGCTGGCCGGCTTGTCAAAATACACGGCTATCCTGCCAGCGGCTGCACTCATTCTCACACTGAGCAGCACTCAAGGCTTGCGCTGGTTACTCAGCCCCGGCCCTTGGTTAGCACTGGTAATCGCCTGCGGTCTGGTTTCCCCAGTCTTTTACTGGAATGCCCAGCATGAGTGGGTGTCGTTTGTGTATCAACTCAATCATGGCAGCGGCGGCCAATGGCGAGCCCGTCGGCTACTTGCCTTTGTTGGCTTACAACTCGTTGCCTATGGCCCTCTGTTATTTTTAGGCGGGTACTTGGCGCTGCGACAATTGGCGGGCAGTCGTAACTGGCCAGCACTTGGGTTGCTGTCGTTTTTTTTACTGCCGTTTTTGGTGACCGCTGTGTTGTCTGGTGGTGGCAGTTTGCCACACTGGACTGGGCCAGCCTGGCTGGCACTGATCCCCTTTGCCGCACAGGCATTGGCCGCCTATTGGCGCTCGGGCAAACATCAGTGGATCATCGCCTTCGTGCGCACGCAAGCCGTCATCTGCGTGCTGGCCTTTGTCGCACTGTTCTTTGTTGGAATCCCCGGGGTCAGCCAGCAACACGCCTGGGGCAAAAAAAATCCGCTCGCCGATATGTGGGGCTGGGATGTTGCCGGAGCCCGTGCGCGCGAATTGGCACGCACCTTACACATACCGTCGATTTCAGTCAAAAACTGGACTCTCGCGAGCCGCATGGCTTGGTATGCCCGACCGCTAGATATCTTTGTGCTTGACTCGCGCTTTGACCAGTTTGACTTGTGGTTTGGGCAAATCCCAACAGGACAGGACAGTATTTTTGTAAACTGGTCACAAATGTCCTTTAATTTACCCACGCAAGCCGGCGGTTTTGAGTCTTGCACGCGGGTTGAGCAACTGAATATTGAGCGGCTGGGTAGGGTAGTTTCAGACTTTAGCTTTTATCACTGCCGTCACTGGGGGGGTGCGCAAGCGCCGACCCACTCAGGTAAACCGAATTGAAAAAAACCTTTAAATTACTCTGGCCTTACCTGCGCGTCGTGTTGTCGCTGCTGCTTTTATGGCTTGCGGTGCGCAATATCGACTGGCAAGCCTTGGTGTCAACAAAAATTGAGATTCAGCCACTGTGGTTTTTACTGGCACTGACTTTACTTGTATCAGCCAACCTTTTGGCAGTCGTGCGCTGGGGCTGGCTCTTGCGCAGCTTAGGGCTCTATCACCCCGTCACAAACTACATCACTCTTTATTTTGCCGGTGGCCTGATCAACCAAGGCTTGCCAAGCACGATTGGCGGCGATAGCTATCGCGCCGTTGAGGCGAGTCGGCTCGCTCACAACAGCGAAGCGAGTGCGTCGACACAACCCACACTGACGCAAGAGCTGCACGAGCCAATTGATCTTCAGCATGCCCCACCGCGGCTGCGGCTTGGCTTTTTAAGCGTTGCGCTTGATCGCGGTTTAGGCCTGGTTGGCAACAACATCCTTGGCGCAGTTGGCTTGCTATTGAGTGGGTCGATGATTGCTCCTTGGGGGCCGACACTTGGCGCTTGGGTGTTGGGCGCGATGCTTGGCGGGGCAGTTGTAGGTTGCCTATTGCTTAAGCTACCACGTACACGCGGCCTGATCTTAGCGCTGCTGACCAAACTGGGGATGAGCCAAGCTCTCAAGGGGATTGACACCGCCTTTGGCTGGCCGCAAGTGGCGGTGCAACTCACGATTTCTGTCATGACGCATACGCTTGCCCTGTGCGCGTTCTGGTTTTGCCTGCGTGCGTTTGGCATCTATGCCCCCTTCGCCGCGCTGATGGTGGGCCTACCTGCCTTGGGCCTGCTCATGATGCTGCCCATCAGTATCTCGGGCTGGGGCTTGCGTGAAGCGACACTTTCGGCCGCACTATTATTGTGGGGCGTCGATAGCGGTGTCACTGTGTTGGCCTCAGTGAGCTTTGGCATTGTCACCCTTGCCACCTACCTGCCCGGTGCAGTGTCGCTCTTGCGACGCCGTCGCGCCGACGCGTCGAGCACGAACAAAACTGGGCTTGCCACACCGTGACAAACACCTACACCAGACCTTCTCATGTTTACAAACTTTAAGAGACCCTGCTGATGAGCCTAAGCGTCGACACCATGCGCACCATCGACCATCGGGTCGGCGTGCCGCTCTGCGCGCTCGCAACTCCTTTTGTCATACTGCTTGATTGGCTCAAAACCTTGTTCGCTGGGCCTGCCGGTACACCGCGCAAACTCTTGTTTGTTGAACTCTCAGAAATGGGTAGTGCAATTCTGGTGGATCCCGCCATGCGCGCTGCACAAGCGCGAGGGGCTGAAATATTTTTTCTGATTTTTAAAAGTAACAAGGCTAGCCTCACCCTGCTCAACACGGTCCCCGCTGCAAACATCTTCACCATTGATGCCTCGTCTTTGGTTAGCCTGGTCACTGACACAGTCAAGTTTTTATTTCAAGCACGTGCCAAACAGATCGATACAGTCATTGACCTTGAATTATTCTCGCGCTTTACCGCCTTGTTAACAGGTTTGTGTGGCGCGAGGCGACGGGTTGGGTATCACATCTTTCATGGTGAAGGGCTCTGGCGCGGCAACATGCTCACGCACAAAGTTCATTACAACCCTCATATACACATCGCCAAAAACTTCATGGCGTTAATTCACGCGGCGTTTTCAACCAAAGCCGAGCAACCCTTCAGCAAAGTTCATATCACTGACGCTTCGATTCAAATCGCACAAGCTGTGATCAAACCCAGTGATACGCAAGCCGTACTCGGGCGCATCGAGCGCTTGGCGCTCGATGCCAAGCGCTCTTTTTCTCTTGGGCAACAACCGCTCTTGTTGGTGAACCCCAACGCCAGCGAACTCTTGGTGCAACGCCGCTGGGCGCCCGAAAGTTTTTCGGCCTTGATCGTTGCCTTACAAAAAAAATGGCCCGACTGCTTGATTTTGATTACGGGCTCGCCGGCCGAACACGCTTACGTTGAAAACGTTCGACTGGGTGCCAACGTACCGAACGCGTTAAATTTCGCCGGTCAAGTATCGTTTGCCGAACTGCCCGCGCTGTACACGCTGGCCGATGTGATGGTGACCAACGATTCTGGCCCTGGGCATTTTTCTTCGGTGACTGGCCTGCACACTGTCGTACTGTTTGGCCCAGAGACGCCTGCCCTGTACGGCTCGCTGGGCAAATCAATACCCATCACCGCACAGCTTGCCTGCTCGCCCTGCGTTAGTGCCGCGAATCATCGCAAAACACCTTGCTCTGATAACGCCTGCATGCGAGCGATCAGCGTTGAGCAGGTGCTTGAAAAAATGACCGTGCAGTTTGCTGCCGCTCGCACGAATGCATAACGCTGAGTCGTCGGTTGCCGCGCCCGAGCCTGCGGTCACGTCTCGGCTAATCAAGCCCGCCTACTGGCTATGGTGCTTGCTGCCGTTGCTGTGTTGGGGGATCGTCGAACTTAGCACCGATCGAATCTCGCTGTTTAGACTGGTCAACACAGCCACGCAACAATTACCGAATTTGTTTTGGGTGGGCTTCAACATGCTGGGTAATGGTTGGGGAGCCTTTGCGCTGCTCTGCCCGCTCTTGATCTTGGCGCCCAGAGCTTTACTGGCAACGCTGTGTGCTGGGGCGATTGCCGGCGTACTCTCGCGCGCACTGAAACTCAGCCTGCAGTTTCCTCGACCCGCTTCGGTGCTTGACCCTGCCAGCTTTCATGTGGTGGGCAATCCACTCACGTCATTAGCGATGCCGTCGGGTCACACGCTCACGGCGTTCGCGCTAGCCACCGCGCTGTACTTTAGCGTGCCACAAACCCAGCGCAAGTATGCCGGTTGGCTGTTTGTGCTGGCTGCCCTCGCAGGCCTTGCACGCGTCGCCGTCGGCGCGCACTGGCCCGCCGATGTCTTGGCAGGGATGTCAGTTGGACTGTTTAGCGGCATGCTCGGGGTCACGTTGGTACAACGCATACCAGCCCGCCTGCTCGTACCACAAGCTTGGCCGCTACGCGTGGCCAGCGTCGGTGCTGCACTGTGCATTTACATCCTGTTAGCCGACCGAATTGACTTTGATGAAACGCGTCCGCTTCAATACGTTGCCGCGACTGTGGCGGCAATCGGTTTGGTTTCGTTTCTGCGGCAAACCATTAAGCCTCAGAACTAAGAGGCTGTGCGCCACGCTCAGAGCTCGCGAGCCGGACTCGCAAGCCTAAGCCGCCGGTTGCGCCCATACACCTTGTTCAAACACCACATCGGTTGAGCTAGAACGCGACTGCCTTGCCTAAAGCCGTTACTTTTGACCTGTTTCAGCCTTGTAACGCGCGAGGTTTTCAGCGTTAGGTGGATATAAGCCGGGCAAGGCATGGCCCTTCTGCACTTGCTCCATGATCCAATTTTCAAGATTTTCTTGAGCTTGTGCACTCACCAGCACCTCGTCAAGTAACGCGGCCGGAATCAACACCGCACCATCATCATCGACCACCACGACATCGCCCGGAAATACGGCTACGCCGCCACAACCAATCGGCTGCTGCCAGGCAACAAACGTTAAACCCGCCACGGACGGCGGTGCCGCCGCCCCCGAGCACCATACTGGCAAGCCGGTACCAAGCACTCCAGATAAATCACGCACCACACCATCGGTCACCAAGGCGGCGACTTTTTTCTTGGCCATCCGGGCACACAAGATGTCACCAAAAATGCCAGCGTCCGTCACGCCCATTGAGTCGACCACCGCGATGCAACCTTCTGGCATATCTTCGATCGCACCGCGTGTTGAGATCGGCGAAGACCATGACTCGGGCGTGGCAAGATCTTCGCGTGCCGGCACAAAGCGCAGAGTAAATGCACGCGCAACCAAACGCGGCTGGCCCGAGCGAATCGGTTTAGTGCCGCGCATCCAAACGTTACGCAAACCTTTTTTAAGCAAAATAGTTGTTAACGTTGCAGTCGAGATTTTGGACAGAATGTCGATGACTTTGGGATCGAGTTGCATGTTGATCATGACGGTGTACTCTAAGAAGGTGAAATAACTTTAAGTTCAAAGCAATATGCCCGCTGAGATGATTGCAAGTGAATCGATCTCTAACTGCACAAGCGATTGACAACGAAGCGACACACTTACTTCAATGCACTTAATTTTTTCTCTTGCCGCGCAGTCAACCGTTGAATGTCAGCGATATCAAGGGCCGATAATTTCGGCCCAGGCTTGCGAATCGCCGCTGAGGCAATCGCACCACGCTCGGCCAGGATATGTTTACGAACAGCTAAGCCAATACCACCCTGCTGTTCGTACTTGGCCAAAGGCAGGTACGCATCAAAAATATCAAAGGCTCGCTCAACCTTGCCGGCCGCATAGGCCGCACAAACATCAACCATCATTTCAGGGTACGCAAAACCTGTCATCGCACCATTGGCACCACGCACCAGTTCTTCAGGCAAGAACAGACCACCGCCATTGCCTGTCAAAATCGAGATTTTGCGCAACTCGCCTTTTTGCATTGCTGCGCAGATCGCGCTGAGCTTGGCTAAGCCTGGCCAGTCTTCATGCTTGAGCATGACACAGCGCGGCGAGTTTTTAAGAATTTTCAGAATGACTGCGGTCGACATTTGCACCGTTGTTGAAACCGGATGATCTTGCAGCACCCAAGGCACGTCAGAGCCAAGGGTTTCATTGACCATCTCAAAATAGCTGCTGATTTGATCATCAGTACGCACGGTCGCAGGCGGCGCCACCATCACGCCGGCTGCACCCATATCCATCACGCTTTTGGTCAGTTCGCCCATTGGCGCAAAGCCAGGCGCAGAAGCCCCGACCACCACGGGCACCTTACCCTGCACGCGAGTCAGCACCTGGCGCACAAACAACCGCGATTCTTCGGCCGTGAGCTTGGTGGCTTCACCCATGATCCCCAAAATCGTCAGGCCGGTCACGCCGCGCTCTAGACAAAAATCAACCATCCGATCGGTGCTGGGCAGGTCAAGCTCGCCGTTATCTTTAAACGGGGTCACCGTAATCAGGTAGACCCCTTGGGCCGTCTCGTTGAGTGTGTTCAAAATACTTCCTTATCTTGGATAAGTTAGGAGGTTGCTCGTTTGTCACAACCACGTACAATCGTTAGTCTAAGCCATAGATAACTTGAGCGCTTGCCCCCTCGAGGCCATGCACCGGAGACCCCCATGAAAACTTTGAAAATTCTGCATATTGTTGGCTCTTTAGCCGCCTTACATTTCAGCACCTGGGGCCTGGCCGCTCATGCCCAAGACTATCCGCGCCAACCCATCAAAATCGTCGTACCTTGGGCGCCCGGTGGCAACGTCGACATTACTGCACGAACCATTGCCCCTGCACTCTCAGAGATCTTAGGCCAACAAGTCGTCGTTGAAAACAAACCTGGTGCCGGCGGCTTTATCGGCACCTTAGGTGTTGTGCGGGCGCCTGCCGATGGTTACACCTTACTGCTTGGGTCAAGTGGCTCGATTGCAGTCGGCCCCGCACTCGACAAAAACGCACCCTACAACCCCACCAAAGATTTAACCGCCATCGGCCCGATTCATGAAGCGCCCATGGTGTTAAGCGTTTCACCGAAGGGTCAGATTAAAAACTTTGCGGATTTCACTGCGAAAGCTAAGGCTGCCAACTCAGCAGTGTCGATCGGTTCAGCCGGTAACGGCTCAAGCCAGCACCTTGCCCTCGAGTTATTAGCCCTAAAGATGCAACTCAAGCTCACCCATATCCCGTACAAGGGCAGCGGGCCAGCGATTAACGACGCTGTGGGCGGTCAGATCGACAGCATTCTTGACCAAGTCATCGCCTCGATCGGTCATATTAAAGGTGGCACACTCGTCGCCATCGCGCAAAGCGGCAATACGCGCTCGGCTCTCTTACCCGGAGTACCAACTTTTCAAGAGCTCGGTGCAAAGGATGTTGATATTTTGACCTTCACTGGCTTGTTTGGCCCGGTGGGGATGCCGGCAGCGGTGACCGACAAACTCACGGCTGCACTTAAACAAGCACTCGCGACAACAGCCGTGAAAGAGCGCTTCACAAGTTTAGGCGTCGACATCATGAACCTTGACCGTACTGCGTTTACACAATACGTGGCCAAAGACTTTGCAACGGCAATGGCGATTGGCAAAGCCGCCAATATTGTGATTAACCAGTAGTTCGGCGAACCTTTGGCCGCGCCTCACTCAGTGAGGACTGCTTTGGCAGAGTGCTCCAAAGCAGTCTCAGAGTGCCAGCCGTTTTCTGTATCAGGCAGCAAGCCGTTTCAGTAACGCCTGCCCGGCTTCTTTTGTACCAAGCTTGCCACCCATATCACGCGTTGACTCTTTCGCTGCAATCGCTTGCGTCACTGCCTGCTCGAGTGCCTCGCTAGCTTGCACAAACTCAGGTCGGCCTTTGCGCTGCCCATACCAAGTCAACAGCATGGCAGCAGAGCACACTTGCGAAAATGGGTTGGCAATATTTTGCCCTGCGATGTCTGGCGCCGAGCCGTGCGCCGCTTGGGCCATTGCGTAATGCGTCCCCGCATTAATCGAGGCCGCCATCCCTAAACTACCCGCCAACTCGGCCGTGAGATCAGACAAGATGTCACCAAACATATTGGTCGTGACAATGACATCGTAGCGCTCGGGCGCGCGCACCACATGAGCCATCATGGCATCGACAATCACATCGTCAACCTTGACGGCCGGAAACTCTTTGGCCACCGCGAGGCAGGAGTCAATGAACATCCCATCACCGATACGCAAGACATTTGCCTTGTGCACAATCGTGAGGTGCTTTTTGCGAGTCATCGCTAACTCGAAGGCCGACCGAGCAATACGCTCACAGCACTGGCGGGTAATTCGACGTAGCGAGACGACTACGTCAGGAGTAATCAACATTTCGCTGCCGCCAGATTCGACATTTCGATCAGCATAAAAACCCTCGGTGTTTTCGCGCACCACCACCAGATCAAGCGGTTTGTAGGTGGTGCCACTGCCCGCATAGGTTTTTGCTGGGCGGATATTCGCAAATAGATCCAACCCTTTTCTGAAGAATTTTGACGGATTGATCTCGCCTTTTGATTCGTCTTTGAAATCGTAGGTCGCCATTGGCCCCAAGATCAAACCATCGGCCTGTTTAACTGAATCCATCAAACCATCGTGAATCGTCGTGCCGTATTTTTTCAGACTGTCGTGTCCGGCGATATCGTGCTTGAGTTCTAGGCCTAAGTTAAATACCTTGGAGACATGCTCTAGCGCATCAACGGCAACCGCTACGGTTTCGGCACCAATTCCATCACCTGGAAGCACAATAATTTTCATTTTTTGGGTCTCTTATTTGAATTTTGAAATTTAAATGAATCGATCTAAATATCCGAAGGACTGCACAGCTATGCTGATCAACCCCCACCCTTTAGCGCAGGTAGGATATTGAAGATGTTGTTTCAAGCTTAATCGAACTTTAACTGATCTTGCGGGCCTGCAAGAGCGCGCATGCGCTCGATGTAGGCCGCGCGCTTCTCATTCGATCCCGTCATACTCGCCTTGAGATAAAAATCCCAAAACGCAGTCGTCATGGCGCTCACGCGCGCCCACGTTTTCGGGTTATTTTGTTCAGACAACGGCACGTCACGGCTGAAGTGCTCGGCATCAATCGGTTCGCCAGCAAAGGTCATGTGATCGGCCTGCGCCACCAAGAGTTCTTGTCGTTTGCCCTTTGGCAAATGGCTGTACACCCATTGGCGTTGGCTGAGCGGCACGCCAAGACGCACCGAATCGGCGCCTTTTTTAAAGGTGACATGACCGTCCAGATCGCCGGTCACACAAAAGAAAGGCACTTTGACCTGTCCCATGGCAGCGGCACGCTCTTGCGACATTGCACTTGGTGAGAGGGCAATGGCGGCATCAATTCGAGGGTCAAGCAAACCTTTGCCGCCTTGGCCTTGCCCGGTAATTGACTGCACCGTCAGCGCGCCGTACGAGTGGCCGGCAATGCCAATGCGGGGACGGTGCAAGCCGGTCTTACCCTCACCAGACTTTTCGAGATAGGGTTTTAGCGAGGTTAAGCCCAATAAGTGGTCTAAAGCAAAGCTGCAGTCGTTCACACGCAGGGCGTACTGTGGCGAGGCGATAGCCTCGGCGATCGTCATTTTCAATGACCGGGTTTTATTGGTGTTCCAGATACTGTCATCGGTGATTGGGTGCGCAAGCGTCGCAACGACATAGCCTGCCTCACGCCACGCTTCGCACCAGTCAGCTCCGTTCGACACCCCACTACCCAAGCCCGGCGAATACAAAATCAACGCTGTAGGCTTCGCTTGAACGGGTAACCGTATCTTCAGTTTAATTTTACGTTTCGTTTTGGGATCCACGATCTCTGAAGTGTCGAGATCGGCTCGGGGCACACTTGCGGGCTGGCTCAGTTGCAAGTTTTCGGTGGTGGTAGCAGCGGCGCTGACTTTGAACACGAAAGTCGCTGCCCCGCACCCGGCGATTAATCTTCGGCGAACTGCCTTAAAGGGCGTAGCGGTGAAAGCTGTCATGCTGGGTTGCCGAGTCATAAAATTAAGACAAGACATAGTAAGTTAAAATTTACCTGAAATGCCTTGCTTGGCAAGGCTCCTAGTCACCATTCGCCCTGATATCTCGTACCAGCATGCTTGCTTACTCTGGTTTTAAGTCCGACGCTGCGCTGTTAACATGAGCTTCGTGTCGCCAGAGTTTGCGCTCATTGCCCTGATTTTCTTCCCCATTTACTGGTCACTTAACCGTCACCGTTCAATCCAACTGGGGTTTTTAACGCTTTCAGGTTACGCGCTTTACGCCACCTGGTCGGTGCAATTCGCCGGTATCTTGCTGCTGTTTAGTGCCTATATTTGGCTGGCGGGTCGATGGGTACAGTCTTGCAAAACTCATCCTCGTCGCAAGCTCTGGTTTGCCATCAGTGTGCTGGTGAGTCTAGTTCTGCTACTCGCAAGCAAATATTACGAATTTGTCCGTCAACTGCTCTCGACGCTGATGCCCAACGTGGGCATGCAGGCGTTACTGCCCATTATTGATATCGTGGCACCTGCTGGGATTTCATTTTTCACCTTCCAGGCAGTCACCTACCTTGTCTGGCAGTACGAAAGTAAACCGCCTCGCACCTCTTTTATTCATCTGCTTTTATTCTTATCTTTTTGGCCGACCTTGTTTGCGGGGCCGATCATGCGTGCTCGTGACTTTTTTGCACAACTTGACGGGCCAGACGTCGGGTTGCCGCGCCAAACACAAAAGGCGATTTACTACCTCTTGCTGGGACTCTTTCAAAAAATGGTCTTTGCCTCGTGGCTAGCCGCAACGTTTGTCGACGAGGCCTTTAAATATCCAGACTCACAAACGTTTGTGACCGCGTTTGCAGCCATCGTAGGCTATTCGTTGCAGATTTTTTTAGACTTCGCCGGCTATACCTTGATTGTCACCGGGCTCGCTTTGATGCTCGGATTCAGTCTTCCTATCAATTTTAAGCAGCCCTATTTAGCCATCAACCTGCAAGAATTTTGGCGCCACTGGCACATTTCACTCTCAAGCTTTATCCGTGATTATGTCTACATTCCGTTGGGCGGCAACCGAAAGGGCTTCGCACACACGCAGATCAATATCCTGTTAGCGATGGTGATCAGTGGGCTATGGCATGGCGCCAACTCTACCTTTATTGTCTGGGGTACTTTACACGGACTCGGCGTGGTGTTCGTCAACCTCTACGATAAGATGCTTGGCAAAGAGCAAGCGATGCCGGTCGCGCTCGCACGACTCTTCACCTTATCTTACATTGCGCTCGCTTGGGTATTTTTTAGGGCTGACACAAATGAGGCGGCCTTGCAATTACTCTCGGCACTCGCCAATGGCTTGGGCACGCCTGAATTTCAACACGGCCTGCTCGCAGCCTTCGTGATCATTTTCTTTTTGTTAAGCGCGCAGGCTCAACGCCTTGAACAAGCCTGTGTGCAGTGGCTCACCGAGCTCGGGTGGATAGCACTGACCTGTTTAGTGAGTGGGCTTGCCTTTATGGCGATTTTATTAGGCCCCAACGGGGTGCCCAGTTTTATTTATTATCGATTTTGACATGAGCAAAGCCCAACGCCCGCTTTACCTCTTTTTACTCGTAGTGGTGTTACTCAACACCGTGCTATGGCTTGATTCGTTCGATCGGTATCTTGGCTCGCGCTATCACATCACTCTTAGTGCGGCGGTGCCAGAAGGCGCCTTCGCGTTATCACGTCAAAAACAAGACCTGATCGCCAAGGCGCAACAGTTCACGTCGACCAAGCTGTCGCAGCTTGTCACGCCCGCCCAGCGCAACGACGCACCTGCTTCGCCGAAATTAACCGCAACAGTGAGCGACACCGGGCCCGCGACTCAAACAAACGAGGGCACAACCGCCGCGCCTACTACCGCGCTGGAGACTCCCGGGTCTGTGGCGGCGCCTGCTCCTATTGTGGCGCCTGCTCCTGTTGTGGCGCCCGCTCCTGTTGTGGCGCCTGCTCCTGTTGCGGCTCCTGCTCCTGTTGCGGCCCCTGCTCCTGTTGTGGCGCCTGCTCCTGTTGCGGCGCCTGCTCCTGTTGCGGCGCCTGCTCCTGTTGCGGCGCCTGCTCCTGTTGTGGCTCCTGCTCCTGTTGTGGCGCCTGCTCCTGTTGCGGCGCCTGCTCCTGTTGCGGCCCCTGCTCCTGTTGTGGCGCCTGCTCCTGTTGCGGCGCCTGCTCCTGTTGCGGCCCCTGCTCCTGT
>JAURJT010000088.1 GCA_030832095.1 Gammaproteobacteria bacterium | reverse complement strand
TGAACATAATTAAAAAAATATACCCCACCCTTTTTTACACAGAAAACAAAGGGGGGTGTTTCGCCAGTCACGACTGAGCAGTTTCCGACCAAAGTTGACCCCGAGGGGCGAAGCCCGAACAGTATCGTTTGAGCAAATTACAGTGCATAGGTCTGCACAGTGAAGCCGTCGATTTACGGGGGTGGGGGTACGGTGGGGTGTCGGTTGGCTGAAATCGACAAGGGGTGGGGTGTTGCTTGGACCAAACAAGGACGGCTAAGCGCGACCGGTCTGTTTACTGCAAGCAACCAGCAGTCGTGTTGAATCCCACTTGACTTGAAATCAAGCAAATATTTTTGGGTATGCTTTTGGGTATGTATAAATAAAAAACGCCCCGAGAGGCGCATATTCATTGACTACATGGCGGAGCGGACGGGACTCGAACCCGCGACCCCCGGCGTGACAGGCCGGTATTCTAACCAACTGAACTACCGCTCCGCAGCGATAAACTACCAAAAACTGGCGTCCCCAAGGGGATTCGAACCCCTGTACTCACCGTGAAAGGGTGATGTCCTAGGCCTCTAGACGATGGGGACTAGATTTACTGCGTTCTTCGCGTTGACTGGTGGAGGTAAGCGGGATCGAACCGCTGACCTCTTGCATGCCATGCAAGCGCTCTCCCAGCTGAGCTATACCCCCCAAAAAACTAAAGTCAGAACGTTTAAAAGCCTAGATAACCAGCTAGTTAACTGCTCTGACTTCGATTTTGGCACTGAGAAAAAAGCACACAGTGTGTCTACAGCGAAGAAGCGAGATTATGCCTAATTTTTGACTCTTACGCAAGTCGGGTTGCTGCTGTGTTGGTTCAACGTGAGAATGTCCGGTATATGCTAAACGGAAATGTCCGGTTCTCTGGAGTGTTGCGGACCTGTAGCCGGAGGTGCTCAGTCGCCGACTTCAGCGCGAAAGGGTGAATTGAGCCCTTGCATGTAGCGCTCGATGCCCGTGCGCTCTTGCTCTAAGAAGCGTTCGACGGCGTCGGCAAAGGCGGGGTGCGCCAGCCAGTGGGCCGACTGGGTCTGCACGGGTTCAAAGCCGCGGGCGAGTTTGTGTTCGCCTTGGGCGCCACCCTCGATCACCGCGATATCGTGTTGAAGAGCCCACTCAAGAGGCGTGTAGTAAGCCAATTCAAAGTGCAAGCAGTCGATGTGCTTCAGAGCGCCCCAATAGCGCCCGTACAGCCTGCGTTGACCGTTGGTGGCGTCAAGCCATAGTAGAGACGCCGCGATCGCTTGCTCATCTTGATAGGCCAGTGCAATCACGCAATGCTCAGAGAGCGTCGTGCCTACGGCGTCAAAGAAGGCGGGAGTCAGGTAGGGCGGGTTGCCGCGCTGATGATAAGTATTGGCATAGCAGCGATAAAAAATATCCCAATGTTCAGAGGTCAGTTCGGCACCGGTGAAAACTTGGGTTGTGACGCCAGTCTCTTTGACTTTACGTCGCTCGGCACGGATTTTTTTTCGTTTCGGTTGGGTTAAAGAGGTGAGAAAGGTGTCAAAGTCGGCCCACCCGCGGTTGAACCAGTGAAATTGTGTGTGCTTGCGTGGCATACAGCCGGCAGCACAGAGCGCGGCCGTGTCAGCCTCGTTGGTGTACAGCACGTGCAATGAAGAAAGCTTGCTTTCTTTGGCCCATTGAAGCAACGCCTGAGCAGCTGCAGCCCGATGGGTGTCACTGGTGAGCAGGCGTGGGCCTGGTACCGGGGTGAAGGGCACTGCGGCAAGCCATTTTGGGTAGTATTGCAGGCCGTGACGTTGATATGCATCTGCCCAAGCCCAATCAAACACGAACTCACCGTATGAATGCCCCTTGGCATACAAGGGCACAGCGGCGACGAGCGTGGCTGTTGTTGAGTCAACGGTGGGCGCGCCGTGGGTATCCCACAGTAGCAAATGCTGGGGTTTCCAGCCGGTATCGGCTACCACGCTGCCAGACGATTCAAACGCTTTTAAAAATGCATGCTGACACAGTACTGATCCACCACACTGTGTGACCAGTGCATTCCATAACGAGGGTTCGATCTCATCGATACGGTCGATGATTTGCAGATGGAGTGGCGTCATTGAGCGGGACGCTTGTCGCGACGATAGAAGGCGCCAAGCAAGACCAAGCCTGATAACAACAAAACAGGTAGGTTACCCATTGAGCTGTAAGGGGTGAGCCCGCGTTGACCTTGCACACTGAGATCTAACACTGCGGCGCGATGTGGCGGCAAGCTTGCGAGGGTGTTACCTTGCTGGTCGATAGCACCTGTCATGCCAGTGTTTGTGGCGCGAAGCATGGGGCGTGAAGTTTCAAGTGAGCGCATGCGCGCCATCTGCCAGTGTTGCCTGAGTGCCCACGACTCACCAAACCAACCTAAGTTGCTGAAGTTTGCCAAGATGGTTGCGCCTTGTTGGGCGCCTGCCGAATTTCCTATATCAAGCGCTGGGAGAAGTTCGTCTCCAAAGACGTCTTCGTAGCAAATGTTGGGTGCGATGTATTGATCGCCTACCGTGAAGGGTAATTGATGAACCGAGCCTCGATTGAAATCGCCCATCGGTATTGCTAAGAGATTCACGAACCAACGAAACCCCCAGGGTACGAACTCACCGAACGGCACAAGATGTTGTTTGTCGTACCTGAGCGCGGTGTGACCGCTAGTGAGGGCTTCAAGAGGGGTGGTGTGATCGATGCCAATCACGCTATTGGTGTACGTGCTTGTCGCGCGATCAAAGAGTGCCGCGCCCATCATGAGGGTGCTCTGTTGTTCAGTGGCTAAAGCACGCCAGGCGTTCCAGACTGCGGGGCTCAGTTGATGTTGAAAAACAGCTAACGCGGTTTCAGGCAATAAAACCAACTTAGGCGACGGCACGCCTGGCGGGAGGGGCGTGGCGGCGAGCTTTAGGTGTGTCGCAATCGTATTTTGGATATGGTTGGGCGTAAATTTGATATCTTGTTCAATATCGCCTTGCACGAGCCGCACCGCCAGCGGTTGCCCGTGGTTGAACGTCCATGTGTGTTGCTTCAGCCCCCAACCACTTATGACCGCGGCCAGTACCAGCAGACCTACCAAGGCGTTTTTGGGCTGAGGAGTTGGCGTGTTCTGTGCCGAGTTTACGAGCGCTGCAAGCGCTGCTGCTGCAAAGGCCGCGACAAATGTGACCCCATAGACGCCCAATACTGGTGCCCAGCCAGCAAACCAGCTATCGATGTGAGCGTAGCCACTATTGAGCCAGCCAAATCCGGTGAACAGTGTGCCGCGTAGCCACTCACAGAGCGTCCAGGCTGCGGCCCAGACCAAGGCTGCCACGATCAGCTTGCCCGGCGTTTGTGCGGCGTTCGAGCGCTGAGGTGTGCTGATTTGATGAGCCAGTGCTGCGGCAACTGATGCATAGAGCGCTAAAAAGGCACTGAGTGCCGTGAGCGCTAAGATCGCCAGGGGTAGTGGCATCAGCCCGTAGGTGTGCATGCTGATCGTTAGCCAATACAGCCCAACAACAAAATGCGCTAACGCAAACAACCAGGCCCGACGTGCTGCCATCCACGCATTTGGAGCCCCCCACACACAATGTACAAGCCAAGCCATTGTGATTAATTCAAGCGGGCTAAGTGCCCAACCGGGTAGGGGCTCTGGTGCAAAACTTAAGGCGTGCACCCCACCCGCAAGCAGCAAGCTAAGTGCTAAGCGCCAGGTAATCCACCACGCTTGCACGTTCTAGTCGACCTTCGCAGGCGTCGTGCTGTCGTTGAGTAGGCGTCGTTTGACGCGCAACCACAGCGCACGTCTAGAGTCGGCTCTCATGACCTCAATACGCAGATCTTTGTGTAGACAAAAATCGCCGCGATGCGGGATCCGACCAAGTGCATGTGCCAACCAGCCACCGATAGTGTCGTAATCGCCATCAGGTAGTTTGGTGTTCAGAGCAGAGTTAAAGGCTTGGATCTCGGTTGTAGCCAAGATTCGCCAGGCTTGCGCACCATCTGAGAAAATCGTTTGCTCTCCGGCGACATCGTATTCATCTTCGATTTCTCCGACGATTTGCTCAAGTACGTCTTCGAGTGTGACTAAACCCGTGATGCCGCCGTGTTCATCGATGACCACGGCAATATGGTTACGGTTGCTGCGAAACTCTTGCAACAACACGTTCAAACGTTTGGTTTCTGGGATAAAGACTGCGGGTCGAACGAGATCGCGCAGGGTGAGTGATGGATCAACCAAATGGCGCAGCAAATCTTTGGTCATGGCAATGCCGATGATGTTGTCGCGCGACTCTTCAAACACCGGAAAACGCGAGTGCGCGGTTTCGATAATGTCGGGCAGTAGGTCGGCAATCGACTCGCTGACATCTAGCAAATCCATCCGGGCACGCGGCACCATCACGTCCACCACCGTTTGTTCAGAGACGGCGAGCGCGCCCTTGAGCATCGAATATGAATCAGAGTCAATCAGGTTGCGGGCACGCGCTGCGTCAAGCACAGCCATGATGCCTTCGCGGTCTTCGGGTTCGCGTCGCACGAGCGACAGCAGGCGATCAATTAAGCGGGGGGGCGAGGCTTTGGCTGAGTCGGTTGAGCTCTCAGCAGCAGGATAGGGATCTGACATTGTCCAAAGACAGAGTTGTGGGACGTCTAGGATAACCTGAAAGCGCTGTCACACAAGCACCACTTTGGCGCAACTTAGTCGATTAAGGGAGCAGATAGGGGTCGTGAATCCCCATTTGCGCCAAAATCTTTGTCTCTAAGGATTCCATATGCTTAGCATCGCGAGTTTTAAGATGATCGTAGCCTAACGCGTGTAAGGTGCCGTGCAACGTCAGGTGAGCAGCGTGGGCTAAAAATTTTTTGCTCTGCTCTTTCGCTTCACGCTGCAAGACTGGTACGCAGATCACAATGTCGCCACTGAGAGTGCCATCAGGCTGTTGGCCATAAGCAAAGGTCAGCACGTTGGTGGCGTAATCCCTTTTACGATAGGCGTGGTTCAGGCTCTGCGCTTCAGGTAGACCAACCAAGCGAACGTTTAAGGTCGCGCCACGAAAAGAGCGTTGCAGATCGGTGTGCGCGACGTTGAGCGCGCGTTGCACCCACGCTCGCAAACGCCAGCGCGGCAGACGTGGCTCAGCCTTGGCATACTGCACCGACAAAGAGAGCTCAGGCTTTTGTTTGCTCGTCTTGTTCATAGGCGTCAACGATTCGGGCAACTAAGGGGTGCCTGACGACGTCACGACTTGTGAAGTGTGTGATGGCAATCCCCTTGACGTCTTTCAACACCTTGACGGCGTGGGCAAGACCGCTTTTGTGGCCTTTGGGTAAATCAACCTGTGAGGGGTCGCCCGTAATCACGGCTTTGCTGCCAAAGCCAATACGCGTCAGAAACATTTTCATTTGCTCGGGCGTAGTGTTTTGCGCTTCGTCCAAAATCACAAAGGCGTGGTTGAGTGTGCGACCGCGCATATAGGCTAACGGTGCGATTTCAATTGTTTGTTTTTCAAATAAGCGTTGGACGCGTTCGGCACCCATCAAGTCGTAGAGGGCGTCGTAAAGCGGTCGCAGGTAGGGATCAACTTTTTGAGCGAGATCGCCTGGTAAAAAACCTAAGCGCTCGCCGGCTTCAACAGCGGGCCGCGTCAAGATCAGGCGCTGAACGGTGTCGCGCTCCATTGCGTCAATTGCGCACGCAACGGCAAGCCAGGTTTTACCCGTGCCGGCGGGGCCGACACCAAATGTGATGTCATGTTTCAGGATGTTGTTGAGATAATCGCGCTGACGCGGTGTGCGAGGGCGCAAATCACTGCGGCGGGTGCGTAAGGCAATGGTGCCGCTGTCGTCATCAAGCGGTGGAAACTCGCTTGGATCAAACTCTTGTTTAGCGGTGTTAGGTGAGCGACCAACACCAATTTCAACCAACCCTAATTGAATGTCATCCACCGAGATGGGTTGTTTGGCAGCGCGTTGATGCAGTGTAAACAGCAGATTGCTAGCAGCTTCGGCGTGCGCACCGTACATGGTGATTTTGTTGGCCTGGCGTTTGAGCTCAAGATCTAAGCCATCAGCAAGTTGGCGCAAGTTTTCGTCAAGCGGGCCGCATAAATTTGACAGCTGTTGGTTGCTACCTTCAAGGTTGAGTTTGACGGGATGCGGACGGGCACGTGAAGACGTTTTTACCGAAGCGCGCGTCATACCGAAGCACCGCCGCTCGATTGCTTGTTTGCAGCGGTCTCGTTGGTGTGTTGTTGAGCTTGCTCGTGATGTTGTGGTTGAGTGAGAGGGCTGTCGTGCGCACTCTCTTTATCGGGCTCTTGCGTCACAACCCGTCCTCTGAAGGTGTTGGCCATGGCATCAGTGATGACAACATCAATCATTTGCCCGATCAGGCGCGGATGTCCGGCAAAATTCACGATACGGTTATTCTCAGTGCGAGCGCTAAGCTCGGTGACATCACGCGCTGAAGTGCCTTCAACCAACACGCGTTGGGTTGACCCCACCATGCTGCGGGCAATCACATTGGCCTGCTCGTTAATCTTGGCTTGCAGACGTTGCAGGCGCTGTAGCTTGACTGCTTGGGGGGTATCGTCGATCAGATCAGACGCGGGCGTGCCCGGACGACGTGAATAGACAAACGAAAACGAAGTATCAAAGCCCACATCGTCGATGAGCTTCATGGTTTTTTCAAAGTCTTCTTCGGTTTCGCCCGGAAATCCAACAATAAAGTCAGACGACAAGGTCAAGCCGGGACGTGCGGCACGTAATTTTCGTACTACCGATTTGAACTCAATGGCTGTGTAGCCGCGCTTCATGGCCGCCAACACGCGGTCACTACCTGCTTGCACCGGTAGGTGCAAAAACGATACCAGCTTGGGCAGTCGCGCATAGACCTCGGTCATGCGGGTGGTCATTTCTTTTGGATGTGAGGTGGTGTAGCGAATACGCTCAATGCCTGGGATCTCGTGCACGTATTCAAGCAGTGTGGCAAAGTCGGCAATCTCTGCTGAGTGCGTGTGATCCAAATCATCAAGCGTTTTATTGCCGCCGGCGCTGCCGGTGTGCCCGCCCATTTTGCCGCGATACGCATTCACGTTTTGGCCGAGCAGCGTGACTTCTTTGACGCCCTGATCAGCCAGATCGGCGACCTCAGTTAAGACATCTTCGAAGGGGCGCGAGATCTCTTCGCCACGGGTATAGGGCACGACACAGAAGCTGCAATATTTACTGCAGCCTTCCATGATCGAGACAAAGGCTGAAGCCCCTTCAACACGCGGGGGCGGCATGGCGTCGAATTTCTCGATTTCAGGAAAACTGATATCGACTTGCGAACGCCCTTCGGATTTGCGTCGCGCAATCAATTCGGGCAAGCGGTGCAGGGTTTGTGGGCCAAACACGATATCAACGTAGGGCGCTCGGTCGACAATGGCCGAGCCTTCTTGGCTTGCGACACAGCCGCCCACGCCAATGACGAGGTTGGGATTTAGCGTTTTGAGGTGCTTGATACGGCCAAGATCTGAAAAGACTTTTTCTTGGGCTTTTTCGCGAACCGAGCAGGTATTAAACAAAATGATGTCAGCGTCGTCGGCGCTTTTGGTGAGAACGGCACTATGATCTTGACCGAGGACATCGAGCATCTTGTCAGAGTCGTATTCGTTCATCTGGCAACCAAAGGTGCGGATGAAGACTTTTTTTGGTTGGGTGTCGGTGTCAGACACCGCAGGTGTATCGAGTTTTTGCATGAGGGCGCCGGTGCGGGTGTTGATCCCGTGGGCTAAGAAGATAAAACGCTAGTGTAACGCTGATGTAGACGACTTATTCCTCGTAGACTTCGTCGGCCTGCTCTGCTTTTTTGACGGGTTTAATGAGGTCTTCGCGTTTGACGCCCAGCCACATGGCGATGGCAGCTGCCACAAATACCGATGAATAAATACCAAACCAGATGCCGATAGTCAGTGCGAGGGCGAAGTAGTGCAGGGTTGGGCCGCCAAACAGCAGCATGGCCATCACCATCATTTGCGTGCTGCCGTGGGTGATGATGGTACGTGAAATGGTCTGCGTAATCGCACCGTCAATGACTTCAGCTACCGGCATATTGCGTTCTTTGCGAAAGTTTTCACGGATCCGGTCCATGATCACGACCGACTCATTCACCGAGTACCCCAATACTGCCAACACGCCAGCCAGCACCGAAAGTGAAAATTCCCAACCAAAAAAGGCGAAAAACCCCAAAATAATGACGACGTCATGTAGGTTTGCTAAGACCCCAGCCACCGCAAATTTCCACTCAAAGCGAATAGCCAAATACAGAACAATACCAATGATCACAAAAAGCAAAGCAAGTAAGCCATTTTCAACGAGCTCGCGTCCGACTTGAGGTCCGACGAACTCAACGCGACGCAACTCGACGGTCGCGTCTGCGGCCTTGAGCGCTTTCATCACGGTTTCGCTTTGTGTCGCCGAGCTTTGCCCCGGGGCAAGAGGTAAGCGGATCATTAGGTCGCGCGAGGTACCAAAGTTTTGTACCTGAAAGTCGGTGTAGCCCAGCCCGGATACAACCGTACGCACCTGTTCAATCGGCGCAGCTTGCGTGTAGTTGATCTCCATCACGGTGCCGCCGGTGAATTCAATCGACAAGTGAAAGCCGCGCGTCACAATGAAGAACACCGCAAGAATGAACGTGATAAAGCTGATCGCGTTCAAGATCAACGCGTGGCGCATAAAGGGGATGGTGCGACCGATTTTAAATAATTCCATGATCTTTTAGGTACTAAGCAATTGCCGGCGGCGCGGTGACGCCCCCGAGCGTGAAGTGCAGTGTTGTGTTCAGTCTTTGGGTTTCCAGACCGTACCGATCGAAATAGATTGCAGTTTCTTTTGGCGCCCGTACCAAAGATTTGCCAGGGCGCGCACACCCACCACCGAGGTAAACATCGAAGTCAAGATCCCTAGGCAATGCACTACAGCAAAACCGCGCACCGGTCCAGAGCCGAACACCAAGAGAGCGACGCCCACAATTAGCGTGGTGAGGTTTGAGTCAAGAATCGTGCTCCAGGCGCGATCAAAGCCCAAGGCGATTGCCTGTTGAGGCGCTTCGCCATTACGCAGTTCTTCGCGAATACGCTCATTGATCAACACGTTGGAATCAATCGCCATCCCGAGTGTCAGGGCAATCGCAGCGATACCTGGCAGGGTGAGGGTTGCCTGCAACATGGACAAGACCGCCAGCAGCATCAAGACGTTCAGTGCGAGGCCAATGGAGGAAAACATTCCAAACAGGTGATAGTAGATCAGCATAAAAACCGCGATCGCCAAAAAACCATAGAGCGTTGAATTAAAGCCCTTAGAGATATTTTCGGCACCCAAGCTTGGACCGATCGTGCGCTCTTCGATGATTTCCATTGGGGCGGCAAGCGAGCCTGCACGCAGCAGCAGGGCGGTATCGGCCGCTTCTTCGGCAGACATACTGCCCGAGATTTGTACTTGGCCGCCCGGGATTTCGCCTCGGATGACCGGTGCGGTCACGATCTCGCCACGGCCTTTTTCGAACAGCAAAATTGCCATTCGTTTGCCAATGTTGTCGCGCGTGACATCGCGAAAAATGCGCGCGCCCTTTGCATCAAGCGTGAGATGCACGGCCGCTTGTTGCGACTGATTGTCGCGCCCAGCTTGCGCATCTTGCAGATTTTCGCCAGTCAATACCACTTGGCGCCGCAACAACAGTGGGCGACCATCGCGATCTTGATAGCGCTCAAGGCCAAAGGGCACAGTGCCCGCAGCCAAGGCACTTTGTGCGGCGGGTGAATCGTCAACCATGCGAATTTCGAGCGTCGCGGTACGACCCAAAATATCTTTGGCTTTGGCTACGTCTTGTACGCCCGGCAATTGCACCACAATGCGATCAGCGCCTTGCTGCTGAATCACTGGTTCTGCGACACCAAGCTCATTGATACGGTTGTGCAGGGTGGTAATGTTTTGCTTTAGCGCGTTTGCCTGCACGGCAGTCATCGCCGCCTGGCTAAGGGTGGCGACGATTTGTAGGCGAGCGCCTTCTGTGCGTTCAACCATCTGCAGATCAGGGTTGCGCGTACGTAGAGCGCTGATGGCGCGGTCGCGGTTGGCTGCGCTTGAAAACGACAGTACAACCGACATCGCGCTACGCTCGATACCGGCATTTTCAATTCTTTGATCACGCAAGGCAGCCCGCAGATCGGTCACAAGCGAGTCGTAGCGGGCGGCGAGCGCACCTTGCATATCGACTTGCAGTAAAAAGTGAACACCGCCACGCAGGTCAAGCCCTAGATACATAGGGTGAGCACCGATGGCGCTCAGCCAGCTGGGCGAGGCGGGCAGCAAGTTTAATGCCACGGTATAAGTCGGCTCGGCTGGGTTTGGGTTTAGCGCTTTTTCGATGGTGTCGCGGGCCAGAATTTGCTGGTCTGTGTTAGCGAAACGTACGCGAACCGTGCCGACTGGGCCATTTTGTTCAAAGGTGGCACCGGTATTAGCCACCCCGGCTTTTTTCAAGATGTCTTGGGCTCGATCGAGCATGCCCGCATCAAGTTTGAGAGTCGATTTTGCGCTTGAAATCTGTACAGCAGGAGACTCGCCGTACAGGTTAGGCAGCGTATAGAGCAGGCCGATCACAACCGCGACCAGCACCGTCAGGTATTTCCAAATAGGGTAGCGGTTCATTGCCGACGGGGATCAATAAGAGTGTGACCCCGGCGCAACATGCGACGGGGTGTTCAAGCAAAGCTTTACAGCGCTTTGATTGTTCCTTTGGGTAGCACTGTCGCGACAGACGCTTTTTGCATCACGACCTCAATGGGCGTAGTGCCATGCTCAGAGATTTCGATGGTGACGTAGCTGTCACTGACTTTGCTGACCTTGCCAAGCAAACCGCCAGCGCAAATAACTTCATCGCCCTTGGCCAAAGCCGCTAACAGCGCTTTATGCTCTTTTTGGCGCTTCATTTGGGGGCGGATCATCAAAAAGTACAGCACCACGAACATCAAAACGATTGGGGCCATGCCCATTAACGAACTAGCAGTATCGCCGGCTTGGGCCAGCACGAGGCTGGAAATTGCTTGAGCAGACATTAAGGTCTCCTTTGGGTAAATGTGAAACGCTGGCTATTGTACCGACTTGGCGGTGCGATCTCTTGCAAACTGGGCTCGCCAAGCTTGAAAGTTGCCATTCTCTATGGCTTGGCGCATTTCAGCCATGATTGTCAGGTAAAAGTGAAGGTTATGGACCGTATTTAGACGCGAACCGGTGATTTCGTTCGATTTTTGCAGATGGTGCAGGTAAGACAGTGAAAAATTCTTGCAGGTGTGACAGGTGCAACTGGGGTCGAGCGACGAAATGTTGTCGCGGTATTGGGCATTACGAATCTTGACGTCGCCAAATCGCGTGAACAGCCAGCCATTACGGGCGTTGCGGGTGGGCATCACGCAATCGAACATGTCGATGCCTTGTGCGACTCCTAGCACGAGGTCTTCGGGGGTACCGACTCCCATTAAGTAGCGTGGGGAATTGGCCGGCAGGCGTGGTGCGACGTGGGCTAGGATTCGCATCATGTCTTCTTTGGGTTCACCGACTGACAAACCCCCGATTGCATAGCCATGAAAACCAATATCCTCTAGGCCTGCCAGCGATTCGTCGCGTAAGGTTTCGAACATTCCGCCTTGCACGATCCCAAATAGCGCATTTGGATTACTGAGCGCATCAAAGCTTTCTCGCGAACGTCTGGCCCAGCGCAACGACATGCGCATAGAAACGGCCGCTTCTTCGGCTGTGGCGGGTCGGTCGTTGATCATGTAAGGCGTGCACTCATCAAACACCATGGCGATATCTGAATTGAGTTCAGTCTGAATGCGCATCGATTCTTCTGGAGTTAAAAACAGGCGCGCCCCGTCGATCGGCGAGGCAAACTTGACGCCTTCTTCGGTAATTTTGCGCATGCCCTGCAGACTGAATACTTGGAAGCCACCCGAATCAGTTAACAGGGGCTTGTGCCATTGCATGAAACCATGCAAGCCGCCATGTTTGGCGATCACTTCGGTTCCTGGTCGCAGCCACAGGTGAAAGGTATTGCCCAACACGATTTGCGAGCCAACCTCAGAGAGTTCGTGCGGCATCATGGCTTTGACCGTTCCGTAGGTGCCAACAGGCATAAACATGGGAGTCTCGACAACGCCGTGATTCAGCGTTATCCGCCCGCGTCGCGCCAGGCCATCGGTAGCGAGAAGTTCAAAGCTCAGCCCGGCTTGAGGGTTTTGGGCTAACTCGTTGGTCTGAGAGTTGGTACTAGAGGTCGTCACAATTTCGGATTCCGTTCAAGAAACATGGCGTCGCCATAACTAAAGAAGCGATAGCGCTGTTCAATCGCATGTTGATAGGCGTAGCGCATTTGGTCTAGGCCAATGAAAGCAGCCACCAGCATCAGCAAAGTTGATTGCGGCAGATGAAAATTTGTAATCATCGCGTCGACGACTTGGTAGTCAGCGCCAGGTGTAATAAACAACCGAGTGTCGCCGCTTTGAGCCGTAGGTGCACGGCTGTGTTCTGCGGGTGTTCGCGTTAGCAGGTTTCTAGCCAGATACTTGGCGGCAAGGTGTGGGTTGTCGTGCGCTGCTGCTTCAAGCGACCGTACGCTGGTCGTGCCGACTGCGATCACGCGCCCCCCGATCGCACGAGCGTGCGCAATTGCTTCGATGGTTTGTTGTGGCACCGTATAACGCTCGGCATGCATGATGTGCTCGGCAATCGTGTTCACGCGCACCGGCTGAAAGGTACCGGCGCCTACGTGTAGGGTGACAAACGCACGCTTGATGCCTGCGCCGTCGAGTTGCTCAAATAAGGTTTGATCAAAATGCAGCCCCGCAGTTGGGGCTGCCACGGCCCCAGGCTCTCGAGCGTAGATGGTTTGGTAGCGATCGTCATCGGCATCATCAGGTTGATGCGTGATGTAAGGGGGCAGGGGCGTGGCGCCGAATTGCTCAAGCAACTCGAGTATAGGTTGTTCAAATTTCAAGATGAACAAATCGTTTTCACGACCGAGAACCTGTGCATTGAACGCCTCGGCCAGACGCAACACACTGCCAGCTGTGGGTGACTTGCTTGAACGAATATGCGCCAGCGCCCCGTCAACGGCGGTGACCCGCTCAATTAACACCTCGACTTTGCCACCCGTGGTCTTTTGACCAAAGAGGCGGGCCTTAATGACCCGGGTGTCGTTGAACGCTAATAAGTCATTTGGGCGTAACAGGCTGAGAAGATCGGTAAATTGTCGGTCGTGCAGTTGGCCAGCCGCATCGACATGCAGCAAACGGCTTGCTGTGCGAGTGGGCGCAGGTGTTTGCGCAATCAACTCAGCGGGTAACTCATAATCAAAGTCAGCAACGGTCAATGGGGTGGTCACGTCGATAGGGTCGGTGGCGTTTTAAGGTGGTTTGAGGCGATTTCGCAGAACAAGCCAAGAAAGACCGCGCATTTTAAGCCTGTCCGAGGTACTTTTTTTGTATGCTGTGGGTTGACACGAAGAAATAGGTGGCGGTAATGATAGGTTTGCAGGCAAAGGTAGGCTCTTTATTGACACAGACTTGGGCGCGAGCGACCGACCTTTGTTCCAAGCAAAGGGTTAGTGCTGTGGCGCTTTGGCTGAGTGTGTTGTTCGGTTCGACGAGCGCCTGTGCTCAGGTGGCGTTACCCCCCGAGCTTGCCCGCGCGTGGGCTCAAACCAAACTGCCCGAGTCCTCGTTATCCGTGTTGGTGCAAGAAATCGGCGGCTCGCAGCTATTTGCCGTGTCGCCCGAGGTGCCGCGTAACCCGGCCTCGGTCATGAAATTAGTGACAACCTATGCGGCAGTCTCGCGCTTGGGGCCAAATTACATCTGGCACACCAATCTGCTGCTTGGCGCTGAGACGAAAGCCTCAGAGCAAGGCGTCTTGAACGGCCCTCTGTATCTTCGCGCAGGCGGTGATCCCATCTTTTTATTGCAGGATCTGTGGCGTTTGCTGCGTGACCTGCGGTTACGTGGCGTGCGCGAAATCCCTGAAATTGTGATCGACCGTTCAATTTTTGGTGATGTGACGATTGACCCAGGCACGTTTGATGGGTCTGCTTACAGCCCTTATAACGCGAGCCCTGATGCCTTTATGGTGGGCTTTGGTGCTGTGCGGTTAGTGTTTTCACCAGATCCCGGTACGCGCAGCTGGAAATCGTTTGTCGACCCACCCATGGCGGGTGTGCAGATCGAGGGCAATGTACAGTGGGTAGACGGCGTATGCCCAGGTTCACCCAACATCAATACTGATATTACGATGACTGAGGGCACAGTTAAGTTTCGTGTCTCGGGTAAGGCCGTGGGCTCTTGTGGCGAGTTTGACGTGTTTCGTTTGGCCTTCTCGCAACAAGAATTTGGCGCACGTGTACTGCGCTCATTGTGGCAGGAGTTGGGTGGGGTCATTACCGGACCAATTCGCAGCGGCACGATTCCCGCGTCAGCGATTGTGGTGGCCTCGCATCAGTCACCACCTCTCTCTGAGGTGATTCGCTTAATCAACAAACGTAGTAATAACGTGATGACGCGGGTGTTGTTGCTGACGCTAGGTGCCGAAGCTGGCCGTCGTCCTGCGACGGTCGCGGGTAGTGTGCAAGTCGCCCAAGAGGTCTTGGCGCGCCAAGGCCTCCCCATGAAGGGGATGGTGCTCGATAACGGCTCTGGCTTGTCGCGTAACGGCGTGGTCTCTGCCGAAAGTTTGGCGCAGATGCTACAAAAGGCCTGGGCTTCAAATGTAATGCCTGAGTATGTCGCGTCGTTGTCAATTCTGGGCTCGGACGGCACGACGCGCAATCGTTTGCGCGATCCGGCGACAAAATCCATGGCGCATCTTAAAACCGGTGCCTTGCGTGACGTGCGTTCTGTGGCGGGTTACGTTTGGGGTGCAAGTGGTAAGCGCTATGTGGTGATCAGCATGGTGAATCACGAGCGTGCCCATGAGGCGCGCTCGTTTGAAAACGCGCTGATTGCCTGGCTGACTGCGAGGTGAGGCTAGCCGGTCACTTGACCAAGGGTGTGATGCAGCGCAAACTATTCAATCGGTTAGTGACTCAGTGAAGGTTAAAGATATGTGGTGCTCCCGCAAAGTATGGATGCTCTTACTGCTGCTTGGAGCTTGCACCACTGCGCAGGCAAACATCTGCGACGCCCGTTTTTTTCATAACGGTGGGGTGATTGAGATTGGCGGCTCGGGCATGTTGAATGTGTCGGCTAAATTGACCTTTAGTCAGGTTAAAAAAACGTCAGGCACAGCCTGTCAGGCGCAGGTCAATGGGTTCGCCAAATATGCGCTGATGAGTTTTTTAAGTGGTGCGAACGACATCGATCATGTGTTGAGTGTCAGTGGCAATCAAACTCGCGTAGTCAACGCTCGCCCTGGAAAGTCGGCGGATACGGCAACCTTTGATGTGCAATTGCTTGGGCTGTTTGGTTTTGGAGCGCCGATTCAGGCTGCGGGGCAAAAGTTTGCCGCTCAGTCCTACACCTTGGCAGTAGGTGACCCAAAGCGCGGGCCAACCACACCCGTTGGTGTGCGTATGGGTGAAAAAACCGTAGGCACGCAGCAAACCATTCAGACTGCAGTCGGTAAATTGCAATGTTGGCCCGTGCGCTATGCCCGCAGCACAGATACGACAAACGCACAGGTGCAAGGCATGGTGCTACAGATCCCGTCGATTCAATCCCAGGTGACGGATTGGTTTTGTCCGTCGACGAATCTTGTGATGAAACAAGAGATCGAGCACTCGGGTCAAAAATCGGTGATTGAGGTGAAAGTGTTGCGGTAACTTGGCGGCATCACTTAAAGCCCCAGGTCGCCCCACATTGCATCCACACGTTCCTTGGTGGCGGCATCCATCGTGATAGGCGTGCCCCATTCGCGCTGGGTCTCGCCTGGCCATTTGTTGGTGGCATCGAGTCCCATTTTTCCACCGAGTCCTGACACCGGTGAAGCAAAATCTAGATAGTCGATGGGCGTGTTTTCAACGAGTAACGTATCACGCACGGGGTCCATCCGTGTAGTCATTGCCCAGACGACTTCTTTCCAAGCGCGCGGGTTGATGTCTTGATCGACGACAACGATAAATTTTGTGTACATAAACTGGCGCAAAATACTCCACAAGCCAAACATCACTCGCTTGGCGTGGCCCGGGTATTGTTTGCGAATCGAGACCACGGCTAAACGATAGCTACAGCCTTCGGGAGGTAGATAAAAATCGACGATCTCGGGTAGCTGGCGACGCAAGATCGGCACGAAGACTTCATTGAGTGCAACGCCCAGCACGGCAGGTTCATCGGGCGGTTTGCCTGTGTAGGTGGTGTGATAAATCGGGTTGCGACGCATCGTGATGCGCTCAACGGTAAAGACTGGAAACCAGTCTTGCTCGTTGTAATAGCCAGTGTGGTCGCCGTAGGGTCCTTCTAGCGCCAATTCATAGTCAGAGGCAGGCGGCGGGTTCACGCCTTGAGGGACTACGGGTTTAATTGCACGTGGATCGGAACTAGGCAGCAAGTACCCTTCAAGCACGATTTCGGCGGTCGCCGGAACCGACAACTCACTGCCAATTGCCTTGGTAACTTCAGTGCGTGCGCCGCGTAGCAAACCTGCGAATTGATACTCAGACAAACTATCCGGCACGGGCGTGACCGCACCTAACGTGGTGGCCGGGTCAGCACCCAGAGCCACCGCAATGGGGAAGGGCGTGCCGGAATGTGCCAGTGCGTGGTCTCTGAAATCAAGCGCACCACCTCGGTGCGACAACCAGCGCATGATGAGTTTATTGCGGCCAATCACTTGCTGGCGATAAATGCCTAAATTTTGTCGACGGGCGTTGGGGCCTCGGGTAATCACCAGACCCCAGGTCAGCAAGGGGGCGACGTCGCCAGGCCAGCAGGTTTGGATTGGCAGTTTGGCAAGATCGACATCATTGCCTTCCCAGACGATCTCTTGGCAGGGCGCGCCGCGAACTGTTTTTGGGCTCATGTCCCACAAGGCCGCTTTGAGCATCGAGACTTTGGCCAGCGCGTCGCGAAAGCCTTTTGGGGCCTCGGGTTCGCGCAACGAGGCGAGCAGTTCACCGATCTCGCGTAAGGCGCTTACGTTTTCGGCGCCCATCCCACGCGCCACTCGAGCGGGTGTGCCAAACAAGTTTGCCAAGACCGGCATCGAGGCGGGTTGACCGTTGTGGGTGGCGTTTTCAAACAGAAGAGCGGGGCCCTCAGCTTTGAGCACACGGTCTGCAATCTCGGTCATTTCAAGCGAGGTCGAGACAGGTTTGCCAATACGCTTGAGTTCGCCCGAGCGTTCAAGTTGTGCAATAAAATCTCTTAAGTCTTTGTATTTCAAGGTCTTGATCCGCCAAAACGGTTACAGTTCTACGATGCACACAAGGTTAACACCCGCCATGCTTGACCCCAAGGTGAAGCAATCATGACCCCACAGCGCTTGATCCTTTTTAGTCGTCAGGTCGCCGTACGTTCTGAGGCTCGAACATGATGACACTCACCCCCGCATGGGTCGTGACACAACAGTTGGTGAGCGGGCTCTACCGTAATCTGGCAGAGTTTGTGCGAACTTGTGCGATTTACCTTGGGATTTCAATGCTAGTGGCTGGCACGATGGTGCTGACGATGCCCACGCTGCGCGGGCAGGCTTTGCAAATTCATGCGGCACTGCTTTACGCCCTCGTACCCGACGCCTTGATTCCGTTGGCAACCACAAACACCAGCGCACCCATCGGCACGATCGTTGCTGCCGTTGATTTAGAGCCGATACGGGGTGAGACCTTGCCGCCCTCGGCAGCGGTGCGCTCGCCCCCCGTTGTTGCGCCAATGACTCCAAGCGCCACGTCGCGGGCAGATCTGGCCATCCCGATCAGTTCGTCGCCCCCTAGTTCGGTTGAGCAAAACAGCGCGGCAACCAATACAACGTCGGCCCCTGAGGCGAATGCGCCACAAGCGCCGGTCGCAGCCACCAAGCCCCCCTTGGCAACGGTGCAGCATGAGTTAGCCGTGGCGGCACAAGCCCCTGCATCGGGCAGTGGCACGAGTCTGGCGCAGGTGTTGCAGCGTCATGCTTTAAGTCAAAATCAGCAAGACGCTTTAATTCAATACTTGTCGCGTAAGTATTTGGTTGCAAACCAAGCCGCTCAAATGTTTGTTGAAACCGCTTATGTGGTGGGCGATGAGTTAAAAGTCGATCCTCTGTTGCTGCTAGCGATTATCGCCACTGAATCGCGTTTTAACCCCTATGCGGGCGGTCAGGTCGGTGGCCCGACTGGGTTGATGCAGATCATGATGAGTGTCCATCGCGATAAATTTACTAAGCTTGGACGCGGCGAAACGATGGTGTTTAATCCGGTCGCTAATATTCGAGTCGGTGCGTTTATTTTGGCGTATTGCATCCGCACACGGGGCTCGGTTGCAGGTGGGTTGCTTTGCTACTGCGGCGCGAGCGGCCCGAACGCCGACGGCGGCTATACAGAAAAAGTGCTCTCTGAGCGACGTCGTTTAGCGCTCGCGGGCTCGATCGCGTTAAAAGACTGAGCGTTAGCCTAAAAACGCCTTCATGCGGTGAATCGCTTCTTGCAGGCGGTCAAGCCCCGTGGTGTACGCAAAGCGCATGGTGTGTGCCGCATGTGCGGGCCCAAAGTCTAAACCTGCGACTGCGGCGACGCGCGCCCCATTTAACAGTGCCGCCGAAAAAGCGCTGCTGTCTGGCGAATGCGCTGAAATGTCGCCGTAGACATAAAACGCGCCGTCGGGCGTCACAGGTACATCAATGTTTAAGGCTTTCAGGGCCGGCACCAGAAAATCACGACGTTGCCTAAAGGCCTCGCGGCGCTGCTCAAAGAGGGCTAAGGCGTCGGGGCTGAAGCACGCGATGGCGCCGTGTTGGGCGAGTGTGGGTGCACAAATTGCTAAGCTCGCTGCCATTTTTTCAATTGGTTCAACCATATGAGAGGGCACAATCATCCAGCCCAGGCGCCAGCCCGTCATGTTGAAGTACTTTGAAAAGCTATTCAAGATAATCAGGTTGTCGTCGATGGCGAGTGCAGACTGACGCTTACCGTCGTATGACAAGCTTAGATAGATTTCATCCATCATCACAAAGCCGTTTCGTGCATGCACTTGTTGAATCAAGCGGGTGAGGGCGTCGCGCGGGATCGAGGTGCCGGTGGGGTTGCTTGGCGAGGCGATCAGCACACCACGTGTCGCTGGCCCCCAATGTTGCTCGATATCGGTGTCGGATAGTTGAAAGCGGTTAGCGATGGTGGTGGGAATGAGTTTTGTGGTGCCGCCGGCCGCACCAACAAAATTGCGATTCGGTGGGTAGCAGGGGTCGGGCATCAGGACTTCATCGCCGGGGTTGACCAGTGCCATCGCAGCCAGCAACAGTGCGCCGCTTGCGCCCGAGGTTACGATGACTCGGTTTGGGTCGACTTTGGCGCCAAGCTGTTTGGTGTAAAACCCAGCAATTGCTTCTCTGAGTTCGGGCAGGCCAGCAGGTGGCGAATAGCCACTTTTGCCAGATTGTGCGGCGAGTTGCATGGCTTGGATCACTTGCGGCGCTGCGGTAAAGTCGGGTTCTCCGACGCCAAGGCTGATAATGTCGATGCCACTGCGTTGTAAGGCCGTGGCTTGTTTAAAAAGTTCGACCGCGTGAAAGGTCACGGTATCGGCGGTGCGTGCTGCAAGAACTGTCATGATGACCTATCTCTCCGTAAGAGGCTGAATTGTAGTGGTTACGCCAACATCTCGACGTGCTTTTTTAATGGGGCGCCGCACCTCGGCCACGCCTTTTGAGCAGTTTTGCGCTCGCCTAGAGCGGACATGTCTAGGGAGCGTGCGCACAGCGCCTGCAAATGCGGTCTCTGCCCAGCCACCGCAGGCTTGGCTGAAGCCGGTTCGCCTCGAGGATGTCGCGCATGCGCGCGCCCTGTGTCAAGAGTATCGCGTGGCACTCAGGCTAGAGGGACGCGAACCCCCGACTGCCCGCACACAAGCGACGCTGTGGGTATCGCCCCAGCCCGCCGGGGCGACGTTATCTCTGGTCGATTCGCAAGCCGGCGTGTGGCGGGCTGACGCTGGCTGCACGGTCGAGCAACTCAAAGAAACGGGCGTTTTTGCTGGAATGGATCTGCCTCCTGAGTTGACGTTGGCACAATGGTTTGCCTGGCCCAAAACTGAGAGGGCTAAGGTATCAGGCGCTGCGCGAAGAGACGAAACACCATCGCCCGAACAACCCTGGGAGACGGGTGAGCGAGAGGGTGGGTGCGAGCTAGGGTCGAGCATGCCAGAGGCGGTTCGAATCGTTGAGCGCGCAGAAGTGTTGTTGGCGGATGGTACGGTTGAGGTGCTTGGCCCTTTTGGGGCAACCGCGCAAGCGCCGCTGCGTAGTCTGACCTTGCAACAGTTGGTGCCTAAGCTGTTTGAACTGGCTGGCTCTGATGCTGCACAGCGCTGCGCGCAAGCGACTCCGTGGCCGGCTTGCTACCGGTTAGATGCCTTGATTGCGACTGCGACTCACGAACCCAATCTTGCGCAATTGCTGTTTGGGCATCAAGGCAGATTAGGCTGGGTGCAAGCGCTCTGGCTTAAGCGGCTTGACGCTGTTTTCGAGCCCCAGCGATCAGAGCAAGATGTTGAGCGAAACAAAGCTCTGTTGCAGCTTGCCTCACACCTTGACCAAGAACTCAAGCACATCCTAGACCCATTAGGGGTATTCGGTTAAAACTCTAACCTAAAGGGGCTAGAATCGGCTTCTTAAATCGTTCACATGCAGAGCACCATGGAAAAAACCTTTCGTCAGGCCGCGCTTGAGTATCACGAGCAGGGTCGTCCCGGCAAAATCTCGGTGACCCCGACTAAAACCTTATCCAATCAGCGCGACTTAGCGTTGGCTTACTCACCCGGGGTTGCTGCTGCCTGCGAAGAAATTGTGGCGGATCCAGCGAACGCGTTTCGGTACACGGCGCGCGGCAATCTTGTTGGCGTGATCACGAACGGCACCGCGGTGCTTGGCTTGGGCAATATTGGTCCCTTAGCCTCAAAGCCGGTGATGGAAGGTAAAGCGGTACTGTTCAAGAAATTCGCTGGCATCGATGTATTTGATATTGAGATCAACGAACAAGACCCAGACAAACTTGTCGAGATTATTGCGGGCCTTGAGCCAACCTTTGGTGGGATCAATCTTGAGGATATCAAGGCGCCCGAGTGCTTTATCGTCGAGCGTAAGTTGCGCGAGCGCATGCGTATTCCAGTGTTTCATGATGACCAGCACGGCACAGCGATTTGTGTGTCGGCCGCTTTCATTAACGGCCTAGAAGTTGTTGGTAAAGATATTAAGCAAGTCAAAGTTGTGGTGTCGGGCGCTGGTGCCGCAGCCTTAGCATGCCTGGATTTAATGGTGGATTTGGGTTTGCCGCTCAAGAATATTTGGGTGTCCGATATTGAGGGCGTGGTCTATGAAGGCCGTACCGTCTTGATGGACCCCGATAAAACGCGTTTTGCGCAAAAAACCGAGGCCCGCAAACTCGCTGACATTATTGGCGGTGCAGATGTATTTTTAGGCTTATCGGCGGGCGGTGTGCTCAAGCCAGAGATGGTCAAGGTGATGGCTGCCAAGCCTTTGATTTTGGCGCTGGCCAACCCCAATCCTGAGATCTTGCCCGCTGACGCACACGCGGTGCGTGATGATATTGTGATGGCCACGGGTCGCTCTGATTATCCCAATCAGGTCAACAACGTTTTGTGTTTTCCGTATATTTTTCGAGGCGCGTTAGACGTTGGTGCCACGACGATTACGCGCGAAATGGAAAAGGCGGCGGTCGTGGCGATTGCCAAGCTTGCCCAAGAAGAGCAAAGCGAGGTGGTTGCCGCCGCCTATGGTCAATATGATGTGGCGTTTGGTCCTAATTCCTTCATCCCCAAGCCTTTTGATCCGAGGTTGATTGTGCGCATCGCCCCGGCCGTGGCTAAAGCTGCGATGGAGTGCGGCGTTGCAACTCGCCCAATCGCTGACCTAGAGAGCTATGTCGAGCAGCTTGAGCAGTTTGTCTATCGCTCTGGTGCATTTATGAAGCCCCTGTTTGCAGGCGCTAAATCGCACGTTCGCTCAGGTGGTCGGACACGTATTGTGTTCACCGAGGGCGAGGATGAGCGTGTCTTACGCGCGGTGCAAGTGATCGTTGACGAAAAACTGGCAAAGCCCATCTTGGTCGGGCGCCCTGCAGTGTTGAAAGCCCGCATTGAAAAGTTTGGTTTACGCTTGCGTTTGGGCGAAGATGTTGAAGTGACCGATCCAGATTTTGACCCGCGCTTTCATCAATATTGGACAGCCTACTGGGAAAAAATGTGTCGCAGCGGCGTGACCAAAGAAATGGCCCGGGTTGAAATGCGTCGCCGCTTAACGTTGATTGGCGCCTCGATGGTCAAAATGGGGGATGCCGATGGCATGATTTGTGGCACCGTCAGCGGTTATGCCAACCATCTGCGTTATATCGATCAAGTTATTGGAAAACAGCAAGGCACCTCGACGTACGCCGCGATGAATATTTTGTTGTTGCCCGAGCAGACGTTGGCGTTGGTCGATACACACGTCAACGACGACCCAACCGCCGAGCAAATTGCCGAGTTCACGATCTCGGCAGCAGCACAAATGCGGCGTTTAAATTTAGTGCCAAAGGTTGCCTTGCTCTCGCGTTCAAACTTTGGTTCAGGCAGTTCGGCCTCGGGTGCCAAGATGCAACGGGCTCTTGCGTTGATTCGAGAGCAGGCTCCTGAGCTTGAGGTTGATGGTGAGATGCATGGTGATTGCGCCTTAGACGAGGCGTTGCGCATGAAGATTTTGCCGTCCTCGACCTTAAAAGGTTCAGCGAATTTGTTGGTGTGCCCCAATGTTGACTCTGGCAACATTGCCTATAACTTGCTGAAAACCATTTCTGGCGGCAACGTGGCGGTTGGACCCTTCTTATTGGGCGCCAACGCACCGGTGCACATACTGACCACGAGCGCGACAGTGCGCCGCATTGTCAATATGACAGCTCTCACGGTGATTGAGGCCAACGACGCATCGCTTGTGCAGCACCAAGCTAAGTTGCTCTAATTTGCGTAATCTTTTGTTTTTTTCGCGCTTGACTACGAATAATTCACCATCGACGAGGCTCAACTAGTTGTCGTATGCTAAAACTACACGACACACTTATGGCCTTGTCCTAGGAGCCCTCTGAAATGAGTAAGGCGGTTGATCCAAAATTAAAGCAGTTGTTGCGCAATGGCGGGGATTTCGACCCCGACACCGGACGCGATTTGCTTTCGGGGGCAGCGGCAGACAGGGGGCTGGCTTGGTGCGTGGCCCAGTGCGATAAGGCGCGGAGCCGCTCGGCGGTGTTTCGTGCAGTCGTAAAGGCGGTCGACTACCCGCAGTTCTTTGGCTCAAGTTTTGACTCGTTTTTTGATTGCCTGTGCGATAGTTTGCTTGATCAAAAAGAAGGTTTGGTGTTGGTGTTTGAAAAACTTCACTCTGCCGATCCCGCCATCGTCATGGACGGTGTGCAATTTATGCAGGTGCTAAACGATGCCGTTGGGTTTGCTCGAGATAACGGTCGCGTATTCATCTTTGGGATCCAGCACGCTGGTAAACACCCCGATGACAAGCCAGGCGTGGTCAACAACTGGAGCGATGAGCCGTCTTAACGCGTTGGTAGTTCTGTGGCCGCGGCCGTATTGGCCAAAGCCACGGCCGCGCGACGTAAACGTCTAAAGCTTCGCGACGCAAATTCTAAAGCCGCGCGACTTAAACGTCTAAAAGTGGTGCGTGGGTAGGCTACCAGCCCAGTAGCGCGGTAGTTGCAGCGGCCAAAGCCAGTCCGGCTGTTTCGGTGCGCAGCACTCTTAAGCCAAACTTGATATTCGTCACGCCTTGTCGCGAAGCTGCAGCAGTCTCCTCAGGACTCCAGCCCCCTTCTGGGCCAATCAGCAGGCTCAGGGCATTAATCTGTTTTTGTTCTTGTTGGCTTGCAGCAACATACTCTGCAAGCGTGTGATCAGCCTCGGGGTCACAAAGCAAGCGATGCCCTCGCGCGGTGGTGCTGATGGCCTGCTCGAGGCTTTGTGGGGCACTGAGGTGCATCAACCGGTTGCGACCGCACTGTTCAGAGGCTGACGCAATCACGCCTTGCCAGTGTTCCAGGCGCTTCTCTAGCCTGGCACCCGACAACTTGAGTACGCTGCGTTGCGCCGCAACAGGAATCACCCTGTGCACGCCCAACTCGACTGCTTTTTCGATAATCCAATCCATCTTATCGCCCGAGGGCAGCGCTTGAATTAACGTGATTTCGCCACTGAGTTCGGCCTCTCTGGGGCTGTGTTGCCCGAGCAAAACCAGCGTTTTTTTGCCCTCAAAGCTGAGCACACCCGCAATTTCGCCCCCACGGCCGTCAAATAACACCACCGTATCGCCAGCCTCTAGGCGTCTGACGCGGATGTGATGCGCCAGAGGCGTTGGCAACACGGTTTCTTGCCCGGCAAAAATCGGTTCGGAGCAGTAAAAGCGGGGGTCAGCCATTAGGTCGCTCAGAGATAGGGTGAGGGGTTATACGGGTGCTAAACTCCTACGTTTTGTAACCTATTTTTCCTGCGCTTGTTTGGGCGGGACACATTGCATGAACTCAAATACTGCTGTCCCCGTTAAATTGGCCGATGCGATTCGAGCCCTTGCTATGGATGCGGTCCAGCAAGCCAACTCTGGGCATCCGGGCGCCCCCATGGGTATGGCCGAAATGGCGCAAGCGCTGTTTACGCGCCACTTGCGTCACAACCCAGCCGATCCAGCCTGGGCCAATCGCGACCGTTTTGTGTTGTCAAACGGCCATGGTTCGATGTTGATTTACGCCTTGCTGCACCTTACAGGTTACGACCTGCCAATGGATGAGTTGCGCAAGTTTCGTCAGTTGCACTCTAAAACTCCGGGGCATCCTGAAGTTGGCATCACGCCTGGTATTGAGACAACTACGGGCCCACTCGGGCAGGGCCTGGCCAATGCCGTCGGGATGGCGTTGGCCGAGGCACTGTTAGCCGCTGAATTTAATCGCCCTGAACATAAGCTTGTTGATCATCACACCTATGCATTTGTCGGTGATGGTTGCCTGATGGAAGGTATTTCGCACGAGGTGTGCTCGTTAGCGGGCACCTTGCGTTTGGGCAAATTGGTTGTGTTGTATGACGATAACGGGATTTCGATTGACGGTAAGGTTGAACACTGGTTTGCCGATGACACAGCCAAGCGCTTTGAGGCCTACGGCTGGAACGTCTTGCGCGTGGCCAATGGCCATGATGTTGCAGCGGTCGATCAGGCCCTCAAACAGGCCCGCCTGACCGGTCTTGCGCAGGCTCGCCCGTCTTTAATTATTTGTCGCACAGTGATTGGTAAAGGCGCACCGACTGTCGCCGGCACCGACAAAGTTCACGGCGCCCCATTGGGCGCAGAAGAAATTGCTCGTACCCGCACCGCAATCAACTGGCCGCATGCGCCTTTCGAAATCCCAGAAGTCGTCTACCAAGGCTGGGATCAGCGCGTTGCCGGTGCTCAGGCTCAGGCTGCCTGGCAAAAAAGGTTCGATGCTTACTCGATTCAGTTTCCCACCGAGGTGCGCGAATTTACACGTCGTATGCGGGGTGAGTTACCTGCTGATTTCGCAAACGCCGCACAAACGCTTTTGAACGCCACGCAAGACAAAGCTGAAACCGTGGCATCACGTAAAGCCTCGCAGCAAGCGATTACTGCCTTGGT
>JAURJT010000013.1 GCA_030832095.1 Gammaproteobacteria bacterium | reverse complement strand
TGCTACTTTCACCAAGAATAGTCCTGCAGCTTTTATGTTTTTCTGATTGCTAACGCGTCAAGTCTCGCGCTTAGGTTTTTTGCAGTAAAGTATTGGCGCAATCACTCTACAAAAAAATGATGAAAAAAATCGTTGCTGGCGCTATCTCTAGAAACTATTTCAACATGCCCTTTTGGATCGCCGTCCATCAGGGGATGTTCACAGACGAAGGGCTTGACGTCACAATTGACTTACACGAGCCGATCGATGAGGTGTGGCGACGCCTTCAAGATGGCCGGATGGACATTGCCTTGGGTGTGACCGAACACATTATCTTGGATAGTGAAGGTGGCGGGCATCTCGAAATTATTGGCGGTAATGTGAACCGTCTGCCCTTCTCGATGATATCCGGTAAGGACGTGAAGTCTTTTTCAGACCTGCGAGGCAAAACGATCGGAGTCTCATCGATTGACGCGGGTAGCTCTTCACTTGTCATGAAGCTGATGGCAGCGCATGGCTTACACTATCCACAAGATTATAAAATCGTAGCCTGTGGCCCTATTCTGGCCCGCTGGGAGAAGCTGCAAAGCGGTGAGATTGATGCGGGCTTACAAGGTGCCCCCTTAAATTACATCGCACTTGACCAAGGATTCAACTCGCTGTGCGAGCCGCGCGATGAGTTTCCGTGGTTTCAATTCACGTCACTGAACATCGATGGCCGTTGGGCTCGTGCGAATCATGACACCGTCATTCGTTTTATGCGTGCCTTCATTCGTGCACACGAATGGTTTTATGCAAACAAAGATGGTTGCCGAGCAATCGCCATGCTCGAAACCGGCATCACCGCCGAGTATGCTGATCGTGCTTGGGATGAATACACGGCAAGCGAGATTTTTCCGCGTGATGCCCAGGCAAATCCAGAATCGATTCAGACCTTAATCGATATCAGTGCTTTGTTAAGAGCGATTCCGAAGCGCGCTGATACAGAAGCAAAGTCTTATATCAACCACAGCTATCTGGATGAAGCGCGGCGGTCGTTGTAGTCTCCTATTGCTTCATGATCTCTGGGTGCTTCGCTAAGAAGCCTTCCCACCGACGCGATTCAGCGGCGATATATTTACCGTACGCTTCAGCGGCTAACTCACCAGGCTGAGCACCCGAATCAATAATGCTTTTACGATTAGCCTCAGTGCGCAAGGTTTGACTCAGCGCGGCCGAGAGTTTGTTGACCACGGCAACGGGTGTACCAGCTGGCGTCACCAAACCAAACACTGACAAAATCGTCGAGCCTGGAAAACCGCTTTGCACCATCGTCGGAATCCCTGCTGCCGCAGGCCAAGGCTGCGCCGAAGTCACTGCCAACGCTTTCAATTTACCTGCCTGTGCATTGCTTAAACCGTTTCCTAAGTTATCAAACATCACAGTGATACGACCGGCTAACAAATCTAGCTGCGCACCATTCGTGCCTTTGTATTGAATATGCGCAAGCGGCGTCTGCGCTTCAGCCTCAAGCAGTGCACCCGCAAGGTGACTGACCGTACCAACACCGGCAGAACCATAATTCAAGGTGTTTGGATTTTTCTTGGCGTACGCAATCAACTCTTGCACAGAGTTCACGGGAATTGAGGGATGCACCACCAACACATTTGGGGCACTGGCGATCAAACCAATCGCTGTGAAATCGCGCTCAAGGTTATAGCCGGCTTTTTTGTTGGCAATCGGCGTGATAATGTCAGACACGACATGCGCAAGTAATGTGTAGCCATCAGCCGCTGCGCCTGCAACAGCAGTGGCAGCGATCGCCCCACTCGCGCCAGGCTTATTCTCGACCACAACTTGTTGGCCGAGTACATCAGACAAGCCACGCGCTGCCACACGTGCGTAGAGGTCGGTCGGCCCACCAGGCACAAAACCAACAACAATTTTGATTGGGCGATCTGGATAGTTTGCCGTGTCGCGCGCCTGCGCGCAGACATTGGCCGTTAAACCCAGCATCATAAAAAAAATCACGCTTTTCACAGCTTGTGCTGTTTGAAGCGTGACATTTTTCAAAGACCTTGCACCAACTGTATGCATGAGCATGCGCTAACCACCCTCTATTCTTGGTATAAAAAACACCTCAGAGCCAGGCTTGACGGGCTGTGTGTAATCGACCTCATGAATCACACCGTCAATGGCGATTGAGGTTTCTTCTTCGAGCGTCTCGCCCAAGCCAGGAAACAAATCATTCATGGCGCGTATGACGCCACGAATGTTTTTTGCTTGGACTTCAAACTCCCTGATGCTGTCGGTGTAACGCCTGCTAAAGCCGGCGGTGAACGTCACCTTAACGGCTTTAACAGGAATCACAGTCGCTTCAGCCTGCATCAATCGCGGCCAACACTCTTGGAGGCGACATCGGCAGTTCAGTCATGCGTCGACCAATGGCGTTCTCAATCGCGTTTGCGATCGCTGCCATCGGAGGAACGATGTTGGCTTCGCCCACGCCTTTCACACCGAAGGGATGACTTGGATTAGGCACTTCAACCAAGACAGCTTCGATCATTGGCAAGTCTGAGGCAACCGGGATACGGTAGTCTAAGAAGCCGGCGTTTGAAAGACGACCTTTACTGTCGTAGATGTATTCTTCGTTCAAGGCCCAACCGATGCCCTGCACAACACCACCAACAATCTGACCTGCGCAATAGTCGCGGTGAATTGCACGACCGACATCTTGAGCAGCAACAAACTGCAGAATCTTGACATGACCAGTTTCGGGGTCAACCTCAACATCTACAAATTGTGTTGAAAAGCCAGGAGCCTGACCACCTGCATTGGTTGAAGCTTCAAAACCAATTGGGCCACCGGTAACCGCACGCTTGCCTGCAATCGCTTTCAAGGAGAGCGGTTCAAAATTACCAACGCTCGGATCAACAGGCTTAGCATAGCCATCCGACCACACGACGTTTTTGATGTCGGTATCCCACATCAACGATGCACGCAGACGCAAGTCTTCGATCACTTTGTTGCAGGCCTCTACGACCGCAATACCCGTTGCATACGTGACACGCGAACCGCCGGTCACATGGTTGTAGCCAATCGATGCTGTGTCAGCAACCGTTGAACGCACAGACTCATAGGGCACGCCCAAGGTCTCGGCGGCCATCAAGGCCATCGAAGCGCGTGAGCCACCTACGTCCATACTGCCCGTTGCGATCACGACAGTACCGTCTTCGTTAATATGCACAGAGGCGGTTGACTCGCCGCCGCCGTTAAACCAGAAACCTGAAGCCACGCCGCGCCCTTGGTTTTTGCCCAACGGTTTGTTGTACTGAGGATGATCAAGCAGGGCCTGAATCGTTTCAGCATAGCCATCATGCGAATGCTTAGGACCCCAAGCCGTTGGCGAACCGGCTTTCACTGCGTTTTTCAAACGAAGCTTGAGTGGATCCATACCAATCTTTTTGGCCAAAATATCCAATACGCTTTCAACCGCAAACGCAGAAATTGGAGAGCCTGGCGCACGATACGCAGCCGATTTTGGACGGTTACTCACAACATCAAAGCCCACTGACTTAACGTTAGGGATGATGTAGGGTGCAAACGCGCACATCGTCGCGTTCATGACTGGCGAACCTGGGAAGGCGCCTGCTTGAAACTTGAACAGGCCTTCTGCGGCGACGATCGTGCCGTCTTTTTTGACGCCAATTTTGACCGTCATCGACGAACCAGAGGTTGGGCCGGTTGACTTAAACACGTCTTCGCGGCTCATCATGATTTTGACAGGGTGACCGGTTTTGCGTGAAAGCAAAACAGCCATTGGCTCAACGTAAACAACCGTCTTACCACCGAAGCCGCCACCGATCTCTGCAGGATGGACCAACAGATTGCCGATCTCCATGCCGACTAATTTTGCAGTGTACGCACGTACCACAAAGTGACCTTGACTAGCTGACCACAGTTCGCACTGACCGTCAGCACCATAGCGTGCCAAACATGAGTGAGGCTCGATGTAGCCCTGATGCACAGCCGCGGTTTTAAAGCTCATCTCAACGACTTCGTCAGCCGAAGCAAAGCCCGCTGCGATATCACCGACGCTGAACTCTAAACGCTTAGAAATGTTTGAAGGCTTGCTGGGCGCTGGCTCAACACCACGCGTGATCATGTCTTCAAAGAGCAAAGGCGCATCTGGCTTCATTGCGTCTTCAACATCAATGCAATGTTGTAAGACTTCGTACTTCACTTCAATTAAGCTAACCGCTTCAGCGGCGATTGCTGAGGTCGTCGCTGCCACAGCAGCAATCGCGTGGCCTTCAAAGAGCGCTTTTTCGCGCGCCATGATGTTACGCGTCATGTGCCAATAGTTTTGCGCGACACGCTCGGGGCCCACGTAATCAAAGGGATGATCTGGAAAATCAGAACCCAAGATGATGCCTTTTACGCCGGGTAAGGCCGCAGCCTTAGACGTATCAACAGACAAAATCCGCGCATGTGCGTGAGGTGAGCGTAAAACTTTTGCCCATAGCATTCCGGGTAAAGAATAATCAGCGCCGTATTGCGCTTGACCAGTCACCTTTGGCACACCGTCAGGGCGCACTGGGCTGGTACCCACTACCTTCATGACTTGCTCAATATCTTTTGTGTTCGTCAACATGATTAGGCTCCTCGCATTTCGCGCGCGGCTTCAAGCACCGCGGTAATGATGTTGTTGTAGCCGGTGCAACGGCACAGATTACCTGCCAACCAAAAACGCACTTCTTCTTCAGTTGGATTGTTATTACGCTCAAGCAGTGAACGCGCAGCAATCAAAAACCCAGGGGTGCAAATACCGCACTGCAAAGCTGCGTGCTCAAGAAACTTGCGCTGCAACACATGCAAGGTTTCGCCATTAGCCATGCCTTCGATGGTTTGAATTGACTTGCCTTGAGCCTCAACACCTAAGACTAGGCATGAGCACACTAAGCGGCCATCAAGAGTCACGCTACAGGCGCCACAATCGCCTGTACCGCAACCTTCTTTCGTGCCGGTCATGTTTAACTCATCGCGCAAGACATCGAGCAAAGAGACGTTCGGCTGACACAAGAACTCAACCGGATCACCATTGATAACTGTTGTGACGTGATGCTTTGACATTTAGTTTTTCCCCTTCGCTCTGCTGAGCGCTTTTTCTGCTGCGCGCCTGGCGAGCACACCTGCTACTTTGATTCGAAATTCTTTCGTTCCGCGCTTGTCGTCAATCGGGCGTGCTGCAGCACTTGCAGCAGCAGCCAGCTTGGCTAAGGCTGCGGCATCGACCGTAGTGCCGATCAATGCAGCAGCGGCCTCTGGTACCAGCAAAGCACGATCAGCCACAGCACCCAGGCTAACGCGCGCGTGCGTGCACACACCTTTGTCGTCGAGAGTCAGGCTCAAGCCAACACCCACCACCGCGATATCCATCTCTGTGCGTGGTGTGAAGCGCAAATACGCATCGCCCGAATGTGGCGCGCGCTTTGGCAAGAAGAAAGATACGATCAACTCGCCCTTAGCAAGCGATGTTTTGCCTGGGCCAGCCGGGATCTGCTCAACAGGAACGTCACGACGACCATTGGGGCCCACGATGCTGGCGATTGCGCCTGCTGCAATCATCGCAGGTACCGTATCGGCACCGGGAGACGCATTACAAAGATTGCCACCCAGGGTCGCCCGGCCGCGAACCTGAATCGAACCGACAAGGTTCGCGCCATCGATTACGCCAGGCCACGTGGTAGCGAAGGCGGTATTCTCGAGCAGTTGCATACAAGACACCGCAGCACCAACACGATAGCCACCGTTTTCAACGGCGATCACATTCATTTCGGCGATGCTTTTTATATCAAGCACCAGCTCAGGCTTGATATTGCCCGACCGCATATGAACCATCAGGTCGGTACCGCCTGAGAAAATTTTTGACAAGCCAGGTGTCGCAGCAATCAGCGCCGAAGCGGCCTCAGCTGTTTTGGGTGTTTCAAAACGCATTTCCATCATCTCGCATCCCCGTTCATTTTTTCTGAACCTTGTTCGTACATTAGGTAAGTGATTCTATTCTATCTGTATTACGGCGTCCTGTGAAAACGCCAATATCCTTTGGCTGATGAGAAAATTCTTTGGCTGAAGTATGCTCAAGAAACTTTAATCGTATAAATCTGCTTAAAAAGCCCAAAAGGACAAGACGATGCGCCTGAAAGATATTTATGTTGCGATGCAATATGCAATAAAGAGTGCCTGTCTACTTGCCGTCATTGCGGTGACGCCAGCGTTGGCACAACCCTCGGCGCAACCGTGGCCTGCCCCCGGAAAGTCAATCAAAGTGGTCGTACCTTTTCCGGCAGGCTCAGGTAGTGACGCGCTGGCCCGCATGATTGGACAAAAGGTCACCGAGCAAACCGGTGCACCGGTTGTGATCGAAAACAAACCCGGTGCTGGCACGATGCTCGGCGCCCAAACTGTTGCCAGAGCGCAAGCCGATGGTTACACCCTGCTATACACCATCGTTGTGACACATACACAAAACCCACATCTCTATAAAACTCTGCCCTACGATCCGTTCAAGGACTTCACCCCGATCCTGCAGTTTGTACGCTCGGCAACTGTGCTGGTGGCCAACAAGAACGCGCCCTTCAACACTACCGCTGAACTCATCGCCTATGCCAAGGCCAACCCCGGAAAACTGAACTTCGCGTCCTTCAGCCCCGGTTCGACTTCGCATTTAAATGGCGAGATCCTGAAAATGCAGGCCAATATCGATATTGTTCACGTGCCTTACAAAGGAACATCTGACGCGACCCGCGCGGTACTGGCTGGCGACGTACAGCTGTACTTTGACGGCACAGCCACTGCGGTTGAAAGTGGCCGCTCGGGGCAGGTGAAGTTACTCGGGCCCGCTACTGAGCGTCGCCTCAGCGTGTTGCCTGATTTACCGACACTGGCTGAGCAAGGCATTAAGGGACTCAATATTATGGGCTGGCAAGGGCTTTTTGCGCCGGGCGGCTTAAAGCCCGAGCTTGCCGAGCAAGTGGCGCAAGTCTTTAGAGCGGCGCTCATGTCAAAAACAGTACAGGATGCCGTTGCCTCTCAAGGCAACGAAGTGAGTGGCGCCGGACCAAAAGAGTATGCGGAAATTGTGGCAAGCGACTACAAGCGTTGGGGCGACGTCATCAAACACATCGGTTTATCGCTAGATTGAACGACGTTAGCCGGAACATGCCCGAGCTGGACGATCTTTGAAATTATTAAAAAGAAGAGAACGATGGAAGACCTCATTATTCGTGGCGCGACAATTGTGGATGGCTCGGGCGCGGCAGCTCAAATCGGCGACATCGCGGTAAAAGACGGACTCATCTCTCAAGTGGGTGGCAAAGCAGGCGTCGCCCAACGCGAGATTCAGGCTCAAGGCGCTCTGGTCACTCCAGGCTGGATCGACATCCATACCCATTACGATGGCCAAGCGACTTGGGACCCCTACTTAAGCCCCTCAACTTGGCACGGTGTCACTACTGCCATCATGGGTAACTGTGGGATGGGTTTTGCTCCTGTTCATGCCGAACGTCGCGATTGGTTAATCAAAGTCATGGAGGGCGTTGAAGACATTCCTGGCAGTGTTTTGCACGAGGGCTTGCAATGGGATTGGGAAACGTTTCCTGAGTACCTTGATGCCCTCGAGCGACGCAGCTTCGCGCTTGACATCGGAGCTCAAATCCCGCATTCCGCGTTGCGTGCCTACGTGATGGGTGACCGTGCCATTCATCACGATGAAGCAACGCCTAAAGATCTGTTTGCGATGCGCAACTTAGTGCGTGAAGGCATGCAAGCAGGTGCCATGGGATTTTCAACCAGTCGGACCTTTATTCATAAGTATGACGAGCGCAAGTATCCGCCAGGCACCTTTGCGACCGCCGATGAGATCACAGGGCTCGGAAGCGTCTTGGGTGAGGTCGGACACGGCGTCTTTCAAATGACAACCAACCATGTCGGCTTGCAAGGCGAGATCCCATGGTTGCTTCAACTGGCTCGCTTAAATAAACTGCCGGTCATGTTTAATTTGCAGCAGACCGACCCAGCACCCGATCTTTGGAAAGACATCGTCAAAACGCTAGACACCGCTCAAACCGAAGGTGTGCCCCTCTTCGCAGCGATCTGCGGTCGACCTGTCGGACTTCTGTTTTCGTTTCAAAGCTCATTACACCCGTTCATTGCGCATCCTACCTATCAAAGTATTGCCGGGCTACCGTTTGAGCAACGGGTGAAAAAATTACAAGATCCTGCGATTCGCCAACGTATTTTGACTGAGCAACGCGATTTAGTCGATCGTCGTGCTGAGACACTGTTTGGTAGCTTTCATAAAATGTATCGCATGGCTGAACGGCCAGATTACGAACCAGACCCAAGCCAGAGCGTCGCTGCGCTGGCCAAGCAAGGCAATAAAGTCCCCCTCGAAATGGTGTACGACCTGATGCTCGAGCAAGATGGTCGTGCCATTATTTATTATCCAAGTTTTAATTATTCTTACGAGAATCTTGACCACATCCATCAACTGATGCAGCATCGCCACACCGTCAACAGCCTGTCAGATGGCGGTGCGCACTGCAACTATATTTGCGACGTGAGCTTACCGACCTTCATGCTCACGCACTGGACCAAAGACCGAACGCGCGGCCCCTTGTTACCGCTTGAGCATATTATTAAGCGCCAAACATACGACACCGCACAGGTATACGGCCTACACGATCGTGGCCTATTAAAAGTCGGCTACAAAGCCGACATCAATGTGATCGATCCTGACGCACTCGCGCTGCATCGGCCTGAGTTTGTGCACGATCTTCCTGCTGGCGGCAGGCGCTTAGTGCAACGCGCTGATGGCTACCTCGCAACGATCGTGCGCGGCCAGCCTATTTTTGAAAACGCTCAAGCCACAGGGAACTTGCCAGGTAAGGCCTTGAGAGGACCGCAAGCTCTGGCGCACTGACCCAGGGCAAGATAGCGGGACTATGTGACTGGGCCCTGACTGACAAACCGAAAGTCAGAGAGCCCAACGAAGCGGGCTCTCTGTCTAAGATCTCAAAAAAAGCACTTCACCTCAAAAGACAGGCGATTAACCTTCGATCTTAATGTTGTTGGTCTTAATCACTTCCATGAACTGCGCCTTGGTATCGCTTAAATACTTGGCAAATTCAGCACCAGTTTTGAAATCAATTTCAACGGCGATGCGTTGATAAAGTTCTTTTGTCTCAGGTGCCTGCATGATCTCTTGAACGGCCTTAGCAAGGCGCTCACGCAAGTCTTGAGGTAAACCACCTGGTGCAACGAGCCCCACCCAAGCACCCAAATTGAAGCCGGGCACATTGGCAGCCGTCGCCAGCGGCGGAATTCCTGGTGTGACGGCGCTGCCATTCATCAATGAAACACCCAAAGCTTTCAGGCGCCCATCGCGTACGAAAGGCATGGTTCCGGCAGCCGTCTCAATACAATAACTTACGCGCCCAGCCATGACATCGGTTAAAGCGGGCGACGATCCTTTATACGGAACATGGACGGCTTTCAAACCAGCGCGCGCATTAAAGGCCTCACAAATCAGATGCGCAGTCGCGCCCGTACCAGACGAGGCAAAGGTGTACTTCCCTGGGTTGGCCTTCACCAAAGCCACGAACTCGGCGGCATTTTTGACAGGAAAATCAGGTGCTGTCACCAAAAGATAGGGGGACAAGCCCGCCATTGCGATAAAGGTCAAGTCTTTATCAACGTTGTAAGGGGTGGGCTGCAACAAGGGGCTCACTGTGATTGGGCCACTGGAGGCTGCTAACAGCGTGTAGCCATCAGGTGCGGCCTTGGCGACAACGTCGGTGCCAATCATGCCGCCAGCACCGGCCTTGTTTTCGGCAACCACGCTTTGACCCAGAATTTGCGTCAAGCCCATTGCAAGCGAGCGACCGACCAGGTCAGTGGCCTGACCCGGAGGCCAGGGAATCATCATTTTGATCGACCGATTCGGATACCCACCCTGCGCAAACGCCGCTAGAGGCATGCCCACACCAGCGGCGGCAAGCGAAGCCCCAAACGCACCCAAGAGTGTGCGTCTGTTAGGGCTCGTTACCCTGGCAGTCGCGAGGGGTTGATTAAGAGCAGACTGTGTAATTTTCTTCATCGTTAAGCACCTTATGATTCACTGAATAATTTCATTTCTATTGAAATGTCACTTTAAAAACATATTTCGAGACTGTATTTTTTAATCATCACATCATTGATTTTTAAAACAACCCATGACTGCATGAGCGTTGCATTACACTGCGCTCTGGATGAAACACCATATCACTCGCATGACAAACGCCACGCCTTGCACGACCAATCACAACCTCAGTTTACCAATTGCTTGGTCAGACGCCCTAAACAATCTCGCCAAGCGTTTTGACACCCAAGTGGCGGCGATTGACGGCCAACAAAACCGCCTAACCTACTCAGAACTCAACCAACGTGCGCATACTCTGGCACAGCGCCTGCTTCAAGATGGCTTAAAGCCCGGAGAAGCAATTGCCTCTTTGTTACCCAACTCCATTGATGCAGTTTGGGCATCGTATGGCATTCGGCTCGCCGGCGCTACAGAAATTCCACTGAGTTGGGGGTATACCCTAGATGAAATTCAATGGTGTGCCCAACTCGCAGAGTTCAAAACGATTCTGACTCTTGACAAGCGAACTTCCGAGCTTTCAAGCTCGGGTTTTAAAACCTTGTTGGCCGAAAGCATCGTCGCTGAACCTGTCTTGCCAAACGCATCAATACAACCTCTTGGCCCCATCGCCTTTCATCAGTCGGCGCGCATTCTGTTTACTTCAGGGACGACCGGCAAACCCAAGGGGGTTTTGTATACCAACGGCGCTCGTTGGCTGGGCGAGCAATTACTCAAAGCTACTCTCCCCTTCGTTCCAGAGCCTGGCGTCACCATCTTACTCATGACGCCCTTTGTGCACGGTGCCTCGCTGCTGACCTATGCGTGGTTAGACCACGGTGCAACGGTCATCCTGCACGACGGCGTCAATATTGAGAAAATCGCCCCCTTGCTCGACAGTGACTCGCTCGATGCAATATTTGCTCCTCCCACGGTGCTCGCCAAAATCACTTCTGCGCTGGTAGGCAAACGCTACGATCATGTGCGGTGCATCTTTACCGGCACCCAACCACTGACCCCAGCCCTGTACCACCGAGCACATGCCATGTTTGGCCCTAAAGTTCGCATCACGTTTGGAAAATCTGAATGTGTTAACCCAATCACGGTTTTAGGACCACAAGACACGCATCACTATTTTTCACAAACTGAGGTACCAGCTGGTGCCTGCGTAGGTTGGCCTGCGCCGGGTGTCGAAATCAAAATCGAGGCACCCGATGCGCTGACCGCGCAAAATGAAGAGCGCAGCGACGGAGAGGTTTTATTGCGTTCACCACACATGTCATCGGGCTTGATCGATAGCAATGGCTTTAGACCCCACGAACCTGAGGGTTGGCATCACACTGGCGATCTAGGTTATATCGATCGGGCCGGTCGCGTGGTGCTAACGGGCCGTATCGCTGACGTCATCAAAACAGGCGGCTATCGAGTCAATCCCGACGAAATTGAGGTTCAGTTAGCGGCCAACACCTTATGCGCTCAGATCTGCGTGACATCGCTCGTCTCAGACTACTGGGGTGAGATTATTATTGCCGTCGCTGAAGGCACTCAGCCAGACTGGCAGCAGCAATGCGAAGCCTTGCTTCAAGGTATGTCGCGCCACAAACGTCCAAGGTTATATGTTTCGGTTCAGGCGTTGCCACGCAATCCGCAAGGCAAAATCAGCCGCAAAGCGGTCAGCAGGACTGTGCTTGCCACCCATCGACTACTCGATGGGTCACACCCACAGCTTGAACCGCTTAGCGTTTAGTCTTTGTTTAACATCCCTAAGCGCTCAATCGTTTTGCGCTCAGCCACAAAGGTTTCTTTCGCGTACTTGGTGTACTGCTCAGTATTCATTTCAATGATCGGCTGATCAAACTGAGCAAAAACCGCAATGACCGCTGGGTCTTTTAGCGTCTTTTGAAAAGCGTCATGCAAAATTTTGACAACGGCCGGATCCATATTTTTTGGGCCGCACACGCCAAAAGGAGAGTCAGAGACGGTGTCGTAACCCAACTCAGTCAAGGTCGCAACGCTTGACCACCGCGTGGTACGCTTACTTCCATAGGTGGCCAACAAGCGCAGTTTGCCGGCGTCGACGAGTTGCCCCCAACTTGTCGAGTCACTCATCGCCATGGTGTGCCCGCCAAGCACTGCCTGAAGATTTTGCGCACCACCCTTGAACGGAATATGCGAAAGCTGAATGCCTGCTTTTTGCGCAAACTCTTCAATCGCCAAGTGCGGGCTTGAACCGGTCCCGGGCGTACCGTACGTAAACTTGTTCGGATTCTCCTTCGCCCAGGCCACCAAGTCTTTAATTGATTTGATCGGCGAATCAATTGGCACGACCAGACCAAAGGTGTAGCCCGTCAGACAGATAATCCACGTAAAGTCATTTAGTGTGTCGAACGTGGTTTTTTGCATGTGTGGAACACGAAAAACCGAAATTGGTAACTGAGCAAGCGTATAGCCATCTGGTTTGGCGTTTACAAGCTCTGCGCCACCCAACACCCCTGCGGCTCCGGGCTTGTTTTCAATAATGACACTGGTGTTCAGTATTTTGCCTGCGCTTTCGGCGAGCACTCGCATCACAACGTCTGTCGCTCCGCCAGCCGGCCACGGACAGATGTATTTAATGGTTCGGGTCGGAAACGTCGCTGAGTGGGCCAAGCCTGGCACCAGAGCGCTGGCGGCTAGCGCAGTCGTTGAAAGTAGAAAATCGCGGCGAGCTGTCATCGTGGACCCTTTCAGTGTAAACAGAAGTGACCAATGGTAAAGCCAGAATCGAGCCCCCGCAATACGAACCACTAGATACAAGGGTTATACCCAATATGCGCAACGCTGCGCCTGCCACTTTCGCGGTTATCCTTGCGTACATTGAACTTGAATCTTCGGAGTCTATCTTGAAAAATTTGATACACGCGCTCGCTGCGACAGCGCTGATTTTTTCGTCAGGGGCGGCCTTCGCGCAAGACTACCCAAACAAATCCATTAAATGGATTGTTCCCTACACCCCTGGGGGCTACACCGACAACGTCACCCGCTTGGTGACGACTCGTATGGCGACAATCTTGGGGCAGTCGATCATTATCGAAAACAAGCCTGGTGCTAATTCGATTATCGGTGTCGATCAGGCCGCCAAGGCCGCGCCTGATGGTTACACCATGCTCACGACGATCACCGCACATGCCGCTAACGTCACGTTGTACGAAGGCAAGTTGCCGTTTGACCCATACAAGTCTTTAATACCGATCTCTTTGGTGGCGATCACACCTTTGGTGCTGTCAGTGAACAAGGATTTGCCCGTTAACTCGATGGGCGAGTTAATTGCTTATGCCAAAGCCAATCCAGGCAAACTCTCGTTTGGGTCCTCGGGCGTAGGCGCAGCGGCTCATCTAACATCTGAGCTGCTGAAGTACACCGCCGGTATCAACATGGTGCACGTCCCCTACAAGGGCACCGCGCCTGCCATGACAGACTTAATGTCAAACAGCATTCAGGTTCTGGTGGATGCGCCAAGCGGTGTCGGTGCAAATATCCGTGCCGGAAAGATCAAAGCGCTGGCGTTTTTCTCTGACAAGCGCTTGACCAGCTACCCTGACGTGCCCACGATTGTTGAATCTGGCGGCCCAAAGATTGAGTCTTCTAGTTGGGTCATGTTCTTTGCACCTGCCGGCACCTCAATGGCGATCGTCGATAAGTTATCGGCAACGGTCAAAGAAGCGCTGAAATCCGAAGAACTCATCAAACGCTTTGAGGATCAAGGGATCCTAACGGTTGGCAACACACCCGCCCAGGCAGACGCGTTTTTAAAAGCTGAAATCGCCAAGTGGGGCAACCTGATTAAGACTGTCGGCGTAAAAGCTGAGTAATGGTGCGCTATTACCCAAGCGCATACAACCATCGATGAAACCAGCGACACACCAGTTTGACGGCAACTACCCTGAGGGCGTTGCCGTTGTCATCGGTGGCAGTGGTGGGATTGGAAAAGGCATTTGCCTTGCCCTTGCTGAGCGTGGCGCCAATGTCGCCCTTAGCTATCGCTCAAACGCCTCTGCTGCGCAACAAACCGTCAAAGAGATTCAAAAACGTGGCTGCACCGCCGAGGCTTTCGCGCTTGAACTCTCATCGCTTGAGCAGGTCACTGCTGCATTGACTGATATTCAGGCTCGTCATCCACGCATTCACACCCTAGTCTTTGCTGCCGGCGCAAACATCACAATGACTTACGTGGGCGACATTGATCCTGTTGAGTGGCATCAAACAATCAATGGTGAGCTCAATGGTTTTTTTCATGTCATCAAAACTGCCCTGCCCTTGATGCGACAGACTGGTGGCGGCTCGATTGTTGCTGTCACGACCGCGGGACTCGGTCGTCACCCGCCCCTGGACATCCTCTCAACTGCCCCAAAGGCTGGAATCGAGGCCCTTGTGAGAGGAATCGCGCGCGAAGAGGGGCGCTATAACATTCGTGCGAATTGCGTAGCACCCGGCGTGATAGATGGTGGCTTGTTTGAGCGCCTCAAGCCACAAGTCAAGCCAGAGTTTATTGAGGCCATGAAGCGCAACACCGCCCTCAAACGTTTTGGAACAATCAACGAGGTCGCAGCCGTCGCCGCCTTTCTGACAACGCCTGCCGCCGCTTATGTGACCGGCCAACACCTGTGCGTAGACGGTGGATACTCGGTTTGACCCGTATTAAAGTCGCTCAGCACAGTTGCACGACACGCCTAGCTTCGCAAAGAACATGATGAACACGACACTCCTGTCAGAACTAGAAGGTCTCACCGTGGGTCGCGCGCTTAGACGCTCGGCTGCACAGTGGCCAGAACAAGAATTTTTTAAGTCACGAGATACCTCTCTGACGTTTACGCAATTCGATCGCCTGGTCGATCAGTTAGCGCAATCTCTGTTGGCGCTCGGTCTCACACGCCACGATCACATTGCAGTGTGGTTAGGCAATTCACTCGAGTGGACACTTTGCTTCTGCGCGTGCGCCAGAATTGGCGCAGTGGTGGTGCCCATTAATACGCGTTATACCGCTGCTGAGGCGGGCTATATTCTGGCGCAGTCTGATGCCAAAGCGCTGATACTTTCGAAAGAGCTTTATGGTTTGAACTATCTGCAAATGCTTGAACACATTGCACCTAGCTTGAAACAGGCCACCCACAACTTAATCGATATCACCGAATTACCTGCCCTCAAACGCGTCATCCTTCACGATACAAACGACGGCCGAAGTCAACGCGACGAAAACGATCACACGTCTCAGTTCTCGATACCTCTTCAAATTCTTCTTGAGCAGGAACTCGCTCGCGACGCGTTACGCGTTGCGTTCGCAACGCCAACTGGCCTGGTATACGAATCACTTGCGCAACTCTGCGCGACGAGCACGCTATCCCTGGCTGAGCAAACTGTTACCGTAGAAGATGTTCTATTGATTTGCTACACCTCGGGCACCACCGGCAAACCGAAGGGCGTGATGCATAACCATCACGTACTCAAACAAGCCACGCGAGTGGGCTTGGCGCTTGATCTTAAGCCTGGCGGGCGTATGCTTGGGCACATGCCGCTTTATCATGTGGCTGGTTTGTATATGGGCTTTGTACCAGCGCTTACGTTAGGTGCCTGCTTTGTCAATATGCCTCAATGGGACACAGGTCGCGCACTTGAACTGCTCGAACAAGAACGTATCACCGCGTTTGGTGGTATCCCCACTCATTTTGTTGATCTGGTGAACCACCCCACGGTGGGGCAGCGTGATTTATCGTCGATTGAAAATGCTTGGATTGGCGGATCACCCGTGATGCAAGCCACCTTTGAAAACTTTCAAAGAACCCTCGGTTTGAAACAACTCATGTCAACCTATGGCATGACTGAAAATACAATTTCAACGAGTTTTAATCGGCTGACTGACCCCCTTGAGGTCTGTTGTCAAAATCGCGCACCAATTCTTGGACCAAGTGAAGTCAAAATCATTGACCCCGTAAATGGCAATGAGCAGCCACGCGGCGAAGTTGGTGAAATCTGGTGCCGTGGTGAGACCGTTATGCTGGGCTATTACAAAAACCCCGAGGCAACGCTGGCCACAATCACGCCCGATGGATGGCTAAAAACCGGAGATCTTGGACGTTTTGACAGCGAAGGCTTTTTATCGGTGACTGGCCGTCTAAAAGAAATGTACAAAACCGGCGGAACAAATGTATACCCCGCCGAGATTGAACAGCTTCTCATCCAACACCCCGCGATTGCGCTAGTTGCCATTGTTGGAGTGCCGGATCTGCGCTTAGACGAGGTTGGCTTCGCCTTTGTCCAAACACATCCTAACCAGCAAATCACGCACGCTGAATTGCGGGCCTTCTGCAAAGGCAAACTTGCCGATTACAAGGTTCCACGCTACTTGAAAATCTTGACGGCGATCCCACGCACGACCACAGGAAAGATTCAACGTTCGGCATTGCTCGAACTCGCAAGCACAGAACTTGCGTTAGCGGCTCAGTCAGCCCCTGGGTAAACGTCAGCACCGTAAACCCGACGCACCTCTTTAAGAAGCTCTCCGCGTGGTGGCGCGTACGTCATATGCTTACTCGTAAAGTTACCGGTTAAGCGTTGGATTTTCACAGCAGTTTCGCCCATCTTGGTCAGTGCAACGGTACCGTTCAAAATGGGTACACCATCGATCTCGTGAATGTTGGCGTGTGCCAGCATTGCCATCACGACTCCACCCGCCGCAATAATCACCTCTGCACCTTTCTCAATGCCGCGCCGTGCCGCCTGACGAAACTCGTCAAAAATCGCCTCGCGAGCCGCGGCATGTTCTGGCGCGTCTGAAAACCCAGCCGCAAGATCAGTCAAATTGTGAATCTTCATCGCTTCGTACGAAGCCATCCTGGGATAAAACCCATAGCGATGAACATTTTCTAAGACCCGTGGTGTGAATTTTGGATTAACCGTCACCAGTGTGTACAGCGAACCCATCATGCAGGCGATACTTAAGGTCGATTCGCATAAACCCAATACTGGAATCGTCAGTAACTCTCGTAATTCTCGAATTCCAGGGTCAACGATGTTACCTAATAAAAATCCGTCATAACCCTCTTTTTGCGCCTTGAGTCCGTTCGCGATGACCTCGCCAACATCAACGTATTCGGGATAACGGTATTGATCGGCAAAACCACCACCACGGGTTAAACCGTGCACCTCGATGGCTATGCCCGGATCGACTGCATGGCTGATCTGCTGCTTAAGCGCCGAGCCATACTGACCGAAGGCATCAAATCTCGAAAAACTTTGGTACCAGAGACGCATCTTGATTTCCTTGTTGCTTCTGCTCTAGCCACATTACGTTGGTTGCTTAGCCACACCAGGCAAAGTCGTGATCTTGCCTAACCAAGGCATCGCAGAGTCGCACCAAATCTGCTTTTGCGGCACGAGTTGCTGCCGTTGATCTAAGGCCCCCACTCGTAAACCGAATACCTTTTGATCAATCTCTGTTGTGGCATAAATCGATGTGCCGCAATTACCGCAAAAGGCTTGTAAGCGCTTCGCGCCGCTCTCCGCCGTTTTCACATACGTCTTGGGCACACCCGCTAGCATCTTGAAATTCTCTTTCTTTGCGGGAACGTTCACTCTGAAGGATGACCCAGTGATTTTTTGACAGTCGGTGCAATGGCAAATCGCCACTGCCGCGAGGTCAATCTCTGCTTCATAACGAATTTGCCCGCAATGACAGGCTCCGGTGACATGCATCACGCTATCCTTGTGTGGTTGAATCCATCAAAATGCGGCGGCGCAGCAAATTCTGATTTGTTGCACAACCTTGGCGCTAGCGTACAACATTTCGATTGAAGGCCCGAATGTGTTGCAAAAAGAGCAGCCCCCTGCATAGAATCCATAACAAATAAGAGCGCTCAAGTGAATCAGAAGGCTAAAAAATGAATACCGCAGCAGCAAAGGCAGAAAACTCGGCAAGCCATCCCACGGCGCAGGCGGCCGCGATACCAGTTCTTGTGTCACTCAGCTTCTGTCATTTTTTAAATGACTTGATGCAGTCTCTGATCCCAGCCTTGTACCCGCTCTTCAAAGCCGAGTTCAGTCTCGACTTTACGCAAATTGGGATCATCACTCTAGCCTTTCAGCTCACCGCTTCACTGTTGCAACCAACAGTCGGCTATTACACCGACAAAAATCCCAAGCCTTTTTCGTTAGCGATCGGCATGGGCTCAACGCTCGTCGGTTTGCTGCTGCTATCGGTTGCACCAAGCTACGCAATCATTTTGGTTGCTGCGGGCCTGATTGGTACAGGGTCTGCCGTCTTTCATCCCGAAGCTTCACGCGTTGCGCGTATGGCCTCTGGCGGAAAATTCGGCTCTGCACAAGCCTTCTTTCAGGTGGGCGGCAATCTGGGGCAAGCCGTCGGCCCGTTACTCGCCGCGTTTATCGTGCTACCACATGGCCAAGGCGCCATCGCCTGGGTCTCAGCCGCTGCACTGATCGCCATCTTTTTCTTAACGCGCATCGGAAAATGGTACGGCGCTCACATTAAACCAAGTCAAAAAACTGGGGCGGCAAATTCTAATCCAGTGTCAGACTTGCCACGCGGCCGCATGCTGTTTCTCATCACCATCTTGATGCTCTTGCTGTTCTCAAAAAACGTCTACAGCTCAAGTCTCACCTCGTTCTTCACCTTCTATCTCATCGAGCGCTTTGATTTGCCAGTGCAAGCCGCTCAGGTTCAACTGTTTGTCTTCATGGCTGCCATCGCGGTTGGCACTCTGCTTGGTGGTGCGCTCACAGACCGCCTAGGCCGTCGACCCATGATCTGGATTTCGATATTAGGCACACTCCCCTTTACGCTCGCCTTACCTTATGCCGATGTTTTCTGGACTGGCGTATTAACAATCATTATCGGCCTGCTCATGGCCTCGGCTTTTCCGGCGATTTTGGTCTTTGCCCACGAAGTCATGCCTGGTCGGATCGGCTTTGTATCGGGTATGTTTTTTGGCTTTGCGTTTGGCCTAGGAGGTGTGGGCGCAGCGCTGATGGGTTGGCTAGCGGATCTTTATGGGATTAGTTTCGTTTATCAGCTGTGCTCATTTTTACCAATCCTTGGGCTTGTCGCTTGGTTTTTGCCTGACATGGCGGCCGAGCGACTCAAGTACGCCAAATAATTTTTGTTCGCCTATGTCCCCAGTTTGATGGGATTGGCCTCACCTCAACGTAGAGAAGCTATGAATCCACGTACCGCAAAACTCCGAGAACTTATCGCCGCTGGTGGCCCAGGTATTGTCCCCGGCGCAACCGATTGCTTCACCGCAAAGTTAATTGAGCAAGCTGGTTTTCCGGCTGTGTATGTCACGGGTGGTGGTACCGCAAATACGTATTTAGGTGGCCCTGACATCGGGCTGATCACGCTCAATGAATTGGCCAGTCAGGTTGAAAGAATTTCAGACGCTGTCTCGGTGCCAGTCATCGCTGATTGCGACACCGGCTTTGGTGGCGTCGCGAACGTCAAGCGCACGATCAAGCTTTACGAACGCATTGGCGCGGCTGGTCTACACATTGAAGATCAGGTGTTTCCAAAACGCTGCGGTCACTTTGAGGGCAAGTCAGTCGCACCCGTCGAAGAAATGCTGTATCGCTTGCAAGCCGCGCTTGATGCGCGCACCGACCCGAACTTTGTCATCATCGCCCGCACCGACGCACGCGGCCCTGAGGGCCTAGACAAAGCAATCGAGCGCGCGCATGCCTACCGTGAAATCGGTGCCGATATGGTGTTTGTTGAAGCGCCTAACAGCCTTGAAGAATTGCAGCGCATCAGCAAAGAGTTTAAGGGGACTCCGATGGTCGCCAACATGATCGAGCGCAGCCGCACACCTCTCGTCCCAGAAAAAGAATTACTGGCAATGGGCTATAACGTGATCCTGTACGCCAACGCCGCCTTGTATTTGGGTTCGTTTGCCATCAGGCAGGGACTAGAGGTCTTACGCAGAGAAGGCACGAGTGAGAGCATGCTTGATCGCATGACGTCTTTTCAAGAGCGGCAAAAACTCGTTGGGCTAGACAAGCTAGATGCCGCTGAGCGCGATTTGGTGGCGCGAGTGGATGCGCGTCGTAAAAAGTAACGCCGACCTCGCAGGTGACAAGTGACCGACACCTGCTTGGGTCACCTGGTGTGTGATCGGTGACTTAACCTTGTGATGGGCACCGTTAGCGTTGATATTTTTTATCGAGGGCCGCTTTCGTCAAATAGCGTTGCTCAAGCTCTTGCGATTCGGCGTAGCCGCACAGCTCGTTTAACTCTTCAAACGACACCGCCAAATCTGGACGATTCACGATTTCGTCTTTCCCAAGCGAGGCCTGCAGCGCTTGCATGCCATTGATCATCCCCTGGACAGCAGCAGCGGTCAGCAACCTCGGGTAAATCACCGCAGACACCCCTAAATCTTCAAGCCGCTTAGCTGAAATCAAAGGCGTCGTAGAGCGAGTTCTAATGCCAAAACCCATATTCACAGAAATTGGCTTGATCGTCTCTTTTACTAAAGTTGCGATATCTTGCTCGGCCAACACCGCATCCGCAAACAAAAGATCCGCACCCGCCTCTGCGTACAGATTGAGTCGTCGAATCGCTTCAGCTAACCCGTGTGTGCCGTATGCGTCGGTACGTGACTTGATCACAAAATCCGGGTTACGTCGTGCCTGTGCCGCTGAACGTATTTTTTCAGCATTCTCCTCTGCTGAAATGACGTCTTTACCTTTCATATGGCCACAGCGTTTAGGCCACACCTGATCTTCGAGCATTAAGCCACCAACACCAGCCTGCTCAAACGCGCGTACCGTATGGTGCACGTTTACCGCGTTACCGTAACCCGTGTCGCCATCCGCGATCATTGGCAGATCGCAACAAGCCACCATCGCGCGACACGTTTGCAGATTCTCTTCTAACCCCATTAAGCCAATGTCGAGCTGACCAAGACGCGACTCACTGATGCCACCGCCCGTCAAAAAACCTGCATGAAAACCAGAGCGCTGCACCAAGCGGGCGCTATAGCCATCAAAAATACCAGGCATCACCAAAATGTCGGGTGCCGCAATCAGTTCGCGTAACCGCTTTCCAGGGTTCATCATTGCTGTAGCCTTTTGTGTTTGCTTTACCGGTTAAGGTCGAGCGTTAGTCATTCGGTCTTTTTTTAAGACCGAGCATCAAGCACTCGGTTGCTTCAAGACAGTGCACCGCTCACTCGGACGTTTTAATACCAATCTCTTTGATCAGTTTTCCCCATTTGCTTAGATCCGCACTGAGCAAATCCCTCAAGTCCTCAGGCGAACCACCCCCGGGGATCAGCCCTTGTCGTGCGAGACGTTCCCGAATATCAGGCATCTTCAAGACCACATTGATGCTTTCGTTGAGCTTCACAATGACAGTCTTTGGCGTTCCGGTCGGGGCAAAAATACCAAACCATCCAACGACCTCAAACCCAGGCAGACCTGACTCATCAACGGTAGGCACGTCTGGAACCATCTCCACACGATGCTTAGAGGTCACGGCAAGCGCTCGTAACTTGCCAGACTTCAAATGCGGCAAGGCGGCAGGAATCGTTGAAAAAAACATTTGTACACGACCTGCGACGGTATCGATCACTGAAGAGCCACCGCCTTTATAGTTCACGCTCTCCATTTTGATATCTGCCATCTTCTTGAAGAGTTCACCCGCTAAATGGGCGGTGGTGCCATTGCCTGAATTGGCATAGTTCAGCTGACCCGGCTGTTTCTTTGCTAACGCGATGAACTCTTGCACATTATTTACGGGCAACTGAGGATTGACCACCATGATCAACGGTGCAGCACAAGCCAGAACGATGGGCGACAAGTCTTTGACAGGATCGTAAGGCAGCTTAGGATAGAGCCAGGGGCTCATCGGTAGCGACGTAATTGGCATCACTAGGGTGTAGCCGTCAGGTGCCGCGCGCACACCCTGCTCAACGCCTATATTGCCGGCTGCACCTGGTCGATTATCCACAACCAGCGACTGCCCGAGCAACTCGCTCAGTTTGAGCCCAATCGTGCGCGCCGTAAAGTCGGTGCCACCACCCGCCTCAGAGGGCACAATCAAGTGAATCGCACGATTGGGATAATTGCTTGCTTGGGCCCAACTCGTACCGAGTTTAGACAGCGATGCTGCAGCCAAACTACCCAACAATAATTGTCTTTTATTCACGTATTGTCTCCAGCGCTTTTTATTTTCAAAATAGACTAAAAATGATTTTACGAGACATTTACAGTCTTAACGGCAATAGATGCGAACAATCAACCGATATAATCCTTGTAAACCAAAACAGAAAGACCCTCAGGAGACATAATGGGCATGCGTATTTGGTATCAATCCATGACTCAACTCGCGACCTTAACCAACTATCGCAAGGCGCTCGAAGATCATGCGAAAAAGTATTGTTCTGAAGGTACGCACATTGTATTCAATGGGGTATCTGAAGAAAACTATCACGGCCGGATGCCCGCTGAGGTTTTGCAATACAGCTACGCCAAACTGATCCTCCAAACTGAAGTCATCGACATTTGTCGTGCCGCCGAAAAAAACAAATTTGATGCGGTGATTCTTGGTAGTTTTAGCGAACCCTTTTTACCAGAGATCAGATCACTGTTAAGTATTCCAGTCATTTCAATGCCCGAATGCACACTGTTGGTCGCCTGTTCAATGGCCGAGAAATTTGCGCTCACCACCCTTGCACCCGCAAACGTCAAACGTGTGAAAGCCTTGGTCAAACGCCACGGACTGGAAAGCCGTGTATCCGGTTACTACTCTCTCGCACATCCGGTCGACGAAGATATTTTGAATGTGGCCATCAAAAAACCTAAACAAGTTGTAGCGGATTTTTTAGCGACTGCAGAACAAGCTAAAGCAGACGGTGCTGACCTCATCGTGCCGGCAGAAGGCGTTTTGAACTTGATCATTCGGCGAAGCAATATCAACCCACTTGGTCGGCTCTCGGTGCTCGATTGCGTAGCAACTTCATTTTTGTATGCCGAAATGATGGTCACGATGCAAAGCAGACTAGGCATCGGCGTTGGACGGATGGGTAGCTACGCGATGCCTCCAGCAGACTTGCTCGCCGAACTTGATGCGGTCACGCACGCGAAAAAAGCAAAACAAAAAAATAAATAAGTGACCATAAAAGGATTGATATCATGGTTGGTTGGCGCGCAAAGCTAGGGTTTCTTGTACCGGCCGGAACTCCGACTGTCGAGCCCGAAATGTTTGAAATGGTCCCCAAGGGGGTATCTGTGCACTTTGGTCGTATGATTTCGCGAGGGGCCGACGGAACATTGAACGGCATCGAAGCGCGCATCGCCACACAGATTGAGCATCTCGACGAGTCTGTCGAGATGCTATCGATGATTAAACCTGACGTGATTGCCTTGGCGCACACCGCAACGAGCTATTACCTCGGACGCGAGAAAGAAGCGGACCTGACCAAACGTTTAGAAGATCGCTTTGGCCTGCACTTCATCACCGCCTTTGGTAGCGTCATTGCTGCACTGAACGCATTAGGTATAAAAAAAGTTGCGCTAGGCACCCCTTACGACGAAAATTTGACGATGCAAGGTAAACAAAACCTTGAAAGCTACGGCATCGAAGTCGTCAACTTTGATTGGTTACGTAATGTTCGTAGCATTTTTGAAGAACCACCTAACCGCGCGTATCGCTTAGGCCAATCGGTCAACGTGCCCGAGGCGCAAGCCGTTTTTTTGAGTGGCGTCGGCATGCCAACCGTGTCGATCGTCGGTGCACTCGAGCAAGACTTAGGCAAGCCCGTCATCTCAAGTTCAAGTGCCATGATGTGGAACGCGCTGCGCTTGGCTGGAGTGGCGCCTGTATTGCCGGGATATGGGTTACTGCTGGCCTGAGGAAATACTGATGGAGTTACGGACTAAAGTCAAAGCTGACTAATCACTGCACATTTCGAGACACGGGAAACACGCTGATGTATCAAAAAATTAAAGTCCAGCCTCTCGCAGGCGCCTTAGGCGCCGAGATTTTTGGGATCGACCTTTCAACAGAGCTCGACCCAGCCTCCTTAGCTGAAGTGCGTCAGGCACACCTCGAGCACTTAGTGATTTTTTTTCGCGAGCAAAACGTTTCTGATCTCGACTTAGCCCGCTTTGCGCGCAATTTTGGCGATCTCGCCATGCTCCCGCCTCACCGTCAAGTACCAGGAAATTTTCCTGAACTGCTGGTCATTGACAAGAAACCCGAGGGCACGCTCGTGTTTGGCTGGGAATGGCATACCGATACCAGTCACCTCGAGATTCCCCCCTTAGGCTCGGTGCTTGCCGCTCGTATCTTGCCCTCGGTGGGTGGTGACACCCTCTTTGCTAATCAATACATGGCATATGACACGCTGTCTTCGGGCATGAAGACGATGCTCAAGGATCTTCGTGCTGTGCACTCGAATGGCCGAATTCTCGCCTCTCTGTCGGTCGACGATATTCTGCCCCCCGGGCAAGACTGCTCTGCGCAAGCAACACTCTCAGCGGTACACCCAGTGGTTCGAACTCATCCAGAAACTGGAAAAAAAGCGCTGTACGTCAATGTGATGCACACCGAGCGGTTTGAAAATATGACCGTTGCCGAGAGTGCGCCACTCTTGAAGTATTTATATGATCACGCAACGCGTCCTGAATTTAGCTGTCGATTTCGTTGGCAACCCGGATCGATTGCCTTTTGGGACAACCGATGTTGCCAACACTTGGCACTGGCTGACTACCCAGGACAACGCCGCTTAATGCACCGCGTTCAAATTCGTGGCTCTAAGCCCGTTTAAACACTGATGACACACCTCATGAACAACTTTCTCAGACTACGCTTTTTTGCCTTAGCTTTCACCTGTTCACTGTGCATGCTGTGTACTGTTGGATTGACTGATAGCTTTGCACAAACCTATCCCAACCGAACCATTCGTTTGATTGTGCCCTACGCCGCAGGCGGTGGCACCGACGTGCTGGGCAGAGCATTGGCGCAAAAACTCACCGAGTCGCTAGGGCAAGCAGTCATTGTTGAAAACCGCCCGGGTGCCGATGGCATGATCGGCTCTGAAGTCGTGGCCCGAGCCACCCCTGATGGCTACACGCTGCTCTTTAATTCAAGTAGCCACGGCATTAACCCATCGATTCACCCTAATATTAATTTTGACACGATGCGAGATCTTCGCTGTATTAGTCAAACGGCCTCACAGCAAATGATCTTGGTGGTCCATCCCTCGCTTCCGGTGCACTCTGTCAAAGAACTCATTGCCTACGCCAAAGCTAACCCCAACGTCTTAAATTTTTCGTCCTCATCCAAGGCCACTCAATTACCGATGGAGTTGTTTAACTGGATGGCAGGCATACGCATGACCAACATCCTGTACAAAGGCTCAGGCCCTGCAACAACGGATTTACTCGCCGGACGAATTCAAACAAGTTTTGGTGGAGCCGCCTCGGTTGTTCCACACATTAACGCCGGAAAGCTGCGCGCACTCGCGATCGGTGATAATCGGCGCTCGCCACTCACGCCTGACATTCCGACAGTTGCCGAAGAAGGCTTGCCAGATTTTTATTCTGTCTTATGGTCGGCAATGTTTGCCCCCTCAGGTACGCCACCTGCCATCATTGACCGATTGAATGCAGAACTGGTTCGTATTTTGAAAGACCCTCAATTCAAAGCAAAGACCGAGCAACAGGGGTTCGAGAACGATGGCACGACACCGCAAGCCTGCGACAGCTTCGTTCAACGCGAAATTACGAAATGGGCAGATGCGATCAAGCAAGCTGGGATTAAGCCCGAGTAACACAATAGCAGTAGATGGGTCCGCTGGCCGATTTTCTAGTCGGTCAGATTGGCTCACAAGTGCGCCAAAGAGTAAATTTGTGCGTCGCACAAAATATTTAGACGACGCCGCAAATACCTAGGCAAAGAATCTGTTGCGAGACCGGTGCAACGGTAGTAACCTCATTGATACAAATCATCTTCAAAGAGGCTCGTCATGTCCGTGCACAATCTCAATGTCAAACAACAGTCTGACGCCGTTCAACAGGCAAAAATTCATCTTGCTGCCGCAAATCGTCTTGCCGTGCTCGACGACTTGCACGAAGGCATTGACAATCATTTCACGATGATCGTACCCGGTCGCAAAGACCAGTACTTGATTTCGCCCTTTGGTATGCATTGGTCGGAAGCCCGTGCAAGTGACATGATGATTTTTAATGAAAACGGTGACACGATTGAAGGCGTAGGCGTGGTTGAGCGTTCGGCCATGTGCATTCACGCACCAGTTCATCGCATCACCGGGGCAAACGTCGTCTTACATACCCATCAAAACTGGGCGCTGGCTCTGAACATGTTGCAAAATAACCGGCTGCTACCAGCCAGCCAAACAGCAGCGTTTTTTATGGGCATTACAGGCTACGACGACACCTACACTGGTGTAGCTGATGGCCTAAGCGAGGGCGAGCGTCTCGCCCATCAAGTCGGCAACAAAAAAGTACTATTCATGAAAAATCATGGCGTACTCGTCGTCGGCGATACGGTGGCAGAGGCTTACAAACGACTGTATAAACTCGAGCGCGTCTGTCGCGCACAAGTGCTCGCCATGAGCACCGGTCAACCGATTCAAGTCTTGTCAGATGAAGTTGTACATGCCGTTCAAAATCCAGCACCAGGTGACAGTCATTCACGCCAAGAGCGCGATGACTTATTTTTTGCTGCCATGATGCGCGTCTTAGATCGTGAACTGCCAGGCTACGCTGATTAAGCGTACCCACAGACACTGAACCCATCTCTAGACTGGGTTCAGTGGCGCCCGCCATGCTGTGGCGGGCATCATCACCCCACCCCGATTACCTGGTTCGACCGAACCGTACCGCTGCGCCCATTCTGGAGCAAGCGCGCGCGCCTGCGGCGATGACAGCCACAAGCGCAACAGATGTCGTTTGCGAGTCGGCTCACCCCAATCTTCAAATGCAGTGCGATCATGCAGCAAAGTGTGATTGTGAACAAACTGCATATCACCTGCTTCTAAGCGCATCAAAAAATTCAAATCGGCGCTATTGGCCAGCGCATCAAAGCAATCAAGCGCCTCAACATGCAAAGGAGTCAAACGCAACGCGTCGTCAAAGCGTTGAGCAGAGTCAATGTATTGGCGTTGGTAGATGGTTGACATCAGCCCCTGATACCAACTGAAAACAGGAATTTCAAAAAAAGGTTTTTGACCTGGTGCGACCTCGCCTCGACGATCGGTTGCGATCGGCTCAAATAGCAACGCTGCCAATTGGGGATGCAAAGCGCGCATCTGGTTATAGATGGTATTTGAAGACACCAAGGCAGAATCGCCACCCGCCTTCGCCTGTTGTAAGCAGACCAACCCAACGATATCGCTCGAGTCTGTATGAAAGGTTTGCCGCTCGTGGGTTTGATAAATGCGAACATTCGGGTCTGTTGCCTCTAAACCCATGTCAATCACGTGACCAAGAATATGCCCTTTTGAGTTTTGTGGCCGTGGATTACCCAAATGGGTACCCAGACCAAAAAAGACAGCCGCTGTGAGTTCGCGCGACCAATGGCGTACCGGTAACGAACGGATCAAGGCAAAGCCACAGCCCTGCAAGAGCGCATCGTGTATCTCGCGTAGCCGCAGGCCCAGTGTGGGAAGCACAAAATTTGAGCGACGAATTTGCGTGAGATCTGCACTGACCTGCAAACAGTTGGTGGCGGCAGTTTCGAGCTCTCGCAAATCTTCATCGTTCAGTTCGTGCTGCCAGTGCTGTTTTGTCGACTCTTCAGGCCCAAGCCAAGCACTGGCACCTTGAATCGCAGGTGGTAACGTATCGGGTCGCATGGTAATGTCCAATCATTGCGCGCAGTCGGACCCCATTCTAAGTCATTCGCCAGCGGCTCAATCCTTGGCCTTACTCTTGAACAGCAGCTCTCATGTCAGACTATTTCGTTGTCATCGCCTTAACGAGTACGATTTTTATAGCCGCCGGGATCGTCAAAGGCGTGCTGGGCATGGGGCTGCCGACCGTTGCAATTGGGCTCTTAGGCCTTGTCATTGCACCTGTCGAGGCTGCAGCGATGCTGGTGCTACCGTCACTCATTACCAACGTTTGGCAATTAATCGCGGGCCCAAACTTCAAAGCACTCAGCAAGCGCTTTGGCACCCTGCTCGTGGGCATCTGCTTGGGCACGCCTCTGGGGGTGGGCTTTATCACAAGCGGCAACACACAGATCGTCACGGCAGGCCTAGGGGCCGTGCTCTCAATTTACGGGGCCTTTGGACTCAGCGCGGCGCGCCTGACCGTCTCACCCAAGTCAGAATGGTGGTTATCGCCTGTGATGGGTTTTTTTACTGGCGTGTTGATGGGTGCCACGGGGATTTCAGCTTTACCTGTTGCACCCTATTTCACCGCGCTTGGCCTAAACAAAGATGACCTGATACAAGCTCTTGGCCTATCCTTTACGGTCTCTTCATTCGCCCTAGCCGTAGGTCTGTTTGTCACCGGTCAATTTCAAATGACTGTCGCGGCCGCCTCGTTAGTGGCCTTGATCCCAGCGTTTGCAGGAATGTTTCTTGGACAAAAGCTACGCCACCGCATGCCTCAAGAGTCATTCAAAAAATGTTTTTTTGGTGGCCTCTTAATACTGGGGGCTTACATGACCTATCGCGCCATCACCTTGATGTAAGCCATCACACCAAACGATAGACGCGCTCTGCTGTGCCGCTAAATAAGGCAGTTTTTTCTGCAGCCGAACAATCTTTGGCCAAACGTTTAAAACCGTTCCAGAGAACTTGATAACTGAACATCCCCTTATCAACCGGAAAATTGCTTTCAAACATGCAGCGATCTGGGCCAAAGAGCTCAACGCAGGTTTCAAAGTACGCGCGCCAGGCAATTGCTAACTGTTCAGACGCTGGTGGAGTAGACGCCTGATCAAAGCGAATCCCAAATACTGGCATTCCTGCACCGCCCATCTTTATCACCGTGTTTGGCAAACTCGCGACCAAGGCGATACCCGAGCGCCACTGTTTAAACATCTCACTCATATCCGCAGCATGAGGCCCAACACCAACGGGCCCACCAAAGTGATCCACAATCACAGTGACCTTTGGATTGGCTTTAGCAAGCTCATAGATCTCACTAAGCTGGGTGTGATACGCCCAAACATCTAGCGATAATCCGAGCAACCCAAGCTGCACCACACCTTTACGAAATGCAGTGTCTGCCATGAGCCCCTTGGGCGGTGGTGAGGCGGTGCTCGATTGAACACCCGGGCTGCTATGCCAAACAACTGGATTTCGCACACCCCGCAAGCGGCCACCAGCGCTGTGCGCCATTAACTCCAACACAGGTGCAACCTTCTCACCAAGTTGCAAGTCTGCACCCGCCACGATCCCCGCACAGGCACGTGCCGCACCATAAATCCCACTCGCACTCATGGCTGCAATACCAGTCACGAACTCAACCTCGCCCAACGGTGCGAGCGCAGCCGGCCCATCTGCGCGTAACATCGTCCGGCATTGCACAAATACGGTCAACACCACATTGTGGCCCGCGTTCATATCTGCGAGCAGGTCATGGAACAGATAACGATTATCTTGACGATCCCATAGATGGTGGTGCGGATCCACAATCTTCAGCTCAGGCTCAATAATCGCCTCGGTACGTAGCGCCAGCCAGTCTGGGCGCACGGCGGCATGAGGATTTCTTTCAAGAGTCTCGGCCATGATTTGCTCTCGCAGCCTACTTCGCGACGTAATCTTTTGGACGGAACATCTCAAACAGAGTGTTGACTTCGACGTAATCACCTTGGTAGCCACAGCGACCCAAGGGCTTTGCGGCTGCTGTATCAAAAATACCGTCTTTCAAAAATGCATTATTAATGTGCACGCCCACAACTTCGCCAAGCGTCAACCACGTATTGATCAGATTACCCTTGGCATCAGTTAATTGCGTAGTGCTAATGAGCTTGCACTCAAGTGCAGCAATCGCATTGGTGACGCGAGGTGGCTTGACCAAGGTAGAAGCGGTAGCAGCCAAACCGGCAAGCTTCATTTCGTCAACGCCTGGTGCGACCGACGCCGACGTGATGTTCATTTCTTGGGCTAAGTCAGCGCCGCAAAAATTTGCGACAAATTCACCGGTTTCGTCTGCATTATTGCAACTGTCTTTACGTTCGCCGCTGGTGCAAAACCCAATCACTGGCGGTGTCTCGGCAAAGGCATTAAAAAAACTGTAGGGCGCTAAATTGACACGACCGAGTTTGTCGATGGTCGAGATCCAACCGATCGGGCGAGGCGCAATGATGGCCTTGAACGGGTTGTGGGGTAGGCCATGGCCTTTGCTCGGTTCGTAAAAATAATCGCTCACGTTAAGATCCTTTATATTTTTTAGAAAAAACTCATTTGAACCGTCACTCAATCAAAGTGCGACAGGCAAAAAAATCAAAGTCCGCTAGAAAAAACTCTTTTTGAGCTTTTTTCACGGTATCTTCTGTAACCGTAGCATAGCGCACCAAAAAACACGAGGGCGCGAGCCTGAACTGGCTGTAAAACGTCAAAAACCGAAGTCAGTCGAATGTTAAAAATCTATATTGTCATTTCGAAACTCTCGCCGTAGACTCTCCCGATAGAGATCCATTCTTTTTTATCCTTTACCCCCCCGATAGGTCATCAAATGAGCGACCCCACCCGTGACGAAAACTACCGCGGAGTCTTTGATACTACCTTGGGTTTTGGCAATCGCCCTGCTGTGATTGTGGTTGACTTTGTCAAAGCCTACACGACTCCAGGTGCACCTTTTTTTGGTCAGGGTGTTGTCGAGGCCGTTCAACATTCAGTGCCACTACTTGAGGCTGCCCGAGCGGCCAACGTCCCTGTGTTCTACACCCAAGTGGTTTATCATCCCTCCGGGGCAGATGGTGGCTTATTCTTTAAAAAAGTTCCGGCGCTCAAGCTTTTTGTCCAAGGAGCCCCCCTCGGAGAAATTGACTCTCTCATTACGCCACATCCGCAAGACTTTATTATCACCAAGCAATATCCAAGCTGTTTTTTTGGCACATCCCTGAGCTCAACCCTTAAAGCACTAGATATCGACACCATCGTGCTGATTGGTTGCTCGACCAGTGGCTGTGTCCGAGCGACCGCAGTCGATGGCATTCAATATGGTTACCGTGTCGTTGTCCCTCGCGAATGCTCTGGTGATCGTCACGAGGGCCCGCACGATGCAGCCCTGTTCGATATCAATGCCAAGTACGGCGATGTTGTACCAAAATCAAACGTAATTAATTGGTTTAGTTCACTGGCGCAAAACTAACATGACAACACCAGCTCTTTCTATTCTTAAGGATTGGCCTCGCTTCTCCATCCAACCTTATCCAGTTTTTTTACAAGCATCCTCTAACCAATTTAGTGATGCAACGGGCGGGTCAGGGACTCTGAAGCACTCGCTGCACCGCTATTCAGGTGGCGCCAGGCTCATCGGGTCTGCCCTGCCAGTTTGGACAGCCCCTGGCGATAATCTTGCGCCGTACGCTGCCTTAAAGGTGGTTCAGCCAGGCGACATACTCGTGGTCGCGAGTGCATCGTATACAGGCTGCGCGCTTCTAGGTGATCACATTATGGGCCTATTGAATAATGCGAAAGCAGCGGGCATGATTACCGACGGTTTGGTGCGCGATCTTGAGGGCTTACGTAACATCAACTTGCCAGTGTATGCCGCCGGCACTTCGCCCTTAGTGCCCACCAAACACGGGCCCGGCACCGTCGGTTTACCCATCACGCTGGGGTCTGTGGTCATCCACCCTGGTGATCTCGTCATCGCAGATGATGACGGCATCGTGATCGTCCCTCCCGCAGAGTTTGCTCGGGTCTCAGACAAACTAATCGCGCTGCGTGAGCAGGATGCAATGCTTGAACAGCGGGTTCGCTCCGGTGCGACAGAACCTCCAGACTTTGAACAACTTCTTGAACGCGTTGGCGTTCGATGGCTCGCGCCTGTCACTCCCCCCAAGACACGCTCTAGCGAGTGAGCCGAACGATGAATAAACTAATTATTGAAGTTCGAATAAATGAATATGCGATGCGCGACGAAAATCCTCATGTCCCGTGGACGCCCGAAGAAATTGGCCGGGAAGCTCGCGCGATACAAGACGCCGGAGCTTCAATTGTGCACTTTCACGCACGCGCTGCCGATGGTTCACCCGCACACGGTTTAGAAGATTATGCCGCGCCAATCAGAGCGATACGCGCAAACTCAGACTTGATGATCAACCCAACACTTGGGCAAATCACCAAAGGCGGCAAACTCGAGCGAATCAGCCACATTGAGGCCTTCGCACATGACCCCGTCTTGAAACCTGAAATTGTCGGTCTCGACCCTGGGTCGACCAATATCGATATTTTTGACCAGCAAAATCGCCGCTTCGTGACGGACGGAAAAGTTTACGTCAATGCACACGACACTTTAATCGCTTTTACCGAGCGGTTTCGCGCGCTCGGGATCAAGCCAGCGCTCGCCTGTTGGAGCATTCCATTTTTGCGCAGCGCTGCAGCCTTAATGGATATGGACTTAGTGGCTGAGCCCGGATACTTTTTGTTTGTGCATGGAGAAGGAGGCCAGCTCGGCGGGCACCCAGCAACCGCCGAGGGGCTCAGGGCTTATACAGACCATCTGCCTAAGAATCGACAATCCGAGTGGGCAGTCTGCTGCAAGAGCGGTAATTTGTTTCCAATCGCCTTGAGCGCAATTGCTCAGGGGGGGCATATCGCGATTGGAATCGGTGACTATGCCTATCCTGAGCTCGGCCACCCGACCAACGCGCAATTAGTGCGAGAGATCGTCAATTTGGCAAAAACTGTCGGTCGCGAAGTCGCCACGCCCGCTGAAGCTCGAAGGATTTTGGGCATTCGCCCAAGGCCTTAATCAAAGTCCAGTTTTTGCAGTGCAGTATTTTAGGTACGTCGCCCGAGGCCTTAATGAAAAGATTGATTTTCGCAGCGCGAAACTGAAGTTTTAGGTACTATTTCTGACAATCACGGCACCTCCGCACCTCATATTTATAAAAAACTAGAGACAATCCTCATGCAAACAACCTCCTCCGCTCGTGTTCAAGTTTTCTGGCAGCCAGGCTGCTCGTCCTGTTTGCGCACCAAAGAGTTTTTAACGAAACAAGGGATCGACTTCGAATCGATCGATGTGCATAACGATCCAACGGGTATGGATAAATTGCATGCCTTAGGTGCCCGTAGCGTGCCGGTTGTGGCCCTCGGTGGTAAGTTCACGATGTGTCAGTCCTTCAACGATGTGATCAAGTTTTTAGATCTCAAAACAAAATTGATGGATCCCTTGCCTCCAGAACAACTCGTCGCAAAGTTAGACATCGTCTTGCAAACCACTATTCGGTTGATCCAGCAATTCAGACCAGAGCAATTGCGCGAAAACTTTCGTAATCGCAACCGAAATCCTGCAGGGACTGCTTTTCATATTTTTCGAGTCGCACAAATGGGTGTTGAAGCCGCCCATCAAATCGATCTGAAATTTGAAAGCTTCAACGAAGTGGCGCCCGATGACTGGAACGCAAGCGATTTAGCAAAGTGGGGCGAAACCGTACGTGCTGAGCTGCTCGCATGGTGGGCAAAAGAAGATAACCGTAGCCTTGACTACCTCGTATCCACGTACTACGGACGCCGGACAATGCACGACGTCTTTGAGCGCACAGCCTGGCATGCGGCTCAACATACGCGGCAAATGACCCTGATGCTTGAAACCTATGGGATCACTCCTGATCGCCCCTTAAGCGCTGAAGACTTAAAGGGTCTGCCCGTTCCTGATGAAGTTTGGGATCGCTAAGGTCACCGTCATCGCCCATGAGGGCGATACATCACGATCGTGCTCGCTTTCAAATTGCTTTAGAGTCCATGATGAAATCTACTTTCTACAGAGACGTAAAACGCGCCTGCTTATTCAGCAGCTTTCTTGCCTGTTTAGGGCTCAGCAGCGCGATGCCTACGGCGTACGCACAGGATGATTATCCCAATCGTGCGGTTCGTATTGTTGTGCCATTTTCACCAGGCGGCGGTGGGGATGCTGTAGTCCGCTACATGAGCGACAAACTCGCCGAGCGACTCAAGCAACAAATTATTGTTGAAAACAAGCCTGGAGCCTCGGGCTTTATTGGTGCACAAATTGTTGCAACTGCGGCCCCAGACGGTTACACACTGCTGATGGGGTTTGATGGCGGTATTGTGGTTGCGCCTAACATGCTCAATGCACCGTTCAATCCAGTCACCGATTTTGCACCAGTGACTAAACTCAATGATGCCACGATTATCTTGGTCGCTAATCCAGCTGTCCCTGTTAAAAATATTAACGACATTGTGGCACTGGCGAAATCTAAACCTGAGGGGCTTCAGTTCAGTTCGTCTGGGCCGGGTACAACACCTCACCTCGCGGGCGAACTCCTAGCCCTTCGCACCGGTATCAAGCTGTCGCACATTCCTTATAAAGGTGGTGGCCAAGCAGTCACGGATGCAGTTGCTGGACATTTCCCTATTTTCTTTACCGTGGTGCCTACCGTTGCGAGTTACATCAAACAAGGTCGATTGATTGCTATCGCAGTGGCAGGAGACAAGCGCTCACCGGCTTGGCCTGATATCCCCACAATCGCTGAATTGGGCGTTCCGGATTTCAATGTCAGCTCTTGGTATGGAATTTTAGCTCCGGCCAAAACGCCTAAAGCCATTGTCGATCGTTTGCAGAGAGATATCGCAGCGGTTTTAGCGATTCCAGAGGTGCGCGACCGTTACCTGAACAATGCCTTCGATCCAATTGCCAGCACCCCAGAGGCGTTTGCCGCCCAAATCAAAGCTGACTATGCACGCTGGGGCCAAGTGGTAAAAGATGCCAACCTTAAGCAACAGTAAAGCCTTTGAGCTAGCACATTCACTCATATCGCGCTACGCTTAGACTCCTTACGAAGTTAATTTTTTAGCCCATCACACAATGGATCTTTCATGACAGAACGTAAAGTCAATGATATCGGTGGCCTACCCGCTGGCCCAGTCTGCCAAGACGAACACGCCAGCACCTTGCACGAAAAACGAGTCGATGCCATTTTAAAAATTTTATCTGGTCCAAAGCTTAAGGCGTTCACTTCGGATGCGATGCGCCGAGCGATCGAATCTAACACCAAAGAAGACTACCGCAATTTGGGCTATTACGATAAGTGGATTCGGGCTGCGCGCGAACTGATCATTGAGCAACAAATCTTGAGCCGCGAAGAAATCGAAACTCGGGTCGAACAATTACGTGCAAAATATAAAAAGGTGGCAGCATGACAGCCTTTGCGATACGTCCAGGTCAAGCACTACCGGTCGGTGCACCCGTTCGCGTGCGCAAGCACCCACCCGAGCAACATTGCCGCACGCCGTTTTACTTGCGCGGCATCGAAGGTGAAATTACCGATGTAATGGGTTGCTTCCGCGATCCTTCATTGCTGGCGTTTCACAAACCAGGCCTGCCGCTGCGCGTGCTCTACCGCGTGCGCTTTAAACAAGCTGACGTATGGCCAAACTATTCGGGCAGCCCAAAAGACACTGTTGTCGCTGATATCTACGATCACTGGATCGAACCGCTCGCCGGAGAAAAAGCATGAGTTCAAACCACGGACACCATCACGACCACGACCACGATCATTCTCATGGTCACGCGCACCCTCACAGCCCGCCGGCACCAGATGATGACGATGGTTACGATCGCTATGAGGTGTTACTGCAGACCGCGATTCGCGAATTGTTAGATGAGAAAGGCATTATTACTGCTGCCGAGTTACATGCGCAAATTGATAAACAAGATAGTCTTTCACCCGCAATCGGCGGGAAGATCGTCGCAAAAGCTTGGGTTGATCCAGTCTTTAAAAAGCAATTGCTGGCAGACCCACTTAAAACGATCAACCAGCACTTTGAACTCGATATCATCACGCCACTAGAACTTGTCGTACTTGAAAACACACCTACCGTGCACAACGTCGTGGTGTGCACACTATGCTCGTGCTATCCACGTATGCTGTTGGGTATCCCGCCTGCTTGGTACAAGTCGATCGACTATCGCTCGCGTGTCGTCGTCGAACCCCGCAAAGTGCTTGCTGAGTTTGGGACAAACATCCCTGATAGCGTTGAGGTTCGAGTGTCAGATAGCACTGCGGATCTTCGCTTTTTAGTCCTGCCAAATCGACCCAGTGGCACTGAGGGCATGACCGAAGCTCAGCTGGCAGACTTAGTGACCCGTGACTCGATGATTGGGACTTCGGTCGCACTAAAGCCTTGACGCGCGACCTGCAGTCCGTTGACTGCCGCTTGCTAACGAGCGGCAGTCAACGCTTCACTGATCACGAGCAGTTTCATTAGTTCTTGGATATCGGCCACCTGATCCAATGTCATCACAGTCTCAACGATACGGTCTCGATCAAGACCCGGTAAGTCTGATGTGATTCGAAAGAATTTTGCAATGACCTTATCGAGGCTCGGGAAAAGCGTTTCGTTTTCAGTCCCAGTCGCACGAATCACGCCATCGGTTTGAAAAACTTCGACGTCAACCGTATCGGTATCATGCTCGCGCATCCGTAGCTCAATCTTATCAGCTAAATGTAGTAACTCGGGGTCTTGCAACTCGTCGTAGTAGTCATAGTCTTCGACCGGACGTCCTAACAAAGCCGCTGCGGTACAAAATCTTGCACTCACGACTGCCTGAAGATGGGTCTGATAGGGCGCAACATTCGTAAAGCCAGGATTGGTATGTGTGAGTTCAGGAGATGTCACTATCACTTTTTGAATTTTATTCAGATCAATCTTTGCGGCAAGGGTACGAGCTAACGCAATCGGAGTCTGTGTAAAAATACAAACAGGGCATTCTTTATAAACGGTTTCTTCAATCAGATAACTTTCACCCAAGCCTCGGGTTGCTGCTTCAGCATGCTCAAGTGAACCGTCGAAGGCCCGGAAGTAACCCGCCTCACCCTCAAACGCGAGCGCAGAAGCTGTAGCACCGTGCTTCGCAAGCAATGCCGCAGTCACGCCGTTCCGACTAGCCATTCCGACGTTGAGCTTCACTTCGTTGGTGCCAGCAAAAAATCCTTGTCCAAAGCCGTGAGCAAACACAGCAGAACAACCCAACGCATTCATCATCAACGTCGAGTCCAGTCTTAGCATTTTGGCAGCTGTTGCAGCTGCCCCAACCGTACCAGCGACACCCGATGCTCGAAATTTTGGCAACATGCCAGGCGCACCCATATACATTCGCCCAACTACCTCATACCCCGCCACCATGCCCACCAGCACATCGGCACCGCCACGCTTGAACGCTTGCGCGAACCCCAACGCGGCCGGGATCGTCAAGGCTCCCGGATGGGACTTCTGCATAAAGTCATCTTGGCTTCGACCATTGATCAGCGTTGCGTTCACAAAAGCGGCATCCACAATCGGCAATGATTTCTGATAGCCGATGACACTCGCAGGCCCAACACCGCCCTCTGTAAACGCCAACACGACACTGGGCACATGCAAACCATGCGCCGCTAAGCCTGTTGCGAGGCAGTCCAAGAGACGCGTCTTTGTTCTTTCAATGACACTCTTGGGTAGCTGCTCAATCTGCAGGTTGCAAATAAAATCTGCAAGTTTGCCGCTGACGGTATTGATCGGACTCATTTTTGTCACCTCGTTAAGTTTATTTTTATTTGATTGTAGGTATAACGAACGTTGTTGTATACAATCAAAAAAAATATAGCGTAATGAACATAACAATTAAAGAAAGCTATTAAGAAACAAAAAATACGTTGATTCAGTCGATGTCATCAATAAAGGAGAACAACATGCAGCTTCTAAAAAGTATACAACTGGCCATCGCTTCAGCGTTACTGTGCATCGGCTTCACAACGCAAGCAGCTTTTCCTGAAAAATCAATACATTTAATTGTGCCTTTCCCACCAAACGGTACCACTGATGTCGTTGCAAGACGAATTTCTCAAAAACTTGGCGAAGCACTAGGCCAGACCGTCGTCATCGAAAACAAAGGTGGCGCCGGTGCGACGATCGGTACTCAGATCGTTGCGTCAGCTCCTGCGGATGGGTACACCTTATTGATGGCGACTAATTCACACACTGCCAACCCCTCAATCTACAAATCTCTTGGATACGATTCAGTCAAAAGCTTTACGTCCGTCATCATGGTTGGGGATACACCCGGTTTGGTTGTTATTCATCCCTCGGTTCCAGCCAAGACCTTGCCAGAATTTATTGCACTCGCAAAAAAAACGTCACCACCGATGCACTATGGGACCGCGGGCTCCGGCACATTTCCTCATCTTGCCACCGAGTTGTTTATCGACCGCGCAGGAATTGAAATGGTACATGTCCCATACAAAGGAGCAGGGCCTGCCATGATCGATTTATTGGGAGGGGTCTATCAATTCAAGGTTGATGCCTTTCCGACTTCTGCTGTACAAATCAAGGCAGGTAAAATCATCCCGCTCGCGGTAACCAGTGTAGAGCGTATGCCGCAAATTCCAGACTTGCCGACGGTTGCCGAACTTGGTTTTCCAGGATTTGAAACCACCTTCTGGATGGCGGTGCTTGCACCCGCCGGAACACCTAAGAATGTTGTACAAACTCTAGAGAAAGCCTTTGTTCGCACCTTACAAGATCCGCAAATCGTTGAACGACTAACGGCTGACGGCGTCAGAATCATTGCAAAGCCGGGCAGCTACGTCGATGAACTGGTTGCACGCGAACTCAAACAGTGGCCACCGATTGTCAAGAAAGCGGGCATTGCCGTCAACTGAATATTGTAAAAGTATCATGAATGCATTCTTTGTCTATGCGGCAGTAGGCGCGCATCTCAGCCAATACAGTTTAAACATTAGCGATGGCTCTCTAACCGAGCGCAGCGCGCTTGCGCTACCTGCCGGCCTTCAATACGCTTGGAGGCACGCCACCAAGCCGATTCTATATGCAGCCTGTAGCGATGGCGGACCTGGCAAGGCTGGAACTCAACATTTTGTTTGCGCGTTGGCCATTCAAAGCGACGGTTCGTTAAAACTAGAAGGTCTTCCAACACCGCTACGCTCTCGTCCTGTGCACATCGCAAGCGATCGCACTTCGCAGCACATTTTGCTAGCCTATAACGACCCGAGCTCTCTCAGCACACATCGCATCAAAAGGGATGGATCAATTGGTGAAGAGGTTAAACAACATGCTTTTGATCTAGGTGCTTGCGCGCATCAAATTGTTGTAACCCCCGATAATCACAGTGTCGTCTTGCCAGTACGCGGTAACGATCCTGAGCACGGCAATCCAGAGTTACCAGGTTCGCTCGAAATCTTTGACTATGCCGACGGTATCCTGACGCATCGTCAGAAACTCATTCCAAATGCAGGATACGAATTTGGCCCTCGGCATGTAGACTTTCATCCAACAAAACCCTGGATGTACCTATCGATCGAGCGTCAAAATCAAATCGCTTTTTTTGAACTCGGCAAAACAGTCGTTGGCCCCCTGTGGCGCAAGACTACGCTCGCGCAGCCCGAGTTACTCAAGCCTCGCCAGTTGGTGGGCGCCATTCATGTGCATCCGAATGGTAAGTTTGTGTATGTTTCAAATCGTGCCGATGGAACCATTGATCACAACGGAACGAAAATATTCAATGCTGCTGAAAATACAATCAGCACCTTTTCAATTCACGCCCGCACCGGTGAACCAACCCTGATTCACACTGAAGATACGCGTGGTATGCACGTTCGCACATTTTCGATCGACCCCAGTGGCACGATTCTGATTGCAGGCTGCATGATTGCCCGCGATGCTCTGGTCAACGGAGCGATTCAACACGTACCCGGCGGGCTCTCTGTCTTTCGCATTCAAGACGATGGCACACTGCGTTTCTTGCAAAAGTATGATGTCGATGTTGGGACTGACAGACTATTCTGGGTTGGTATTGTCGCCAACATTTGAGATAGACCGGCGCCCCACCTACAACTCTTCAATCTTCAATTGAAATAATTCACTTAAACGCGCAGTCGTCATGATGTGATACACGCTGAACTTGTACGCTGTGCCAACTGAAATCTCAGGCGGGGTAAAGGCAAAAGCGAGATTGCCCCCCGTCGATAAACGCCCCTCATACCCAAAATGTAACAAGTACTGCTTCATTGTGCGCACCACTTCAGACGCACGCGCGGTGGTAGGCGCAATACATTCAATCGTCATGCAGATCTCACTCGGCGTCACCGCATCCGGCAAGGGATCCGTCACACCGTTTACGCCAAAAACGCGCCAGAACAGGGTGTAATCTTCAGGCGCGTCTTCACACACTAAATCGCGAACCACCTTTGTCACATCGCGCAAAATCTCTTCGTGATTTTTGATAAAAATCGGATCGGCCGCACCACATAGCAAAATGGCACGTTCACCGACGCGCGTTGAGCCTTCGATTTTGATCGTAATCTGGGGGGCTTCAAGCCACTGCGCACCGCTAATGCGCGTGCGACGATCGTCGATTTGTTCGTATTTTGCTTCATGCAAGACTGCACGCCCTTCGGGCTCGATGATCACATAAGGGTCATTCTGCTCATACAGGCTGTGCGCGGCCACTGAGGTTGGCGTGGCACGCCGCTGGAGCGCCATACTTTCAAGCACAAAGCCCTCATCGTCTAGCGTGGCAAGAATTGAATCGCGCCCGCCGGGCAAACAGCATAACGACGCGCACTCGATGATCTTGGCCAAATGCACAGACAAACCGATCGGAAAACCAAGCATCACAGGCAAGGTCGAGAAAATTGCGGTGTCACAGGCACGACCTGTAATCAAGACATCAATATCAGCTTTGAAGGCTTGCTCAAACGAGCTCATCCCCATCTGCCCAACGATGTGGGCGGCACCCAATACGTCGTCTTCGGTTAACGCGGGCATACCATCGATGCCAACCATACCCTGCGCACGTATCGCATCGATGATAATGTCTTTAGGAATATCACCCGCAATCACACCCAAACGAAAATGCAAGCCCTCTTCTTTGGCGATTTCACGCACAATTGCAAGCGTCTGCTCTAAATGCGGCGCACCGCCCGCCGAGCCTGCCGATCCAATTACCAAAGGGATATCGTGCAAGCGCGCCGCGATCAGCACCTTGCGCAGATCGCGCTTGGTGGATTCGCGAGCCGTCGCCATATTGCCACTGCCAAGATAATACGGGCCAATATCAATAGAACCCATGTCACAGCCAATCAAATCAGGCTTACGCTCAAGGCCTGCCTGAAATGCAGGTGTTGGGATGCCATAGCCAAGCTGACCTGAGGCGCCCAGCAATTTCAACGGGCGGCGCGTTTTAAGACCAGCGAACTCTTTTAAGATGCGTCCGGTTGCACTCATACAATCTCAACCTTAAACAAGCGCGCGTGCTGTTGGGCGCCGTACACATCACGATCGCCTGGATCGCCCGCTGTGATTTTTCGGGGGATCGCAATTTTAAGAGCGCGCGACATCGGGTACTCGATGATATTTACCTGATCCGCCGGCATGTCATACAACTTGGCAATCAAGGCTTGATTAATCACCTTGGATTGAATCACTCGGTTGTAGTCTTCATCACTATTGAACATGATGTCTAACGTCGTGCAGCGCGGCCCGGCATTTTTACTTCGAATCACACGAGCGATATCTTGCAAATACATGATGACCTTTTGCAAAAGTAATATTGAATAAGTTTAGTGAGACAGCGGCAGGCCTAACTGACAGTCCCTTCACCCAAGGTTTGCAGCAAGGATTGATAGAGCGACTCAATCGAACTCTGACTCGCAAGCTGCTGCGCTGTTTCATACAGTACCTGCCCAGCTTGGCTATTGAGCCGATGGGTACCCAGGCAATCAAAGAATTTTTCTTTCAACAGGGTTTCACTCAACCAATTACCCGGCTTACCACTGGCCACATCGATACGTATTGATTCTTCACGACCAGACTTCAATTTAAGGTCAACGATCGCAGCAAATTCGTGATCATCTGCGACAAGAGGGTCAATTTCAACCGTAATTTTTGTCATTAAGCGCTCGATCGCTGGGCGCTTGATTTGATCAGGTTCGAACGTTCCGATCTTGACCGCACCATCAATCATCGCCGACGCGATGCAGTAGCGCATACTGAACTTACCCTCCAAGCCTGTAGTCGGGATGTCGTAAATCAAGGGCTGCATAGCAAAGCGTGAAGCCCCTACCCGCATGGATTCGATATCTTCAACAGAACTGCCGCTGAGTGTTTCACGTAAGGCACGTGTGGCATCAATCGCTGGATGCGTGGCCGCGCAGCAAGGGTACGCTTTTAAGCCAATCCCGGTCTCAGTCAAAATTTCTAGCGGCTGCCCCCAAGCTTTGGCGTAACTCGCTGGTGCCGCACCACCAAACACCTTCATAAAGCCAAATTTACCTTCGATCGCATCAGGCGCACAGGTGAAATCCTGTTCAGCTAACCGAGTCGCTAAGATCGCCGAACGTGCCGCCAGGCCAGCATGCAGCGGTTTGGTCATGGTGCCAAAATTTTGTCGCACACCACTGGCAAGCGATGCACTCACACCCAGGGCACCACGCATCTGCTCATCGGTGAATTTTTCAAGAAACGCTAACGCTGCGGTGGCACCGATGGCACCAAAGGTACCCGTGGTATGCCAACCGCGTTCGTAGTGCGCAGTGTTTAAACGACGGCCAAGTTGACCAAGCGTTTCGATACCCACCACATGCGCGCGAATCAAGTCTTCGCCACTCACACCCAAGGCAGCACCACGAATCAAGAGTGCCGGCAACAGCAACGCCGTCGCATGGCAATACGCTGGATGACTGATGTCATCAAAATCCGCAGCATGCGCTAGCGTACCAAGATACAACGCGGCAGACCCTTGTGCATCGGTTGAACTGACCCGCAAGGCGGCGGGTGCAAATTGTGCCAGCATTTGTTTAAGCGGCTGATTAGAAACGAGTGCACGACGCAACTTAGGTTCGAGCGCTTGACCGACCCCAAGCACCATACAAGCTAAGGTATCAGTGATCGCATCGGTTGAGCGCCGTACTGTCTCGGCGGCAAGCGGCTGCGCACGCAACGTTCGACAAAACCCAATCAGCCCATCTGAAAACTCAGTGTCTGGTGTTGTATTGACCGAACCTACTTCTTTCGTCGCCATTGTGTCGCCCCTGTAGATCTTATTGTGACTCTCGTCTGACGCGAGAGTTAGGATGTATAAACAAGCCCAATTGAGCTCGCTGAATAGTGTCTGACAGCCATCTAGAACAGGATCACGACCCTCAGCTCAAGTTTTTACTCAGCTCAAGTTTTTGGCAAAATCGCCGACAGGCTTGCATTAACCTCAACAAAGACAGGGCCCGTTGCTGCCAACGCTGCTCGAATCATAGGTTCGATATCTTCATCCTTTTCAATCAGCAAGGTTGCGCAGCCAAAAGCTTGCGCTAACTTCGAAAAGTCTGGCCCACTGAGATCGGTCGCGTGCGAACGCCCTGGATACATGCGCTCTTGATGTAGACGAATCGTCCCTAAACTACGATTGTTAGACAAAAAGATCTTAAGTGGTAACTTGCGCTCTACGGCGACGGCAAGTTCATTGCCTGTCATCATAAAACCACCATCCCCCACCAAACACACCACAGTGCGGTCAGTCTCGCGCATGGCGATCGCCACTGCGCCAGGCACGCCATACCCCATCACACCAGACATCGTCGAATACAGTTTGCGCTTACCCGTAAACGGAAAGAATTTATAAGCCAACGCAGCAGAGATCCCTGCATCGGGGACAATGCTTGTGGCATCGGGGGTCAGTTCACCTAAGGCGCGCACGACATTACCAAAGGCGACACCGTCAGGCGCTTTGATGTTTTTCCATACCGCCTGCGTTTGCGCATAACCATGCAACTCATTAATCCACGCACTGCGATCTTTTTTCTCTGGCACCACAGCTTGCAAAGCGAACTCACGAATAAATTCTGCACCGTGACACACCATTCCAACTTCTGGCTGAAAGTTCTTACCGATCATCGTGACATCTGCGCACGCATGAACGAGTGTTTGATTTGGCCAAGGCGGCGTTGGAAATCTGTAATTCAGGGTACCCCAGTCAGACAGGCGCGTGCCAATCGCTAACAATAAATCCGCTTTTTCAAACGCTTTGACTTGCGTGGCAGAGGTACCCGTTCCGATGTCGCCGGCGTAAAGTGGATGATCGGACGCAAACACGCCGTGGCGACGAAAACCAATCACAACTGGAATATTGTGCTTTTCAGCGGCTGCGCGCAGCGCCGCACGTTGCTCATCGGTTGCAAATTCGCCACCCGCCAGAAGCAAGGGGCGTTCGGCCTTTGCTAACAGTTCTAATACACGCTGTATCGCCATGGGCGTTGGCGCACTACTCGCCACCACGGAGGCACGTGCCTTCACGTCGGGTAGCTCGATCGGCAAAATATCTTCAGGCAAAGAAATCACCACGGGGCCTGGTGTACCACTCATCGCCACCGAGAAAGCACGCGCCATGACTTCAGGCACACGCGTCGGGTCATTGATTTCGTAAACCCATTTCGCAATGCTACCAAACATTTTTGAGTAATCGATTTCTTGAAAACTATCTCGCCCCACATGCTGGCGCTCGCCCTGACCAATCATCAAGATTAACGGCGTACCGTCTTGTTGCGCGCTATGCACCGCAATCGAGGCGTTGGTCGCACCGGGCCCGCGACTCACCATAAACACGCCGGGCCGACCTGTGAGTCGACCATCGGCCATTGCCATAAAGCCTGCCGAGCTCTCATGCCGCGCAGTGATGGTATCGATCTTGCTCGCGCCTAAGGCGTCAAGCAGGGGCAAGAAGCTCTCACCGGGTACACAAAATACTCTATCAACTCCATTGGCTTCTAAAAAAGATACTAACTGCTGTCCGGTCGTCTGCACTATATTCTCCAATAAACGTCTTCGGCATACTTATCCTGCCGCTAATGAGATACATCGTTCACTAGGCATACCTTTAAGAAGCGACACCAATGACTTGGCATACCCTTAACGAGATTTACCTTTGTCTTGCGCTATTCAGCCGTGATGCCTAACTTTTTAATCAAGGTCGCCCAATACTGCGTCTCCGCATCAATGAATTGTGCGGTCGAGACAGGTGTCGAGTTGGTCAGTGGTTCAAAACCTAGTTCGATAAAACGGGCAAAATTTGCAGGGACTGCGATCACGCGATTAATCGCTTTATTCAAGGTCTGAATGATTTCAGGCGAAGTGCCCGCTGGCACTAAAATCACCCCCCACGTTGAGGTCACAAACCCAGGGACTCCTGCCTCAATTGCCGTAGGCACCTTCGGCAAGAGTGGCGAGCGCTTTGACGACACAAAGGCTAATGCCTTTAGCGCACCCGATTCAATGTATTGCGATGCACTCGAGATCGAACCAAAGTGAAATTGAGTGCGACCAGCCAACAGGTCAACCAAGGCCGGGCCTTCACCGCGATAGGGTACGTGCGTTACAGTCAGACCGGTTTCAATGCGAAACTGCTCAGCATGTAGATGCATGGCGCTGCCGACGCCAGCTGAACCATACGACAACGGCCCTTTCGCTTTTGCGTAAGCCACAAACTCTGCTAGATTCGCTGCAGGGACAGACGGGTGCATCAAGATCACGGGCGAGGAACTTACCACGTGCGCAACCGGGGCAAAGTCTCGCTTGGCGTCGTAGCGCAGGTTTTTGTACAAACTCGGGTTCACTGCAAGGCCAACGGTTGTAAACAAAAGTGTGTAGCCATCAGCAGGGCTACGCGCAACCTCTTCAGTGCCGATGGCCGTACCGGCACCTGCTTTATTTTCAACATAAACCGGCTGTTTAAGCTCGGTCGTGAGCCCGGTTGCCAATAGGCGTGCCGCGATATCCGTATTGCCACCTGCAGCAAAAGGCACCACAAGACGGATTTGTTTAACTGGATAGTCGGCGGCTTGTGCGGCCATACCGGCACAACACAAGAGCAAGAACGAAACGAACCGTTGCTTCAGCATAATGAGCGTCTCCATTTTTTGTTTTTTCAACACTGAGAGTCTAACTTGTTTGTCAGGCTCACCTCAAACCGTTGAATCAAGGTAGGCTTTGTTTGCAAGTCGCGCTTCAAACCAAACCTCAAGGCGGGCTTCAGCTAATATGTCTACCAACAAAATACCGCCCTTCAGACAACCGAAGTGAGACACTAGTGAATCCACCCATCGTCGTGCCCCGTCCTGCAGCCACCGTGATCCTCGCACGTGACACAAGCGACGGCATTGAAGTCTTTATGATGCAGCGCACAACAGAGGTCGCCTTTGCCAAGGGGATGCATGTTTTCCCGGGTGGCGGGATCGACCCGACCGACCATCACGAAGAGATCGCTTCTCTCTGTGTCGGCTTAACCGATGATCTGGCCAGCAACACACTTGGCATTGAAAAAGGTGGGCTGGCCTATTGGATTGCCGCCATTCGTGAGTGCTTTGAAGAATCAGGACTGTTGCTCGGCTATCGACACGATGATGAGTTGGTGCAGCTTAACGAACATGAGGCACTGCGTTTGTCTGACCTACGCACTGCACTCGCTGAAAATAAAATCACCTTTGTGGACGTACTCAAAGCCGAGCAATTTCGTGTAGCGACCGACAAAATCGCCTACTTCAGCCATTGGATCACGATGCCTGGGCGCCCTAAGCGTTACGACACCCGTTTTTTTGTGGCGCAAGCGCCGGTCGGGCAAATTGCCAAACAAGATGACTACGAGACCGTGGGGCAAAGATGGGTGCGCCCCGCCGATGCGATCGAAAAAAGTCGCTTAGGTGAAATCGATTTGATGTTTCCAACGATTAAGACGCTAGAAAGCCTTTCGCGTTTTGCCACCGTACAAGACCTTCTCGACCACGCGCGCGAGCCTAAGCCCAAGCAACTGATGACGCCGCGCATAGGCACAGGAAGAAACGGCCAGCCTGAAATACTCGTCGCGAGCGATTATGCCTACGCAGAAATCGGAAAAATCGATCCCCAGGGCGCAGGCACTGCAAAAACATATATTGAACCTGGTATCCCTGTAGAGATTGCACCGAACGTACTGCGCCTCACCGCAGCCAACCCAGGCATGATGACGGGTCCAGGAACAAACTCGTATCTCATCGGCACTCAAGAGACAGGCATCGCCGTGATCGATCCGGGCCCACCTCTTACCGAGCACATCGATGCGCTGATCAAAGCCGCGCGCGGGCCCATTAAATGGATTTTATGTACGCACACACATCTTGATCACTCACCGGCAGCGCTAGAGCTTAAGGCGCGAACCGGCGCAACATTGTTTGGCATGCCCCCACCACCCTACCCGAATCAAGATCAAACCTTTGTGCCTGACGTCATCGTGACTCATCACCAGCGACTGCGAGTTGGGGGGGCAGATCTGCGCGTGATCCACGTGCCTGGGCACGCCTCGAATCAAGTCTGTTACCTGCACGAAACCGAACACCTGATGTTTACCGGTGACCATCTCATGCAAGGCTCAACCGTTGTCATCAGTCCACCAGACGGCAACATGGCGACATACCTTGCCTCACTGCGCCTGCTACAAGAAGAGCAGATTGATTTTCTGGCACCGGGGCACGGGTTCTTGATGGATAAGCCCAAGGATGCCGTCGACCGAGTCTTGATTCATCGTCAAGATCGCGAAAATAAAGTTGTGGCTGCGCTTAAAACCTTTGAGCAACCGGTAACGCTTGAAGAACTCGTGCCAGTTGCTTATAAAGACACGGCAGAAAAATTACATAAGGTGGCAATGCGCTCTTTGTTTGCTCATCTGCAAAAGCTGGTTGAAGAACAGCGCGTCAGTTATGCAAACGATCGCTGGCTACTAAAACGATAGTCTGGGCATCACTAGAGCGGTTCTAGTGCATTGCCAGAATATCAGGCAATGCGTTGCAGGTGCATACCAAGGCGCGCTGTCATTGCGTTACCCATTTCAGGCTGCACAAGCGCTCGCTCGCACGACCGCTTATCCTTACATTATGCGTGCGTCACGTCGCAAAGAGAAAAAACCAGCGAGCAGTATCAGCAGCGCACCCAATCCTAAAAACAACGCCGTCACCTCGGTAGTTTGATGTTTCTCTAGACGTATTGTCGTCGCCAGTGCAGCGTAGACTTTTTTCAAATCAATCGCGTTGGTCGCGCGGTAGTAATCAGCCAAGGTGATATCAGCAATTTTTTTAAGTACCGACTCATCAAGCTTGACTCGCATTGACAAACCCTGCGCCTTCAATACCACGCCTTCTGGTGTACCCACGCCCACGGTATAGACTCGCACGCCGTGGTCTGCTGCGAGTTGAGCCATCTTTAGAACATCAGGACCCATATTACTTTGCCCATCTGAAATCAACACAATCGCAAGGGCTTTATTTGACCCTGGCTCAAGCTTAATCTGAGTTGAGCCTTTTGGATCAGGGCTCAAGGGCTTGCCCGTATCTTTGGGTGGCGGACGATCTGCTTCAGTGAGAAGCTTTTCAACTTCAATACCCGAACCTGGTAATAATTGCGCAAGAGCAATTAAAATTCCACTCCCCAACGCAGAACCTGTTTGCAAAGGCAACGCTTCGATTGCCTGATAGAGCTCATCACGGCTCACCGTCGGGGCTTGTGCCACGGCAGCGGTACTTGCCACAGTGACGATGCCAACTTTGACCTGAGAGGGCTGCTCGGCAATAAACGTGCGCACTGCAGCCTGCGCAGCTTCAATTCGACTCGGCTGCACATCGGTGGCTCGCATACTTCCAGACGTATCAATTGCCAACATCACCGTATCCAAGCGACCAGGCAACAACAACACCGCGCGCGGCCGTGCCAACGCAAACATCACAAGGCTGATCCCACACAGCATCAACACCGCATAACCATACCGCGACCAAGTTTGCGAACGACAGAGCCAAACATAGCCGCCAATCAACACAGGCAACCCAGCGAAGACCCATAGCAGCGAGGGCCAAAGTAGCGTTAAGGAGTTCAAAGACAACATCGGCTCAGTGACTCGGTACAGTGCCGGCAGAGGCACCTGTGGCTAACTGGCTTCTGCGTTTACGCAGGCGCGTAAAACGGACAAGGGCCTGATCAATGGGTTCATTGGTTTGTAGCTCTAGACAATCAACACCGGCATTTGCAAAACAGTCGCGTAACTGTTGTTCGCGCGCCTGGGCCTGGTCGGCAAAGCGCTGACGAAAAGCCTTATCGTGCGAGTCAACAAAAATCTGCTCACCCGTCTCAGCATCTTGCATCACCAACAAGCCATTGTTAGGCAAGACTGCCTCAATCGGATCGAACAAGCGAATCGCAACAACCTCATGACGACGCGCCAGTTGATTCAAGGCACGATCCCAGCCGGGTTGGCTTAAAAAATCAGACAACACAAAAACAGTTGAGCGACGCTTCAACATCGACTGCGCATCGGTCAAGAGCTTGCCTAAATCGGTTTCTTGTGTCTGTTTGACCGACTCAGCCCGTGTCATACGCTCTAAGACATGGAGTACCTGTCGCCTACCTGAGCGGGCAGGGATAAAAACGTTTGCATGTCCTCCGGCACCGGTATACAGCAGCGCGCCAATACGATTGCCGTGTTGCGTCAGCAATCGTGACAGCACGCCAACGCATTCAAGCGCCAAGCTTCGCTTACTCACTGCCCCAGAGCCAAAGTCAATCGAACCCGATAAATCCACCACAAACCACGCTGTCATTTCTCGATCTTCTTGATGCTCACGCACATAAGGCGTTTGCATTCTAGCTGTCACGTTCCAATCAATATGGCGAACGTCGTCGTGCGCTTGATACTCTCGCAAATCGGCGAGCATCAAACCGGCCCCACGAAAGAGCGTGCGATAGTCGCCTTGCAGTTGGCCGTCCAACCGACGAATCACCGTCCACTCAAGTTGCCTAAGCAGCGCTTCGGGGGCAAGCACAACACCTGCATCATGAGACGCTCGCAGTGCCTCACCAGAGACACCGCGGGCACGCGTCATGCCTGACGCCGCAGTGGACTGACGCTTGAAACGTTTAAGAAACGCGAACATGACTATCGAGTGGCTTATCCGGGACAGGCACCGTACGTAATATCTTCTCAATCAACTGATCTGCCGATAATCCTTCTGATAAAGCCTCGTACGACAACACCAGACGATGGCGTAAGACATCGGGCACCAAATCTACAACGTCTTGCGGTAACGCATAACCACGTCCGCGCAAAAACGCCAAGGCGCGTGCACCTTCAATTAAACCGATGGTCGCGCGCGGACTCGCACCAAACGTCAGGTAACGCGCGAGATCGGGCAAACCAAAGCGAGCCGGATCTCGCGTCGCTGCAACAAGCTTGACGGCATATTGAATCAAACCCGGGTCAACGTAGCCTTGACGCGATTGCGACTGCAACGCTGCGATTTGCTCGGTGGTAGCGACAGCGCCGATTGCAATTGCCGGCCCAATCACTCGCTGCACAATCACAAACTCTTCTTCTTCTTTGGGGTAGCCCACCAACACTTTCATCATGAAGCGATCAACTTGAGCTTCGGGCAACGGATAAGTGCCCTCAGTCTCAATCGGATTTTGCGTTGCCATCACCAAAAATGGCGACGGCACCTTATGGGTCTGCCCGGCAATCGTGACTTGCCTTTCTTGCATCACCTCAAGCAAAGCGCTTTGTACCTTGGCCGGCGCCCGATTAATCTCATCTGCCAACACAAGATTGGCAAAGACAGGCCCCAGCACCGTACTAAACTCACTTGTTCTTTGGTTATAAATTTGCGTACCGACTAAATCTGCGGGCAGCAGGTCGGGCGTAAATTGAATCCGCTTAAACGTACCTTGTATGGCTTTGGCCAAGGTATTGACCGTCAAGGTTTTGGCCAACCCCGGCACGCCCTCGATTAACAAGTGACCTTGCGCCAAAATCGCAACTAACATCCGCTCTAAAAACTGGTCTTGCCCCACCACCATACGCTTGACTTCGTACAGCACTCGTTCCATTAAGACGGCTGTCTCTTGAACAGGTTGCGGTGATTGACCACGATTCCACGCTTGAGGATCACTATTCATCTCGGTTTCTCGTTATTCATGACCTAACCACTAAAACGGAGGCATGCCCAAAGCCGTCCCCGCACTCTCTATCGTGATGGCAAAGCCGATTCCAATAAATGTTCTGACACTCGTTGGATTCAAAATAGCCGTCACAATCCCTAGCACTTCGCCAGCCATGTTCACCAAGGGGCCGCCGGAGTTGCCAGGATTAGCAGCTGCGTCAAACTGAATCAAACCGGTAAGCGGTGGGCCTTCTGCTGGTTTAAACGTGCGATTTAAACCAGAAACTACCCCCGCCGACACCGAGGCGCCTAAGCCAAAAGGGAAACCCACTGCCACCACGTCGTCGCCCGGGCTCAGATTTTGGCTTGAGCCGAGGGTGGCAGGCTGCAAATCATCAGGGATATTTAACGGCTTCAATACAGCCAAGTCTTTGTCGCGCTGGGCAGAAACGATCACCGCAGGCGATTCCAAACCATCGGCAAAAGTCACGACGAGTCGCGGCGCCGAGGCGACGACGTGCAGATTAGTCAAAATCGTGCCATCGTCTTTGATGACCACGCCAGTCCCGACGCCAAAGTCATCGTCACCCACCTGCGTGCCTTTCGCCTCAAGGATGTCACCACGAATACGAACGATCGAAGGTGCGATGAGCGCGGCCGCCCTAGCCGCACGTGCAGGTAATTCTTTGGTTGCCAGGGTGTGCAAGACAGCAGCGTCAATCTGCTCTTGCGTCAACTCAGTACGGGCCGGTTGAAAATAGTCGTAAACGAACAGCATCGACAAGCTAAACAAGGCCCCCAGGGCAAGCCATCCCAGTCGCTCGTACAGCTGACGCATCCTAGAAGCTTTAAACTCTAGCCCGCTAGGAGCAGCAGACTCGCCAACCACAGCCGACCCCTCAGGATTTTTTTGACCTGAGACTGAACGACGGCTATAGAGCGCGGCCCGTTTCATAAATAACCCAATCCCGCCAAGCGGTGATAAAGTGATGATTCATCATAACTCTACTGATGCTTTCATGCACTTTATTTGGCCACACTTTTTATGGTGTTTTGCTTTAGTGCTTGCGCTGCCCTTGATCTATCTTTGGCTACTTAAGCGCAAACATCGCTTTGCCTATACGTATCCGAACCTCACCATCATTCGCCAAGCGCTTGGCCCGCGTAACAGCTGGCGCCGCCACACTCCTCCGGCGTTATTATGGCTAGCTTTGAGCGCTGCCGTAATCGGTGTTGCCAGGCCCACCGCGCAAGTCACGTTACCTGCTGACTACATGACCCTAGTGCTTGCGGTAGACGTCTCACGTAGCATGCTGGCCGAAGACGTTGAGCCCAACCGGATTCAAGCCGCGCAGGCAACTGTCAAAGAGTTTTTACGCGAGCTTCCTAACAATATTCGCGTCGGTGTTGTCTCTTTTGCTGGCACGGCGCAAGTCGTGCAACAAATCACGGACGAGCGCGAAGCCTTAGTCGCCTCAGTGGATCGCTTTCAACTGCAACGCGGCACCGCGACGGGTAGCGGACTGCTGCTCGCGCTTGCGACCTTACTACCGACCTCTGGTGTAGATCTACAAGCAGCGATCTATGGCGATGAATTTGGGCGCTGGGGCAGCAAACCATTAGCAGAGCGTAAACCTGTTGCCCCACCGACCGCTGCCCCCCCACCCGTTCCTCCAGGATCCTATACCAACGGTGCAATCATCCTTCTCTCGGATGGCCGACGTACCAACGGACCCGACCCGCTCGCTGCGGCCAAGCAAGCCGCGCAGCGAGGTGTTCGCGTCTACACCGTGGCCTTCGGAACCCCCAATGGTTTTATCCCGGGCTTTGAAGGCTCATCGTTTTATGCACGGGTCGACGAGCAAGCGCTACAAGCGATGGCAAAAATCACCGAGGGCGAATTTTTTCGTGCCGGTAATTCGCAAGATCTAAAAGAGGTCTATCGCCATTTATCCAGTAAATTTTCTCTTGAAAGACGCGATACTGAAGTGACTGCTCTCTTTGGTGCGGCCTCGCTTGCCCTGACGATCTTGGCGCTTTGCCTGTCATTGCTTTGGTTTAAACGCTCAGCACCCACACGTTAATTTTTTCAGTCACTCACAGGACCCTCTTATGGACCGCAGAACCTTCATCCTTAGTTCTGGTGCCGCTGCTGGACTTGCTCAGTTACCATCACTGAGCTTCGCGCAAGCGGGCAAATCACTATTACGCTGGGTGCCCGAAACGGATCTCGCCTTGCTAGATCCGATGTTCACAACTGCGACCATTACCGCTTGTCACGCGCTGCAGGTCTTTGACACGCTTTATGGCTTAGACGAAAACTACCAACCTCAACTTCAAATGGTCGGCAGTCAAACGTTAGACAACAATGACTTGACCTGGAAACTCACTTTACGTGACGGACTCAAATTTCACGATGGTGCGTCCGTCACGGCAAAAGATGTCGTCGCGAGCATCATCCGCTTTGGCAAGCGCAACCCGCTTGGGCAAACCCTGTTTGGCCTCATCACTGAGCTCAAGGCCATCAACGACAAAACCATCGAAATTACCCTGAGCAAGCCCTTTCCTTTGCTGATGTACTCGCTTGCGGGTGCGTCAGCCTCGATCATGCCAGAACGACTGGCCAAAACGCCCGACAATGTCCCAGTGAAAGAAATGATTGGCAGCGGCCCTTATCGTTTTATCGCTGATAAATGGGTCTCTGGCTCACAAGTGGTTTACGAAAAATTCACTGATTATGTTCCTCGCACCGAAGGGGCTGTCAGCAATACTGCAGGGCCAAAAATTGCGCATGTCACCGAGATCAAATGGCAAGTTATCAATGACCGCGCAACTGCCGTTGCTGCGCTACAAAACAACGAGGTGGACGGTATCGAATCGATCGATAACGACTTCATCCCAACTTTACGTAAAGACCCTGCGATTACGCTGATTAAAAGCCCATTGCCAGCAATTTCAATCATGCGTTTTAATCACCTTCATCCACCATTTGATAATGTCCTGATGCGTCGTGCCATTCTTGCCGTGGTGAATCAAACCGAATACATGACCGCAGCCAATGGCTCAGATTTTCCTGAATACTGGAGTGATCAGGTCGGGGTTTGGGTGCCGGGTACGCCCATGGCCACCAAGGCGGGATTAGAGAAACTGACAGGCAAGCGTGATTTTGGCCTTGCCCGCTCGCTCATCAAAGAGTCTGGCTACAAGGGCGAACCTCTCGTGCTGCTTGACCCAGTCGATTCGCCCAAGTATCACGCGGCGGCCTTGGTCACTGCCGACTTGTTTAAAAAGCTGGGCTTGAAAGTCGACTTGCGTTCAATGGACTGGGGCAGCTACCTGCAGCGCCGCAATAGTCAAGAGCCCCCTGCCTTGGGCGGCTGGCACGTAGGATTCACCGCCATGACTGGCACCAGCAACCTCGACCCGACGAATAATCTAGGAATTCGAGGAACCGGCAAACAGGCTTGGTTTGGCTGGCCCACCAACCCCACCATTGAAAAACTGCGCACAGCTTGGTTTTACGCCCCAACGCTTGAGCAACGTAAAGCACTCTGCCAAGATATTCAACTACAGGTGCTAGACCAAGTTCCCTACATCCCACTCGGTGCCGCCTATAACCTCATGGCGTTACGCAAGGGCTGGGTAAATTTTCAGGCGCAAGGACCAGTGTTTTACACGATGCGCAAAGGCTAAAGAACTCAACTCAGTTCGAGCCCTTCGTTAAGCGCTGCGCAAAGGCTTAGAGACAGACAATGCGCAGTCGCTTCGTTAAGCGCTGCGCATCACCTTCGCTTTGATTCTCTGCAACCAAACCGCAAGATCATCAACGTAAGTGAACATAGCGGGGATCACTAATAAACTTAGCACGGTTGAGGTCAACAACCCACCCATTACCGCGATCGCCATGGGCGAACGAAAGCTAGGATCTGACCCCCAGCCAATCGCGATCGGAAACATCCCAGCGATCATCGCGATCGTTGTCATCACGATTGGGCGTGCACGCTTGTGACAGGCGTCTATCAAGGCCTCGGTGCGTGAGATGCCACCACGCCTCGCCACAATCGCATACTCCACTAGCAAAATTGAATTCTTGGTCACAATCCCCATCAACATAATCAAACCAATCAACGAGGGCATTGAAAAACTTTTTCCGGTCAACAGCAATGCAACAAAAGCGCCCCCAATCGAAAGCGGTAAGGCACCCAAGATAGTAATCGGCTGCAAGAAGTCGTGAAACAACAAAACCAAAATCATATAAATGCACAACAAACCAATCGCCATTGCCAGCCCAAAACTCGCAAACAGCGCCTGCATTTCTTTCGCATCACCTAATTCAGTCTGTCGCACACCAGCGGGCAAGTTTCGCAAACCCGGTAAGGCTATCGCCTCAGCATAGACCTCACCCAACTGGCGCGAGCCCAACTCGACGTCAAGCACGACATTGCGGCTACGATTTAAACGATCGATCTGCGCAGGCCCACTATCCATCGTTAAGGTTGCCACGTTACCCAATAAAACAGGGCCAAACCGACCCGGCACCGTTAAGCGCGCCAGCGCATCAATATCAGTGCGGGCAGCGTCCGGTAACTTGACCCGAATCGGAACCTGTCTTTCGGACAGGGTCAATTTTGGCAAACTGATGTCGTAATCGCCACTGGTTGCAACGCGCAAGGTTTCAGCGATACTTTGCGCAGTCACGCCTAGATCTGCCGCACGAGCAAAATTTGGTCGCACGATCAATTCTGGGCGAACCAAACTCGCTGACGACAACACATTACCAACACCTTTTAAGCCGCGCAGTTCACCTTCAACGACATGCGCAGCTGCTGTCAAAGCAAGAGGATCCTCGCTCTGCAGAACGATCTGCATTTTGACTCCAACATCTTGTGGCCCAACCGTAATGCGGACGCCGGGTTCGCGCGCAAGCAACGCTCGAATATCGGCTTCAACCTCTTGCTGATTTTTTTTGCGCTCTGAACGGTGAACCAGCGTAACCGTCAACGAGGCCTTGCGTACCTCGGCGGCAGAACCTCGAGCAAAGGCATCGCCAGACACACCGGCACCGACCGAGCTAAATACTTTGAGCACCTCAGGAATCGCCTCAAGCTTCAGTCGCGCACGCTCTGCCGCCAGATAGGTCTCGTGCAAGGTGCTGCCAGGTGCACGCTCAATATTGACTAGCGTTTGACTGCGATCCGCCGGCGGCACAAACCCTTTGGGCAAGAGCGGCACTAGCGCAATGGATCCTACAAAAAATAGTGTTGCCAACACAAGTGTCACTAGCCGATGCGACAAGCACCAGTTCACTGATTTGAGGTAACTGCGCATCACCCAACCATCAGGTGGTTCTTGCGCTGACTCGGGCACTGCTTTCATCAAGTAAGCAGCCATCATGGGAGTCAGCAAACGTGCGACCAAGAGCGACGCTAAAATAGCGAGTACTGCGGTCCAGCCAAATTGTTTAAAAAACTTTCCTGGAATCCCCGCCATGAAAGCGGTCGGCAAAAACACAGCTACCAACGCAAATGTCGTTGCAACGACGGCTAGGCCAATTTCATCGGCCGCCTCAAGCGCAGCCTGAAACGGTGTTTTACCCATGCGCAGATGGCGCGCAATGTTTTCAACTTCAACGATCGCATCATCGACAAGAATACCAACCACCAAGGCTAGAGACGTTAGTGTCACCATATTCAGGGTGAAGCCAAACAAATAGATCCCTAAAAATGCCGGCAAAATCGACAAAGGCAAGGCCGCAGCCGACACAATCGTGGCACGCCAGTCACGTAAAAAATACCAAACGACAATCACCGCCAGAATCGCACCTTCGTAAAGCAAGTGCATCGAGCCTTCGAAGTTCTCTTCAGTTTTTTGGACGTTATCGATTTGCTCTGTGATTTGAATATCAGCACGCGCGAGTCGCAAGTTTTTGATCACCTGACGAACCTCTTGCGCCAACGTCACTTCATTGGCGCCCTTGCTGCGCATGATTTCAAAAGCAACGACCGTTTGACCGTTCACCAAGGCCATCGAGCGACGCTCTGCGGTGGTATCCACAATCGTTGCGATTTGATTGAGACGAACCCTTCGTCCATCCTGTAACGACAAATCTAGCTTACCTAAATCGTCTGCTGTGCTCGCTGTGGCGATGGTGCGCACGGCTTGTTCGGCACCGCCCACGTCCCCTCGCCCACCCGGTGCCTCTTGTTGAATCTGCCGTAAACGACGCGAAACCTCAGCCGCCGTCACATTCAGCGCCGCCATCCGGGCTGCATCAAGTTCGACCCTCACCTCGCGGGTTAAACCACCCATGCGCTTGACGCGGCCAACGCCGTTCACCGTCAGCAACTGCTTAGCCACGGTGTTATCCACAAACCACGATAATGCCTCTTCGTCGATTTGCTTAGAGGTGACCGCATAGGTCAACAACGGTTTACCTGCTGTTGTCGCACGCACAACCGTTGGATCACGCACATCAGCAGGTAACTCAGCTCGCACACGCGCCACGGCATCGCGCACATCGTTCACCGCCTCCATTGGGTCCTTTTCAAGTACGAACTCAATGGTAATCACCACAACACCTTCAAGTATTTTGGTGTAATGATTTTTAATGCCTTGAAGGGTGGCAATTGAATTTTCTAGCTTGCGCGCGACCTCTGTTTCAAGCGTCGCAGGTGCCGCACCTGGCAATTGCGCCTCGACGGTGACCATCGGTAATTCAATGTCCGGAAAGTCTTGGACACCAATCGCTTTGAAAGCTAAGACTCCTGCAATCGACAGCAAAATGAAAAGTAGGATCGCTGGGATAGGATTGCGAATCGAGAAGGCAGAAAAATTCATCTAAGTGCCTATTTAGGCTGAGCCGTCGCTGCAACAGCAACCAAATCATCGTTGGTTAAAAAGCCAGCCCCAGATTCAACAATATTTTCGTTAGCTGTCACGCCAGTGAGCACCTCGATTCGCGCGCCGCTGCGGCGCCCAACGCTCACCTTAGTTTGCACCACGCGCTTGTTCTCGCCAACTTTAAACACATAGCTAAACCCGTCACGCATCACTACGGATTCTTGCGGCAAGGTCAACCCTTGTGTAGCGCCCAATTGAAACTGACCACTTGCAAACATACCGGCTCGCACTGGTGGCTCGTCGTTTGGATTCTTAGGTAAGTCAACAAAGACCACGGCAGTTCGAGCCTGCGGATCAACGGTTGGGCCAATCACACGAACCTTACCGAGCATGGCGGGTGCGCCCTTAGGCAAACTCGCAGGAAACACACTGACCGGCATCCCAACTTTAATTTGACCGAGCTCTTCAGAGGTCACCTCAGCACGCCATTCGAGGCGTTGCTGACGCACCATCCGGAACAACTCAGTACCTAGAGGAACAACCGAACCCACAGTGGCTTGGCGCATTGAAATGACACCCTCGTCAGGGGCACGCACTTCAGCGTATTTCAGTCTTAACTCTTGCACTGTGACGTGAGCAGTCGTGGCCTCAAGTCGGGCTTGCGCCGTTTGCTCGGCCGTCAAATATTGATTGATTTGCTGTGCCGATAAGGCACCCGAGTTCTTTAGACTACGAGCACGTGCGGCATTGGCTTTTGCATCGGCCAACGCGGCTGCAGCTTCGGCTTGCTGCGCTTTTTGTACAGCCAAGTCAGCGAGCACAGTATCGGTTGCAAAGCGCGCGAGCACCTGATCTTTTTGCACAACATCGCCAACGTTGACCAGCACCTCAGCCATACGCAATCCGCCGACCTGCGCGCCGATCAAAGCCTCTTGCCAGGCTGCGACGCTGCCATTGGCGGTGATCACTGCTGAGATTTGAGAGAGCACAGCACGAGTCACCGTCACGGTTAAACCGGCGCGAGGCGCGTCTTGGCTGGCCCACGCGAGGTGTGGCAATGTGACAAAGCTTGCCAGGCTCAACAGACCGCTCAACACAACTTTGTTGAAACTAGAGCGTGGTTTGAATATCATGGTTTTGAATTGCCTATAGTCATGTCTTTTAATGCCGTCTGAGCAAGGCCATTCAAGGCCATCGAATTCGCCAGGGTCCAGCCGCCACCCACTGCGCGATATAACGCGATCATGGCATTGACACGATCACGCCGCACTGAGGCCAAAATATTATCGGCATTCACCGAGAGCCGCCTGACCTCTTCAAGATCCAAAATACTCGCCAAACCAAATTTGAATTTCTCTTCAGACGCCGTCAGAGACTGGCGATAACCTTTAGAGGCGATCTCGGCCTCGGTATCGCGCAACACTAAACTGTTCAGGCGAATCAAGGCGTCTTCAACCTCGCGTACCGCGCGACGCGCCTGACTGCGGTAATTGACTTCGGCGGCTTGATAGGCAATTTTGGCCGTGTCAACGTTTGCTGCTCGGCGGCCTGCATCAAAGATAGGCATTGTCAGCGAGGGGCCAATCGACCACGTTGTCGCACTAATTGCCAGATTAGCTGTGCTGAAATCTAAGGGACCGATGCTTCCTAACAGCGACAGTCTTGGAAACCGCTCAGCCTCGCGAACCCCGATATCGGCGCTGGCAGCGGCTAGCTCGCGCTCGGCCGCTGCGAGATCAGGACGCTGCGAGAGCACCTGCGCGGGCACTTGCTGTACGGTTGGCATCAACGGCCTGGGCAATATCTTAGACTGCGCCGCTAAGCGTCGCCGTAAATCCTCTTCAACTAGGCCCGTTAACGCGACCAACGCTTTCACCGCCAAATCACAGTCGGCTTGTTGCGCCACCGAGCGGCCTTGCCCTTCAGCAGCACTGGCGCGCGCGAGCGCAGCGTTGGCGGGTGACTGAAACCCCGACGCTGCCAATTGCTCGGTGAGCCTAGCGGTGCGGGCACGAGACGTGGCGTCTGTTGAGGCTAAGGCCACAAACTGCTCACACGCCCGATAATTGACATACAGATTTGCGGTATCCGCGGCAACTGCAATGCGCGCGTCATGCCAGTTAGCAACCTGCGCCTCTAACCTAGCCTGGGCAGCCTCGCCACCGCGCGCCAAACCACCAAACAAATCAAGCTCCCAACTGGACTGTAGTTGTGCTTGATTAATAGTCGCCAATGCTACGGGCCCGCCCAACTGAAAGGTACCGCGCGTGGCAGCGGCAGTGCCGTTGACGACAGGCAGTGCAGCGGCATTCGTCCCAACCAGCAAAGCACGAGTTTGCGCGATTCTAAGAGCCGCCTGAGCCATGGTGTTGCTTTGCTCTTGGGCGGCAGCAATCAAAGCGACCAAGGTTGGGTCGTTGAACTGACGCCACCAGTCTTGTAACGAAGCAAGGTCGCCACCATGGGCAATCGGAGGCCGCCATTCTTGTGGCTGGTTAGGTACTTGGGTAGCGCGTTCAGCGTTGTAATCTGGCCCTAGGGTGATACAGCCCACTAGCGCGCCAGTCGTCACCAAACAGACCGCTAAGCGAATCAAAAAAACGGCCTTTAATGGCATATTGGATGAAGAGCAAAAAACAGCAGAGTGACGCGGTTACGCATAAGACGATACTTCAAGAAATCTTAAGAAAAGAACGCCGGTCAATTCGCATAGACCTGACGAAACTACGAGTCTCGAAGTTTAATACGCAATGGCTGTGAATTTGACGAACCCTTATGCAAACTAGCAATGGTAGAAGCAAATGCCTAGTGAATGCTCCGTCAAACGTACGAAATCACACGTCACACACAGCAACAGGACCCAAAACGCAGCGAAAGAAACAACACCAATCGAACTAAGTTATTCTTTTCTCGTAGAAAATACTGCAGATTATGGGTTGATCGTTTAGGATAGCAAACGATAACAAGAGGCATTTAAAGCCTCACTTCGGAGACAAATCTTGAGTCACTCCCTGCTTGCGCCACGACCGGTCCCTAAGATCGTTGGTCAAATCGAGCATTTTTTCAGCTCGTCTAGCCTAGTGTGGAGTGTGCTCCTGCTTCTCGTAGCATTGAGCGTGGGCTGCGCGCCAGCTTATGCGCAAGGCACGGCAAACTGGCCCAACAAACCGATTAAAGTCATCGTACCCTACCCCCCGGGGGCTGCAACCGATACCATCACCCGCATCATGATGGAAAAACTTGGACAACGTCTTGCCCAAACGATCATTGTCGAAAACAAGGGCGGGGCGAACAGCGCAGTGGGGACTGCGTTCGTCGCTCGAGCAGAGCCTGACGGTTATACATTTTTGAGTGTTCTTGCAGCCTATGCTGTGAACCCCCATCTGCATAAGATGGCATACCAACCTGAGGATTTGATCCCGGTTAGTAAGCTGGCCGATCTACCAAATTTTTTATTTGTGTCTAATCGCGTTCCTGCAAATACTCTTGAAGAGCTTCTAGAGTATGGTCGTCGCAATCCAGGCAAACTGAACTATGCCTCAAGTGGCACGGGCTCTAGCGCGCACATGCTGGGTGCGAGCTTGAGTCAACGTAGCAGCGTCCCCTTGCAACACATCCCGTATAAAGGCAGCGCGCTCGTGCTCACCGATATTCTGAGCGGCGAAGTGGCTTTCGTTTTTAGCTCAATGGTCGTGTTCATGCCGCACGTGAAAGAAGGCCGACTCAAAGCCATCGCGATTAGCTCACCGCAGCGTTGGTCGACTGAGCCCAACATCCCAACGATGGAAGAGGCTGGTTTTCCAGGATTCAACATGGTCTCGTGGGCTGGCATGATGGCCCCGAAAGGTACGCCACGCGCGATCGTTGAGCGCGTCGCGCGCGAAATTGCAGTCGTGGTGCAAGACCCTGAGGTCAGAGAGAGGCTCATGAAAGGCGGACTGGTCCCAGAAAGCAGCTCACCCGAAGAGTTCGCGGCTCTGATCGCCCGTGATAGCGCAATGTATGGCGAAATCATTCGCGCCGGAAAAATTTCAGCAGACTAAACCTAACGGAGATATAAAAATGGGACACCCACTCAAACGTCTGACAAAACGCGTTGCACTCAGCGCAACACTCATCGCCCTTGGCCTTGTTTCAGCCGTTAGCCAGGCTGCGTTTCCTGACAAGCCCGTTACGATCGTTGTACCCTTCGGCGTAGGTGGCAGTTCAGATGCTCAAGCACGTGTCGTCGCCCAAGCACTCAGCAAAAAATGGAATCAACCGGTAGTCGTTGATAACCGCCCGGGTGGCCAGACTGTAATCGGCACTAGCCTAGTTGCCAAGGCAAAACCAGACGGTTACACCATCTTGTACGTCGCGTTTGCATGGATTAGCAATCAGTTTTTAATCAAAGAGTTGCCCTATAAAGCCTCTGACTTGTCTCCGATCACCTCGCTTGGAACTTATCCCTTGGCATTGTTGGTTCGCAGTGATGTGCCGGCCAATACAGTTGCCGAATACATCGCCTATGCCAAAGCACAAAATCGTCCGATGAATTTTGGTATTTCAACGATTGGTGCAAGCATGCATTTCGCCGCACTCGAGTTCTCAAATCAAGCCGGTGTGCCGATGGTGTTCCCACCCTACAAGTCTGGCAGCATCGGTGCCTTAAATGACTTAATCGGCAAGCAAATCGACGGCATTTTTGAGGGCGCGGTATTTAAGCCACACGCTGACGGCGGGCGAGTCAAAGCGTTATTTATGGGTCTAAAAGACAGAATGCCCGGGTGGGATCTACCGAGCGCGACTGAGGTGGGCTTGCCAAACTTTGACATGACGGCTTGGTACGGACTCATGGTCCCTAGTGCCACGCCCAATGCCATTCAAGAACAGCTGTCAGCGGATGTCAGGGCGGTACTGGCACAACCCGACGTGCGCGAGCGTTTCGCAGGGCTTGGAATTATTCCAGGCGGCTCGAATCCAAAACAGTTTGAAGCCTTTTTAGCGAAAGAGTATACGAAACTAGGCAGCTTCATTGAGCGCAACCGTGCCCAGTTAAGTCAATAACCACCGCCTGTCACTCGCATGGATTGCTCCGGCAATAACCGCCTTCTACGAGTGGCAGAGCTTATTGCGATAATCACCGTTAGGGATGGCTAATTCAGTGAGCACGTTACACAGACTTTTATCGATCGGTGATTTCGAGCGTCAAGCGAAACGCCAACTGCCAAAAGCAGTCTTCGAATACGTGCGCGGTGGTACTGAGGATGAAGTCGCGCTCATCGGCAATCGCGCGGTCTTTGATCAACTGGTGTTTCGAGCTCGCGGGCTGCGCAATGTCTCTACTCGCAGTCAGTCGGTCTCGGTATTAGGGCAAACTTATGCAAGCCCCTTTGGCTTTGCGCCAACGGGAGTCAACGCCATTGTTTGCCACGACTGCGACAGTAAGCTGGCGCGCGAGGCTGCCCGCTCGCAACTCCCCTATATCATTAGCGGGGCCTCGAACGTCGCCATCGAGACCTTGGTCAAACTCGCCCCACACTGTTGGTACCAAGGTTATTTTCCGGGCGACCGCACGCGAATCGGCAACATCGCAGACCGCCTTAACGCAGCGGGTGTAAAAACCATCGTCGTCACGATTGACACCTGCGTAGGCGCTAATCGTGAAAACAATCAGCGCAACGACTTTACGATTCCGTTTCAACTCACGGCTAAGCTGATCGGCAGTGGCTTGATGCATCCGCGTTGGTTGCTTGAGGTATTTGCCAAAACGCTGTTGACAACGGGCACGCCCCGCTTTGTGAACATGTACGAAACCATGGGGCCCTCTATTACAGAAAACACAGCCGACGGCTTTCGTGCGGGGCGCGATCGCTTGAGCTGGAAAGACCTGAAGTGGCTGCGCGATCGCTGGTCTGGTCAACTTCTTGTGAAAGGTGTGATGCACCCTCAAGACGCCGAACTCGCTGCTGCCACGGGCATGGATGCGCTAATTGTGTCGAATCATGGTGGTCGGCAACTCGACGGTGCGATTGCGCCTCTGCAAGCCCTACCCGAGGTGGTGCGCAGCGTGCCCAAGAGCTTGCCGGTGTTAATTGACGGAGGCTTTAGGCGCGGAACCGACGTGCTCAAAGCCATCGCCCTTGGTGCCAAACTTGTTTTTATGGGTCGCCCTCAACTTTACGGCGCCGCGGTCGCAGGTAGCGAGGGCGTCGCAAAGGTCGTCGATATCTTGCGTACCGAAATTGATCGCGACTTGGCTTTATTGGGCTGTAAAGATCTCAATGAGGTCACCCTAGACCTGCTCAGTGTTCGCGGCGCTCCGCGTTTCGAACATCTCTAGCAAGTGTTTCTCAAACTCGAGGCAACACCGCCTGAACCGCCTTCAGAAAGCGCTCGCCAATCACTTCGATATCGGTTTCGGTACAAATAAAAGGCGGCGCTAACAACACATGATCGCCTCGCACGCCGTCAACCGTGCCACCTGAGGGGTACGTCAAGAGCCCGTGCCGCATGCCACTGGCTTTAAGCTGAGCATATACTTTTAACCGAGGATCGAAGGCTGCTTTGCTTGAGCGGTCTTGCACAAACTCTACGCCAACAAACAATCCTCTGCCGCGCACATCGCCGACGTGCGGGTGATCAGAAAACTTCTCTCGCAGTAATTGGCGCAGCTGTTCACCACGCTCTTTTACGTTATCTAGCAAATGCTCTTCTTGAATCACACGCTGCACAGCGAGCGCACCGGCACACGCAGCCACATGCGCAACGTAGGTGTGCCCATGTTGAAAAAAACCGCTGCCACCCACAATCGTGTCATAGATACGTGTCGAGGCAATCATTGCACCGATAGGCTGATACCCCGCACCAAGACCTTTTGCAATCGCAATAATATCGGGCGCCACGCCATCTTCGTCGCAAGCAAACAGATGGCCTGTTCTGCCCATGCCAGACATCACTTCATCCAAAATCAGCAGCACACCATAGCGATCACAGACGGCGCGAATTCGCTTTAAATAGTCGCCCACGGGCGCAAGCGCCCCAGCCGTCGCCCCGACAACAGTTTCTGCGACAAAAGCCGCCACCGTCTCAGGGCCAAGCTCAAGGATCTTCGCCTCAAGTTCAGCCGCTAAGCGTTGTGCGTAATGCGCATCATCTTCTTGGGCGCCCTGCTCGCGATAGCCGTAACAAGGCGACACATGGTGCGCGGCGACCAGCAACGGTAGAAAAGGTTGGCGACGACCAGCATTGCCGCCAATGGCTAAAGCACCAAGAGTATTGCCGTGATAACTCTGTCGTCGCGCAATAAAATGCTTTCGCTGCGTTTCGCCTCGCTCAACAAAATATTGGCGGGCGAGTTTGAGTGAGGCCTCAATCGCTTCAGAGCCACTCGAAACAAAGAACACATGATTCAAATCACCTGGTGCAGCCTGCGCCAGTGTCGTGGCGAGTTGCTCAGCAGGCTCATTGGTAAAAAATGACGTATGTGCATACGCGATATGGTCGAGTTGTTGCTGAATCGCGCGTACGACTTCTGGATGGCTATGCCCCAAGCAAGACACCGCGGCGCCGCCCGAGGCGTCAAGATAGCGTTTGCCTGTACTGTCGACCAACTCAATCCCGCGACCCTCAACAACAGTGGGCAATTGTTGTCGAGGCGAGCGATGAAAAACATTAGACATAAGGGCTAGTCAGCTTTGATGTTGAGTGTCTGAACCAGCTGTTTATATTTGACTAACTCGCTTTGTACAAAGGCAGAAAAGGCTTCGGGTGTGGCTGCACCCTCAGTTTGTAAGCCTTGCTCTTCGAGTGTTTTTTTAGTTTTCGGATCTGCCATCGCCGCCTTCACTGCCTTGTCAATTTGCGCAACCAGTGCCGGCGGCATGCCTTTTGGCCCCATGATCGAGTACCAATTTGTCACATCAAAACCGTTGATACCAACTTCGGTAAACGTCGGAACATTTGGCAATTGTGACAATCGCTTTGGAGTTGAAATGGCAAGCGCTTTGAGTTTGCCAGAGCGAATTTGCTCAAGCACTGGTGGCAACGTGTCAAAGTTCATCGTAATTTGACCCGCGAGCAAATCAATGATGGCCTGCCCGCTACCCTTATAAGGAATATGGTTCAGCGAAATACCGGCAATTTGTGAAAACAACGCACCCGCTAAGTGCTGGGTACTACCAATACCAGACGAGCCATAAGTCAAGACACCGGGCTTGGTCTTGGCTAGCGCAATCACGTCAGCAACATCTTTGACTGGCACGGCCACATTGACCACCAAGACATTCGGCACATAACCTAAGTATGTAATAGGCGTAAAGTCAGTCGCAGGGTTGTAAGGGATATTTTTTAAGACAAAGGGTGAAATCGCATTCGAGTTTGAATGCCCCATCAATAAGGTGTAGCCATCAGGCGTTGCCTTTGCAACGTAATCTGCGCCGATGGTGCCCGCTGCACCCGCTTTGTTTTCAACAACGATCGGCTGCCCTAAAGCCGCCGTCATGGGTACGCTGAGCGCTCGTGCAACGATGTCTGTGCCGCCACCTGGCGCAAAGCCCACAATCAAATGTATCGGCTTAGCGGGCCAAGTTTGTGCGCTAACTGGCAACGCCGCACTCACCAACCCCACACCTAAAACCGATAGACCTATGTATCGCAATGTTTGCGTTGCGAATTTCGACATATTTGTATTCATTTGTCTCTACCCTGTTTTGTATTTTTTCAAATCCCCAGAGACAAAGCATACCGTTGAACCGTACGTTTAGGAACCCTTTACAAGCATCGGAGGAGGTTTTGCAAACCAGAACAAGGCTGAGCCCGCCCCAGAGATCAAGGCCAACACGGTAAAACCGAGCAAATAATTACCCGTCGCATCGCCCATCATGCCCGCAAGCAAGGGCCCAGAGACTTGCCCAACCGCGGTCAGTAGCGCAGACAAGCCAAGAATCATCCCGATAGACTTGCGCCCAAAATAATCTGCACGAATCGCCTGCATGAAAGGGCCTCGCACCCCCCAAGCTAAGCCGTGCAACACTGCAAACCCAATGAGCATCGCCGGGCCACCCGCATAGGTCAGCATCAACAGACCGGCCATATGCATCAACATACAGACCGCTGACATGCGATTTTTGCGTAGCTTATCGCCCAGCCAACCACCGATCAGCACGCCCACCACCTGAAAAGCAGTCATGAGCGTGATATAGACGGCCGCCTGAGCAATTGTGTAGCCCAAGGAAATGCGCATATGGTTAATGGCGTGAGTGTTGACGGCCGTCACCACGATCAACGCCACACCATGCCCTGCCGATAACAACCAAAAAGATGTTGTGCGCAACGCCTGACGCGCAGTGAACTCTGGCTCGTACCTGTCTTCGGGTGTCGCCTTTACATCCACCACACCTCGTGTCGCGCCCAAGCCATCGACAGTCAAGCCAAAATCTTCAGGGCGCCGACGAAATATAGAAGCCAACGGGTATCCCAAGATGATCACCGCCACGCCACAAACGAATGAGGTGATACGCCAACCATTACTTTGTATGCTGTAGGCAACCACCGGTACAAACATACCACCTAAGGCAAGACCCAGACCAACCGATGACAGTGCGCGGGCGCGCTTTTTTTCAAACCACTGAATAATGCCGACGTTCAGCGGAAAGTATCCCGCCATTGAAGAGCCGATCGCAATCACAATGACCGCGCCGTAAAACTGCATGAGCGTTTCAATTTGGCTCAGCAACATGAAGCCAATACCAAACACAATGACACCAATTCTAATGACGCCACGCGAGCCAAAGCGGTCTAAAAACCAACCCAGCACCGGGCCAATCACCGCGGCCTCCATGGACATCATCGCCGAGGCGCCAGACACCGAGGTTTTGCTCCAACCTTTTTCTTCAATCAATACGGCTAGGTAAGCCCCAAAGGCTTGATGCAGCATCATTGACTGCAAAAATTGCAGTGAGGCCGCTGCAAAAACCATCTTCCAACCGTAAAAAATCTTCATGGGGCTCTGTCGGCGCATCTTTTTTGTCTCAGGGAGAACCCTAACACAAAGTACTGCTTCTTGCTTAAGATACTCGTCTTGCGCTGCACCACGAGCGGTTGCTCAGCGACAACTCAACTTTGTTGATTCGATGGTGCAGCCTTATCCCAAAGCGCAACACGCCAGCGCCAGGCGATACAGAACGTCAACAATAGCCCAGAGATGGTGTAAAGCCACGCGACGCCGACATAGCCTAACCAGTCGATGAGCGGCCCAGCGGCTAACAGCCCGGCGGGTAGCCCCCAAATTGCAAGCATGCGCATGCCCATGACGCGTCCTCTAAACGCAGCTTCGGTACCGCGCAACATCACCGCAGCCAAGGGCGTCATACTGAGGCTCTGCACAAACCCCGTGCAGACAAGCACAAACATTCCGACTGCGAGGTCAGTGAGAAAACTAAAAATCAATAAACAACCAAACCACAAACCAGCCGTCACCAGCATCGCGCGACCGGTACCCAAGGAAAAACGATTCAACCCCAACACCAGCGACCCCAACAGCGCACCAAAAGCGAAACTCGCGCTCAAGGCACCGAGCCCCGCTTGCCCAACTTCAAATACGTTTTTTGCGATGTAAGGAAGAAGTCCTAAAGTGAACGGGAAAGCGAAAAAATTGACTAAAAAAGCCAAGCTCATCGCACCCAACAACGCCGGCCGAGTCCACACATACTCAAAGGCGGCCATCAGTTCGCCAACGGCAGACCGCGCAGCCTGAGGGGCAGCGTCACTGTCTTTACCTGCGACACCCGCTGAAAATAAAAAACTACACAGATATAAAACTGAGATGACCACATAGGCCGCAGCCATACCGAACTGCGCGACGGTGCCCACCCCCGCCAACGCACCTGCAATGCGTGCCGAATCCGATGTCATCCGAGAAATCCCCAGAGCACCGGTCAAGTGTTCAGCTGGCATTGTTTGGCCAACGATCGCATAGCGCATCATGTTGTCTGAAGGGCGAATCATGCCAATCAGCGCCGCGACCGCAATCACGAGCAACGGCGTGAGCAACCCAAGAAACGCTAATACCATCACGAGTATTGCCAACGCCAGGTATACACCGCGCGTAATTAAAAACAAGTAACGGTACCCCAGGCGATCGCCGGCAACACCAAACATGGGTGAGAACACGGAACCAAAAAATTGCAGAGCCCCATAAAGCACCAGCATCATCACCGAACCCGACTCGACCAGCACATACCAGCCTAGAACCAGGATCTCCATTTCAAACGCCAGTGATGCGGCTAAATCCGCAGGCCACTGAAAGCGAAAACTGCGCACCTTGAACGGTGCTCGAAAAGAGTTTTGTAATTCAGTGAGTGTGGCTGCCATTGAAAAATCATACCTGTTTATGGTCAAACGCATATGCGGCGGCGCAACATTGGGCGAGGCGCGTGCGGCCACTAACAGGTCCAAGTGCGCGAGACACTACGCACAACACAACAAAGGATCCTCAAGATCGCGACCGAACTCTATTGGTAATATAGTGACACCCCACACTCTCGGAGATTTCGTCATGCCCAAAGCCTATTGGATCAGTGCTTACCGTTCAATTTCAAATCCAGAAGCCCTCGCCGCCTATGCAAAACTAGCAGGCCCTTCACTGACCGCTGCCGGCGGAAAATTTCTGGCGCGTGGCGAGGCCGCCGTGACAAAAGAACAAGGCGTCAAACAACGCACGGTCCTCATTGAGTTCGAAAGCGTTGAAGCCGCACAAGCTGCCTACAACAGCCCCGGCTATCAAGAGGCCATCAAAGCCTTAGGCCCAAATGCCGCTGAGCGCGACATTCGAATCGTTGAGGGTATTTAACAATATTGGAAGATGTTTTGACCCTTTGATCGATCATAAAAATTCTCGATGATTTTTTTAGAAAAATCTCGAGAATTTTTCTTTTTGTGCGGCTTGGGTCTGTGGTACATTGAAGTCAAATCGCGCTAACCCAACGTTGTACGAGCGATTAAAAAAATTAACCGGAGACAAAAATGAAAAATCTTAAACAGGTTTATGCAACCCTTGCCTTTGCGGCTCTCGCCTCTGCGACAAACGTTCATGCTCAAGAAATCATCAAACTGGGCATCTCAGCACCGATGTCGGGCGCTGCAGCCGTGTGGGGCCTGGGGATGGAGTGGACTGCTAAGCAAGCCGCAGAGAAAATTAATCTTGAAGGCGGCGTGACAGTTGGAGGCAAAAAATATAATTTTGCAGTCGTGGCTTACGACAACAAATACACTGCAGCTGAAGGCACCAAGGTTGCACAAAACCTAATTAACCGCGACAAGGTTAAATTTATCGTTGGCGGTATCGGCACTGCCCCGATTTCAGCGCTGCAGTCGCTCTCTGAGCGAAGCGGCGTGATGATTTTTATTTCGGCCTGGGGTAAAAGCGTCAAAGGCCCACAGTTTCCATTGACGTTTACTCAATCCAATACACCGTTTGAGATTCTTGATCCACTTTACAAGTATGTCTTGGCGCAAAATCCCAAGGCAAAAACAGTCGCGATCTTGAACGCGAATGACGCGTCGGGCAAAGAGGTTGAGCTCGTCGCACAAAAAGCGTGGGCAGCACTCGGCGTGAAGGTTTTGTCTTCTAATTGGTACGAGCGTGGCACCACGCAGTTTCAACCGGTGGCGGCCAAACTTACTGAGCAAAAGCCAGACATCATTGACTTGGGCGTAGCGCCACCTGCTGATGCAGGAATCGTGCTCAAAGAGCTTGGCGTGCTGGGCTGGAAAGGTGTCAAAGTGCTGCCGGTTGGCACAAGTGCCACTCAACTTGCTCAAATTGGTGGCGCAGCAGCCAACGGCACCTACATGGGCTATGCCGGCGACTACTCAAGCTCACTCGCAACGCCCGTACAACAGATTTTGAACCAAGGCATGTTGGCGCAATTTAAAGAGCCACTGAATCCACTGCAGGTCTCAAGCTATGACTCAGTCTATGCGCTCAAGGCTGCGATGGAGGCTTCAAACAGCATAGATCCTAAAAAAATCGCCGCTGTATTGCCCACCTTGGTCTTTGAAACCTCGTACGGCAAAACCGTCTTTGGTAGCAAAGCTATCTATGACAGCCCACAACAAATGCAAGTGCCCGTCATGATTACCCAAGTTCAAGATGGCAAGATGGTTGAACTGACCCGCATTATTCCCGAAGAGCTCAAAGCTCGTTTAGCCGCCGCAAAATAAGCCGTTTGGCCGACAGAGACCAACCTTGGGTTCGGTCTCTGCTTTTTGCTGACTACTAACCGCTTGAGGGTGCAAGACATTGGAGATTTTTGGGCAACTCTTTTTAAACAGCCTGCAAATTAGTGCGGCCTATATCCTGTTTTCACTTGGCCTGACATTGATTTTTGGTGTCATGAAAGTGGTGAACTTTGCACACGGCGAATTTTTTGGTTTAGTACTTTTATTAATCGCCATCCTCGTCCCCTGGTTAAACAGCCCCTCTGTACCGCTCGTGGTGGCTTACGGCGCCTCTGGCGCTGTTTCTATTTTAGCGACGATGGCTTGCGGCTGGTTTCTTTATCATTTTGCTTTCAAAAAATTTCAACGAGACATGGTGGGTTCGTTCGTCTTGTCAGTCGGGCTTTCGCTCTTAATACAAGGTTTGTTTTTAGAGTTCTTTGGTGGCGTGCCCATTAAACTGCCTGATCTGATCGAGGGTAATCTGCGCATCCTAGGAGGCGCCATCACGACCCAAAGACTGGTCCTTACCCTAATCGCTTTGCTGGTCGCGGTCACCATGTGTTGGCTCATTGCAGCAACAAAACTTGGCAAATCTTTACGTGCAGTCTCAGAAGACCATGAGGCTGCGATGCTCCAAGGTATCCCTTACCGAAAAACTGCTCTGTATGGATTCTTGATCGCAACCTTTTTAGCCGCCATTGCGGGTGCGCTTCTGGCTCCAGTCACCGTCATTAGCGCGAATGTTGGAAGCGACTTTCTCATCAAAGGCTTTATCGCCATTGTGATCGGAGGCTTGGGTAGCATCCCAGGTTCGATCATTGGCAGCATCTTAATCGCTGTGATCGAAAGTGTAGGTGGCTATTATTTTGACCCCTCGCTTGCGACACTCGCAATGTTTGTCATCACCATGCTGGTATTGCTGGTGCGTCCTAAAGGGATCATGGGTAATGGGTAACGCGCGCAGTTCGACCATTCTTTATGTCGCCCTCCTCAGCCTGCTCGTTCTTGGTGGCAGTCTGTTTACCGGTACCGGCTTTGCTGCGAGCTTAGTCATTTGGGTTGCCATCAATATCTTGCTGGCGGCAAGCTTTCGCTTCGTTCAATTAATCGGTGAATTAAATTTTGCGATCGCTGGGTTCGCGGGCGTTGGCGCCTATGTTGCCGGCGTTTGCACCACAAAACTCGGTTTGCCGTTTGTCGTAGCCATCGTCAGCGCAGCGCTGGCGGCAACGTTGCTGAGTCTGATTGTGGGCTACATCACGCTACGCACGAAGGGACCATATTTTATGTTGATCAGCTTTGCCTTCACAGAAGTGCTAAGAATGGTCTACACGCAGATTGACTATATTGGCAGTAACTCAGGCATGCTCGGAGTGTTTCCACCCGTTTTATTAACTGACTATTACCCGACGTTCGTCGTTGCAGTTGTACTGTTAAGTTTAATTGTGCTCTACAAGATCGAGCAAAGCGACTTTGGAAAAGTCTTGGTTGCCATTCGTAATAATGATGCAATCGTTCAGACAGTCGGGATCAATGTTCACTTAACAAAAGTCATGTGTTTGGCGATCTCATCGTTTGTCGCGGGCATCTGTGGCGCCCTGCTGGCGCATGCCAATAATGTCATTAGCCCTGACGACTTCAGTTTTTTACTAGCGGTATACACACTGGCTTATATTAAAGTTGGCGGAGAGTCGCATATTGCGGGCCCTATTTTGGGCGCCTCTGTCTTGACCTTACTCGCTCAAGTGGCGATGGGTTTCGGTCCGTTCGAACATATTTTCTACGGCGCGGCAATCGTCATTGCTGTCTTACTAATGCCGGATGGTTTGGTCGGCATCATCAGAAAATTGTTAGGCCTGCCCCCAAAACCTCAAGCTGCAGCTAAGCACTGAGCGCGAGACGAAAAATGACAACAGAGATCTTATTAAAAGTCGAAAAACTCACTCGTCGTTTTGGTGGCTTAACCGCTGTCTCAAATTTAAGTTTTGACGTACAAAAAGGCGAAATCCTTGGGTTGATCGGACCGAACGGCGCTGGCAAAAGCACGACCTTTAATTGCGTGAGTGGCTTTTACCCTGCGTCTGAGGGCCGCATCGAGTTTTTAGGCGAAGACATTTCAAAAATGAATACTGCGCAAGTCTGTCACAAGGGTCTAGTGCGCACCTTTCAACACGACAGTCTTCTGACGGATATGACGGTCTATGACAATATTCTGATCGCGACCTTCAGCACGATCAGCGTAAAGAGCGAGCGCGTCCGCCGCGTTCACGAAACCGCCGAGATACTCAACCTATCTGATCATCTGCAAGAAATCGCTGGCAATTTACCGCACGGTTTACAACGCATGGTTAGTATCGCCATCGCCTTTGCGACACGCCCAAAATTGCTGTGCTTAGACGAACCTCTGACAGGTTTAAATCAGACTGAGGTAGGTGGTGCACTTGCGATCTTCAGACGAATTCGCGATGAATTTAAGCTTTCGATTTTGCTGGTTGAACACAATATGAAAGCCGTCATGGAGATCTGCGATCGCATTGTGGTGCTTGATCATGGCATTTTTCTAGCCGCTGGCTCACCTTTAGAAATCAAGCAAAATCCCGCGGTGATTTCTGCGTACCTAGGTAAACGCGCATGACAACCGACTATGCACTCAAGGTCACTGATCTCGTTGTGAACTACGGGATTGTGCCCGCCGTCAAAGGCATAAGTTTTTCAGTCGCTCGTGGAAAAATTACGACGATCATTGGCTCGAACGGCTCGGGCAAGTCTACAACGATGAAAGCACTGACTGGTTTACTCCCCTCGCAAAGTGCAGCCCTCGAGCTTTTTGGGAAAAACATTAGCCACACAGAGACTGACGTCTTGGTCAAACAGGGACTGGTATTGGTGCCAGAGGGGCGCCGTCTATTTAAAAGCATGACTGTCGCAGAGAACTTACAGATGGGTGCTTTCCAGCGCTCAGACAAAGTGGCCATCGCCCGCGATTTTGAACGGGCGTTGGAATATTTTCCTGCCTTAAGAGAAAAACTAAACGTGCGCGCAGCCAGCCTGAGCGGTGGGCAGCAGCAAATGGTCGCGGTTGCGCGAGCACTCATGGCAGGGCCAAAGTTGCTTCTGCTTGATGAGCCAACCATTGGTCTAGCGCCAGCGATTGTCGACACGATCGCCGAGATCATTCAATCGATTGCGAAAGCTGGCGTTGATATTTTATTAGTTGAACAAAATGCCGAAATTGCGCTAGAAATTTCGCATTACGCGTACATCCTCGAACGCGGAGAAGTTGCTATGCATGGGTTAGCAGCGGATCTTGCCAACAGCGCAGAGATTCAACGCGCCTACTTGGGTATTTAATTTTTTATAGGAATCTCATGGGACGACTCGCTGGCAAGGTAGCACTCATCACTGGCGCAGGTGCGGGCATCGGTCGCGAAACCGCCTTGTTGTTTTCACAAGAAGGCGCAAAAGTTGCGTTCATCGATAAAAACCCTGCCGGCGGCGCTGAGACCGCAAAACTTCTTAAAGCACAGGGCGGCGAGTGCTTATTTATAGAAGCAGACGTCACGCAGTCAGAGCAAGTCGAGAGCGCCGTCAAACGGTGCGTAGACACCTTTGGCAAATTAAATATTTTGCACAACAATGCCGGTGGTTCAACCGTAAAAGATGGCGCAGTCACCGAGGGTGCCACCGAAGAATTCTGGCGAAAAATACAACTCGATCTTTTCGGCACTTGGCTCGGTTGTCAGCACGGTATTCCGGCGATTATCGCAAGCGGCGGTGGTGCAGTCATCAATATGACGTCCGTTGTGGCGTTGATTGGCACGCACAGAAAAGATGCCTACACAGCAGCAAAAGGAGCCATCAGCGCACTCACCCGCTCAATGGCTGTCGAATACGCAGCCCAGAAAGTTCGTATCAATGCCATTGCGCCAGGCGCAACAGGAACTGATCGAGTTTTAACTTTACTAAAAGACGATGGCGTCACCTCAAAGTTTTTATCCGGGCAAATGTTTGGTGTCGTTCCACCGAAAGATGTTGCGTATGCCGCGCTATACCTCGCCTCGGACGAGTCTTTGTCAACCACAGGGCACATACTGACAGTTGATGGTGGACTCACGATCAATTGAGGCACGCAGACAACATGACAACCAATGACCTAGCAGTCTGGCAGCCGCGTGCAGAAGATCTGACGAATTCAAATATTGCGCGCTTGATGAAGCGTTTGGGTTTTACCGATTACGACGCCTTTTACCGCTTTTCTATTGAGCAGCCTGCGCAGTACTGGAAAGAAGTCAATGCGTTCTGCGGCATCGTCTGGTCAACAGACTACACACAGTATGTTGACACCTCTGGCGGAGCGGAGTTTCCCCGTTGGTTTACAGGTGGCGAACTCAACTGGGTGGATACCGTATTACGCTGGTCCGACAACCCGGCAACCGCACAGCAACCCGCCTTAATCGCCGAACGTGAGCAAATAGCAGCCGAAACCGTCACCTTCGCAGAACTCAAGACACGCGTTCAGAATTTTGCTGCGGGCATGGCTTCGCTAGGCGTCAAGCGCGGCGACCGTGTCGGTCTGTTGATTGAAAACGGCATCGAAGCTAACGTAACACTTCTTGGTCTATCGTACCTCGGCGCAATTGTTGTGCCCTTGTTTAGCGGCTTTGGTGTTGATGCCATTGTGGCGCGGCTATCCTCATGCACGGCACGTATGCTCGTTGCTTCAACAGGCTTTAGCCGTCGTGGAAATTTTGTTGATGCACGAGCCATTATCGAAGCAGCGTGCAAACAGTTGCCTACGATTGAAACAATCATCTGGAAGCACTCACCCGAGGGGCCACCCTTAAGCGTCGGTGATATTAACTGGGCGCACGTTGCAAACAGCACCCCTGGGCAACAGACTCCCTCAGCGCGCATGTCGCCAGATGATCCCTTTATGGTGATATACACCTCGGGCACAACTGGCAAACCCAAAGGTCCGGTTCACACGCACGGTGGCTTTCCCTTGAAAATGGCACATGATTCACTGGTGCACTTTGACATCCGACAGGGCGATGTTGTGTGCTGGCCGGCGGACATGGGTTGGATTGCGGGCCCGCTTGTGTCAACGATGGCGCTTTTGAATGGCGCGACCTTAGTCACTTATGACGGCGCGCCAGACTATCCTAATTGGACACGCATGGGCAAACTCATCGAGCGCTATGGCGTGACGGTGTACGGCGCTTCGCCTACGCTCATTCGTGGCTATGCCAGTCATGCCGAGATTGCACTGCAACCCGACCTCTCTTCAATACGCTTATTGATCACAGCCGGAGAACCCATTGATCCTGTGCATTTCAAATGGTTCGAAACACATTTCGGTCACGGGACCTGCCCGATCATTAATGTCACTGGTGGCACCGAAGCAAGTTGCGCGCTGCTCTCGAGCGTGGTGGTCAAACCCATTGCCGCTGCGTCCTTCAATACAGCAAGCCCAGGTGTCATGACTGATGTGGTCGACGCCGCAGGCGAATCGGTGCGCAACGCAATCGGAGAGCTGTCGATTCGCGCTCCCTTTGTCGGGATGACGCAATCATTTTGGATGGACGACGAGCGTTACCTAGACTCTTACTGGCGAGCAATCCCTGGCCAATGGATTCATGGCGACTTAGCCCTGCACGACGACAAAGGTTATTTTTATATCTTGGGTCGTTCAGATGACACACTAAAAATAGCTGGGAAGCGTTTAGGTCCAGCTGAGGTCGAAGAAATTTTGCTTGCACTCAAAGACGTGAGCGAAGCGGCTGCGATCGGTGTGTCGGACCCAAGCAAGGGTCAAAAATTAGTGATTTTTGTGATTGCGTCTCCTGATTACAAAGGCGAACCAGCTGCTCTTGAGGCGATGATCAAAGATCATGTCGCGGACCGAATGGGTAAACCCTTTCGGCCAAGCCGCGTCTACATCATGAAAGACTTACCTAAAACTCGTAGTCAAAAAGTCATGCGGCGTTTAATCCGTAATATTTTTATGCAAGAGACCTTAGGTGACCTCTCGGCGCTGAACAACCCTAGCGCAATGGAAGAACTGCAACAAGTTCTCAAGAATTCAGCCCCCTAATTTCTATAGGCAGCAACGGTATGGAACTCAACCTGAAGGGTAAAAAAGTATTGGTAACAGGTGCCTCGCAAGGAATTGGCCAAGCCCTTGCCGAATCCTTTGCACGCGAAGGCTGCCACCTCACCGTCGTTGCTCGGTCAGAGGATCGACTCACCGCGCTGGCCATCGATCTTCTCAACCGCTTTGGCGTCCCCACTAAAGTTATCGCGCTCGACATGACTCAAGCAGGTGCAATCGAGAGCATTGTCGCGCAAGCGTCGGATATCGACATCTTAGTCAATAACGCAGGCACGATTCCCGGAGGTAACCTTTGGGATGTGGACGCAACCCAATGGCGTGCTGGGTGGGAATTAAAAGTGCTGGGTTACATCGATATGACCCGCGCGTTCTACCCTCTTTTCAAAGCGCGTGGCCGTGGCGTCATCATCAACAATATCGGTATCGGTGGTGAAAACTTTGACTTTGACTACGTGGCTGGCACTACCGGCAATGCTGCGTTGATGGCCTTCACCCGTGCAATTGGTGGCCGAAGTCTGCGCGACGGCATTCGTGTGATCGGGGTCAATCCAGGCGCAGTATCTACACCGCGTATTGAGAAAGTCTTAAGGCGACGTGCAGAATCAGAACTTGGTGATGCGAATCGCGCTAGCGAACTACTGGCTAAATTACCTTTGGGACGAGCGGCCACTGCCGAAGAAATCGCAGATCTGTGCGTGTACCTCGCCTCGGAAAAGTCTGCGTACACCTCGGGCTCGATTTTTACGGTAGATGGCGGCATCACTTCAGCACGCTCGATCGTTTAGTGCACAAAACAGACGGTACAGGGTACTATCTTGCCCAGCATGCGCCTGTCAAAATCGGTACAACTATCTAGGCCGATCGAATGTTTGATTGGCGCAAATTAAGCAGTCTCTTCCGTTAACGTAAAGAAAAAAATGAACTGGTTTGTTCGCACCTTCAAGGTGGCCTCATCATTGGTCGCCCTTTGCCTTTTAGTCTGCTTCACGTCCGCGCAAGCGCAGACAGGCGAAACAAACGCCTCAGACGCCAAAAGCGGTACCCAGCAAGCACCCCACTTGCAAGGTCACTATCTAGTCGGCCCTCATTCAAACCCCGCTGTGTTCCCATTTTTAACTGCCGAAAATAAAAAAATCGCAGATGGCTCTTGGGCTGTTTATCAAAAGGATCATGGTCACGCCATGACCGAGTGGGCTAAAACCGAAATTAAATTCTCAGGCACGGGTACTGTTTTTTATCCCTTTTCTGGCCCAGATTTTGTGACCCTGAGTCAACTCTATCCTGATGCCGACCGGTATGTCATGGTCGCGATGCAAGCCGCTGGCGAACCCGCCCTACTGGCCCCCATGTCGCCCGACAGAGCTCAACATTTTCAAACAAAATTTTTACGCGAATGGAAGCGCTTTGCCTACAACGCCTTTTTTATCACCGCTGAACTTGAGGCCGACCGCTTCGCAAAAAGCGCGCACATCGGCATCACCACGATTTTAACGACCTTCGCTCTGTACTCGGGCTACGACGTGGTTGAGCTGTACCCCATTGCATACGACTCAGCGTCTGGGCAATTTATCAAGTCTGCTGGGCCCTACAACTCTGTGCGCCTGGTGCTGAAAAAAAATGGCAAGACAGTCGCGCTTGATTACGTCAGTCTTGATTTATCGGATCAAAATCTTTTAGTGAAAGAGCCGATGCGAGGCTGGCTGAGCCACATGACGCAACACCCAATGCTGATTAAGGCTGCGTCGCACCTCTTGCAAGATGGAAACTTTATTGTGTTGCGAGACATGATCGTCAAAAACGCACCGATGGTCGTACAAGACGAGACCGGAGTCGACTACGCACACATAAAAAAGATCGGGACAGTCGACTTGTACGGAGGCTTTTCGCTACCCTTCGAACAGTTTAGTCCGCATAAGCAACAGTCACTTGCACAAGCCTATCGGCAAGCCACTGCTGTGAGGCCAATGCCTTTCGCCTTTAGTTATAACAAAGAGCACGAGCGTCGCAGCGTTCAAGTCGTGCGCCGCGAGCCGCAATAAGCTGACTGACTCATTTTTTATGGGTGACTGCATACGCCCATATGATCTGCCAACTGATCGACCCGAGCGAATTGCAATCAAATTCACCACTCAGATCTGCGAACTACTCGATTTTGATATTGCGCTCTTGAATGACCGATTTCCAGGTCGCTGACTCTTTAGCCATGTAGTCGGCTAAACCCTGACGAGTCATGGGATCTGGAATCAAGCCCATTGCAAGCAAGGCATCGCGAACCGACGGGGTCGTCAAGACCTTAACAAACTCTGTATTCCAACGGTCTAGGATAGCCGTCGGTGTTTTGCCGGGTGCTACGTAGGCATACCAGTTTGTGGCGTTGAAGTCGGGGTAGCCCGATTCTGCAATGGTTGGCAAAGAGGCGAGGCCCTCTGGGCGCGTCAAGCCAGTCGTCGCAATTGCAATTAATTTTTTACTTTGGATATGCGCGGCTGCAGACGAAGGCGTTGAGTAATACGCTTCGATGCGTGAACCGAGCAAGTCAATCATCGCGGCACTGCCACCCTTATAAGGAACATGCACAAGGTCTACACCGGCACGCTGCCCAAAAAGCTCACCGGCTAAATGCGCAGATGACCCAATCCCAGTTGAAGCATAGGCCAGCTTACCTGGGTTCTTTTTGGCGAGCGCGACGAACTCAGCCAGAGTCGTAATGTTTAAAGAGGCAGGCACCACCAACACGTTCGCAAAACTGACTCCCATCGTGATGGGCGCTAGGTCACGCAACGGGTCAAAAGACAGTTTCATCAAATGTGGAATCACCGCCATCGGACCAACCGAACCAAGCAGTAGCACCGTGCCATCCGCTTTGGCATTCGCAACATATTGAGAGGCCAGCATACTGCCAGCACCAGGCTTGTTTTCGACCACGACTGGCTGACCAAGATTATTGGCGAGCTCTCTGGCGATCAGTCGAGTCGACGTGTCAGAGGCACCACCGGCCACAAAGCCCACGATGATGGTAATCGTTTGATCCTTCGGAAACTCTTGGGCGACAACTAAACGCGAGTGGCTGGCCACGAACACTAAACACGAAACTACAAAAGAGGTGACTAAAGGTAATTTCACATGGATCTCCAGAATTTCTGCTCAGCCTGCTCGATTAAAAAGTCGTGACCGAGCGAAACAGCAAGTGTACATTTCAACTTGGCGATATGATAGCGTCAGAAGATCGATAACAAGTGTTCAGCCCCTTCGAGACCAGGATGCACCATGGCTAAAATCATAGAAAACTCAGCGCTCTTGATGGGTCAAATGATGTCGCAACCGCTGCTGATATCGGGACTCTTGGTTCATGCTGCACGGCACCATGCCGACACAGAAATCGTGTCGCGGCGTACCGAGGGGGATATCCATCGCTACACCTATGCCGATTGCCATACTCGCGCTAAGCAAGTTGCTCAGATGCTTGACAGGTTGCAGATCGAACCGAGTGCGCGCATTGGCACCTTTGCCTGGAACGGCTACCGGCACCTAGAAATCTATTATGGTTCTTCGGGCAGTGCTCGAGTCTGCCACACCATTAACCCTCGATTGTTTGCCGATCAACTTCGCTACATCATCAACCACGCCCAAGATCAGGTCGTGTTCTTTGACACAAGCTTTCTGCCCTTAATCGAAGCGCTTCACGCACACTGTCCAACGGTGAAGCACTGGATCTGCATGACCGATGCCGGCAACATGCCGCAAAGCAGCACGATAAAGCTGGAATGCTATGAAACCTTGCTCGCCCAAGAGTCGGGCGAGTATGAATGGCCTACCTTTGACGAACGAGCCGCCTCAAGCCTTTGTTACACCTCAGGCACCACCGGCAATCCAAAGGGCGCACTGTATAGCCATCGCTCAACGATCTTGCACTCTTACGCGGTTGCCTTGCCAGACTCTTTGGGCATCACCGCTAAAGAGTCGATCATGCCTGTTGTGCCCATGTTTCACGTCAATGCCTGGGGCCTACCGTATTCCTGCCCGCTTGCAGGTGCGCGCATCGTGTTTCCTGGCCCCAAGCTCGATGGCGCCTCGTTGTGTACGCTCATTGAACAAGAGTCAGTCACGATGTCAGCAGGCGTTCCAACGATCTGGGCGGGGCTGATCGAGCATGCGATCGCTAATAAACTTAAGTTCACCACCTTCAAACGAACGGTCATCGGTGGCTCGACTTGCCCGCCTACAATGATCCGAGCTTTTGAAAAAGAAGGTATCGAGGTGATTCACGCCTGGGGCATGACCGAGTTATCGCCTGTGGGTTCGGTTGCAAAGCTCAAACAAAAAGATCTTTCAAAAAGCAAAACAGAGCAAGAACAGATTCTAGCGAAGCAGGGCCGACCGATATTTGGCGTTGAGATGAAGATCGTTGACGAGAAAGGTCAGACCTTACCGCACGATGGCGTCGCTTTTGGTGACCTCATGGTCAAGAGCAGCTGGGCGATTAACACTTACTTTGGCGCAACCGAAAGCCCGTTAATTGAGGGCTGGTTTCCAACGGGTGATGTTGCCACGCTTGACCCAGACAGCAACATGCAAATCACCGATCGCAGCAAAGACGTGATTAAGTCTGGTGGCGAATGGATTTCATCGATCGAACTCGAAAACATCGCGAGCGCGCATCCAGACGTAGCAATGGCTGCCTGCATCGCGATTGCTCATCCTAAGTGGGATGAGCGTCCGCTCTTGGTGGTGGTAAAGCGCGAGGGCGCGACCGCCGATGACGCCACGCTGAAAGCCAAGCTACTTGAAATGTTGGCAGAAAAAGTCGCCAAGTGGTGGCTGCCTGACGACATCGTTTTTGTAAAACAGATCCCGTTAACCGCAACTGGAAAAATGGCGAAGCTTAAACTCCGAGAAGAGTTTGTTACCTATCAATGGCCGGTGTAAATCATGCTGAATACTTTTTTGATGAAAACTAGCAAGCACAGTCGGGCGTTACTACTTGCGCTGCTGAGCTTTACCTCGATTGGGCAGCAGGCGTTTGCACAAACGCAAGCACAAGACTACCCCTCCCGCCCAGTAAAAATCATTGTCCCTTTCGCAGCCGGTGGCCCAGCCGACAACTACGCGCGTTTTATGGGGCAACAATTACAGACTGCGCTCGGACAAAACTTTATTGTTGAAAACAAACCAGGGGCCGGCTCGATTATTGGCACTGACTTTGTCGCTAAAGCCGCGGCAGATGGCTATACGCTACTAATGATGTCCAATGCACAAACAGTGAACGAATCGCTAGTGGCCAAAAAGCCTTACTCTCTCTTAAAAGATTTTGTTGGGATTGCACCTATTAATTATTCAGATTTACTCTTGGTCGTACATCCGCGTGTTGCCGCAAAAAATCTTGCTGAGCTCATCGCGTTAGCCAAGGCTCAACCAGGCAAACTCAATTATGCCTCGTCGGGTACTGGTACCCCTTATCACATGGCCGGTGAACTGTTCAAAGCGATGGCCGGCATTGAGATCACTCACGTACCCTATAAAGGGAGCTCAGGTGCCCGTACTGATCTCTTGGGCGGGCAAGTGGATTTCATGTTTGATGCTGTCACAACAATGACAGATTACGCACGCGCCGGAACAGTTCGCGGCCTTGCAACCACTGGCACCCTGCGCTCTGACATTTTGCCTAATGTTCCAACGATGTCTGAAGCGGGAGTGGCGGGTTACGCGACCACGATTTGGCTGGGCTTGATGGCGCCAAAGGGCACGCCTGTTGCAATTATTAATCAGTTAAATTCTGCGGTGACGTCCATTGTGACCCGACCAGAGATCAAAAAACAATGGGCCGAAAAAGGTGCAATGCCGCTCAGCATGTCGCCGCTCGAGTTTCAAATCTATCTTGAACGCGATGTGATCAAGTGGGCCAAAATTGTGAAGCTGTCTGGTGCAAAGGCTGAGTAACTAAAAACTTGAGAGAAACATCATGTTGATTTTAAAAATACTCAGCGGCGGCGCCGCCGCCTCAGCCGTCAAAGGCATTCAAGACGCCTTTGAAACAGACAATCGCTGCGCCATCGAAGGTAGGTTTAGCGCGGTAGGTGAAATGCGCGATGCGTTACTCAACGGCGCCCCCTGCGATGTTGTGATTCTGACCCGAGCGATCATCGAACAATTAATGACTTCCGGCCATGTACGTGCCGGCAGCGCGCAATCCTTGGGCAAAGTGCAAACTGGGATCGCAATCAAGCAAGGCGAACCAGCACCGCAGGTCGATTCACCTGAGACCTTAGCCCTGGCGTTTCGTCAGGCAACAGCCATCTATTGCCCCGATACCAAAAAATCGACCGCAGGGATTCACTTCATGCGAGTCTTAACTGAGCTAGGCCTTGAACAAGACGTTAAAAACAAACTACGCGAATTTGCGAATGGCGCAACGGCCATGAAAGAAATGGCAATCTGTAATGAGCCCAATCTCATCGGCTGCACACAGGCTACTGAAATCAATTACACCGATGGCGTCGTATTGATCGCGAACCTGCCCAAAGCATTTGAGCTATCAACCGACTACACACTGGGCGTCTGCACCCAAACCACGCAACCTGTTTTGGCGCAAACGCTTGCAGCGTGGCTTACCGGCGCTCAGTCTGAGCAAGTGCGCCGACAGGGTGGCTTTGAGTTTTAATACGGGTCAACTCACTCGAGTTTGCCAATTTTTTGCACAAGCGCTTTCATCGCCGCTGCATCAGACTGAACGTAGGCGGTAAATTCGCTAGCGTCTTGGTATTGCATCACGGTACCGGCAGCGACCAAGGCTTGTTGAGTCGCCGCATCATTGGCAGCAAAACGTGCAGCGTCACGCAGCTTTTGTACGATTGGCTCGGGGACGTCAGCTGGCACAAACAGCCCTGCCCACTGCGCATACACAATCGGCACGCCAAGCGAGGTCAGGCTCGGCACGGCTGGTAAGGCGGCAAGTGCCCCAGCACCCCAATGGGCTAACGCACGTAATTTGCCCCCTTGGATATGCTGCACAACACTGGCGGGCCCCGTCGATAACACTTCGATCTGCCCCCCTAAGAGCGCCGCCACAGCGGGGCCCGCGCCGGTATAGGGGACATGCAACATATTGGTATCGGTTGCAACCTTTAGCTGTTCAATAGGAATATGCATTGAGCCATAGTTGCCCGAAGAGCCAAAAGACACTTTCGCTGGATTGGCTTTGACGTAAGCGATAAAGTCAGCGTAGGTTTTCCAGGGGCTATCGGCCCGAACGACCAATACCGTCGGATCAGCGGCAAAGCGCGCGATCGCCTTGAGTTGACTCAACTGATACATTGGCGCGCGGTTGAGCACTTTGTCAGCTTCTGGGATCACCACGAAGGATGACAACGCAAATAACACTTGATAGCCATTGGGTTCAGCACGGGCCACCTGTGCCATACCAATGCCACCGCCCGCGCCAGCTTTATTCTCAATCACCAACGATTGGTTCAAAAACTGACCCATCGCGCGCGCAACCGGGCGCGCCACAATGTCGGCCACGCCACCAGGCGGAAACGGCACCACCACGCTCACGGGGCGACTCGGGTAAGACTCTTGAGCGCCGACAGGAATGCCAAAAGTGAATAAAAAACCAACCGAACACAGAAAACCCAAGGTTTTGAGCAGCTTACGCAAATCAGCCTCCAGAATTGTATTTTTTATGTAATGATGTGCTTCAGGTATTCGCTGATCATAAACCAACCATACAACTAAACACTCAGGAAGATAGCAAGTGAAAATTCTAATTTTGGGCGCAGGTGGCGTAGGCGGTTATTTTGGGGCACGACTGATTCAGGCCGGCGCTGATGTCACCTATCTGCTGCGCGACAAGCGTCATGCAAAGATCCAGGCCGAGGGTCTGGTGATTGAAACACCAAAAGAGACGTTTACCGTACAACCTAAAGCCATTACTCGCGACCAACTCAAGCCCGAATATGATTTGATTGTGCTGGCACCAAAGTCGTTTGATTTTGAAGATGCCCTCGCCTCGCTTGAAGGCGCAAGCGCCAAAGGTGTATTTTTACCCTTCTTAAATGGCCTGGATCACATCCAACAGCTCGATGCCAAGTTTGGCAAAGACCGCGTCATGGGCGGCGTCGCTCAAATTGCCGCGACCATTTCATCAACAGGTGCAGTCAAGCAACTCACAGACCTGCACATGCTAACAGTCGGTCACCGCTCGACTGCACATGAGCAAATTGCAAGAGACTTCTATGCCTTGTGCGAAAACGCCGGCTTCGATCGTTTGTACAGCGACAATATCGAGCAATCGTTGTGGGATAAGTGGGTGTTTCTGGCAAGCCTGGCAGGCATGACAACCCTTTGCCGCGGCCACGTCGGCAAAATTTCAGCCGCACCTTGGGGCATCGAAAGCACTACCAACTTCTATGCCGAGAGCTGTGCCATTGCGGCAGCAAATGGTTTTCCAACCAAGGACAGCGCGCAAAAACGCTCGCTTGAGATGCTCACTAACGTGAAGTCAAGCTTTGCGGCATCCATGCTCAGGGATCTGACGCAGGGCAATATGACCGAGCACGAGCATATTCTTGGGCAAATGATCCAACGCGGCGTCACCAAGGGTGTTGCCTGCCCCCTGCTCAAACTTGCCCACACCCACCTGGTCGTTGAGCAAGACAAAAGCAAGTAAGTCAACTTAGACGGGGTCACCCCAGCGCTAGCTTAGGCTGGGCAATTCAAGCGCCAACTCAGGCGGGGTAACCCCAGCACTGTTCAGGGGGTAGCGTCATAAAGACTGCAGCCCCTGCTTCAAAGCGCGGCAAGGTACCCAACTCGGTCACCTCAAGCGTTTGACCAAACACTTCAATTTCGTAATTGGTCTGAACACCTAAAAACTGTAATTGACGAACGCGAACGGGCAACGAGCCTTGCGCCACCCCGGCAGTTAAAACAATATTTTCTGGACGCACGGCAATCACGACCGCTTGCCCCGGGCTCACCGCACTCAAACATCGGGCCCGCACCTTTGCGCCTTGTGCCAACTCGACAACATGATCGACACCATCGTGGTTAACTACAGTTCCGTGTAAGGCGTTTGAGGCCCCCGTGAAGCTAGCAACAAACAAGTCAGACGGCTGGTTATAAATCTGTTGTGGCGCCCCCATCTGCAAGAGCTTGCCTTGATTCATCACACCGATTTGATCACCAAGCACCACGGCCTCAGACTGATCGTGCGTGACGTAGAGCGCAGTCAAACCCGCCTGCTTGATAATGCGACGCAAATCAGCGCGCAAACGCAGGCGTAACTTCGCATCTAAATTAGACAGCGGCTCGTCAAGTAATAATATTTTTGGTTGATAACTCAAACTGCGCGCCAACGCCACGCGCTGCATCTGCCCACCTGATAAAGACGTTGCAGGTCGATCGGCATATTCCAGCAAATCAACTAGCTCAAGTGCGTCTTTAACTTTCTGATCAACCACTTGTCGTTCAATGCCACGGTGTTTCAAGGGATAGGCGACATTTTGTTTCACTGTCATGTGGGGCCACACCGCATAAGACTGAAAAACCATCCCGACTTCGCGATGTCTGGGCGCGACAGAAATCCCTTGTAACGGCGCTGATACGACCTGACCATCGATCAAAATTTGACCTGCCGTCGGATGCTCTAAGCCCGCCACACAACGCAACGTTGTTGTCTTGCCACACCCCGAGGGTCCTAACAGCACCGTGATTTCACCGGTTGGGATTTGAAAGCTCACTTGATCCACCGCCGGGCGCCCAGACGAGAATTCTTTCACCAAGCATTGCACATCAAGTGTGACCGCCATCATCTAATCTCCAACAAATCATCGAACGTACCCGCCATCATCTGCTCTCTAACAAACCACCGAGTGTGACCGCCATTCGCGAGCGCCAACACACGCCTCAGCGGCCTGAATCTCATCGCTTTCATCCAACACTCGAATTTGTTGACCCACCCGACAACCGATTGGCAAGACCAATCAATAACCCAAGTAACACCACCTGCGCTAAACCAAAGGCCGCAGCAGTACCCAAGGTGCCGCTTTCATACAAATTCAAGAGCGCGATCGCCATCATCATGGTGTCGGTCGTATACAAAAAAAGTGAAGAACCGAGCTCTCGAATTGCCAGCACAAACAAAAGCGTCATCGCCGCTGCGACACCGGGCTTGGCCAACGGCAGGATAATGGTCATGATCGTCCGCAACGGCCCCTTGCCAGAGATCCAGGCAGCTTCTTTTAATTCAGGATGAATTTGTGCGAGTGAAGTCGACAGCACTTTGACGGTATCGGGGATAAAGCGACCCACAAACGCAAACACCAAAATCCAGATCGTGCCATACAGGCCAATCGGCAGTCCGATCCAGGCCCACAGGTACGCAACCCCGACAATCAAACCTGGCACAGCGGCCGGTAAGGTTGAAATCAAATCAATCACGCGTGCGGCTGGCGCATCTTTGCGCTGCACCGTGTACCCAATCGCAAAGGCCAGAACGCCGCCCACGAGTGCTGTGGCACAGCCAATGACCAGAGTGTTCCAGACCGATTGAATGGTTTGCTGATCAGCAAGTACTGTTTGAAAATGCCCCCATGAGTATTGCTTCAGCTCAAACAGACTTGCCATGGTTGGGACAAACATGAATTTTCGAGTCGCTGCGATAGCAAGCGCCCCGATCGGCAAGACCACGACCACTAACAGGTAGATTAGCGCCAGGACAAGCAGCAACCATTTCCAATGACCAAGATTTAATTCGCGCGGGCGGAAACCTTTGCCACTGATCGTGATGTAGCTACGCTTAGACAATACTTTTTGCTGGATCAATACCAACACGGCGGCAACAATAATCATCAAGATCGAGACCGCTGCAGCTGCGTTATAAAGAGGTGGACTCCAAGACGTCAGTTGAAACAAATAAGTACTGAGCAACATGATGCCAGATTGAGAGCCCAGCACCGACGGGATCCCGTAAATGCCCAACATCACAACAAAGGACAGCAACATGCTTGAGAGGATGGCAGGCAAAATCAACGGGAACGTCACATGCAACTGTGTATAAAAAGCACTCGCACCACTAATTTCAGAGGCCTCTTCGAGCGTGGGATCCATGTTGCGTAGCGCCGAGGCCGTGAACATATACACATAGGGCGCGTAATACATACCAAACACCGCAATCAACCCACCCATCGAGTAGATATTGATTCGAACGTCGACGTTAAGCCATTTAAAAAATGTATTGAGCAGACCTGTTGTCGGTGATCCTAACAAAGACCAAGCGATGGCACCTACCATCGGCGGGACAAACAACGGGATGTAAGACAGTGCAGCGATCAGCTTGCGCCCTGGCATGTTGGTGCGCACCACCATCCAAGAGAACGTCAGGCCAACCACAACAGCCACGAGCGCACCGCCCCCACACGCAATCAACGAATTGACCAGCGCGGCAGAAGCATTGGGATTGGTTAAAGCAGCAGAAAAGTGATGTAGCGCAAAGCGCGAAACATCAATCCCCTCTGTGATCGGATCCATGTCGGTGAGCGCGCCCACCACCAGCATGATCATTGGATAGATCACCAGCAAGGCGAGAATGATCAGCAGTAAGCCCGACCAGAACCAATTGCCCAATAGCGCAAAGGCAGTCTGAGCAAGGCGACCGGATGCAACCGGTTCAGCGGCTTGGGTCTGCATGCGAAAACTTAGCGCCAGTTAAATAACTGCGTCCACTCTTTGGTCCAGGTCTCGCGATTCGCCGCCGTTTTAACGGGGTCTGCACGCCAGATTTTATGCACTGAGGGATCAAAACCCTCAGGTGACGGCGTGCCACTCAGTGCCGAAAACATTTTCCAATCATTGACCACAATAGACTGCCCTTCTTTTGAAAGTGACCAGTTCATAAACAAGGTTGCGGCATTTGGCGCCTTGGCGTTTTTCACCAGACTGATCGGCAGTTCAATGACAGGGATACCTTCTTTTGCAAAATTACACGTAATTGGGGCACCTTCTTTGGTGCGCGGCAAGATCTGATTCGTAATAATCGCAGCCACAGAAACCTCACCTCGCAGTAGGGCGTCACTTAACGGCACGCCGCTTGGAAATATCTTTGGTTTGTTTGCCGCCAAAGCTGCCCAGTAACCCTCGCCTAGCGTCTCGCGTTCAAACATCGAACGGACCCAGCCCGTGCCACCCGTCAAAATGGTGACCTCGCCTAACTTGCCCTTGTACTGCGCGTCAGTGAGCTCCGCCCAGGATTTTGGTGGGTTCTTCACAAGCTCGGTGTTGTAACCAATACACCAAGCCGCCATGGTTAACGGCCAGGCCTTCTTAGCCGCATTAGGTGCCGGAAAACCGCTTGCGTTAGGTGGGGCGTAATCGGCAAGAGCGGTCTGCACACTGTCAACTTGAGCTTGATCAGAAAAAGACACAATGTCAGCAGCTAATTTGCCGGCAGCCATCTCGGCCTGCACACGCGTGACCAACTGCCCACCTGGCATGCGCAATACCTGAACATCGATCCCAGGAAAACGCTTATTAAATAACCCAATCGCACGCATGGTGTTTTCTTTATCCATCGTGGTGTACAGCACCAACTTACCCTCTTTGGTGGCTGCCTTGATTAACTCAGGGCTACCGTATTCGTTGGTTTGGGCAGCAGCGGGAGTCAGGCCCTGCAACACACAAGCAATCAAGATACTGCCAAGCAATGTTTGTTTCATGGAGGGTCTCCGATATTTATTATTGTTGCAGCGCCACATAAAGTATCACCTAGCGCTGGTCTCATTGTTCTTGCAGCTTAGGCCGTGAGTTCTGTAATGTCAACGTCGTCGGCTTCACACAGTCGAGGGCGTTTCAAAAAGCGTCAGGCTCTGCTATAAACGATAGCGATCAAATTTAAAAAATAATGCCGTTCGACAAAATCACTGTCGAGACGCTACCGGAGACAAACGTGATTGAAAATATCTTTGGCCAACCCTTGGGCGGCATTGTGCAGGTTGCCTACGTCGTTGAAGACTTGCAAAAATCGATTACTGAATTTAGTGAAAAATTTAATATCGGCCCTTGGTTTTATTCAAATGGTTATACGCTCAAAGAGGCTTACTACCGCGGCGAACCGACCGATATGCGGATGGGCTTGGCCTTAAGCTTTTCGGGCAATATGTGTTTTGAAGTGATTCAGCCGCTTGACGATAAGCCCTCTGTGTATTGGGATGTCATCAAGAAAAAGGGCTATGGATTTCATCATCTTGGCATGGCGACCACTCAGTACGAAGCGGATGTCGCCCGCTACAAGAAAATGGGCTATGTGTTGGCGTTTGAAGGTTTAACGCCACGCGGTATCCGGTTTGCGTACTTTGACACAACGGGTGAACTACCAGGCATGCTTGAACTGATCGAGTACAACGACACTCAATTAAAATTTTTGTCTTTAATGCAGCAAGCTTCGGTGAACTGGGATGGCAAAGACCCGTCTAGAAAAATCGAAATTATTACCAGTCAATTAACCTAATAACGACTCGCTGAAGTCGTATCGATAAATGGAGAGAATGATGCAGACATTAATCAAAAAGCAGCTAAAAAACTGGGCACTATCCTGTGCGAGCTTGCTCGCGCTAACTTGTATCGCGCCTGCAAACGCACAAACCCTAGAGTTCGCTTCAGTATTTCCTGAGTCAGATTTCTCTTCGCTTTCGGTCAAGCACTGGACAGAAGGCGTCACAAAAGCTACCGATGGCCGCATTAAGTTTCGTATTCATTGGTCCGGCAGCTTAGTGGGTAACAAAATGGTCGATGCCATGCGCGATGGCGTGGTTGACGCAACCTTATCGTTTACTCCCTATGTGTCGGGTGAAATCATTGATCTGGCTGGGTTTGATGTTCCCTTCAGTTTTCCGCTCGACCCTAAAGGCCTTGGTGCCTTCAATCGCGAGATCTTGCCTCTTGTCGATAAGGTCTACGAAAAAAGAGGCTCGCGTGCCGTCTCGGCACCACCCGCGTTGTTACCCGACCCAGTCACGTGCAGAGATCGTTTCTTAAGCGGTCCTGAGCAATGGAAAGGCGTCAAGCTTCGCACGGCGGGTCGCTGGCAGGCCGAGACAATCAAGCGCTGGGGCGGAAGCCCTGTCGTATTCGCTCCCGCAGAGCTATATAACGCACTCGATCTGGGCACAGTGAACTGCACGCTCATGATTTACAGCGGCATATTGTCTTTAAAGTTGTATGAACCCGCAAAATTCATTACTCGTGTTGATCATTCAATCGCGTTTGCAACGATCAACATCAGCAACGACCGCTGGAAGCGCCTGTCTGAAGCAGATCGTGCAATCATGCTAAAAGTCGGCCAAGAGACGATGGATTGGGGACTCATTGCCTACGCACAGGGTTACGAGCAAACGATGAAAACTCTTGGGGAACGCGGTGCGAAATTCTGCGTACCTAAACAAGCAGAATTTGATCGCTTAGTTGCCGCCGCGACGGATGTCTTCGACAAAGAGATTTCTCCTAAAACGAGCGCAGACGGTAATCGCATTATTGAAGTCATCAAACGCTATCGTCCTCAAGTGTTAGCTCGACCACAAGTCGGCGATGTTTCTGAATGCCCTTAAGATAAAACTTAACAGGCGTTCAAACATGACTCAAACAAAACAACGACCCATCATCGTGACGGGTGGGAGCCGAGGCATTGGGGCAGAAATTGTCCGACTGCTTGCTGCGCGCAAGATACCGGTTTGCTTTAACTACACAAGCCGCATCACTGAGGCGCAACTGCTAGCGCGTGAACTCGAGGAGCAAGGCCAGGTGTTTTGCATGGTGCAGGCAGACGTTTCAGAGCCATCCTCAGTAGTGAGTCTGTTTGAGGAATGCGATGCAAAGTTTGGTGCACTAGGTGGTTTAGTCAACAACGCGGGATTTGTTGGTAAAGCCGGCAGACGCATCGACACGTTAGACATCGACACTCTGCGTAAAACTTTTGACATCAACGTCATTGGCCCCATACTCTGCGCCCAGCAAGCACTCAAACGCCTCTCGACCAAGCATGGCGGTGGCGGAGGACGAATTATTAATGTGTCCTCGATTGCAAGCCGAACCGGCAGCCCGAACGACTGGGTTGACTATGCTGCATCGAAAGCCGCCTTGAATACCTTCACTTTGGGCTTGGCGCGCGAGGTCGCGAAGGAAGGGGTCCAAGTCACGGGAGTTGCCCCGGGCGGCGTAGCGACCAACTTACACGCCATTGCCGGTGCACCCGAACGGATAGATCGCCTGGCTCAGGTGACGCCGATTGGTCGTGCCGCAGAGGCAAAAGAGATCGCTGAGGTCGTGATTTGGGCGCTGCTCGACGCCCCAGACTACGTCACCGGCACCACCATTGACGTTGCGGGAGGCTTATGAGTACTCAGCAAGTATTTTGGTCGCAATTTAGAGATCGGGTCTTTCGTCTGAATCACTTTCTGGCGACGATAGCGGGTTGGTTAGTATTACTCATCACCTTAATTGGTTGTTACGGAGTCTATACACGCTACGTGCTGGGTACGCCAGACACCTGGTCTTATCCAGTCTGCGCCTATCTTCTTTGCTTTGTTGTATTTTTTGCAACGAGCCACGCACTGCAAGAAGGTATTCACGTGCGAATTGATCTCTTACAAGAATGGCTTCCGGGTAAGGCCACGCGCATCGCCACGACAATCGGCGACATTCTCACCACACTTTTTTTAAGTCTTTTTTTCTATCAGGTCTGGAAAGTTTTTTTTGAAGGTTATTCAACCGGGCGCATCGATGAAACTGAATTAGCCTGGCCGGTCGCCCTCGTTCAGTGGTCAATGCCTTTTGGTGCGGGCTTGATGTTTATTACTCAGTTACTCGTGATTGCAGCGCGCTTCATCGACGGACGCGAACTCCCTCATCAAGATAACTGGTAAGTCAGTATAGGTACACCATAAAGGATACGCCATGGAATTCGGCTGGTTAGGTTTAACTCTGATTTTGTTTGCGTTTTTGCTTGTGTTTATGACGATCGGAATACCGGTCGCATTTTCAATGGGTATCACCGCAACCATTATGGTATTTTTGTTCCTGAACCCAGCGATGCTGATTCAGATGGCTCGTATGAGCTTTGTCGTATCGACGAGCCATCTGTTTTTGGTCGCACCGCTATTTGTCTTGATGGCGGGGGTCGTTTCGCATTCTGACATTGCCGAGCGGTCGTATCTTGCGGCAACAAAATGGTTTAACCGGGTTCCGGGTGCCCTGCCTGTCAGCACGATTGTGGCATGCTCAGCTTTTGCCGCCATTTCGGGCTCGAGTCCAGCCACCGCTGCTGCAATCGGCTATGCCTCGATTCCCGAAATGCTTCGGCATGGTTACTCGAAACGCATGGCTGTCGGTGTTGTCGCTGCGGGAGGAACCCTGGGGATTTTGATTCCGCCAAGCGTTGTCATGGTGATTTACGGTATTTTGACCGAAACCTCAATCGGCTCACTATTTATCGCAGGCATCGTGCCAGGACTTTTTCTGGCGGCTTTAATGATTACCTATGTTGTTGTAGAAAGTATGCGCGAGGGCACTGCCAAGCCACTTAATATCCGCGTGACTTGGTCTGAACGCTTTAGCTCGTTGACAGGTATTTGGCCAGTTTTGCTTTTGTTTTTAATCGTCATGGGTTCAATCTATAGCGGCTTAGCCACCACTACAGAGGCAGCAGCACTTGGTGCCTTAGGTGCCCTGCTTTTAACCATTCGTCGCCCAGATATGCGCCACGGCGGACTGAGCAAGGTTTTGCTCACGACCGCCCAGACGACCACCATGCTGATGATGCTAATCATTTTCGGCAGCTTCTTTGGGTTTGTGGTGTCTCGGCTGGGGATCGCGCATGGCATGATTGAGTCCGTCACAGCGGCCAATCTAGAACCTTGGATGGTGCTGACACTTTATATCGTTGTGCTGTTGATTCTGGGCTGCCTGATGGACCCAGCCTCGATGATGGTGATCACACTCCCCTTGGCGTTTCCGGTGCTGAGCAAGTTGGGCTATGACCCGGTTTGGTTAGGTATCATCGTCACCATCGCGGTAGAAATCGGCATGATCACTCCACCGGTCGGCTTAAACCTCTTTGTACTGAAAGGGATCGTTCCTAAAGAAGTCACCATGACAGATATCATGGCGGGCTCTGTCCCTTTCATTTTAGTGATGCTTGTGGGCCTGTTGGTGATCGTGCTGTTTCCGCAGATTGCTCTGTGGCTGCCGCAGATGATGGCCAGATAGTCTTGAGCTAGTTCAAAGAAGGCTCGAATAGCCTAAGGCTTAAGGCTACCTATAAAAAAGAATGAACAGCCTTAGGTTGTCTCAGCGGGGAACCAATAGCTGAAGCGGGGTTCAACACGCACTACCAGAGAAATGACGAACGCCAACAGTCGGTCAAGTTACGCTTTACGCTGAGCGAGTCGCGCCCCGATAATCATCGCGGCAAACGCTAGCATCGAGGTATAGGTCAAGGTCGAAAAGCCAGTGAGCCCCTGACCAATCGAACAGCCCATCGCTAACGCGCCACCGATTCCCATCAGCGTGCCTCCAGCCATGTACCGAAGCATATCCGCGGGTGTCGCGAACCCCTGCAGGCGGAAAGTCTTGGACAAACTCGCCGCCACAAACGAGCCTAGCACCACGCCAACCACCACAGTGACACCAAAGCCTAGCCGCACCCCGGTCGCAATCATGGTGTATTGAATCGTTTCACCGATCGGCGCAATGAAAGTCAGCGAGACGCTTGGGGCAGGTTCAAATTCATCCACAGCCAACCAACCCGTGACCCACCAACCTGCCGTAATCAACGCCCCCACCACCACCCCGCTCACCAAGTCGCGCTTGTGGTTAAAAATTGCGCCTCGCCAAAACACAAAACTCAGCAAAGCGACTGATAACAAGCCAATCAACGCAAAACGCGTGACTACGCCAAACTCAAACAAGCCATGAGCAGGCAAGGCCGTCGCCTGCGCAAGCGTCAAACGCAAGGGCGCTAACAATCCTGTCAACGTCATGTACGCTGAAATCCCTAAGCACAACAACACCACAAACGATCTGAGATTACCCTGGCCAAGCAACACCACCGCACGCGCGCCACAGCCGTTGGCTAGCATCATGCCGTAACCAAACATCAAGCCCCCTACGATCACAAACAACCACGAAGCGCCGTTGCCGCGGTAAATAGAGGTACTTAAATCGATAATTTCAAAAGCCGAGAGTGTTTGGGCACCGAGGATCGACACCACTAGCGCCAAGACAAAAGACTGTGCTTTTTGCTTCGCGCCTGAATCCCAGCCCTCTTTCAGTGCACGGTTTAAGCAAAAGCCCGACCACTGGCCATTCAACCCAAACAGCAGGCCAATGATCAGCCCAGACCACAGTAGTATTTCTCTCGCATCCATAAATCGCTTCTATATTTTTTATCTTAGTCAGTGACACCGCGATCGCTCAAAAAGTGCTCATCGAATCAGCTGTGTACCGCATCATAGCGACTCTCAAAAGCCTATCCAACGATTGATTGGCACCACCTATATTACTAAAAGAAATATAGAAACAGCTTGGAGGCCCTACACATTACTGCGCTCAAGCATTGATGGCTGCGGCAATCGCATCACCCATTTCTTTGGTACCGACCAAGCGGCTATCCGTATCCATGATGTCAGCCGTACGCAAACCACGCCCAACCACTGTCCGCACGGCGTGTTCAATGCGCTGCGCGTCTTGTTCGCGATTAAAGCTATGGCGCAGCATCATCGCCACAGACAAAATCATGGCACAAGGGTTCACAATATCTTTGCCTGCGATATCTGGCGCAGACCCATGGATCGGCTCATACAAGCCCTTACCGTCAGGCGCCAGAGACGCCGAGGGCAACATCCCGAGTGAGCCCACGAGCATCGCAGCCTCATCCGACAGAATATCGCCAAACATGTTGCCCGTGACAATCACATCAAAACGGGTGGGCGCACGCATCAACATCATCGCCGCAACATCGACATATAGATGGGTTAACTCGACATCCGGGTACTCTGCGCCGACTTCGGTCATGACGTCGCGCCAAAGCTGCATGGTTTCAAGCACGTTTGCTTTATCGACCGAGCAGACTTTACTTTTACGCTGCCGAGCTGTTTTAAAAGCAACGTGCCCGATCGCACGAATCTGTGATTCGGTATAGCGCATGGTGTTGATCGACTCGCGCTCACCCGAGGCATTTTGCACAGGGCCTCGCGGCTCACCAAAATAGATATCACTCGACAATTCGCGCAAAATCAAAAGATCTAAACCCTCAATCACTTGAGGCTTCAATGTCGAAACATTCGCCAACTCCGGAAACAACTTAATGGGGCGTAAATTTGCATTCAAAGCTAAATTTGAGCGCAACTGCAGCAAACCCGACCGCACTTTATTCGTTCGAATCCACTGTTCATATTCTGGTCCGCCGATCGCACCAAACAAAATCGCATCGGCACGCTTAGCGAGCGCATCAGTCTCGTCGGGTAGAGGCTTACCCGACGTCTGAACGCCTGACATCCCGATGTGACCGTACTCAAGCTCAAGTGCAAAACGCCCCTTCGCAACCGCTTGCAAGACCTTCACTGCCTCGGGGATGATCTCGTGACCTACGCCATCGCCGGGCAAGACTGCTATTTTCATGATTTGTCTCTGTGCTTTTGTGTTTATTGCGTCAAGACCAAGCGTACCCCAAATCCAATCAGGCACAGCCCCGCCAGCTTTTCAAGTAAAAACCCAGCCTTAGGATGACTGCGTATACGCTCGGCAAAAAAGTGCGTCATCACCGTAGCAACCACGCCATAGATAAACGCAAGGGCTGCAATCGTGAGAGCCAAAAAACCAAATGTCAATAAACCTTGTTGCCGCACCGGGTCAATGAAAAGCGGGAAAAAAGCCATATAAAAAACAATCGATTTTGGATTTAAGAGCGTGATGAAAAATGCCTGGCGCAAGTAATGGTAGGGCTTGATATTCAAAATCGGTGCCGCACCCGGCTTGGCTAGCAACATTTTCAGGCCTAGCCACGCAAGATAAACCGCACCCACCCACTGCACAGCGGCAAAGGCCGCTGGGTAGGTCGTTAAGACTGCAGCGACCCCTGCAACGGCCAGCCAAGCCAAGATCTGGTCGCCCAGCACAATCCCCGTTGTTGCAGCGAGTCCGGCGCGCAAGCCCCCCTTGCTCGTTGACGTAATCAACACGAGGTTGCCGGGCCCAGGGATCAACAAAAATATCGTGAAGGCGACAACAAATGCCCCGTAATCCGTTACCCCTAACATGCTTGACCTTGATTGTTTGATTTAGTACAGGCATTCACTATACAACGCGACACCCGAAGAGATTTCGAGTTACGCTAACGCAATCATTTGGCCGGTTACACGACGGCTTTCACTTCATCTTGCAACCATAACGTTTTTTACACACACCTATGTCAACACGCTTCAGACTTCACCTAGAAAACGGTCGCCTTCGCAATGAGCTCTTTCATCTGACGCACGAGCAATGGACGCAAGCAGCGGCACGCCATCCAGAGCTTGCCAAGCAAGTCGACGTCTCGGTCGGTTGGGATGGCGATATTTTAGAAAAAGCACTGCAAGACGCAGATGCGCTGCTTGCAGGCCCAATCGATCGTCCAAAAATCATTGCCGCAAAAAAGCTAAAGTGGATTCACACGACTGGCGCGGGCGTCGATCACCTGCTACCGCTAGACTGGTTGCCCGAACAAATCACGGTCACAAACAGCAGTGGCATCCACGGTGATAAGACTGAAGACTTCATCAGCATGGCTTTGTTGATGTTGCATAACAAAATGCCTCAAATTCTGGCGAATCAAACCAAACAGATTTGGGACATGATTCATGAGTTCAATATTCGCGGCAGAACCGCAACAGTCATTGGGTTTGGGGATGTTGGCCGCGCTGCAGGATTGGGTGCAAAACGGCTTGGCATGAAAGTCATTGCAGTGACTCGTTCGGGCACAGCGCAACCGCTTGCGGATGAAACCATCAGTGTGAGCCAACTCGACTCTGTCTTACCTCGCACCGACTACCTCATTGTTGCCGCGCCGCTTACCGCAGACACTAGAGGCTTAATCACTGACTCCAGAATTGCATCATTACCCAAAGGCGCGGGCTTGATCAATATTGGCCGCTCACCGATTGTGGATTACGCCGCTGTGATCAAGCATCTTGAAAGTAAACGGCTTGATGGCGCAATCTTGGATGTCTTTGATAAAGAGCCACTTGAGCCGGGCTCCCCCCTTTGGACAACACCCAATCTTATCGTCACGCCACACATCTCGTGTGATGCGCCCGATTACGTACAACGAGTATTAGATTGTTGGTTTGCCAATTTTGCCAAGCTCACCACAACTGGGCAGCTTGACAACAAAGTCAACCGACAACTTGGATACTAGACTGAGTTGGTCAGACTGATGGCTGACTTGTTCAGACGCTAGGCCTCTGCAACAATCAGCCAGCGAACAGTGCCGGCTCAGCCCGTTTAGTCGGGCTTGAGTTTTCCTGACGCTGCCAACGCTGTTGCAGTCTTATCTTCGGTTTGCATCAGAGTCGTAAAAACAGCGGCAGGCCCTGGCCGTGCCCGACTGGCTGCGCGCGTAAATTGCTCTTGCAATTGGGGATCGGCCAAGGTCTTGTTCAGCGCCGCGTTC
>JAURJT010000087.1 GCA_030832095.1 Gammaproteobacteria bacterium | reverse complement strand
TGATGCGCTGATTGGTTTGGCGATGCCCTTTACCCTGATTTCAATGGGGCAGGTTCTATTGAACATGGACGAGGACGTTTGTGTGGTGGAAAGCAAATCGTTCAAGCTGGATATCGCGGGCATGAAGATCACCACGCCTGGCGGAGCTGTCGTTGGTGCTAAGGCAGCAACTGAGGCGGAAAAAGCTGCCGACTTAGTGAAGGCGGCTAAAAAGGCCGAGGAGGTCGCGCAAAAAGCCAAGGCCGCCACAGAAGCCGCCAAAGCTTTTTTAAAGACGTCTGAAGATGTTGAGAAATTAGCGGCTAAGTTGCCGGACATCAAAATGTTGGAAAAAACGGCAGTTGACGCAAAAAAGGCATGGGGCGAAGCCGTAGAGGCGCGCAAACTCGCTTACGCAGGTAAAGATTCGGAAAAACTAGCAAAGGCGACCGAAGACTTAAGCATTGCATACAAGGCCACGCAAAAGGCTGATGAAGCACTTGCAGATGGTAAAAAGTTGGAGAGCGCTACAAATAAGTTGATAGAGGCCGCAATCAAAGACGGCGGAACGAACCTGTCGAAAGATGCACAAAAGTCGTACGAAGCTTTTAAGTCGAAAGACTTTATTGAGGCTGGTGAGTCGGCGAAAGATGCTGAACAGGCTGCGAAAGATGCTCAACAGGCTGCGAAAACTATGGCAGAGGTTGAGAAGTACGGCGCGCCGGGGCTTAAAAATCTGATGAAAGTGGGAGATTTTTTTAAAGCAGGTGGGGACTTTGTCAAAGCAGGCTTTAGTGTGACTAAAGATTCCAAGGCCTTAGGCTCAACCATGAAAACGTTGCTAAAAGGGTTTGACTACGCAGCAGCCCTCAAGGCCGTTGGCGTGGATGCAGACAAGGCTGCCGCTATTGTAAAACTGACTAAAGTTTCTTACAAAAGCATCACGAAAGGAGTGAGTGCGGGTAACAGGGGGCGGGCGGGTCAGTATCAATCTGACAATCTTAAAAAAGATCCAGATACAAAGCAAGTTGATGGCACCGAGAAGAAGTAGCCTGGGACCTGAGTGGAGTGTAATAACTAATGAACTAAATCAATCGTGTCGCAGGCGATTTTAGTCTGAGGCAAACGTCGACTTTAGGATAAAGATTCTATGAGCAGTCCAACCGATATCGTTCAAACTTTCATGAGTAGCGATCACGCCTTCGCTTCGCTCTCTGCGCAAGAGCGTCTCATATTTTCGTCTTATCTGGCCGACACGGTGCTAGCGAGCGGCGACATCGATCCCAACACCTCGCGCGACATGTTGGTTGATTTTTATCTAGCGGGTGGCGCAGACTTTTTAAAAATGTTCAGCCTAATGCCTGAAGAGCTTCAAAATTTACCCGATGAAGAACTTGCGCAAGCCTTTGTTGCGCTCGCTGCTGAAGAGACGCAAGCGACGCAGACTCCGCTTGCACAAAAACTGACTGCGCAGTTTAAACAGTCGGATGTTTAAGGCTCTTTGATGCAAACCATTAAGCCCATCGCCTTGTGTACTTCGTCTAGGCCCATCGCGATAGCGGGTGGGCGAACGAAGTTGGTTGTCACTGCGATGGCGGGCTTTGAGATGATGGGCTCGTCGGCGCAACTGTGTTCAGAACAAACGCTATGGAAAGCACTGTCGTCGGTATTGCCTGCCAAGACGAGTCCTGATTTAGGTTGTTTAAAGCCAAGGTCAGAGTGGTTGGCCTTTGGCGCGATTTACCCGGCGACTCGCGATGCAGTCTCGGCTAAAGCGCGTGTTGAAGTGACACGTGCGGGCAAGGTAATTACTGAAAAACAACTGCACGTGAGTGGTGCGCGTGTCTGGCAGAGTAAGGCGGGGATTGCGTGGCCTTCTGAGCCGGGGGCCTTAGAGGGACCCGTATTGTTGACCTGGCCCTTGGCCTTTGGCGGTAAAGGGCACTCTGTGAACCCTACCGGTATTGGCTTGTATGAAGATGGTTGGTTAGGCAAGCCCCTGCCGTATCTTGAAAATTTTAATCAGTTGATCAGCAGCCCCGACGACCGACCAGAGCCCGCCGGTTTTGGGCCGCTACCACTCGATGCACCGAATCGTTTCAAACCTCACGGTACCTATGACGATAAGTGGTTCAAGAACGATTATCCTGCCTTGGCCAGTGACACTTCGCCCGATATTTTCATGGTCGGGCCCAAAGATCAATGGCTTGACGGTGTGTTTTTACCTGGTGATCAATTTACCTGCGAGGGGATGAGCGCAGACGGTAATCCTCTGCGTTGGCAATTGCCTGCCTGGCAGCCACGCTGCCTGATTCGGCGTACTGTCACAGGTAACCAGTTGATCCCAATCGACCTGAAATTTGATACCGTTTGGTTGGTTCCGCACGAAGGCCTATTGGCCATGATGTGGCGTGGCGAAATCGATATCACTGAATACGATGCAGCCGATGTGAGCCTTCTTTTTGCTGCGCTTGAAGACCTCGACGCGCCGCGTTCGCTTGATTACTACCAGCAACAGCTCGCCCTGCGTGAGACCAGTCAGAAAGATGCGGCTTTGGCCGCGTTAGATGACAGCCCGCTGCTGCCGTCTGGGCAAATTGGTTCGTTGCTGGTGTCTGCGCCGCCCGAGGCGCGCGCGCGTATCGAACAGGCGCGCAAAACCTATGATGACGCAATGGTAAAAGTCGATGCGTTAAAGTCGCCCGACCCAACCCAGATCCCAATAAGTGAGCAAGGCGAAGAGCCAAAGCCCTTAACGCCGCCCGAAGAGTCGGTCACTATTGCAAATGAAATTACAGACATCCTCTTGTCGCCAAAACCTGACGCCAAGAGGCTTGCTGAGTTGATCAAACGCGCCCGTGAGCTTGGGCTTGCGGCAAGAAAATTAGCCATGGAAAAGGTCAAAGCTGTGATGGCTGAGCAGGTGGCTAAACAGGCCGCAGGCGCGGCACCGCCAGCTAAAGACCCCTTGGCCGGCCCTCCCGTCAGAAAATTCAAGCGGATGGTCGATCAGTTAAATGATGCAGTCGCAAAAAAAATGATGAGCCCAGCTGAGCTTGAACAGATGCAACCCTCATTATTACAAGTGCTCCAAGCGGGGGTCGTACGTTATCGCAGATCGGCGCATATGATGCCTGAGGGTGGCGCCTTGGCAGACCCCAAAGAGCTTGGCGATCATATCGCCAGCCAGGCTTTGTTGGCTGCGCCTGTGCTACCCGCTGGGAGTGATTGGGTCGGCGCGGA
>JAURJT010000086.1 GCA_030832095.1 Gammaproteobacteria bacterium | reverse complement strand
TGTTACTACTCGCAGCGGTTGCGGTGGTGTTCTCAATCGCGTTTTGGCATTTTCGTGTGTTCGACGAACTCAGGCAGTCGTTGAGTTTGTATTACGCACGTTAATGATTACGCACGTTGATGATCTTTGTTCGACCGATTCAATCTCAGGCAGTCGTTGAGTTTGCATTGCGGCCGTTGATGCTTCTAGTTGGATCTATTTAATCTGTTTAATTTCGGAGTTCGTAAGATGAATACACTCTTTTTGAAGCAAGCTGACGAGTTGGTCGTCAGCTTGCTGCGACCATTTGTTACGTTGCATGGAAAACGCGCGTGCCGCTTTGCCGCGCAACGAGGATTTTCGTTGATTGAGATTTCGATCGTCACCACGTTAATGATGTTGATCGCGATTATCGGAATTCCGGCGATTCAAGGGTATGTGATTGAAAACAAAGTGCCCCGGGTTGCTGAAGAGATGCAGCGTTTTGTTGCACGAATGAAAGCAAATACCAACGGCTTTGGCGCGAGCCCATACCTCGGGCTGGATAGCGGCGCTTTGGCCAATGCGTTGCGCTCTTCGAGCGTGGTGTCCGTGACGGGTTTTGGGCCTCGCGCAAGCGTTGCACATGGTTTGGGTGGCACGGGGCATTCTGGCCGAGGGGTGATCTCTGTCGAACCGCAAGCTGTGGCCGGGGGGTCGAGTGGTTCGGCTTTTTCTTTGACTTTAAATGATGTCAATCAGGCGGCTTGCCCTGCACTTGCCTCGATTTTGCAACGCTTGGCCGAGGTGGTGACGATCGCTGGGGCGAACGGCCCGATGATGGTGAAGAACACTTTGACCGAACCAACGATGCCTTACAACCCTGTGCTGGCCGACGCGCAGTGCGTGAGCGGCGATCGCAACACATTTGTTTTTACGATCCGCTAGTCATGCACGACACTAAGCCAGAAGGCGGTTTTGCATTACTCGAGCTGATCATCGCCATGGCGCTGGCTTCGTTGCTCGCGCTTTGGGGTGGGTCATTCTGGATGCAGCAGGCTGAAGATGCTGCCGCTCAGTCCACCGGAATTTGGTTGCTGACACTTAAAAAAGCGGTTGATCAAATGCTTGTGCGTCAGGCTGATCTGCTGGTGGGGATTGTGCAGCCCGAGCCAGGAGGGTCAGGCTATCGCGATATCTGGCACCCCACGATTGCAGAACTGATTGCTGCGGGGCACTTGTCAACAGGCTTTCCGAGCAGACCTGCCTTGGGGTACGCGGCACGGGTGCGCGTGTTTACGCCTCAAGGGGCGTGTCTGACCAGAGGGTGCAAAATTGAAGCCTTGGTCTGGGCGCAACCTGTTGCCGGGCAACTGCGCCAGGCCAATGACACCAACCGACTCGGAAAATTGTTGACAGCTCTCGAAGGGCAGGGCGCCTCAGTTCATCCATTTTTACCACAGCGTATCAAGGGCGCAATCCTTGATCGACCGAACCCCCCAAGCGCTGAACTTGCACCTTTACCAATCGGTACGATTGCCGCTCTGAGTTCCTACGATTCGACGCAGTACGCTCATTTTGTTCGGCAGAACGACCTGCGCGACACCGTGCTCAAGGGAAAGCTTGAGGTGGCTCAAGAGATCCGCACGCCGGCGGATGTCGTGGCTGGTGCTGCGCTACGAGCGGGAACTCGGATTTCGGCCGGCGAATATTTGCAAGTCGGTGCATTGGCCGCCGAGGGCAACGCATGTGAAGCGTCAGGGTTGATTGGCCGCGGTGTAGATGGCAACCTCCTGGCCTGCCATCAGGGGCGCTGGCAGCTTTCAGGGGCAAGTTTTGGTGGTGTGTTTTTGACACATAGTTGGCGTTCTTGCCATGGCAATCGACATCTGGCAGAGTTTTTGTTCTGGAATCAGAGTGACGTCAGCATGGTCAATCCCAAAACGGGCCAATGTAATTGCCCCGCAGGGTTTTCGCCGATGCTGCTTGCGGCCTGGGGCTTCAAAGGGCAAGAAAGCGGTGAATATCGCAGCTTTTTGTGTCTGCGGTAGTTCGAAGGGCGGGTTCGGGCATAGCCTTTATACTAGGGGCTTAAATTCAAAGGGTTGCATCGTTTTGGCGGTGTGATGGTCTGCTTACTTTATTTCAGTGCTGCGCAATGAAAACGTCCGAAATCCGTCAAAAATTTTTACAATATTTTCAGTCTCAAGGGCACACTGCCGTTCCCTCTTCGTCACTGGTGCCTGGAAACGACCCAACTCTGTTGTTTACCAATTCGGGCATGGTGCAGTTCAAAGACGTTTTTACCGGCAAAGACTCGCGTCCTTATACCCGCGCCACGTCTTCACAACGTAGCGTGCGTGCGGGTGGTAAGCACAACGACCTTGAAAATGTTGGCTATACCGCACGTCATCACACCTTTTTTGAGATGTTGGGCAATTTCAGCTTTGGTGATTATTTCAAGCACGATGCCATCAAGTTTGCTTGGGCGATGCTGACACAGGTTTACGCTTTGCCCAAAGAAAAACTTTGGGTCACCGTCTATCAAGAAGATGACGAGGCTTACGCGATTTGGCAGAACGAGATTGGGGTCCCGCCCGAGCGCATCGTCCGGATTGGTGATAACAAGGGCGCGCGTTACGCGTCAGACAATTTTTGGCAAATGGCTGATACGGGTCCTTGCGGCCCCTGCACCGAAATTTTTTACGATCATGGCCCTGATGTTTGGGGCGGCCCACCCGGCTCGCCCGAACAAGATGGTGATCGTTACATCGAGATCTGGAACCTCGTTTTTATGCAATTCGAGCGCGATGCCGCCGGTACGCTGACACCGCTCCCTAAGCCCTGTGTCGACACCGGGATGGGGCTCGAGCGCTTGGCGGCAGTGTTGCAGCACGTGCACTCAAATTATGAGATTGATTTGTTTGTGGCGCTGATTGCTGCGGCGTCACGTGAAACGGGTTGCAAAGACTTAGCGCACAACTCGCTCAGGGTGATTGCTGACCACATTCGTGCCTGCAGCTTTTTGATCGTCGATGGCGTGATCCCGAGTAACGAAGGTCGAGGCTATGTGTTGCGGCGTATCGTACGTCGCGCCTTGCGTCATGGCTACAAACTGGGTCAAACCAAGCCGTTCTTTTATTTGTTGGTCAAAGATCTCGTCAAAGAGATGGGTGAGGCTTATCCCGAGTTAGCAAAAACGGCGAGTCGGGTCGAGCAAGTGCTGCGCCAAGAAGAAGAGCGTTTTGGCGAAACCCTCGAGCATGGCATGAAAATTCTAGATGTCGCACTCGCAGCCTTGCCTGTGGCCAAACTAGGTAGCCCAACTTTGCCAACGCTTGATGGCAATACTGTATTTACGCTATACGACACCTACGGATTCCCTTTTGATCTGACGGCCGATATTTGTCGCGAGCGCAATGTCGAGGTCGATGAAGCTGGCTTTGACAAGGCAATGGATCGCCAGCGCGATCAAGCGCGTGCCGCCGGTAAATTCAAAATGGCCGAGGGCTTGGTGTACCAGGGGGCACTGACTCAATTTGAAGGGTATGAACAGCTGCAAACTGAAGCAAAGGTGTTAGCGCTGTATGTGGGCGGTGCACCTGTTGAGCAAATTTCGGCGGGCCAAGACGCGATCGTCGTGCTTGACACTACGCCGTTTTACGCCGAGTCGGGTGGGCAGGTTGGTGATACGGGTCAGTTGCTTGGTGTGAACGGTACGGCCACTTTTGCCGTTCTCGATACACAAAAAATTCAACCCAACGTGTTTGGCCATCACGGCAAACTCAGCGCTGGCACTCTCAAACTTGGGCAAGTGGTTAGCGCTCAGGTAAATACCGAGTATCGCGCTCGCACAGTGCGTAATCACTCGGCCACACACCTGATGCATAAAGCCTTGCGCGACGTGTTGGGCAGCCATGTGCAGCAGCGCGGTTCCTTGGTGGATGCTGATAAAACTCGCTTCGACTTCGCACACGATGCACCGATCTCTGATGCTGATATCGCCAAAGTCGAGACCCTAGTCAACGCTGAGGTGCTGGCAAACAATGCCGCGCAGGCTCAAGTGATGTCGTATGACGATGCCGTCAAGGGCGGCGCCATGGCCTTGTTTGGCGAAAAATACGGCGATACCGTGCGCGTCCTTGATATTGGTTTTTCACGCGAATTGTGCGGCGGCACCCACGTTGCCCGCACCGGTGATATCGGTTTGTTTAAAGTGGTCTCTGAAGGTGGTGTGGCTGCCGGTGTGCGACGCATTGAGGCCGTCACGGGCGGCAATGCGTTAGCCTGGGTACAAAATCTGAATGCGACCGCACAGCGCGCTGCCGCGGCACTCAAGACACAACCAGCCGAACTGCCCGAGCGTATTGCACTACTTCAAGAGCAACTCAAGGCAGTTGAAAAAGAACTCGAGCAAGCGCGTGCCAAACT
>JAURJT010000085.1 GCA_030832095.1 Gammaproteobacteria bacterium | reverse complement strand
CTGGGCCAATGTCTGTACAGCCAATAAGCATCGTTCACATTCGCAACGTCATTGCCGGCACAAATGCAAACAACAGCAAGATACCAATCGCTACAACAGCTTCTTGATAAAAGACACAATCGCCACGGTTGAAATGCCGTACCGATCATGCAAGGTTGGCAAAGCACCCGCCGCTAAAAATTCATCAGGTAATGCAATTTGATGGTAGTTAGGAGCCATTCTTGCACGCAACACGCAGGCAGCAATTGCTTCGCCTAGGCCTCCGATCCGTGTGTGATTCTCAGCCACAATCACTAAGCGTGAGCCACGACCGATTTCTTTTAAAATCGTTGCCTCATCTAAGGGTTTGATGGTTGGTACGTGGAGAACTGCAACATCTGCAGAGCCCCCAGCCATCTCTTTTGCGACCTCTAGCGCCCGCATTGTCATGATGCCGCTAGAAATAATCAGAACATCCTTACCGTCGCGTATCAGTTGCGCCTGACCTAGCTTGAATTTGTAGTCGTACTCATCGAGCACTAACGGCACCTGTCCGCGCAATAGACGCATATACACAGGGCCGTCGTGCGCCACAACCGCCGGCACCATCTGCTCAATGTCTAACGCATCGCACGGATCAATGACCGTCATACCCGGGATCGCGCGCATCATCGCTAAGTCTTCTGTCGCCTGGTGGCTAGGACCGTAGCCCGAGGTCAGGCCAGGCAGAGCACAGGCAATTTTCACATTTAAATTTTCTTCTGCAATGACTTGATGAATAAAGTCGTAGGCGCGCCGCGTTGCAAAGACCGCATAGGTTGTGGCAAAAGGAATCAAACCTTCTTTGGCCATTCCCCCAGCGGCGCCCATCAAAAGCTGCTCGGCCATTCCCATTTGAAAAAACCGCTCTGGGTAGGCCTGCGCAAAAATGTGTAAGTCGGTGTATTTAGCTAAATCTGCCGTCAGGCCTACAATCTCTGGGCGACTTTCGGCGAGCTCGACAAGCGCCTTTCCAAAGGGTGCGGCGCGGACGCGTTGCCCTTCTGCTGCGATCGAGGCAATCATGGCCGACGTGGTCAGCTTAGGCTTAGTCATAGCAGTATTTGTGGGCGCAGTCATTGAGCACCTCCTTGATAGCTCGCATCTAGTTCGGCGATTGCTTGGGCCCACTCGTTCGCTTCAACGCGAATGAAGTGATTTTTTTCGCGCGCTTCTAAAAATGACACGCCTTTACCCATCTTAGTGTCAAGCAAAATGACACGCGGCTGTGGTGCCGTTAAAGAACGTGCCGTATCAAACGCGGCTAAAACAGCGGGCAGATCATTACCATTGACGCGCTGTACGTGCCAGCCGAAGGCCGCCCACTTATCCGACAAGGGCTCAAACGGCATAACCTGACTCGAGTGACCGTCTGCCTGTTGATTATTAATATCAACCAAGCAGATTAAATTTGCGAGTTTGTGTGACGACGCAGAGAGAGCCGCCTCCCAAGTGGAACCTTCATCAAGCTCACCATCTGACATCGAGTTGTAAACAAAGGCGGGATTACGTTTATGTCGTAAAGCGAGTGCCATGCCCACACCGATCGGTAGTCCCTGCCCCAATGAACCGCCCGAGATCTCCATGGCAGGGGTATAGGTCGCCATGCCCGACATTGGCAGACGGCTCTCGTCACAGCCATAGGTTTCGAGTTCGGCTTCACTCAGAATGCCAGCATTGATCAGCGCAGCATAAAAAGCGATTGCATAGTGGCCATGCGAGAGTAAGAAGCGGTCACGCTGCTCCCATTCAGGCTCACCGACTTTGAATTTCAAGGCATGCCCATAGGCAACGGCCAACATGTCGGCGATGCCTAAGGCCTGACCGATATAACCTTGCCCCTGCACTTCTCCCATCCGTAGCGCCAAGCGACGAATACGGTAGGCGTGCCCTTGTAACTGATTTAAATCTGCACTCATCGCTTTTGCCTCTTCACCATGTATACCTCTTCACCATGTATACCTCTTAGCCGCGATTACCTCTTGGCCGTTATGACCTCTTACCCGTGAATCAACATACCACCGTTGACATCTAATGCAATCCCCGTGAGGTAGCTCGACAAATCCGACGCTAAATAAAGAGCGGCATTGGCGACGTCGCTCGCTTGGCCCAAACGATTCAACGGGATACCTTTCAAAATTTCAACACGCAACGCATCGGTCATCATTCCGCCCGTGATATCGGTCTCAATCAAACCAGGCGTGATGCAATTGACACGAATATTGTCTGGGCCGAGTTCACGCGCCATTGCTTTGGCCAGACCGAGTACCCCGCCTTTCGCTGCCGAGTAATGAGGCCCGCCAAAAATGCCACCACCACGCTGCGCCGATACCGACGACAAGCAAACAATCGACCCCGAGCGACGTTGACGCATGTGGGGGATCACTGCCTGGCTCATGTAAAGAGTGCCACGCAACGAAACATCGGTGACCGCCTCATAGTTCTCGGGCTTGATGTCCATGATTTTTAAGGGCTGAGTAATGCCAGCGTTATTCACCAAGATATCAATCTGACCAAAAGCAGTCAGTATCTGCTGCGCCGCAGCATCACACTCAGATTTCTTAGTCACATCGCATTTCAGGCCTAGATGCTGCGCCCCAATATCCGCCGCAGCAGCTTGCGCTGCCGCCAAATCAAGATCCAAAATCACAATCGAAGCACCTTGCGCGGCAAACACACGCGCCGTGGCTTTACCGATTCCTCTGAGCGAAGCGGCACCCGTAATCACGGCAACTTTACTTTTAAGCAACACAGAGTTCTCCATATCGTTCAAAATCTTTACCGACTTCATTCAAAAAACTGCAGCTAGTATTATCTGAAACATATTTGTGAACAAGCCGGGATGTCGATCCGTACTATTTCAACGCCACCGTAAAACCGCGTTGCACCGCTGGGCGCGCCATCATCGTGTCGTACCAGCGTTTCACGTTCGGAAAGTCGTTTAAATCAACTTGGTGGCGTTGATGGCGCCAAGCCCAACCCAAGATTGCAAAATCTGCGATCGAAATTTCGCCAGCAAAAAATGGTTGGCTAGCTAAACGCTGATCCATCACACCATACAGGCGGCGAGTTTCTTTCATGTAGCGGGCTAAGCCATAACGCTTATCGTCTTCGTTCGACAAGCCCAAAAAGTGATGGACTTGCCCTGGCATCGGCCCAAAGCCTGCCATCTGAAACATCAGCCACTCAAACACTGCAATACGCGCGCGCGGTTCGGTCGGTAAAAACTTACCGGTTTTTTCAGCCAAATAGATCAGGATTGCACCTGATTCAAACACACTGACCGGTTCAGCGCCAGGGCCCTCGGTATCTAAGATCGCCGGGATCTTATTGTTGGGGCTAAGCTTTAAAAAATCAGGTTTGAATTGTTCGTCTTTCGTAATGTCAACGGTATGCACGGTGTAAGGCAACCCCATCTCTTCGAGGGCAACCGATATCTTGCGGCCGTTAGGTGTATCAAAGGTGTGTAATTGAATCATCAAAGTGCCTTTATCATTTTGAAGCCGCTGCAGGCGGCTCGTTACCCATCAAATATTTTTTCAAGAGCGGCGTCACCAACGCAAATTCGTCTTTTGCCTCACGTGCAAACGACTCTGGTGAACTAAACAAGGGTGTCGCGCCTTCATGGTGCATCGTCTTCAAGACCTGTGGGTCTTTTGAGGCAATATCAATCGCCTGAACAAGTGCATCCACCGCAGGCTTTGGTGTGCCTGCGCGCACCATTAAGCCATACCAGGTCATCGCAGTCATCTCTAAGCCCTGCTCGAGTAAAGTCGGTACGTTGGCCAAGGCATTCAAGCGCTCGGTTGACCCGATAGCCAGCGCCCGAAACGTGTTGCTACGGATGTGCGGCATCGCAACCGATAATGACGGCATCCCCATCGAGACGTGTCCGCCCAACGCATCAATCATCATTGGTGCCGTACCCTTGTAAGGGATCACAACCGCTTGGCGCAACTGCGCTTTTTCGATGATTTGTCGCGCCATGATTTCACCATGACGCGTGGCTGCACCAAAAGAACATGGTGTCTGTGCTTGCCTGCACCGCTCGATGAAGCCAGAAAATGTTTGATCTGACGAAGTGATGGTCACGCCAAAGACCATTGGATTTTGCTGTAACTTCGACACAAGATAAAAGTCACGCAGTAAATCAATGTCGGCTGAAGGGATTGTGACGGGCCAAAACAACGCCTGGTTAACCTGCATCAAAATCGTGTGTCCGTCAGCAGGCAGACCCTTAACATATTGACTGCCTATCATGCCGTCAGCGCCGGTGCGGTTAATCACCACAACGGGCTTTTTCCAGTGTTCTGACCAAACTTTTGCCAAGTTGCGCGCTAACACATCGGTGGCACCACTCGCGCTATAGGGCACCACGATCGTGACGGGCCCCGACGGAAAATCCGCTCGAGCGCAGCCAAACGATAAGATGAAAAACAGCGCGGCAAAAACAGCTCTTGTTTGCAACTTCACTACGTGCCTGCCTCGTACAAAATGTTTAAAAAATCGCACGCGCCCTTTTCGGGCGGGCGCAGACAATTGCTAGGCACAAGCCCTGCAGTCTTACAACTTATACGCTTGGCGTCCGATCAGCTTCCACTCACCGCCTTCAAGACGAAACACGTACATGATGTCTAGTTCAACGTGTCCGGGCTTACCGCCCGAATTCGTATCGCCCGACAAATGATTGCGCACAATCGCAGTGTCGCCCATCATCGCGATTTTTTGATTTGAAATTTCAATTTTGACGAACACAGAACGACGCTCAACCAAAGACGAAACAAATTCAGCTTTAGTCTCAAGCCGCCCGTTCGAATGACCGTAACTTAACTGCGCACCCGTGATTGCATTAAGTTTTTGCGCATCGGCTGAAAGAATGGCTGCGTTCAACGCATCCATCGCTTTGGCCACATCCGCCTCAGTGGACTGCTGTGCAAAAGCACTCGAACAAGCCAATACAAAACAAGTCAAAAATTGAAAAAAACGAGTCATGATGGTCCCCTGTAAATATTATGATTATTGGTGGACTATTTATAGTCGATAAACTGGCGGTCTGGACAGTAGTTTTTGCGAGCGCAACCGGCGCGCGACGCGTCTAACTGAAAGTTGTAACAACTTTAGTTACAAAAAAGTTGGGTGAAAGGCCCTAAATACGTAGTTTTGCGTGTTGCCCTGCGTGGCTGAACTCTCTATCATTTCCCTATGGAAAAACGCCTCACAATCTTAGAAGTCTTAACCGAGCAAAATCAGAAAGCGATCGACCGCCTTGATCGCTCGCTCGAGCGTCTTGATCGCTCGATTGCCGATCTACGTACGGATGTTGATCGAAAATTCAATTGGATAATCGGGGTTCAAGTAGGCAGCCTACTTGCGATGATTGGCTTTATGGCCAAGTTGGCGCGTTTCTTTTGAGTACACACATGGAAAAACGCCTCACAATCTTAGAAGTTTTAGCCGACCAAAATCAAAAGTCGATTGATCGGCTTGACCGCTCGATTGCCGATCTGCGCTCAGATATGAATTGCAGATTTACTGAAGTCGATCGCAAATTCACTGACGTTGATCGCAAATTTACGTGGCTAATTGGTATGCAATCCACCACGTTTATTGCGATCATCGGTATCTTTGCCAAACTTCTAAATATTTTCTAACTAAGCCTTGGCACGCCAAGACCCTGTGCTTAATTCACTAGGCAGAAAAATTCAATTTCAAGCCGGGCCGATCCCACTTCATTGAAACCAGTTTTCCGGTTGACGATACCGTAATGTAGGCGGTCATCAAGTCTGCACCACCAAAGCATATGTTCGTCACATAGCCATCGGGTATTGGCACAGCACGTACAAACTTGCCAGCAGGCGTCACCACCGTAATCGTCCCAGTCACCAAGGTGCCCACGCAGATATTGCCTTCACCATCGATCCCCATGCTATCCAGACGATCGTAGTGGGTAAATTCGTACACTAAGCGCCCACCGTGGGGCGACGGTGCAGGCTGTTTAGCAACCTTGCCGGGGGCAACAATATCAAAAGCCCAAATCCGCGCGGTTTCTGTTTCGGCGATATAAATCACCTTGCCATCGGGCGACATTCCAATCCCATTAGGCGCACTAATCGGATACACCATCTCAGTGATCGACTTGCCATCAATGGATGCATAGTAAATGCCACCATGCGCACGCGTACGATCGTATTTTTTGCCAAAGTCGGTAAAGTAAAAGCCGCCTAGTGTGTCAAACACGAGGTCATTCGGTGCAGAAAGTTTGTGTTCTCCACAGTGGGTGTATAACTTTTTGATCACGCCTGTTGCCAGGTCGAGCCGGTCAATCGAGCCGCCTTCATAATCGGCCGCTGGGCCCATTGAGGCAAAATGGTTAGGCAAGTACCAGCTGCCACCGTTGTTGCAAATGTATATAGCCCCGTCGGGCCCTCGCGCCAAGCCATTGGGGCCACCTGGGCAGGCAATCATGTCTACGCGACCATCAGGGTAGATGCGCTGAATGCGTTGATTGCGAATTTCAGTGACTAAGACCGAGCCATCCGGTAGGGCCAACGGGCCTTCTGGAAAGCCCATATCGGTTGCAAGTACTTTGAACTCTGGTAGCGTTGTATTCATCTTTTATCTCCAGTCATATTATTTTTTTTGAATCATTGCAGCAGCTTTTTCGGCGATCATCATGGTCGAGGCGCAGGTATTGGCCGAAACGATATTTGGCATGATTGAGGCATCCACCACACGCAAGCCCTCAAGGCCATGAACACGTAACTGGGCATCGACCACGTTGTCTCGTTCTGAACTCGGCCCCATTCGTGCCGTGCCGTTCAAATGATAAGACGACACGCCATAACGTCGAATGTAATCCAGCAATTCATCATCGCGTTCAGTTTGTACGCCCGGCATCGACTCTCCGACTGAGTATTGCGCCAAAGCCTGCGTCTTCAATAACTGACGCGCAAGCCGCATACCATCCAGTAATACGCGTCGATCATTTTCATGCTCGAGATAATTAGGCTGAATGACAGGCGCCTCAAACGGGTCGGTCGATGTTGCATGGACGTAGCCCATACTTTCGGGGCGATGTTGCCAAACCCCACAGGTCATGCCAGGATATTGATCCAGTAAACCGACGTACCCTTCGCGGTAACTCGCTGGTGAGAACACGCCTTGCAGATCTGGACGCGTTAACCCCTGGCGAGATTGCCAAAAAAAGTGAACCAGCGATGGGCTTAAGGCTAGGATACTTGGCTGTTTAAATAGCCACCGTGCAATTTGACCCCACAGCCGCGGTGCTCGTGCCAACTCGTTGATGGTCGCGATCCCTTGTACTTTAGCGACGACACGAATCGAAAAGTGATCTTTTAAATGATCGCCGACCCCGGGCATATCGCGCAGCACAGGCACACCCAAGCTTGATAACAAACTGGCGGGCCCCACTCCGGATAATTGCAATAACTTGGGCGTGTTCAACGCCCCAGCGCACAGCAAGACTTCGCGTCGCGCAGTCACTGAATGACGCGCACCACCTTTGCCCCCGCGCACATACTCGATGCCCGTTGCACGCGTACCGTCAAAGATAATTTTTGCAGCATGCGCCTGCGTCAATACGGTGAGATTCGAACGTTTACGTGCCGGGCGTAAAAAGATACGCGCCGTACTCATCCGATAGCCACGATGGATATTGCGCTGAAAATAGCCAACACCCGCCTGTGTCGCGCCGTTGTAATCAGGATTACGCGGGATACCAAGCTCTTGAGCACCCGAAATAAACGCTTCACTGATGGGATGAATCCAATCAATGTTGGTAATCGGCATTAAGCCCGAACGGCCGCGATACCGATCGTCGCCCTCACCAATGCGCGACTCTGTCTTTTTAAAAAAAGGTAAAACGTCGGCGTAGCTCCAGCCAGGGTTACCCGCTGCGGCCCAGTCGTCAAAATCTTCAGCTTGGCCGCGGTTGTACACCAAGCCGTTAATCGCCGTAGAGCCGCCTAAAGTTCTGCCCTGGGGCACGGGCACACGTCGTCCACCTGTGTGCTCGGTCGGCTCTGTCGAAAAGGGGAATGTGACCTTTGGATCAAACACCTTTTTGATATAACCCGCTGGCATGTGTAGCATGGGATCCCAATCTGAGGGCCCCGCTTCAAGCACGCACACCGTCACAGAGGGGTCTTCAGATAAGCGATTGGCCAAGATCGAGCCTGCCGCGCCACTTCCAACAATGATGTAATCAAAGCTACCCTGTGGCAATGCTAAAGGTGTCATCATCTAGGTGCTCCAGAAAAACTATCTGATTGCAGGGTTGATAGCATTGTCAGCACTATGCTCAAACAAAACTGCCCAGCGTAAAGGCGATACCGCTTGTCATCAATGCGCTCCAAGATAGGCGGCGCGTACTTTGGGATCGCGCCGTAACTCTGAACCTTTACCTTCTAATGTCATGCGACCCGTTTCGAGTACATAGGCGCGATCCGCGACGGCTAACGCTTGATTGGCCATTTGTTCGACCAACAAAATGGTGACGCCACGTTCTTTCAAGGCACGGATCACACCAAAGATTTCTTTGACGATCAAAGGTGCCAAGCCCAATGAAGGCTCATCCATCAGCAACAAAGTTGGCCGTGACATCAGCGCGCGCGCGATGGCCAGCATCTGCTGCTCGCCACCCGAGAGGGTGCCAGCCATTTGACCTTGTCGCTCTTTTAAACGCGAAAAAATTCTGAACTGCTCTTGCACGTCGGCTTCAATCACGTCTTGACCATCTTTGCGGTGAAAAGCACCCAACAAGAGATTGTCTAAAACGGTTTGATCCGGAAACACCTGCCGCCCTTCGGGTGACTGCGCAATCCCCAGGGATACGCGAAGATGGCCGGGCATCTGCGTGATATCTTGCCCAGCAAATAACACCCGGCCCGCCGCTGCGGGCTCGAGCCCTGAGATTGTCTTCATCAAGGTGCTTTTGCCGGCGCCATTGCCACCAATAATCGTGACGATCTCGCCAGCATCGACGTGCAATGAGATCCCTTTGATCGCTTCAATCGCGCCGTAACGCACTTCAAGCTGATCCACCTCGAGCACTGATTTAGTAGACATGATTGCCTCCAGCAGGCTTGTCATGCCGCGGCTCTGGTGCAGTATTTTCAAGATCATCCAAATCGTCATCGACCCCGAGATAAGCAGCGATCACACGCGGATTGTTTTGTACCTCGACTGGGGTGCCCTCGGCAATCTTCTCGCCATAGTCGAGCACGATGACGTGATCTGAAATTGCCATGACCAAATCCATATGGTGCTCGATCAACAGAATCGTGATGCCAAGGTCACGGATTTGAGAAATCACTTGGATCAGCTCTTGTGTTTCTTGAGGGTTCAACCCTGCCGCAGGCTCGTCAAGTAGCAGTAGGCGTGGGTGGGTGGCTAAGGCACGGGCAATTTCAAGGCGACGTTGCAAGCCATACGGCAAGCTGCCGGCTAGCTCATGCGCTTTATCTTTTAAGCCTAGTAATTCAAGAATCTGTAACGACTCGCGATAGGTTGAGACCTCTTCGTGGCGCGCACGTGGCATGCTCAGCAGATAGCTGAGCATGCCTGCCTTCAAGCGCGAATGCAATCCAACCTGAACGTTTTCTAAAACAGTCATGTTGCTAAACAGCTTAAGATTTTGAAAGGTACGGGCCAAACCGAGGCTACAAATTTTGTTTGCCGGCAGGCCCGCAATTGAACGACCATTAAATTCGACGGTACCGCTATCGGGTTCTGTCACGCCTGACAGAATATTCAGCAAGGTAGTTTTACCAGCACCATTCGGGCCGATCAACGAATGAATGTGCCCCGACTTGATGCTGATACTCACATGATTCGTCGGAATCACGCCACCATAGGCTTTATATAAATTTTCGGTTTTTAATAAGGGTAGATCAGCTGCGGCAACCTCGTCAGCTCTCAGGCGCCACGCACTGGTTTCTCGGGTTAATGCCGCGGGCGCAAACCATGACGGAAGAAGCTTACGCGACGTATTGCGGACCATACCTGACAGACCGTCTGGCATGACATAAAGCGCAAAGAGTAATAACGCCCCATACGTAAAGTGTTGAAGGTGCGGCCAGCGTGCGAGAAACGCATCCAACAATGTGAGCACTAACGCCCCGAGCAAAGGGCCATAGATCGAGCTGCCACCAAAAAGCACAATCAACAGAAAGAAAATTGACAGGCCAAAGGTGATGAAATCTGAACTGATATATTGATTTTGCTGTGCAATCAAGGCGCCGGCCAAGCCACAGGTCACTGCGCTGACGACAAACGCCAAAACCTTAAAACGATAGACACTGACGCCCACACTCTCGGCAGCAACCTCAGCCGTATTCACCGCTCTGAACGCGCGGCCATACTTGCCATTGACCAAAGCTCGAATCGACAAGTGCGCAAGAATCGCCAAAAACCCGACAAACCAAACCCACTCTTTAGGGCCTAGGCGCACGCCGCCAAACAAGCTTGGGGGTACCACTCCATAAATTCCGGCTTGCCCGCCAAAGACACCTTGCCACTCTGACACAATTTTTTCGATCACGATGCCAAAAGCGATGGTGACCATCGCCAAGGCCGGGCCTTTGACGCGTAAAGCGGGTAAGGCAATGATGACGCCAAAAATACCCGAAATGACACCACTGGCCGCAAAGGCGACCCAGGGGTTCCAGCCTGCGCGCGTGGTCAACAAGGCCACCGCATAGGCGCCTACGGCAAATAAGCCCGCGTGCCCTAGCGATTTTTGGCCCGTGATGCCGACTAGAACATTCAGACCAGAGCCCGCCAGGTAATTAACACCGACTAAAAACATCACCTTCAGATAAAACCCGTTATCCGTCGAAAACGGCAACAGAACGATGACAGCCACCACGAAGGCTAAGCCGAGCAGGTGAGCTCGATTATGTTGCTCAAGCATCAAACTTTCTCCACTTGGCGCTGACCTAACAAGCCCTCTGGCTTTAAAGCCAGCACAAGAATGATCAAGAGAAAAATACTGATTTCTCGCATTTCAGCTTGCCATAATCCGACAAGTGCCTCAAGCAGACCCAATAAAAATCCACCCAGCATGCAACCGCGCGGATTATTCAGCCCGCCGACAATAGCTGCAGAAAACGCCTTCAGTGCAATCGTCAACCCCATAAAGACCGAAGCGGTCGTGATGGGTGCAATCAGCATGCCTGCCAAGCCAGCCAAACTTGAGCTAACCACAAAGGCCAGTACGACGATCGCTGACACGTTGATGCCCATTAAGGTGGCCGCATTGCGACTATGCGCCACTGCACGTACAGCCTTACCGAAGCGAGTCTTACGTAGAACATAGTCCATGCAAAACATCATCAGAATGCTGACAATCAACACCAGCACTTCTTGCGGCACGATTCCGGCACCGCCAATGCGGATCACATCGTTACCCAAAGGTGACGGCAACACAATCGCTGTCGGCCCCCAGATGGCTAGGGCAGTATTTTGAATAATGATGCCAAACCCAATGGTACTCATGACCCAAGCTAAGCCAACAAAGCCCATGAAGGGGCGCACTGCCGTGTAATACAGCAGAACCCCCAGCAGACCCAGCACCACTGCGCTAGCGATCAAGCCCATCGCGTAACGAAAGGGCGTCACATCACTCACCTGCAACGCCTCGGTAATGTCCTTACCAGCAAGCAATAAAACCGCCGACACACCAATGAGCGTGCCCACAGCCAAAAACTCGCCTTGTCCAAAATTAAACGTTTTTGTTGTGGTGTGCGTGATGCTGAAACCAAGAGCGACCAACGCGTAAATGCCACCGAGCGCCAAGCCGCTAAAAACGGCTTGAAGAAGTGCAACCATGATGTGTTTCCTTACAGCAGAATCGAAAACAACCTTTTACATCCTAGTAAAAGGTTGTTTGTCATCATTACTGGATTATCTTTTTAGGTCGGCTGGCGTAATAGATTTAAAAATATCGTCTTGGAAACGAACAATCGCGCCAGCTTCAGTCCACTTGGCCAGATAAAAGTCATCTACGCTCAAGCCTTCATGCTTGGTTTTTGAAAAAGGCTTGTTGTACATTTTGATCACGCCTTGCACACCAGACAAATCCTCGAGCGCAGCGGCAACTTTTGGCCCATCGGTTGTACCTGCTTTCGTGATAGCTGCGGCAAGTAAAGTCACAGCATCGTAGGCTTGCGCGGCGCACACAAAGGTCGTCATCGTTGGGAAGTTCTTACGCACACGCTCGCCAAGGGCTTTGGTGCGCTCATTACTGTCTTCGGTGGTCGAAGCAGCAATGATCAGATGCGGCGCAAGCTTGGGGCCCGTCATACGATAGTACAGCGAGCTTAAATTACCCCAAGTGCCAAGCGTGACCGGGAAGTAATTAATTTTCTCCATACTTTTCACCACGTTTGCCGCACCATCGGCAATCGCATAAATAATGACCGCATCAGCACCGGCATTTTTGATTTTGGTCATCTGCGAGGTAATGTCGGTATCTTTCGGCCCGAATTTTTCAATCAGCACGGGTTTGATGCCATGCAGTTCGAGTACCTCTGCAGCATCCTTAATCCCGGCTTGGCCATAGCCAGTCGAGTCAGCGATGATGGCAATTTTTTTATTTTTAGACGCTTTGACTGCGTACGCTGCCAACAGAGCGACTTGTTCGCGATCAACCATCGATACGCGGAACATATAGTTTTGCGGCTCTTTTGCGTAACGAGTGGTGATTTCAGTCGCCGTCGCCGTCGCACCAATCACAGGGATCTTTGCGTTTTGCGGAATATGCAACCAAGCCAGGGCATTACCTGAATTTGAAGGCCCGACGACACCGACGACTTTCTCGTTATCGATCAACTCGGTCATGTTCTGAATGGATTTTGGAGGGGTTCCTAAATCATCACGAATCACCGCGACCACTTTGCGGCCTAGCAAGCCACCCTTTTTATTGATGTCTTCGATTGCAGCTTCAAAACCCCAGCGTGCTGCGACACCAAGCTCGGCCACTGCCGTGCCCGACATATCTGCGTTGTAGGCGATTTTGATATCTTGTGCCTGAGTGACACCAATAGTGAGTGCCGAACCGAGCGCGAGCGCCACGGCGATACGTTTGAATAGTTTCATACTAAGTCTCCGGTTTTAATTTTCTTGATCGCTGCAAAAAATTTCACTAATAAGAGATCGGTCGCTTGCACAAATTTCGCACTGGCATTGTCTCTTGTCTACTTACTATTGAAGTTTTCGTGAGTCATCATACCGTTTCAACAGCCGTTTAGCGCCGCTCCGCAGGTAGTTGCGGGTTTCCCCTGATAAAGTCGGCAGCTTTTTCGGCGATCATCATGGTGGGCGCACCCGTGTTACCTGAGGTCATCGATGGCATCACTGAGGCATCGACCACCCGCAAGCCTTCTAAGCCTAACACCCGTAACTCTGAATCGACCACCGCAGTCGGGTCACTCGCCTGCCCCATTTTGCACGTGCCCATAAAATGCCATGCAGTACCGCCGCGCTCGCGCGCGCAGGCCAAAAGCTCGGCATCGGTTTGCGCAGACGCTGGCGGAAAATCATCGGCCTGACCATATTTTGCAAGCGGTGGACTGTGCAAGATTGCGCGTGCTAAGCGTAAGCCATCGATCGCCGTCTGCTGATCGCGCGGATCGGTCAGGTAGTTTGGTTGGATACGCGGTAACTCGAACGGATTGGTTGAGCGCGCGCGCACATGGCCTACGCTGTAGGGCCGCTGCTGATAAAACCCAAGCGTCATCCCAGCAAACTGATCGAGCTGGCCTGCAATACCGGCCGCATAGCTGCCAGGTGAAAAATGCAACTGCAGATCGGGTTCGGTCAACTCGGGGCGCGACCCAGCAAAGCCAAAGGCGACCGAGGGGCTGATGGCTAAGACACTAGGCCTGCCCAGTGCCCATTTCAGAATTTCACCGATGAGCCTGACACCACGCGCGGTACTGTTGATGGTCTGCACACCTTGTACACGCACCACCGAACGCACCATGAAGTGATCATGAAAATTCTCACCTACCCCTTCAAGTGCATGAAACACTGGGATGCCAAGCTCGCCCAACACCGCCTCAGGACCAATGCCCGACAGCTGCAAGAGCTTTGGCGTATTCGCCGCCCCAGCGCTGAGGATCACCTCGCGCGTTGCCCGCACAGTCTGCACGGGTGCATTAGGCGAGGCTTGATACTGCACACCTACCGCGCGCTTACCTTCAAACAAAATTCGAGTCGCCTGCGCGTGCGTGCGAACCTCTAGCCGGGCTTGCGCCCGCGCCCGTGCTGGTTTTAAAAAGGCTCTGGCAGCGCTGACTCGCCGCCCGTTCTGGATCCAGCGCTGGTAATAGCCTGCGCCCTGTTGACTTGCCGCGTTGTAATCAATATGCGAGGGCATACCAAAGCCCGCTGCGGCCTCAATAAAGGCATCGCACAACGGATGGCGCCAATCACAATTGGTGATCGGCAAAAGCCCCTCTGAACCCCTAAAGTGCGCATCATGAGGCGCTAGGCGTTTTTCAGTGCGTTTGAAGTAAGGCAACACGTCGGCGTACGACCACCCAGCGTTACCGAGCTCGGCCCAATTGTCAAAATCACTTGCGGCACCCCGCGTGTAATTAAAGCCATTGATTGAACTCGAACCACCCAGGGTGCGACCCATCCGAGTGATCACTTGCCGACCATCAATGCCTGGGCCCGGTTCAGTCAAAAAATCCCAGGTGTAAGCAGGGTCATGGCCCACCTTAATAAAACCCGCCGGAATATGGATGTAAGGATTGCGATCGGGCGCGCCCGCTTCAAGCAGGCAGACTGAAACACTAGGATCTTCAGTTAATCGGTTGGCCAGCAGGCAGCCTGCGGCGCCCGCGCCCACAATCACATAATCATAAGCTTGCATATGGAGTCACTTTAACTTTGTAGGCAACGTTAACGACAACGCCGCCGCCAAGATCAACAACACACCCGCCGAACCGAAGGCCACCCAATGCGTACCGTAAGCCTCGTAGGCCCAACCACCCAGCCAAGAGCTAATCATCGCCCCCACTTGATGCGACAGATATGTCCATCCGTACAACATCCCCACCAACCTGACGCCGTACAAATCGGCCAAAATCGCCGAAGACATTGCGATACTGCCGGCCCAAACGATGCCACCGACCGCGGCAGCCACATACAGCTCGTAGTGGGTACCCACAATCAACAACGCAAAAAATCCCAAGCCTCGAATCAAATAAATCGTTGAAAGAATGTAGCGACGCGGGATCTTATCGGCCAGTCGACCCAGCACCAGCGTACTGAAAATTGCCACAAGCCCAATCAACCCAATCCCAAAAGAACTGGTCGTCGAATCAAACCCATGATCCATCAACATCGGCATACCGTGGGTACCGAGCAAATTCATACTGAACCCACAGGTGAATAAACCCAGACAGATTTTCCAGAACGGCACGGTACGCACCGCTTGCGTCATGGTCATTGCGTTAGTCGCTGCTGCCGCTGCGGTGGTCGTCGTGCTGCTTACCCCAGCCTGAGTAGGCAACGTATCCGTCTGTGCGGGTGCATTCTCACGCATCACAAACAGCGCAATCGGCAGAGCTAGTAACGCAAAGATTACCGAGTAGCCAACGAGTGTCGTCTGCCAGCCAAACGTTTCGATGGCTACGGTGAGCACGGGCGTCATCACTGCGATGCCGGCCATCGACCCGGTCGACAAGAAAAACAAGGCCATGCCGCGCTGACGGGTAAACCAACGACTAATGATTGGCGTCACCGACACCGGGCTCGTAAAGGCCAAGCCGACTGACAACAGCACACCAAAGGCTAAAAAGAAAGACCAGGGGGTACGTGCATAGACTGACCATATCGAAGATAACACCACGATCGTCATGCCCACCAACAACACAAACTTGGTGCCAAATCTCGCGACTAAATAGCCAGCCAAAGGCATGGCCAGGCCGTAGCACAACATCCCGATGGCCACGATGCCTGCAAGCAAGCTGCGACTAAAACCAAGGTCTTCAGCGATCGGTAAAAAAAATGGGCCAATCCCCATTCGCATACCGACTGTCAATAGCGTGAGCAGCGAAGCGCCTGCGACGATGTTCCAGCCAAAATACCAACTACCCACTTTTGACTGCGTCAAGGTACGTCTCCGTTTTATTTTTTGCAATTGTCGGTTTAATTTTTGCAATTGTCGGTTTAATTGTGCACTATGACGAGCTGAGCGCACTGCCTGATGTTAAGGTTCATTAGCTCGACCTTGACATATTAAATGGATCGGGTCATTCACCTATTTGTGCAGCGCACTTTTTCAGCCGATTATGAACACTTTCCTTCGCCAAACCACTAAGCACTTAATCTTATCACTCACGACCATGGTAGCGGTCTCGTGTGCTGTTGCGCAGACGCCTGCAGTGAACTACTTAGATCAGGCCTGGAGCGCACAAGATCGGGCTGATTATTACTGGACCTCTCAAGGGTCGGCGCTGCTCTCCTATGATATCTACCTTGCGCTTGAAGCCGTGGGCACCACAGACCTGTTTAACTCTCCGGCGCACAGTGACCGCATGGGTCTGCTCACAGAGCCACTCAACCTCGCGCAAAATCCTGACAACTTGCCTGTCGGCGTCGCAAAGGCCTCGATTACCGTGGGCCAGTACAAGGGCACCTACGCGGGCCTGACCTGTGCCGCCTGTCATACCGGACAAGTTCAGTATCAAGGTAAACAGATACGCATCGAAGGTGGCGCGTCAAACCGCCTCGCACTTTGGGACTGGCTGCGTTCGCTGTCTGCCTCGCTCGATAGCGTCTCAACCGACCCTGAAAAATACAAGGGGTTGACTGAGCGCATCCGCGCCAAAGGCCCTGTGGACGAGGCCGATCTTCGCAAACGTCTGATGGCAGACACGGCTTTGCTCAGAGAGCGCGTCGACACAATTTTGCTGGTACCGTTTAATCCGGGTCCAGGCCGTATGGACGCACTCGGGCTGATTCACAATGCGTTTACGGGTGGCGCCACGGGCACACTTGAAAACGTGCGCCTAGCCGCAGCCCCTGTCAAACCGCCTTTTCTCTGGAACGCCCCGCAATCGGCCTGGATTCAGTGGAGCGGCATCAGTGACAACCCGTTGACTAGAAACTTTGGCGAAACCCTAGGCGTGTTCGCACGCTACGACTTGAAGTCTGCCGATCCCGCGTCAGGTTTATTTGAAACGACCACCGACATCAGAGGGATGATCAAACTTGAGCACCTGCTCAGGCGTCTTGCCCCACCGAAATGGCCTGAAGAGCTGCTTGGTAAGCTTGATGAAGGGCGTATCAGAGATGGTGAAAAACTTTTTGCTAAGCACTGTATCGAGTGCCATACCTCCTATCCTTATCGCTGGAGTGAACCACGCAAAGGTGGGATGCGAGGCATCGAAAATGCGCTGGTGCCACAAAAGATTGTTGGAACGGATGCCACCCAACTGAATGGTGTGACCTTTGACCCTAATCCGCTGATCGCAACTAAGAATCTGGCATCCTATTTTGAGGGTAAGCAAGCGGTCTCTCGAGGCGAATTCACGACCAAGATCGTGGGACAAATGCTTGAGCGCGCGCTCAAGCAAACAGGTCCTTTTACCCAAGCTGAATTAGAGGACATGAACGGCTATGCGCCCGCGGGCACAAGTGCCCCAGTTCAGAGTTACAAAGCTGGCCCGCGTGATGGCGTCTGGGCAACCGGGCCGTTCTTGCACAACGGCTCAGTGCCCAATATCTATGAACTCTTGTCGCCTGCAGCTGAACGATCAAAGACGTTTTATGTTGGTCGCGACTTTGACCCCATTAAACTTGGACTTGATACCTCTGGAAAAAAAGAAGGTTATTTCTTTGATACGACACGCATCGGCAATTCAAATGCCGGACACTCGTTTGAGGCGACAAAAGGCCCCGGTGTCATTGGGCCAGCCTTCAGCGAAAGCGAACGTTTCGCTTTGATTGAGTATCTCAAGTCGATTCCCAATCAAGCCGCGCGCGTAACGCCCTACGGTAATCCCAAAAATCCCTTGATTGCCAATGAAGACCCGCTTTGGTTTAACAAAAAGCATCCTTATTCTTCACCCAAACCTAACCCTGCGAGCGCTAAATAATGTCAGATCACATCGACGGGCCCCGTCAAACTGCCGACCCCGTCAGTGACCTGACCGATCTGTTTGCCTTTACCAGCCCCACCGATGCAAAGCGGACTGTGCTCATTGCTTGCGTGCTGCCTTTCGCAGGCGAATCGGCATTGTTTTCAAATACCATTAACTACGCGTTTGTGTTGCGCCGCCTTAAGCAGACGGGTTTAGGTCTGCAAGCCGGTTTTGAGGCTTTGACAGACGAATGGCGTTTTACTTTTCAATTCGAAGTGCTAGGCCCTGAAACCCCAAACGGACGAGCCAAGCAGACGGGGCATTGCATACTGCCAAGTGGTGCCACCCTAGCGTTGACGGTAGGTGATGAGCAAGGCTTCGCAACCAGCGACGGGCGTACACGCGTGTTTGCCGGTTTACGGTCGGATCCGTTTTTTCCGGGTTGGTTTCCAGGAACAATGAAGTCTGTCCCGAACTACCTTGAAAATGACAATGTCTTAAGCGTGGTCGTTGAGTTTGATACCGACTCAACCCTTACACCGCAACAGGGCAGTCTATACGGGGTGATCGCCGAAACAACCCCACGCCACCCCAATCCAACAAGTACGGTCATCCCGCGCTTTGACTGGGTCGGTCGCCCTGAACAAACAAACTTCATCATGGATCAGGTACCTGGTGGCCTGGACATTCGTGATCTTTGGAACCAAGAAACGCCCTTTGCGCTCAATCCCGAGCGCCTGCCGCTGTATCGACAACGCCTCACCGAAAGTCTGCAGCTATGGGACAGAAAAGACCAGAACATTGAATGGGATGCCGCCTCGCTGCAAGCGCACGTGAACGTTCGACTCAGCGACTTTCTGACGATTGATGTTGCCAAGCCAATGAGCGACAAGAGTCATCTTGAAATTGAAAAGAGCACGCTTGAAGGTCGCCCCTACACAACGGGCGGTGGGCGCACCGTCAATGCCAATGTCATCGACATTTTAGTCACGTGGCTCATCAACCGAGATCGGGGCCAGTTTTTACAAGGCGGCGCGTTACAAGCGACGCAACCTGGCAGCACCACGTTTCCGTATGTGCGACCCGGCAACAAGAACATGTTAAGCGTCACGCGTAGTGTTGATCTCAAGGCCTCGGCCCAAGAGGTCTGGCAGGCCATCGGTGGCTTTGGTAGTCTTTGGCATCCACTGGTGGCACAACTGACCCTCACCGGCGATGGCCCGGGGCAACTGCGACGCATCGAAACGATTGACGGCAAAATCATGATTGAGCGCTTGGGCGAACGCGATGAGGCTCAAAAACTTTACCGCTATGCAATGGTCAGTGGAATCCCTGCCAATCCTTACAACGGCACACTCTCAGTGCAAACCACTGCTGCAGGCTCAAGCGTGACGTGGTCGGTGTCATATCGACCTGAAGGTCAGGGGGATTTAATCGTGCGTTTGATTATCTCGAGCCTTCTGAACGCCGGGATGACAGCACTGAAGACGCGCTTTGGCGCGGCAACGTGAGCGTGCAGCACTCTGTGATTGCCTTACCGGCCGCCACCGATGGCGCGTTGGCGCTCATTAACCACGAAAGTATATTGGATCGCTGCTGGCAGACGATCGACCTTCACCCAGACCGCTTGGGGATTGCTGCGCAACTGATTGACGAAGAGTATCGCCGCTCACATTTTTTAGCGGATGCGAGCGCTCTAGACCGCTTACTGACGCTCTCTGAGACCTTACTGCTCGAGGGTGCAGAGGTAGGCGAGGCTTATGTCCTGGCAGCGCAAATTGCGTCGTTAGTACACAAGTTCGATCAGGCCACGCAATATTTAGTTCAGGCAAAAAAGCTTGGCGCCTCGGCTCACAACCTGTTGCGCCAACAACTGTCAATCGATCATGCCATCGGTCACAACTGGAAAGATGTCTTCGATACGAGGCTGCGTCTAAGCGTGCAAAGCCCAAACCTGCAAAATCTTGTTGCGCTGGGTGCTCTGTACGCTGAGATGGGCCTGTATCAAGAGGCCGAAGATTCGTACCTGCGTGCGATTGCAGAAGATCGTGAACATTCGCCGTTCAGTCTGGCGTGGGCGTGTTTTCAGTTAGGCGTTTTGTATGGCGAAACGCTTGAGCCAGCACAGCCCGCAACAGCACAGTATTGGTATGAACAAGCGCTGTCGTATATGCCACCCTACACGCACGCGCGTGTACATTTGGCCGAGCTGCATCTTGACGCAGGGCGATTCGACACCGCACTCAACTTGTTACTGCCGATTCAAGACTGCGAAGATCCAGAGGTGTCTTGGCGCCTGGCACAACTTTACGAGCACAAAGGTGAGGCACGCGAGGCGAGTCATCACCTTGCGCGGACGCAGAAGAGTTTTGAGCGCGTACTAGACCGCCACGAGCTCGCGTTCGCCGATCACGCTGTCGATTTTTACCTTCAAGAGGGTAATAATCCAGAAAAAGCTTTGCAACTTGCTTTGTTGAATTTAGACAACCGCGCCACACTCAGAGCCTTTGAACTCAGCCATGAAGCAGCACTGGCTTGTAGACAACAGCGGTTAGCTCAGTCATTGGCAGACCGAGCCGCGTCGCAGTGGGGGCATTTGCCAGCGTTCGAACGCTCGGATCTAAGCTTAGTCGCGATTCCGCCGCTAAACTCGGCGCACAGCGCGCCACTAAACTCAGAACTGAGCTCAGCTACTAACGCGTCTGCGACGCCCACATCGCAAAACTCTACATCTTCTTTTTCTACGACCTGAGTAAAGGCCTGGCAATGAACCGTCGAAGTTTTTTAGTCAGTAGTGCCGCTAGTGCAATGTCTCGTGCGCTTCCGCTTGGTTTAACAGCTGGGCAAGCGGTCGGCGCTGTGGCGACTCAAGACGCGAGTGCACTCTTGCCGCCTCAGCAATCGACCAGCGATGCTTTATTCAGGCTCTACAACTGGGAAACCGAACTTGAGCAAAATGCGCTAGACGAGACTGCTGCACCGCTCATTAGCCTGTCGGCAAACTGGAAAGCCCCTTGGCTGTGACCTGCCTCACCACCACAGCTCACCCAACCCCCGTCTAGCGTGCGTGAACGCCAGGCCTTAGAACCTTGCAGCTCGACGCTCAAGCCACTCGAGCATCACCTGTGCACATTCTTTAGCATGCGAAAACGGTAAGCCGTGCCGCGCATGGTTAAACACGTGAAACTCAGACTGCGGCAACTTGCTGTGCATTTCAGCCATTTGATCGACCGCAATAAACGGGCTGCCATCGGCGTGTAGTAGCAGAACCGGTAAACTCACTTCACCCAACTTGGGGCCCAGATCCGCGCCTACCAAAATATCTCGCGCGACGATAATCGACTCGATGGGATGAAAACCTTGTTGCTTCTCGTACCAGGCGCGCTTGGCGGGCGACATCTTGGCGTCATCATGAAACCGCCGCGGCATCAGGCGTTTTGACCAGGCTGCCCCGCCCTGTTCTTTGAGCAAAGTATCCCACTCAACGACATTTTGAATCACGCCACCGCGAAATGCAGTGTTGGTAAGGGTCAACGAGTGCAAACGGTCAGGATGTTGCAGTGAATAGGCGAGCGCCGCAGTGCCTCCGATTGACTCGCCCACCAAGTGAAACCGCTCAACACCAACCGTATCACCGATCAGCGAGATATCTTTTATCAATTGACCAAACGTGAGATCGCCAGCAGGTTTGGCCGTTGATCGACCAAAGCCGCGCATATCAAAACGCGCGATCCGATAATTCAACCCAAGCACGGCCAGCCACTCGGCCCAAATTTCGGTATTTGCGCCAACGCCGTGATGAAAAATAATTGTTTCAGGTTGCTCGACCCACTCAGGGGTCATATCCAAGACGTTGTAATACAACGAATCAATAAAGCCTTCTTCAAATTGCATACAAATACTCTCTCTAAAAAGTTAGCTCAGCACCCGTTGCTGAAAATCGATAACAGCGGCACGTAAAGCTTTACCTAAAATTTTGTAATCGATGGCATGAACAAAAAAATCGATTTCACGATTTTTCCACGTTTCGATTTCACTGAGCTCGTTGACATACACACCCACTTTAATCTGCCTGGCTTGCGCAGCAACGATGATCCGACTCACCGCGTCTTGAATCGTAGGGTGAGTTAATTGCCCATGCAGCCCATACGATGAGGCCAAATCCGCGGGACCCGGCATCAGCCAATCGACCGAGTTCTCTTCAAGCACTTGTTCGATGCGCTCGACACACGTTCGATCTTCAACCAAGCCAACTGACAAGACATTTTTATTTGATCGTGCGGCGGCCTCGGCAAAATTTCTTTGTCCGTAGCCCGCGATCTGCACTCCAGTGCAAGTCGCTCGAACACCTTCGGGCCAATATTTCATGGCTTGCAAAACGTTATTGGCACGCGCATCGTGCCCAAGATGCGGAATCATCAAACCTTCGACACCCGCATCTAACAAGCGCGAACCATCGGCATAGTTTGCTGCGCCCAGTCTGACAAGCGCGTGGATCCCTGCAGCCGCGCAGGCTCGCACATGCGTCTGCACGCTGCGCAAATCATTGAGCGCATGCTCGGTATCGATAATCACAAAATCGTAACCAGCCTCGGCGTACAACTCAGAGATATTCGAATCGCTCGAAAAAATGAAGCCCCCAAGCAAAGGTCGCTTGGTCAGCATTTTTTCTTTTAGACTAGACATCGTCATCTTGAGTGACCGACCATTACATGTGCGAAAACATCGTACGACCTTGAACTGGCATATCTGCCACTAAGATCGTGCCAGTTTTTGACTCAGTAATAAACAGTTGCTTATTGTCTTTACCACCGTAGGCACAGTTCGTGACTAATTTTCCAGTCGGCGAGTTAATGCGCAACATCGGCTCGCCTAAGGCGCTAAAGAGCCACACTACACCTAAGCCAACGTGACAGACTGCCAAATTATTCTCAGCATCAATGGCCATACCATCAGGGCCAAAGCCTCCTGTCATCTGAATCGCCATCCCCGTTTTACTGGTGGTACCGTCCTTCATGAGAGGCACGCGCCACACACAGTTAGCACGGGTGACGGCAAGCATCACGATGTTTTCATCGCCATTGAGCACCAACCCATTTGGGCTAGGGATGTTGTTCAAAATGCAATCGAGCTGCCCGTTTGTACGTAAGCGATAAAGTCGACCACTCGGATCATGCAATCCGGTCTGGCCTTGATCGGTAAAGTAAATGTCGCCTTGCGCTCCGAAGAACAAATCATTCACGCCACGAAAACGCGTCAACAAGGGGCGATCATAAAACGGCTCAATCTTGCCTGTATTGACATCCAACACCATCAGACCGTTTTTATGATCGGTAATAAACGCGCGACCATCTCGGTGAAACTTCAACCCGTTTGGCTCGCCGTCGTACTCAACAACCACGCTGATATCACCACTTGGTGTGATTTTAAACACTCGGCCAAAAGGGATGTCGGTGACAAACAAATTGCCCTGCCGGTCAAACGACGGCCCTTCAATAAAGTGAGGCGTTTCAGCGCCATGAAACTGCACATCTGCAAAGGCTGAGCGCTGGCCCACTTTTGAAAGTCTGTCTGGGATTTTCGCGAAAACGCGCGCTTCTACTGCGGGGGGTGCTGCAAACATGGTTCTTCCCTTATACGTTTTTTGAATGTCAGGCCGAGGCGCTGAGCACCTCTTTATTTGTCTCTGGCTGTCCACTGTTTTACTTGTCACCGGTACGGGTGTCAAGCAAGGCTTTTGTCGAGCGCCGTGATTGTGCTAACTTGTTGAACAACAAAAAATCGGAGACTGTTATGTCAGGCTTGCAAATCACGCCCTCTGAACAATACCCCTTTGGCTGTCGCATCGAGGGTGTCAACATCCGAGCTGGCGTGGATGATCAGACCGCTCAGCACATTAGTGACGCTCTGAATCAGTACCTGGTTGTCTGCGTATCGGGCGAGCCTTACGACTCTGAACAGCTGGTGAACTGGGCCAAAAAAATTGGACCACTTGAAATCAATATTTCAAAGGCCTTTCAGAACGCTGCGTACCCGCAAGTCATGACCTTATCAAATGTGCTAGTCGACGGCAAACCGCAAGGCTTAGCAGACGCAGGGCAAGAATGGCACACCGATATGTCTTACAACTTGATCTCAGGACGAGCCACCATTTTGCATGCGCATCAGGTGCCTGTTAAAGACGGGCGCCCCCTGGGCGATACGGCATTTCGCAGCATGTATGCAGCCTACGAGGCGCTGCCCTCAACTCTCAAAGAAAAACTCGATTCACTTGAGGCTGTCCACGATTTTGAAAATCTCTGGACGCATATGCTGGCGCGGCCGGGTTCGATGCGCAAACCCTTTACCGATGCGCAACGCAAAGAAAAACCGCCGGTTGTCCATCCTGTTGTCTTACGCCACCCTTGGACAGGCCGTAAATGCATTTACGTAAACCGAGGCTTAACCACCAAAATTTTAGGCCTGCCAGAGCAAGACAGTCGCGACCTACTTGATTTTTTGTTTACGCATCAAGAGCAAGAACAATTTGAATATCGCCATCAGTGGCGAGTGGGTGACACCCTGATGTGGGACAACTGTGCAAGCATCCATTTAGCGACCGGTGGCTATAGCGCCGATCAGCCAAGAGTGATGATTCGCACACAAATTCTGGGTGATGAAACCCGCTATCGCAAAGCAAATGCCTCACTAGGCGCCCGCATCTTCAACGCAGTCTAACTACCTTTTTGACCATCCCTTATCGAGATCGCTCATGCACACAATCCGTCTGTTAGCAACGCTTGCCCTGGCCCTTACCGTACAACTCAGTGTTGGTGTTGTCACTGCGCAAGCACAAGAGTTTCCATCACGCAGCTTGCAAGTCATTGTTCCGTTTACACCAGGCGGGCCAACCGATGCCATCGCACGCGTGGTTGGCCGCGAACTGAGCCGACTCACTGGGCAACCCGCGGTTGTCGAGAACCGACCTGGCGCGGGCGGTAATGTCGGCAGCGCACAGGTGGCTCGCGCTGAACCTGATGGATACACAATGATTGTGAACGGTGGTTTAACGCACACGTTAAACCCTCAAATCTTTGCCAAAACCAGCGGCTATACACTCAAAGACTTTACAGCCGTCGCGGCCTTTGCAAAAAGCCCCATGGTACTCACGGTGAACCCTGACTTAGGTGTCAACGACGTGCAGCAACTTATCGCCCTCGCAAAGTCAAAACCCGGTAGTTTGTCGTTTGCCTCGGGTGGCCAGGCGAGTAACCCGCATATGGCTGCTGAATTGTTTAGAGACAGCACGCAAACGAACATGCTACATATTCCCTACAAAGGGACAGCTGACTCGGTGAAGGATATCGTCAGTGGGCGCGTACAAGTCGGCTTCTACAGCCCCCAGGTGGCAGAGCCCTTGGTTCAAGCCGGGCGACTTAAAGCCTTAGGCGTCACCTCAACCACGCGCATCAAAGGTTTAGACAATATCCCGACGATCGCCGAACAAGGGGTCAAAGATTTTGTGTTTGAATCTTGGTACATCATTCTGGTGCCAGCCAAAACACCGACACCGATCGTCAACAAACTCAACCAGCTGATCAACCAAGCCTTAGACACTCTCGAGACCCAGACAGCCTTCTCTACTATTGGTCTGGACGTGATTCATGCGACACCCGCGCAGACCGAGGCAAGGATCACCGCTGAACAGAATAAATGGAGCGAGCTTGTTAAAAAAATCGGCTTACAACTCGACTGAGCTGCGCATCCGCGACCGCTAAGCCTTGCCGTAAAGCGGGCCAACCAACGCTGGGGGGCCCTTTGACCAGACGCAAGCCAGCCCAACTCAGTGAATCGCCACCGTACCGGTCGCTTCTGATACAGTATGCAGAAGTATCACGATCAGTCTCAAAAGGAAAAAAGCCGCCTATACGGCGCCGCACTGCACATAACAAGAATTGAGAGGTCCGCCACGATGAGCCGCCCCAGAAGCATTTGCACTGTTTTTTTATCCACACTCGCGTTAAGCCTAGCGTCAGTAGCAGGCGCTCAACAACAGCCATCGTCTCGGCCTGTCATTGACGCAACGTCTGCTCAAGCGCGCTATCCCAGTAAACCAATCCGGTTCGTGGTTGGCTTTGCTGCGGGTGGCTCAACCGACATGATCTCTAGGATCTTAGGCAAGCGCATGTCCGAGATACTCGGCCAACCAATCACAACAGAAAACAAACCGGGTGCTGACTCTTTAATTGCCTGCGAGTTGGTCGCACGTGCCGAGCCAGATGGTCATACAATTTTGATTACCTCGGGTAGTCACACCATCAATCCGGCAGTGTATCCAGACTTAAAAATAGACCCGCTTAAGGACTTTTCGCCCATCAGTTTGATTGTCGACGGCCCACAGTTTCTGATTGTGAATCCTGCGGTGCCAATCCGTAGTGTTGAAGAGTTGATTGCGTTCGCCAAGAAAAATCCAGGGAGCTTGAATTACGCCACCTCTGCAAGTACGACCTTTCTGCAAATGGCTTTATTTAAATCGATGGCGGGTATCGAGATGACGTCGATCCCGTATAAAGGGGCGGCGCCCGCGGTCATGTCTGTGCTCTCAAATGAAACTCAACTGGCGATTACTGGCATCATCAACTCAATCAGTCAAGTCAAGGCGAACAAAGTACGGGTGTTAGCGGTGACCAGTGAGAAGCGCTTTCCGATGTTTCCTGACATACCGACTGTGTCAGAAAAAAGTGTTCCGGGATATGTCGCCAGCGTCTGGTACGGGATGTTTGCCCCAGCAAACGTGCCGCCTAAGATTATTGCGACACTTTCAAGCACGTTACACCGGGTTCTGCGCGAGCCCGACGTTCAGACGCAACTCTTAGAACTTGGCGTCGACATCGTGACCAATTCACCTGAAGAGTTTGCCGCCTTTCTTCAAAAAGACCTTGATAAGTGGGCAAAGGTCGCTAAAGAAAGTGGTACGAAATGAGCTGAGCTGTGGCTTCAACACCCTTCCCTTGGAGAGATCGATAATGTCAAAACCCACCTCCTGGCGCAACATTTCCTCGGGCGCGATCGGTAACGCGCTCGAATGGTACGACTTCGCGATTTATGGCTATTTCGCAACTTCGATTGGTCGAATATTTTTCCCAAAAGAGGATCCCATCGCCCAAGTCCTAGCCGCGTTTGGAATTTTTGCAATCGGCTATTTGATGCGCCCTGTGGGTGGCATCCTCATTGGCCACATCGGTGATCGCGTGAGCCGACAAGCTGCGTTGAGCGTCTCGATTGCCGCAATGGCAGTCCCAACTTTTTTAATTGGCGTCTTGCCTGGCTATGAAACTATTGGGATCGCTGCACCGATCCTCTTGACGCTTTGCCGGATGTTGCAGGGCTTGTCAGTGGGGGGTGAATACACCACTTCTCTCGTGTTCATGGTTGAAAGTGCGCCTAAAGCTCATCGAGGCCTGAACGCCGCTCTGGGTTGCTGTGGTGCGCTGCTCGGAATGCTGCTCGGCTCGGCGACCGGGACTGTCTTAGCAACATTCATTGCGCCCGAGAGTCTCGAGGTGTGGGGCTGGCGCATACCATTTATATTTGGTTTATTTATCGGACTTGCTGGGATATTTCTTCGGCGCCATTCGGAACCAGCAACGAAGCCTACTGAGGCGAAAAAAAATCCATTGCTCGAAACCGTAAAAAATCATCGCACGGTTATTTTGCAACTTGCAGGATTGGCGTCCTTTAGCGCCGTCTCGTTTTATTTATTGTTTGTTTATATTGTGAGCTGGTTAGAGTTGGTCGATAAGATTTCACCTGAAAAATCTTTGTTCATCAACACCCTAAGTATGATTTCACTCATTCCCATCCAACTCATCGCGGCGTCTATCTCTGATCGCATCGGACGCAAGCCCGTCCTAATTACAGCCAGTATCGCAGCAATTCTTTTTTCGGTCCCTCTTTTTAGCGGGATGTATCATCACAGCACGCTAACAATCCACCTGAGTCAGCTCGGCTTTGCGCTCATCATTGGCGCATACCTTGGCGTCATGCCTGCCTTTATGGTTGAACTACCCTCAGCACATGTGCGCTCAACCGCAATCGCCCTTGGCTATAACTTAACCGTCGGCATTATCGGCGGGTTCACACCGTTCGCTGCCTCATGGCTTGTGCATCGTACCCACAACGACATTGCGCCAGCTTATATGATTATGGCCGCCGCCGCGATATCGTTGATCGCAGTATTAAGCATGAAAGAAACCTACCGCAAACCCCTTTAACCTGTGCCATTTTGCATAACGGCTTTTCTTACGTCCACGAACCGAAACAGAGCCTCTCTGCAGTGTGCCATTTTTTATTAAAGGCCTGCGCTAGAGCACAAAGGCAGGCAAAACGCAATCAGCGGCTAACAAGTGTCTAGCAAATTGGTAGCGATTCAACCAACCCATTTGCGCTCAAATCACCAATTCAATAACGATCAGCCAAAGATGTTTCAAGGTTTGAAAAAGTATTGAAACCCGATATGGACGAGCTCAAGAAAGATAATGGTGACCAAAACTCGGAAAGTCCAGACCTTAGAAATTGGATTAAGGGCAAATCTTGCACCAATAAGGCCACCTAAGACTGCCCCGATCGCCATTACCCCGCCAATTTCCCAATTGACCTCTCCATTTCTCGCAAACACACCAAGAGCAATTGCAGAGGTTGCAAAAAGTACTAAATTTTTATAGGCGTTTGCTTTCACGAGAGGTAGCCGCACAAAAACAATTAGGGCTAATAATAAGTAGGTTGCTCCGTCGAGCACGATTAAACCAAGCCAAAACCCCACCAAGAATAAAACAATGATTTCAACAAAACGAAAACGAGCATCCTCTTCAAATTCTTTTTGAAGGATCTTTTTTAACCCACTAAATAAAAGAACAAAAGCCAATAAAACGGCAACCGAGATCAATAACTTGATATGTTCCTGCGGTAGCGTATCGACAAAAGCTGCACCCGCAATACTGCCCAGTACGACAGGAATAAGAATTTTGATTGCTATTTGCCAATCAATAACTTTGGCGCGCAAAAATGTAACGGTGGCAATTAGTGCAGCCACAACAACAGGGACGCGATTGGTAGCGTTGGCAACAATAGGCGTAAGTCCCATAAATACCAATAGCGGCAAAGTAACTGCCGACCCACTCGATGCAACGGTATTTAAAAACCCGCATAAAAAACCACCGAAAGCTGCAATAACCAGTTCAATTGGCATATATCTTCACTAGTGTCCGTACATGAACGCTCTAGTTTGCCAAACATTTATTCGCTCTGACTAGAAGGTAAAGATTGCACCCGTACACTCGGACTTTGATTGTGGATTTGCATCCAAGGTCCTTGATGGGATTTGCCAACCATGGTCTTACCTGTTTTGCCATCACTTCATAAATGCCTAAGCAATCCTAGATTATTTCACAATAGCTGAAGGTAGCCTGTAAGCCAGCGTTTAGCATGGTCCAGCACCGCGATTAAGGCGACAGAGAGGCAATCGCATTTATCCGAATCAGTACCATGGCGGCACCATGAAAATCGCGACTTTAAAAACACCAAATCATGGGAAAAGTTAGCTTCACCGCTGGTCGCGAGCAAGACTTCAAATGCCCACCAGGCTAGTACTCAAATGGAGTCGTCGGGCGGTAATAGCTAAGCAACACAGTGAGTTTGAAGGTTGAGCCAGCTGACTTGTGCATAAGCGGTCCCACCACCGGCAGCCTGTTCCAACGCATCATCAGAAACATCCAGTACAACAACTTCTTCACGTTCAATGTTCATAGCAAACTCCAAGGATGAATACCCACACCCAAGTAGGCATGGGTTACCGGTCAGCGATAGCACTAGCTAACAAGCATTAGCTAACACGCAGCCAGCCAATAGCAATGTTCGCTGAGAAGCGTAATTGCAATCGAATCCCCCCTGCGCACCACCCGCAGCCTGCTCCAGTGCATCATCAGAGACATCCTGCACAACAACTTCTTCAAGTTCAATGTTCATAGCAGACTCCAAGGTCTAGGGTTACCGGCGCAGCAGGAGCTAACACCGCCTGTCCAGCCAGCCAGTAGGGATACAGGCATATTGTAGTAGCCCCACCTGCGCACCACCCGCAGCCTGCTCCAGTGCATCATCAGAGACATCCTGTCGTACAACTTCTTCAAGTTCAATGTTCATAGCAGACTCCAAGGTTATGGGTTACCGGCGCAGCAGGAGCTAACACCGTGGACCCGCCCGTGGATAGCCCGCACAGCTTACGTGGTGGGTTACCCAGACTGCATCGCATGGACCCCCTTGCGCACCACCCGAAGCCAGCTCCAGCGCATCATCAGAGACATCCAGCACAACGACTTCTTCAAGTTCAATATTCATCGCAAACTCCAAGGTGGGTTACCGGTCAGCAATGGCTAACGCCTAACGCCAGTTAGTGCATTGTAAGAATGCCTTGAATTTATAAATCCGCTATTCGATTAGTGTCAATCAGTAATTGCACCATTTGTGTGCCGTTGCGAGTATTGGCTAAACCTTCTGACTCACCCGTAAAAACTTAGATACCTGAGCCATCGCCTCTGGGCTGAGATGCCTTGGTGGGTGCCAATTTGAACCCCAAGGGAAGCCATCACACACGCTGCATGAACCTGCAAGCCAGCACTTGGCGTGTTGCCACGATTAACGCGACACAGATGCAAGCGCATTTACCGAATCGGGTTACATAAGGGTTACACGAAAATGTAAGCCCTTTAAACAGAAATAAAAGAAACACCCAAGAGCCTTACAAATAAAGGGCTTGATAGCCAAGACCCTCAAAAACAAAAGGCCTCAGAGCAATTACGCTTAGAGACCTTTGAATTTACTTGGTGGGCTGGGCGAGACTCGAACTCGCGACCAACGGATTAAAAGTCCGCTGCTCTAACCAACTGAGCTACCAGCCCCAAGCCCGCTATTATGACTTTTTACTGTTTTACTGTCAAACACAGAGGGCCCCATTAGGGAAAATGCCCGTTGCTCAACACACTTGGCCACTTTATCATTATCATATGCCTAGCTGTTCGAAACCTCACTTTTCTTAAAAGTCCATACAGATCAATGGACTAAATTAAGTCACCTTTATTCTAGATTAGGAAGCAGGCATGAGTAAATTGAAACAAATCGCTGTAATCGCCACAACAGGTTTGCTTGGCATGCTCAGTCAAACAGCGCACGCGCAAGCAGAAGCTTGGCAAGGTCCCTGGGTTCACGCTGGAGTTGGCGCCGCCACTTTTATCCCTGGCTTTTCGGGCGGCAAATACACAGGGGCCTATTCTTACGATGCGACAAAAAAAGACATCAATACGGTCATTGGTAGCATCTCTGCAGGCTACACGCTTGCAATCTCTGGCCCTTGGAGCCTCGGCCTTGCCGCCACAATCGCTCCCGGCACCAGCCCCTCGGCTGACTATGCTGTTTTAATCAGCACCCCTCGCGGCACAACCACTGGCCCTGGCACGTATAACGTGGCCAATATCTACAGCATCACGCTTCAACCAGGTTACGCGATTGACAATGAGAAACTCATATACGCCAAAGTTGGTTATACAGGCGCCACCGCAAACACTGATTCAGAATCCTTTGGCAAGGCCTCAAGTACCCTAAGCGGCTACGCCTTAGGTTTGGGTTACAAGCAAGTGATCTCGGGTAGCCTGTACGGCTATGCTGAGTTCAATTATGCCAACTACAGCAACGTCACCGTCCCGTACTCGCAACTGAGCGGCACCGTGAATGCAACAGGGATGGATGTGATAGTCGGTTTAGGCTGGAGGTTCTAAGCTCTCGGGTAAGCGCCCCACAAGGCTTGTAAAAAAGCGATTGCGCAAGCAGTACGATTAAAAAAGCTGCCGCGAATCTTTCGACTCGCGGCAGCTTTTCATTTCATCTGAACAATCTTAGCAGCGCTCAAAAATCCCCGCCGCGCCCATGCCTGTTCCCACGCACATGGTCACCATGCTGTATTTCAAGTTACGACGATGCAAGGCATGAATCGCCGTCGCGCTACGAATCGCACCCGTAGCACCTAACGGATGCCCAAGGGCGATCGCGCCGCCCAGTGGGTTCACTTTCGCGGGATCAAGATGCAACTCTTGCATCACGGCCACCGCCTGCGCCGCAAAGGCTTCATTCAGCTCAATCCAGTCGATATCAGCTTGTTTTAAGCCCGCTAGGCGCAAGGCGGCTGGGATTGCCTCTTTGGGGCCAATACCCATGATCTCTGGTGCAACGCCTTTAATCGCAAAGCTCACAAACCGCGCCACAGGGGTTAAGTTAAATTGCTTCAACGCCTTTTCGCTCGCGATCAACAGGGCGCCTGCCCCATCTGAGGTCTGCGAACTATTGCCTGCGGTCACGCTGCCTTTAGCGGCAAACACTGCGCGTAACTTTGCTAAACCCTCAAGAGACGTATCAGCGCGCGGGCCTTCGTCTTGGGTAAACGGCTGCCAAGATATATCGACCTCGCCAAGTGCGAGATTCATTTTGCGTTGTGCAACTTGCACCATGAAGGTCTCAGCGCTGAACTCGCCGGCCGCTTGCGCCGCCAAGGCTTTTTGATGCGAAGCCAGTGCAAAAGCATCTTGCACTTCGCGACTGACTTTCCATTGCTGGGCCACTTTTTCGGCGGTTAAGCCCATACCGTAGGCAATGCCAATATTTTCATCTTTAAAAATACCAGGCGATAAAGACGGGGTGTTGCCACTCATGGGCACCATACTCATCGATTCGACCCCACCCGCAATCATGATATCTGCCTCGCCGACACGGATCCGATCGGCAGCCATTGCAATCGCATTGAGCCCCGAAGAACAAAACCGATTGATCGTAATACCGCCCACGGTATTGGGCAACCCTGCCAAGAGCAGTGCGATGCGCGCAACGTTTAAGCCTTGCTGCGCCTCAGGCATGGCACAACCAACGATCACATCTTCGATAGCTGTTGGATCTAAGCTTGGCACCTGTGACAACAAATGTTTAAGTGTTTGGGCAAACAGGTCGTCGGGCCGCGTAGCACGCAACGCGCCGCGCCCAGACTTGCCAACCGGGGCACGGGTTGCCGCGACGATATAGGCATCTTGAAGAGCTTTCATAAACAGTTTCCTTTAGCGATGACTAATTACGCACGGGCTTGCCGTCTTGCAGCAGGCCCATCACGCGCTCGATTGATTTTGGATGTGCGATCAGTTCGATGAACGCTTTGCGTTCAAGCTTAAGCAACCACTCTTCAGTCACTAGTGTGCCTGCCTCAACATCGCCACCCGTGATGATGTCGATGATTTTTTTTGCAATGAAACAATCATGCTCTGAAATAAATCCGCCATCGCGCATGTTGACTAACTGCCCCATCACGGTCGCGGCCACTGACCGACCCGCCACGGCGATCGGAGCTTGAACGGGGGGTCGGTAGCCTGCGTAGTGCATGGCCTTGACTTGCGCCTGAGCCTGCGCCAACAACTCGTACACATTGGCCACGATAATGTCCTCTGGCCTGAGGTAATCCATCTTCAAGGCCTCATGCGCCGAGCCAGAGACTTTTGCCATCGCCGCATTTTCAAACGAAGCGGTAATGACATTCAAAAAGTTTGCTGCTTGGGGCGCCTGCCCGATTTTTTCAACACTCCGCGCAGCCCTGATCGCAGCTTCTTTCAGACCGCCACCGGCGGGCAGTAACCCCACACCAATTTCTACGAGCCCAATGTAACTCTCGATCGTGGCAACACGTCTTGCTGCTTGCAATACCACCTCGCAGCCGCCCCCCAGTGCAATCCCAGATACTGCGCAAACCACGGGCACTTGCGCATACTTCACGCGCATCATCGTGTCTTGAAACAATTGAACAAAAGGCTCGACCCCTTGCGGACCACCTTTCATCACCAGCGGCATGGCCGCCTCTAAATTGGCCCCAGCCGAAAATGGGCCGCCGGGTACGCCCGACTGCAGCGAGCTAGTCTGCCAGATGACGACGCCAGCGTATTGATTTTCAGCCAGATCAATAGCTTGCTGAATCCCGTTCAAAACGTCTGAACTGAAGGTGTTCATTTTTGAGCGAAACGACACCACCAACACCTCAGGTTGCGCAGCATCGACCCAAGCACGCAAGTCAGTATTTTCGAAAATAGTTTGACCTGCTTTGCGTGGATCGGGCGAACCGTCTCCTAGCAAGGAGGCTCTGAACACTTGTTTTTGATAGACCGGCAAGTTTGAGCGCGGCAAATAGGTTTTTTGTTCTGCCGACCACGAACCCTCTGGGGTATGAACGGCTTGGCGCTGCGCCACCGGACCTGCAAAGACCCACTCTGGCAACGGGGCTTGACTCAAGGCCTTGCCTTGTTCGATGTCTTCTTTGACCCACTGCGCGACTTGCGACCAGCCGGCACCTTGCCAGTCTTCAAACGGACCGCGCTCCCAGCCATAACCCCAACGCATCGCAAAATCAATTTCGCGCGCTGAATCGGCGATGGACTCTAGATGCACCGCGATATAGTGGAAAACATCGCGAAAAATAGCCCATAAAAACTGCGCCTGCGGGTCATCGGTTTCGCGTAACAAGGCGAAACGCTCTGCTACCGGTTTTTTGAGTATGCGGTCTACGATTGGGGCAATCGTTGCGGTAGACGGCTCATACTCTTTGGTAACTGGATTCAGCACCAACACCGCTTTGCCCTCTTTTTTAAAGAAACCCGCCTTGGTCTTTTGACCTAAGCGGCCTAACGAAATTAAAGACGCAAGAATGTCGGGCACCTTAAACAACGCAGCAAAAGGATCTTGCTTCAGGCCATTTTCCATGGTGCGAATCACATTGGCCAAGGTATCTAGCCCGACCACATCGCTGGTGCGAAAGGTGGCTGACTTAGCGCGGCCAAGCTTGCTGCCCGTCAGCGCATCCACCACATCAAAACCTAACTTGTATTTTTCTGCCTCGGCAAAGACGGCCAGGATCGCAAACACACCGACGCGATTGCCAACAAAATTAGGCGTATCTTTCGCACGCACGACCCCCTTGCCCATGGTCGACGTCATAAAGGTTTCGAGCTGATCCAGGATCAAAGGATCGGTCGCCGGCAAGGGGATTAACTCAAGCAAGTGCATGTAACGCGGCGGATTAAAAAAATGCACGCCGCAAAAGCGCTTTTTCAAGTCACCTGAAAAGCCCGCTGACAATTCAGTAATGGATAAACCTGAGGTATTGGTTGCAAAAATCGTATGCGCGGCAAGGTGTGGCGCCACCTTTTCATACAGCGCGTGCTTCCAGTCTAAGCGCTCGGCGATGGCCTCTATCACCAAATCGCACTCGGCTAGACGCGCGAGGTCATCTTCGTAATTAGCAGCCTGAATCAAATCGGCGTTACCAGAAACGGTCAGAGGCGCAGGGCTTAATTTTTTTAAATTGTCGATCGCCTTAAGCGCAATCGCATTGTTGTGTTGCGGCTTGCCCTCTTTTGTCAAAGGGGCTGCCAAATCAAACAAAATCACAGGCACGCCCACATTGACGCAATGGGCGGCGATTTGCGCCCCCATGACCCCGGCGCCTAAAACTGCCACTTTACGTATTGGTCGATTCACTTGCATGGATAACATCCTTTTTGCTGCACGAGTGTATTAAGTTCAAGGGCTCATCACTGCAATGTCCAGGCTGAGCTCCGTCGTTTAGATAGATCAAATGTACTAATTCATGACATTGACTTGGTTAAAACAGCGCGGCATCCAGGCTCATCAGCGTTGCCTCACCCGAACGCGCCAACTGCGCTTGATAGGCAGCTTCGGGCAGCAACCGCGCAAAATAAAAACGTGCTGTCGCTAACTTAGCCTCATAAAATGTATCGCCACTTTTTTTGTTTGCAAGCGCCACTTTCGCCATACGTGCAAACAAATAGGCGTAAACAAGATGACCCAAGACGCGCAAATACGGCACGGCAGCGGCACCGACTTCGTTATGGTTAAACATCGCCTTGACACCAATTTCTTTGGTTAACTTTTCGGCTTGCTTGGCCAACTCTGCGAGCGGATCGATGAACTCTGCCATCTCTTTGCGTACGCCTTCAGCTTCTATAAAAGCCTCAATCATTTTGCCAAATTTTTTGAGCTTCACTCCCACATCCGACAAGACCTTGCGACCTAACAAATCGAGTGACTGAATGGTGTTGGTACCTTCGTAAATCATGTTGATACGCGAGTCGCGCACAAATTGTTCCATCCCCCAGTCGGCGATATAGCCGTGCCCACCAAACACTTGCAAGCCCTCGTTGGTGGCTTCAAAGGCATTGTCGGTGATAAAGGCCTTGACGATTGGGGTCAACAAAGTCACTAAGTCGCCGTGAGCCGCGCGCTCGTCTGAATCGGGATGGTTTTGCTCGATATCAATCATCAAGGCAATCCAATAGGCAAAGGCCCGTGCGCCCTCGGCATAGGCGCGCTGCGTCAAGAGCATTCGACGTACATCTGGATGCACAATGATTGGGTCTGCCAATTTATAGGGGGCCTGGGCACCTTTCAGACTACGCATTTGCAAACGCTCTTTTGCATAAGCGGCTGAGTTTTGGTACGCAACCTCTGTCAAGCCAACGCTTTGCATACCGACACCAAGGCGCGCAGCGTTCATCATGATGAACATCGCACGCAAGCCCTTGTGCGGCTCACCAACCAAGGTGCCACGCGCGCCGTCAAAGTTCATGACGCAAGTCGCGTTACCGTGGATACCCATTTTGTCTTCAAGCGATCCGCAGCTCAGTGTGTTTTTATTTTTGTTATGGATCTCGCCAGCGGCGTTAGGCAGATACTTTGGCACCACAAAGAGCGAAATTCCTTTGGTGCCAGCAGGCGCTTCGGGCAAGCGTGCCAAGACGAGATGGATAATGTTTTTGCCCAAGTCATGCTCGCCGCTTGAGATAAATATTTTGGTGCCGGTGATGGCATAGCTACCATCGGCTTGCAGCTCGGCTTTAGTCTTGAGTATGCCGAGATCAGTACCGCATTGGGGCTCGGTCAGGCACATGGTGCCAAGCCACTCGCCCGAGACTAGTTTTTCTAGGTATAACGCTTTTTGCTCGGCGGTACCGTGGGCTTGCAGACACTCGTAGGCGCCGTGAGAGAGCCCCGGGTACATTGTCCAGGCCTGGTTAGCCGAATTCAACATCTCGTAGAGCGCAGTATTTAATAGCACCGGCAGCCCCTGACCGCCGTGCTCGGGGCTGCACGCCAACGAGGGCCACCCTGCCTGAACATACTGCTCGTATGCTTGCTTAAATCCATCGGGCGTCGTCACAGTTGCGTCGGGATGACGTGTGCAGCCTTGCCTGTCGCCGCTTTGGTTCAGAGGTTGCACCACCTCTTTTGCGAACTTGGCGGCCTGCTCAAGGATTTGATTGATCGTATCTTGATCAATGTCGTGGTGCGCGGGCAATGACTTAAAGACGTCGGTGACGCCCAAAACCTCGTGCATGACAAACTGCATATCTCGTAGTGGTGCGGTGTAGCTAGGCACGAAGACTCCTGTTTTGATCTATGGTCTGTTGGATCGATTGCGCTGCAATGTCAACGCTTCGAGAAATTTGTAAAAACCTTGCGTCGTGATGCAGCCCTTGGACATAGCTGTAAATTTGAAACAGCATCGCCTCGGGCGCACAGTCTTTTTTAAGATCACCGACTTCAACGGCCTGCTCAATTGCACGCTTGAGCGCGGCGCGCCAAGTTTGCACACTGCGCACCAGTTCATCACGCACGGGGCCCGGTCGGTCATCAAACTCAACGGCGCCCGAGATAAAAATGCAGCCGGCGCTAACTTCTTGGATGCTCGTCTGCATCCAAAGATTAATCATCTTTTGCAAGCGCGCAAGCCCTTTGGGCTCTTGAAGCGCAGGTTGAAATACCTGGGCTTCAAAACGACGGTAGTACTCTCGTACGACCGCGAGCTGGAGCTCTTCACGCGAACCAAAATGGGCGAACACACCACTTTTGCTCATGGCGAGTGCTTCTGCCAATAGGCCGACAGTTAGGCCCTCGAGGCCCTGATGGCTTGCGATTTTTAAGGCTTGATCGACAATCACTGCCTTGGTGAGCGCACCCTTTGACCGCGCCGGTACGACGGACTGAGCAGCGGTCACACTAGTAAGATCGGTCATGGAGGTCTGAGTCAAAACGATCACCCGTGAAGTCAATCAAAAAAATTGAATTTCAAGATTTCAAGATTTCAAGATTTCAAGATTTCAAGATTTCAAGATTTCAAGATTTCAAGATTTCAAGATTTCAAGATTTCAAGATTTCAAACAATAATAGCACGATCGTTCGTATTTTTTTGGGTTTTGAATTTCGTCAACTAGTTAAAACGCCAATGGTAGTTACCGAGCGACCAAGACTATATTGACAGTGCAACAAACTTTTTAGAGTCTGCCAAAGCTAAAGGACAAATATGACCGAATCAACTCAGAGCAGCAAGCCTTGGCTTAAACATTACCCAAAGGGTGTGCCAGAAGATATTGATGTTTCTGCGCACGCCTCGCTTGTTGCTCTATTTGAAGATTCATTTCGACGCTTTGCCCAACGCAACGCTTACCTGTACATGGGTAAGGCGCTGACCTTCGCCCAACTTGATCTGCAATCTCGCAGCTTTGCGAATTACCTGCAAACCCTTGGGCTTGAGCCCGGCGCAAGAGTCGCCATCATGCTGCCAAACGTTTTGCAGTTTCCAATCGCCATGGTTGGTGCCATCCGAGCCGGCTGCGTCGTTGTCAACACCAATCCTCTTTACACCGCCCGCGAACTTGAACATCAACTGAACGACAGTGGCGCCAGCGTTTTGATCGTTTTAGAAAACTTTGCGCATATCTTTCAAAGCCTGCAGGGCAAAACGCGAGTTAAGCATGTCGTGGTAACAAGTTTGGGCGAACACATCGGGCTCAAAGGAAAAGTCGTCGATTTTGTGGTGCGTCATGTTAAGAAGCTCGTGCCTCAGTGGAGTCTTCCTGGGCACGTCAGCTTTACCCAAGCTCTTGCGACTGGCAGATTGCAGCAAGCACAAGCCGTCACACTGAGCCATGACAGCGTTGCCTTCTTGCAGTACACCGGCGGGACCACAGGAGTGTCAAAAGGCGCCGTGCTGCTGCACCGAAATATTCTGGCAAACCTTGAGCAGGTTGATGCGTGGTTAGCACCCGCCCTGAGCCGTCGCCCGATTGAGCAGCTCGTTTTTCTGTGCGCACTACCGCTTTATCATATCTTCGCGCTTACGTCGTGCGCCATGCTCGGACTGCGCAAGGGCGGCACAAATATTTTAGTGCCCAATCCTAAAGACATCGCGGGCTTCATCAAGCTGCTAGCACAACATCCTGAGATTCATGTTTTTCCCGGAGTCAACACGCTATTCAACGCGTTAAACCACCACCCTGAGTTTGCCAAGGTCAAACTCCCCAACTTGTTGGTGACGATTGGCGGTGGCATGGCGGTTCAAAAACCAGTGGCAGATCGCTGGCAAGAGTTAACCGGCTCACCGATTGTCGAGGGCTATGGTTTGTCAGAAACATCTCCGGTGGCGTGCGCGAACACGACTATCATCGAACACTACACGGGCCACATCGGCTTGCCGATTCCAAGCACAGAGGTTCGAATCCTGGCTGAAGATGGCAGTGAAGTCGCGCTCGGTTCGCCCGGAGAAATTGCGATTCGGGGCCCGCAAGTGATGGCAGGTTATTGGAACAAACCGCAAGACACTGCAGCGGTGATGACCGCCGACGGATTCTTTAAAAGTGGCGATATCGGTTTGATGGATCAGGACGGTTGCTTCAAAATCATCGATCGCAAAAAAGACATGATCGTGGTCTCGGGGTTCAAGGTGTTTCCGAATGAACTTGAAGAGGTGATCACGCTCTTGCCCGGTGTATTAGAGTGCGCCGCAATCGGTGTCTCTGATGAGCAAACCGGCGAAGCCGTCAAACTATTTGTGGTGAAGAAGGATCCAGCCCTGACCGAACAAGAGATTCAGGCCTACTGCAAAGAGCAACTGACAAATTACAAGCGCCCAAAGCAGATCGTATTCAAAACAGAGTTACCCAAATCAAATGTCGGTAAAATTTTGAGGCGCGAATTGAGAGATGTCGCTTAACGTGCGCGCGAAATTCGAACTTCGGCGCCGCGGCGCTTAACTTCGAGCCCTTCGCTTGGCGAAATCCGCAAACCTTCCAGCCCTTTGATGTAGCTTGAACCTTGCATCTGCATCACACGAATTTTATTGCGCATGACAACCGGGTTATGCACGGGCATCCCAAACATCCAGACCTCGTCAAGAATGCGCGCAGAGTTAAATTCGCCAGTGTGTTTGGCCGTAGGGCCTAAACACAACATATGCCCTTCTCGACCGAAGGCTGGAATGGTGCCCAAGCCACAGGAGATTGTCCAGACCGAGCCGCCCTCGTAACGCCAACCGGTATTTAAATCCCACCAGGCTTCGCCCTTTGGCAGGTAGACTTGAAGTTCGGTGCCAGACTGCATTGCTGGGGCAACCAACACGGCTGGTCCCAACATATACTGAGTATCCCAGCGCTGCGCCTCAGCATCTGCCGGAAACGACAACGCCATTGAACGCTGCACAGGTAAGCCCGTACGCGCGGCATCTTCGATTGCACCTAAGACATACGGAATCAAACGGTAGCGCCACTGCAACCACGTCTGAACGTGCGCACGCGTGGTCTCGTCAAAATTTGTCGGAATGAGTTGCGCATTAGACTGAAACGCAAAGTTTGCTGAGAAGACGGCCATTGCAAGCCAACGCAAGTACAACTCAGGTGTCATCTCATCGGTAGAAGACTGCGCATTACCCAAGGCATGCATTTGCACCGGTACGCCGCTCGCGCCAATCGAGAGCGCGGTACGCAGGGTATGCTGCAAGCCGGCCCAAGTATTTGGCACGCGAGGTGCACTTTGCCACAGCAGTCGCTGTGCCCCGGCAAATAAATCTGAACTAAAGACAACCCCTTCAGGAGGCACGCGATGACCGGCGGCAGCCTCAAACAACGCGCGGCGGGCCAGGGCGGGATAAATCGAACGTAATACCGCACCCGTTTCACCGCCTCGGGCAACCACCGAGTCTGGGATATCAAACTGCACATCACAGGCCGTTGCACCAACACCCTCTTCGGCTAGATGACGATGACGCTCTGACCACATATTCAAGACGTCACGATGGGTCAGATCTAACAAGCCGAAGGGCTTTCCACCCGTTGCAACAACACCGTCAAATACATGTGCGTCGCCACGTTCATTGGCCAACAACCAGCCCCGATCTTCAAGCTCGGTAAAGTTAGTGGTACCGGCAAGCGTGGCCGGGATCGTATGCAAACACAGATGCACAGCGTGTTTGCCGAAGACACCCATCATTTGCTTTGGGTCTGGAAAGCGCTCGCTATCCCAATCAGGAAGCAGTTTTGAATCTTGGTATGTCCAGGCAGCGGGGGGCAACATCAAGACCCCATCGACTGAAACCTGCTGTGCACGAAAATCAGCGATCATTTCTGCGGTTTGCGTGGCACTGTGGCCTAGCGGCTGTTCAACCCAAACCCCCATTGACCACAACGCCGGCTGCCCAGCACGCCCGGTGAGTTGGGTATATTGGTTGAGGATTTCGGCGGGCTCGCCAGCAAACAGAAAAAAATCTAGGGTAGAGTCTTCAAGAGCAATCGCGTATTCGTCGGCGCTTTCGCAGCCAAGGTCGTGCTCAACACGGCCCAACGAGTTGACATAAACACCCCACCCGTTGGGGCTCCAGGCCAGCGGCAAGGCGCGATGCTCGGGGTCATCGGACAAGATTGTTTCGCCACGGCGATCGAGATCACCATGCGTCTCGCCCAAGCCAAATATCTTTTCTTTTGGTTGGAGCTCAAAGCCGAGCGTCCAAAAATTTTCAGCGCCTTGGATACCGGCAGCAGACAACACCAACAAGGGTTTACCGTGGCGTTTTAAAATTAACTGAAAGGGGTTTGACTGCAGCTCAAGGGTCGAGTCACCTTGAGTGAGTTGCCAGCCCTTGACCTCGTCAGTTAAAGGCTCAAGTACCGACTCACCAATTGCCTCAGGGCGCGCCAACAGCACCTCAGCATGCGCACGACCACGGCCGCCAGGCAAAACATCAGCAGCGAGCGCCTCGGGCCGACCACAACGAATTCTGTAAACACCCGGCGCGTGAGGCTCGACAGCTAGCCTAAACCCACCACCCACGTCGAAACTTGCCTTAGTGGGCAGCATCTCAATCAGCTTTAGGGTGTCTAGATACATGTTTAGCGCAAAGGTTTAAGCGACCAAAGGCGCTATTCTGACGGATTTAGACACTTTAATAAACTCAAACCGTATAAATACGGATTAAATCTTATTTGTAAGCGACCGAGGGGCATTAGAAATACGTACACGTCATCTGCTTGCAGCGTTGATGAAACATTAAAATTGCTCTTTATTCATCAAAAAACTGCTAATTTTTACTAATTCTTGCAATTATATCGTTTTCTAGGGGTACAGGCTCGTTCATGAGGGCTGCGGCAATCAGATCGCCCACTAAACTGGCCCAGCTGAGCCCCCTCGAGGCGAAGCCCGTCGCTACCCAAAGCCCAGCCGAGCCCGCAACAGGCCCCACAACCGGAAACCGGTCGGGCACAACGGCACGCTGCCCTCCCCACCCTTTTAACGTGGATTGTGCACAAGCGCTTCGGGGTAATGAGATATTCAACAATTGCGCGCAACGCTCGAGATTCTCTTGCCTTGCCAACGCCACGGCCTCTGGTGAGGCTGCTTCATTCAGGTAGCTTCCGCCCACCACGCACTGCCCCTGCACGGCAGGCAATACATAACCGTCACCCGACACAATACAACGAGGGCCGCCCGCGAGCAGGGTCTGATCCACATAGGTCAGCTCGCCCCCGAGCCCGTACATCGACGCTAACCGCGAACTGATCACGAGTAATCCACTGGCCGCCAGAAGCTGTTGTGTGGCCATCCCTGCAGCCAACACTACCTGTGGCGCCTCGATCAGCACGCTGCCTGCCTGATCGAACACACGCCAGTTTGTCACACCGCGCTCGATACGGGCGGCCTGTGCGCTGAGGCAAGTGATGCCTTCTGCTTCTGCCAGCTTATCCAGTAAAGGCTTAGGCTGCACCCTGCGCGCCGTCGGAAAATACAAGCCACCACGTGTCAGCGTCATGCCCGCTAGCTCACTGGCCTGCGCCGCATCCACAGAACGCATAAATTGCTCAGAGAGCCCCAACCCCTCAGCGATTCTTTTTAAGTCGACAATGCGCCCGCTAGTCCGCTGTAACTGAAGCGCACCGCAAGGCGTCACGATGGCATCCGACACCTGCGCCCAGCGTGCCTCAGCACGTAAAAATCCCGCACGCGACAGCCGCGCGTACTGATCGTCTTGACGCGAAAGCACCGGCGTCAAGGCTGCGGCAAGATGCCCAGACCGTGGCTCAGCTTGAGAGCGACTGGCCTCGAGCACCGTGACACGCCAGCCTCGCAGGGCCAAGGCCTGCGCCACATGCAAACCTGCGAGCCCGCCCCCAACCACAACTAAATGGCGCAGCGCCGTTGGGGTATGGCGAGACACGTCAGTACCGTCACGAGCGAGCGCCCGCGGCGACACGCGCGCGCGCAATAAAAAGGCTGGTGTGGTTGGCTCGAGACGCTTCAGCCCCGCTTCGAGACGATAGGCCGCTTGTTCATAGACAACCAGACTTGTTTCAAACCAAGCAGGCCAGGTCGCTCTTGCTGCACAAGCTAACAAGACTGTATCGGCTTTAATCAAGCGTCCTAGCCCAGTTGCGCCTCCCTCTGGTTCAGGCGCTGGATCAGCAAACTGCGCCTCAGACAAGATCACTGCTTCGGCCGCAAGCGTTAAGCGAGAGAGCATCATGTGTGCGGGGCCCACGGCCAGCGTTAGCGTGACGTTCAGCGCCTCGAACTCAAGTCGATGCACCCCCGGCAGATTTAAGGGCCATTGCTTAACCAGTTGTTCGGCAAGCGCATGATCTTGCTCGGACAACACACCGAGTAAGCGATCCTGCAAGGTGCTAGCCAAGCTAAGCGCTTGAACCACCAAGACAACATGCAGCCTCGCACAACGTCTGGGGTCGCTGCGCCATTGGCTCCAAAGCGTCACAAAGCGCAACCCGTCGTCGTCCAGATCAAGCAAGGTGTAAGACTCTTGACCCGCCCACGCCCTCGGCAGACCTAACAACTTAAGCACTTGCGCTTGCTGCACCGCTCGGGCATTTTGGGTATTCATGTCTGAGAGCTCATTGTGCGACTGTACCGGAATTGAACAAAAAATCTCTACTCTACAATGCCGCCGAGTCGGCCAAATGCAACAGCCGGTGCGCTGACTTACGCATTTCAGAGTAGTATCTCGACACGCCTGATTCGCAGCCCTTTAGTCACCTTTTTACAGCAAGCTCAACGCATGTCTCAGCCTACTCTTGTCAGTACGTCGCCGTGGCGCGACAAAATTAATGGCGTTCTGTTTGTCGGCTTGCTGGCCGCTGCCGTCGTGCAATTAGCCACAACCCCTGCAGTCAAAGCCATGGGCTTTAGCCCTTTGGTGGTAGGGATTGTCTGCGGGATGCTGTACGGCAACTTTTTGCGCGGCACCATGCCCGCCGAATGGGGTATCGGCGTGCATTTTACGGCGCGTCGGGTACTGCGGGTTGCCGTCGCGTTTTATGGCCTGAATATCAGCATCCAGCAAATTATCGAAGTCGGCTTGCCTGGCATTATTGTGTCGACCGCAATCGTCTTAAGCGTACTCATCCTAGGTACGCTTGCGGGTACACGGCTACTGAAACTTGATCGCGACACCGCCATGCTCACAGCTGCAGGAAGCGCCATTTGTGGGGCTGCGGCGGTACTCGCTTTCGAATCTACGCTAAAAGCTGAACCGCACAAAAGTGCCGTTGCCGTTGCCACGGTAGTCCTGTTTGGCACCATTTCCATGTTTTTATACCCTCTGCTGTTTCAGTTTGGCTGGATCGACCTTGACCCACGTAGCTTCGGGATTTTTTTGGGTGGCACCGTTCATGAAGTGGCTCAAGTCGTTGCGTCCGCAAGCAATATTGATGCCGCCACCACTGAGGTCGCTACAATCGTCAAAATGACGCGCGTCGCCTTACTGGTGCCTGTGCTAATTGTTCTTGGAATTTGGCTGCAACGCTCAAGCGCAACCGCAGTCGGCGCAACAGGCACCAAACCTAAGCTTCCAATCCCCTGGTTTGCAATTGGATTTTTAGTGCTGGCCTTAATCAACTCAGCGCATATTATCCCCGCGCCAGTGCTTCAAACGTTGCGGACACTCGACATCTTTATGCTGACCATGGCAATGACCGCCCTAGGTATCGAGACACGCTTTGCGCAAATACGTAAAGCTGGCCCACGGGTCGTGGTCTTGGGCGTGATCTTGTTTATACTATTGGGGTCGGGTGGTTACGCGCTCGTCAAGCTTGTTGCTTGATCGCCCCCAGCAGTTTTAGCCTTGCACGTTAGTTTGAACAGTACGTTTGCCCGGCAACGACTCATGACCCATGACTACACCTGACGTCACCACACCGGTTGGTCGCCTTGACCCCGAAGACGCACAGCTCGCACTCGCGACTGTGCAAGAGGTGTTGCATCGCCATGAACTGGTCGAAAACCTGGTGCATCGGCAAGAGCAAGATGACTCGCGCTCTGATTTAGTCGAGGGCTTGTTACATCGTCAGCACGAGGCCGAACTCTCGGCGTTGGTCAACAGCCTGCATCCTGCCGACATTGCCTTTATCCTCGAGTCTCTACCAAGCGATGATCGTCTCTTGATCTGGCGCCTCGTCGGCTCAGAGCACGATGCAGACGTTCTGCTTGAGGTCGCAGACTGGGTCCGTGAGTCGCTGATCGAGGCGATGGATCGCCAAGACCTGGTTGCCGCCACCGGCAACATGGATGCCGATGAGCTGGCAGACCTCGCACCTGATCTGCCGCCTGATGTCGTAGCCGAAGTTCAAAAGGGCCTCACCATTGAAGAGCGTGCCCGCCTGATTGAAGCCATGGGCTACCCCGACGATAGCGTTGGCAGCATCATGGATTTTGAAATGGTGCGCGTTCGCGAAGACGTGTCGCTCGAAGTCGTTCTGCGCTATCTCAGACGTTTGCCAGAATTGCCCGATCATACCGATCAAATTTTTGTCGTTGATCGACAAGACAAGCTGCTTGGCACCTTGACCTTATCTGCTTTGTTGGTCAACGAGCCAGAGGTCGATGTGTCGTCAGTGATGAGCCCAGATTACCTCTCGCTCAGCCCACTTGACTCCGACTCTGAAGCGGCTGGCGCCTTCGAGCGCTACGATCTGGTGTCTGCACCCGTCGTTGACGACCTAGGCCGCTTGGTCGGGCGCGTCACCATCGCAGAGGTCGTGGACGTGATCCGTGAAGACTCTGACGAGCAAGCCTTGTCGCGCGCTGGTATGCAAGAAGAAGACATCTTCGCGCCAGTCACGATGGCCTTACGAAACCGCGCACCCTGGCTGTTACTCAACCTATGTACGGCGGCCATTGCCTCGTTTGTCGCTTCGCGCTTTGAAGATACCGTCAGCACAATCGTGATGCTCGCGTTTTTAATGTCGATTGTGGCCGGTATCGGTGGCAATTCAGGCAATCAAACGATGACTTTGATTATTCGTGCACTCGCCGTCGGCCGTATTACCGAGAAGAATGTTTGGCAGTTGGTCAAACGCGAAATGCTAGTGACGTTCTTGGTCGGTCTAGTCGGCAGCGCGGTTGCAGCCGTCTTTGCCTGGGGTATTTCTGGCTCGATTCCGATTGCACTTGTGATGATGGCTGCAATGATCTGCAACATGCTGATTGGCGCTACGATTGGCGTGCTCGTACCCGTGGTGCGTACCCGCTTCGGCAAAGATCCTGCAATGGGGTCTTCGGTATTGCTAACCTTTGCAACGGATTCGCTGGGTTTCTTTATCTTTTTAGGCTTGGCAACGATATTTTTGCTTTAGGCGACTCGTTGGACTGAGTTCAACACACGATTGACGTGTGTGCTTACGCGCTCAGAATCGATGCCATAGACATGCAGCGACACCGCAGGCGCGGGGTCCTCGTGCGAGGCGTTACCCAAGCGATGGATCAGTTCTAGCCCAGCATGGCCGCAAACACTTTGCCCAGCGATTCGGGCCATGCTATTAAAGGGGTAGGCGTGCCCAGCGGCCGCATCCCAAGCGTAATGGGTTTCACTTAAAACGCCGCTCAACACACGATACGCGCACCAGGTGTAATGCGCGTGTACAGGGCTAAACTGGCCTGGCGCCCAAACCAAAGCTACGACAGTAAAGCGCCCTTGGGGGTCAGCATGCAAGATATGGCGCGAATAGGTTTGTTCGGCCCGAGGCAGGTTCAACAAGCCTGCCACCACCTCTGGGACGAGTGCCTGTGTCAAAGCACGATTTAACGCTTGCCGAATACGGTAAGGCACTAAATCTGGGGCCTCGCAGCAAGCCTGCGCGAGCGCGGTCGAGCAGCCTGGCAGCAATTGATCCAGCCTAGATTTGACAGGATGAGGGTAACGCAACGCCTTTGGGCGAGGGTTCAGTGAGGTCATCTGTGATGTGTGTGCCATCACTCTATGTTAGACAAGAGACCAGAGCAATTGCTTGCTTATTTTTGTCAATATAGCGATAAAATAGTAATATTTTCTACATTATTTTGATAAAAAAGAAAATAATTTCTTTGATGAATCGCAATGATCTTTACCCTTATTTGAAGATTCGGATCAAGCGGTACACAGGTGCCCTGTAGACCGTTCGATAGATGGATCAACACCACTCTCTTTTGTAACGATCATGGCCCTTGATAAAAAAGACCGAGAAATTCTGCAGCTACTGCAGACCAATGCAAGCCTGTCACTTGCCGAGGTGGCGAGCGCAGTTAATCTAACTCAAACGCCGTGCTGGCGACGCATTCAAAAACTACAAGGCGATGGCGTCATTCAAAAACAGGTGGCCCTCTGCGACGCCAAAAAACTCAACTTAGGGCTCACCACGTTCGTGACCATTCGTACTAGTCAGCATAACGAGCAATGGATGCAACGTTTTGTGGCGGGTGCGACCAGCATTCCTGAGATTGTTGAGATTTATCGTTTGAGCGGCAACTCTGACTATCTGCTAAAAATTGTTGTGCCAGATATCAGCCGCTATGACAGCGTCTACAAACGACTCATCCGTACCGTTGATTTACTCGACGTGAGCTCGGCCTTCGTGATGGAAACGATCAAGTGCACCACGGCCTTACCACTAGAGTACGCCGAGTAGGTCGCACTGCGCGTTTTTAACCAAATGCGCGGAAATTCTCCCCGTTTAAGGGGAGAGTGTTAAGAGTCTGCATTATTGGCAACCGTCTCAGACATCCACGCTTGCACTAACGTGTAGGTCACCGCGAGGGCAACTGGCCCAACAAAAATACCAATCAATCCAAAGCTCAACAAACCACCGATAACGCCGGCAAAGATCAGCAATAAAGGCAAATCTGCGCCGCGTTTAATCAGCATTGGTCGCAAGAAATTATCAAGACTAACAACGATCAGGCTCCAGACCAATAAGAACATTGCCCAGCCGGTCTCGCCTTGCCAAAACATCCAGCCGACAGCCGGAAACAGCACCAAGCTCGGGCCAATTTGTGCGATACAAAGCATCAGCATCACCGCCGATAATATTGCTGCAAAAGGCACCCCTGCGATCACCAGGCCAAGACCACCGAGTACGGTTTGCACGATCGCTGTCACGCCCACGCCCAACGCGACTGCTCGAATCGCTTGCCCAGCTAACACCATCGCACCTTCGCCACGCTCACCCGCGAGCCGTCGACCAAAGCCGCGAACCATTTTGGCGGCCTCTTCGCCCGACGAATACAAAATCGCAGAGATGGTGACCACTAACAAGAATTGAATCAGCATGCCGCCCAGACCGCCAAACTGCGACAACACCCACTTGCCGGTTGAGGCTGCATAAGGGGCGACATGATCCATGAAGCCTGTCGCACCACCTGCAATCAGATCGGTCCATGCGGTGTTGATTTTTTCACCTACAAACGGGATATGGCCGACCCACTCGGGCAGCGCCGGCAAACCATTGCTGGCTAGGCTTTTACCTAACTCCATAAACTGGTCTGACCTCTCAGTGATCGTACTGATGGCCCACCAAAGCGGTGCCACCAACAGCAACAACATGCCCACAGACATCATCAAGACGGCCGGTGCGCGTCGCCCACCAAAGGTTTTTTGCAACGCAATCAGCCATGGCCACGTCGCCACGACAAGCATAGTTGACCAAACAGTGGCCGCCAGAAAGGGGCGTAGCACCCATATTGATAACGCAAGCAATCCGACGATACAAAAGACGGCGAGCGTATTACGGGTTAAATCGTGATGCATAGTTGTCTCTCCGACTGCGATTGTAAATCTAGGTCATGTCTAATTCGTGTCACCGTGAACGCCGCCGGGCAAGTTCTACTCTAGCTTTTGACTGCCGCTTTAATGTTTGCCTCAAACGCCCGCAGTCGTTTAAACACAGACAACAACTCAACCATCGAGGCCCAGTTACGCACCAAGACCTGAAAAGAGGTTTGAATACGCTCAAACGAGCGGATTGTCTGCGCAAACATACCCAAGGTCAACGTACCGGCAATCACCGTTGGGCCTAACACCAAAAACGGCACCACAATCCCGAACTGCAAATACGTGAGCTTAGCGGTATCAAAGTACAAATAGTGAAAAAACAAACGATGGTAGCTTTTTCTCAGGATGCTAAACAATTGCTGTACCACCGGAGTCGATCCGCGCTGAGTATCGTCTTCAGCATAAACCAACTCTTTGCGGTAGGCCGCCTCAGCTTTTTGATTGTCGAACTCGAGGCCGGGCAATTTGAATCCGACCAAGGCCAAGAGCACGGTGCCCGCTAGCGCATAGGCGACCGCCGCATACACCAACGCATGATCCACTTGACCAAAAAATGGAATGTGGTGAACGTTCTTTGAGATCACCCAAAGAATCGGCAAAAACGCAAACAAAGTCAAAATCGCTTCAACAACGCTCGCACCAATCAATTCGAAGGTGGCGGCGAAACGCTTGGTATCTTCTTGCACGCGCTGACTAGCGCCCTCGACCGATCTCAGTATGGGCCAATACTTCATGTAATAGTCGTTCATGGCTTGCCGCCACCTGAATACCCAGTGCTTAATATAAAACCCTAACGCAACAACAAGCACCACATATAACAGCACCAGTTTGGTCAAGGCCCAAACGATCGACTCAAAGGCTGACAACTCGACCGAACCAGGCTGCGACAAGCTCTGTTGCATGACATCAAACAGTTCGCCAATTCCTGAATTGAGGGCAACATCGATTTGCACCTGACAGGCGATTCCGGAAACGATCAACACAACGCCCGGCCAAGCCCAGAAAAAATATTGCCTTGAACCAAAAAAAGACTTGAACAAGGCGATCTCTCCCGGTTAGATAGTCGCCTCAAACAGCGCTATTTAAGTTGGCCGTGACACTGCTTGTATTTTTTACCGCTACCGCAAGGACAAGGCTCGTTGCGACCCACCTTGGGCATCATGTTGCGAACTGTCCCTGGGTGCTCTGAGGCTGGCGCCGGAACCGCTGCCGGCTGCTCACCACCCTCTTGATATTCTGAGTGCTGGTACTCAATCTGTTGCTTCTGTGCCGCTAGCGCCGCAGCCTCTTCTGCCTGCTGCACTTCTTCGGCTGATTGGATTCGCACAGTCATCAACACCTTGATCGCGTCATCACGTACGCGATCGAGCATGGCTGAGAACAGTTCAAACGCCTCACGCTTGTACTCTTGCTTCGGATTTTTTTGCGCATAGCCACGCAGGTGAATGCCTTGACGCAAATGATCAAGTGCCGACAAATGTTCGCGCCACTGCGAATCAATGACCTGCAGCATAATCGAGCGCTCAAAATTAGCCCACGATTCGGCTCCGACGATTTCTGCCTTTTGCTGATAGGCTTGACGCGCAGCGTTCAACACATGCTCAAGCACGTCTTCATCGGTCACGCTCTTCGACTGCTTGACCAGTTCTGTCAGACCAACGCTCAGTTGCCACTCAGACTCAAGCGAGAGCTGCAAGGCATCAATATCCCACTGCTCTTCGACTGAGTTTTCTGGCACAAACTTATTGACCAAATCGGTAAATGTGCCATCGCGCAAGCTATCAATCGTTTCAGTAATCGCCTGAGCCTCAAGCACTTCATTACGTTGCGCATAAATAACTTTGCGCTGATCATTCGCAACGTCATCGTACTCAAGCAACTGCTTACGGACGTCAAAGTTACGGCCTTCAACCTTGCGCTGCGCGGATTCGATTGAACGCGACACCATGCCCGCCTCGATTGGCTCACCCTCTGGCAGTTTCAGTCTTTCCATGATCGAGCGTACGCGGTCGCCCGCAAAAATACGCATGAGAGGATCTTCAAGCGACAAATAAAAGCGTGAAGAACCAGGATCACCCTGACGGCCAGCACGACCGCGCAACTGGTTATCGATGCGACGTGACTCGTGACGCTCGGTACCGATAATTCGCAAACCACCAGCGGCTTTGACACGGTCATTGAGCGGTTGCCATTCGTGGCGGATCTTTTCGATCTGCGTCACTTTCTCAGCTTCTGACAGCTCGGGCTTTGCGCGAATCAGTTCAACTTGTTTTTCAATACTGCCGCCTAGCACAATATCAGTGCCGCGCCCCGCCATATTGGTCGCGATCGTAATGTGCCCTGGCCGGCCGGCCTCAGCCACGATTTCAGCTTCGCGTGCATGCTGCTTGGCGTTGAGCACCTCGTGCACAAGCTTCGCTTGATCTAGGAGACCCGACAATAACTCAGAGTTTTCGATACTGGTCGTACCCACCAAAACCGGTTGCCCCCGCTCTTGGCAATCACGAATATCTGCCAAGATTGCGTTAAATTTTTCAGGTGCCGACTTAAAAATCTGATCGTTCTGATCGGCACGCACCATCGGGCGGTTGGTTGGCACAATGACCGTTTGAAGCCCGTAAATCTCTTGAAACTCATAAGCTTCGGTATCAGCCGTACCAGTCATCCCGGCAAGCTTTTCGTACATTCTAAAAAAGTTCTGAAACGTAATCGAAGCTAAGGTCTGATTTTCGAGTTGAATCTTGACCCCCTCTTTGGCCTCAACAGCTTGATGCAAGCCATCAGACCAGCGACGTCCAACCATCATCCGACCTGTAAATTCATCAACAATCACGACTTCGCCATCTTGAAGGACATAGTGCTGATCACGATGGAACAAAGAGTGGCCACGCAAGGCCGCCATTAAATGATGCATCAACGAAATATTTCGCGGCTCGTATAAGGATTGCCCTTCTGGCAGCAACTGCAAGCGCGTCAGGATGCCCTCAGATTTTTCATGCCCAGCCTCTGAGAGGTACACCGTGTGATTTTTTTCATCAACCCAGTAGTCACCCTCTGGCTCGGGTTCGGTTGGCTTTGGCTCGGCTGTCATACGCGTGAGCAGCGCTGGGACCGCATTCATGCGCACATATAACTCAGTGTGATCTTCGGCCTGACCAGAAATGATCAAGGGCGTACGGGCCTCATCGATCAAAATCGAATCCACTTCATCGACAATTGCAAAAACAAGCGAACGCTGGCGTCTGTCTTCAACGCGGTGTTCCATATTGTCGCGCAAGTAATCAAAGCCAAACTCATTGTTTGTGCCATAAGTAATATCGGCACGGTAGGCTTGAATCTTTTCGGCATTATCTTGTTGAGGCACAACCACCCCAACGCTCAACCCCAAAAATCCATACAAGCGCCCCATCCACTGGGCATCGCGTCTTGCCAAGTAATCGTTGACAGTCACAACATGCACCCCGCGCCCCTGCAGGGCGTTGAGATAGACGGGCAAAGTGGCCATCAAGGTCTTGCCTTCGCCTGTACGCATTTCGGCAATTTGGCCATGATGCAATACCATGCCGCCAAGCAACTGCACATCGAAATGGCGCATGCCAAAAACTCGGACCCCTGCCTCGCGAACGACGGCAAAGGCCTCGGGCAATAACTGATCTAAAGTTTCACCGGCGACCAGCCTGTCTTTAAAGGCACCCGTTTTAGCCTGTAATTGCTCGTCAGACAGGGCCTGCATTTGAGGCTCAAGCGCATTAATCTGCGCAACATGACGGCGTAGCTGCTTGAGCAACCGATCATTGCTACTACCAAATATTTTTTTAAGTAGTGAAAACATACGCGTCAGACCCACACAGACCTGTGCAAACTACACACCCGTCGGCGCCAAAAAGAGTTGAGGCAGCTAGCTGCCAGTAAGCCTTGCAGTTTAACGCAGGCGAGGCCTTCCCGTCAGGGTGTCGATACAACCGCACCCTAGGCTGCGGCTCAACCACCTACGATGGCGCTCTTGCTACCTGACCGGAGCAACCCTCGCCGAGCCGTGCACAATCGGGCTACCGGTCAAATAAACCCTCGGATCTAAAGGCTTGTCGTTCAGCCGGACTTCAAAGTGCAGATGTGGTCCAGTCGACAGCCCTGTCGATCCCACGCGCGCGATCATCTGCCCGCGCCTGACCAGATCCCCTTTTTTAACCAAAAGTACCTTGGCATGGGCATAGCGGGTGATAAGACCTTCACCATGGTCAATTTCGATCAGATTACCAAAGCTCCCGTGGTTCGCGGCGATTCGCACGATGCCACCCGAGGCGGCCAGAATCGGGGTGCCCATCGGTGCCGCAAAGTCTAACCCCTCGTGCACACTGGGCTCAGCGAGAAACGGATCCCGCCGCTTGCCGTAAGTTGAGCTTAATTGTGATTGCGCGGCGATTGGCATCGCAGTGGGTTGCCTGGCAATCGCTGCAGCATGCTTGGTCAGCACAAGATCCAGCATGAGAAAGTGTTCTGTCTTCTTAACGAGGGCCGCCTGAAGTGTGCGAAGGTGTTGCCCTACCTGCACCAGCGCTTTAGTCTCGCCCCCCGCTCTAGGCGCGGTGATATCGGCGTTTTCAGAAACAATTTGTAGATCGACCGCTGGAAAGCCCGCCAGCCCAGCCACTCGCCGACTCAGAGTGTCAAGTCGTTGATAGTTGGCCTGTAAGACGCCAATCTGGACGAACAGTGAGTCTAACGCCTGCTTGTCCGCATAGGTCGCACGGTGAGTGGCACTTTTACGACCCAAGTCTTCACTCAAGTGCTCGGCTATCGGGGCCTGAAGGAACCGTTGTAGGTGAACGCAAGCGAACACTGCTAACGCAAGGGCTGCGAGGCCACACAGCAGACACTGACCTAAGCTGAACGACAAAGCACCATGAACCACCCGCTCGCGAGGCATAATGACTACCTTCATACAAATATCCTTATCACTCATGGTTACGATTCCTCGCAGGCCCTCAGGCAACCCTACAAAGGGAGCACACCTGATCGGATGGCTGGGTCACGATGCACAAGCAGCAAGCGTGCTTGCGACGGCTCAATTGCACCTCAAACTGCGTGCAGTGGTTGAGCAGGTTCTGCCTGCCACCATGCGTGGGGCGTTTGATGTATTAAAAATCGAACAGAGCACACTGACCTTAATGGTTTCTAGCGCAGCCTTTGCGGCAAAATTTCGCCAATTAGCACCCAGAGTGATTGCTCACATACAAGCAGCGGGCTGGAATCTCTTAGAAATCAAACTGCGGGTCCAGGGAGGGCTTGGGATCCCAGTCGCCATTCAACCTCCGAGAGAGGCGCGGGCACTTGACCAACAAGACTTAAAAACGTTTGAAGCGTTGACTCAGCAGTTACGTCCAGGGCCACTTGCCGACGCTGTCGCTCGGTTGCTGGCGCACCATCAGCCAACTCAGCCCCAAGAGCTCAAGCCAGCTTCCACTCTTGGCGAAATGCCAGTGGCGCCTGCGCCGCAGACGCGTAGGTGATAATTTCAAAGGCATCTGGCTGCGCCAATAGTTTGAGCGCCAGTTGATTGTTCAACGCGTGGCCAGACTTGCATGCCACATAGCGCGCCACCAGAGGCTTACCAATTAAGTACAGGTCGCCCACAGCATCCAGAATCTTATGTTTGACGAACTCGTCGTCGTAACGCAAACCGTCTGAATTTAAGACACGGTACTCATCCATCACGATTGCGTTATCAAAGCTGCCACCGCGCGCCAGACCGGCCGAACGCAAGGCCTCAACCTCGTTGACAAAGCCAAAGGTGCGAGCTCGAGCAATTTGCTTAACGTAGGAGTCGGTTGCGAAATCGATCTCTGCGAAGCTTGCAGTCGAATCGATCGCTGGATGACGAAAATCGATTGAAAAAGCTACTGCAAACCCTTCGTGTGGCTCAAGGCGAGCCCATTTGGCGTCTGTCCCTTCGCCCTCACGCACTTCAATGGGCTTTAACACCCGTAAAAACTGTTTTGCACTCGCTTGTTCTTGGATTCCGGCCGAACGCAACAGATACACAAACGTTGCAGCGCTGCCGTCCATGATTGGGACTTCTTCGGCAGTCAAATCGACGTGCAGATTATCAATGCCTAAGCCGGCGAGAGCTGACATCAAATGCTCAACGGTAGAGACCCTTGCTTGACCGTTAGACAAGACAGACGCCATACGCGTGTCTTTCACCATCGCGGCCTGAGCGGGCAAGTCAACAACCTCGGGCAAATCGATTCGATGAAAGACAATGCCGGTATCTGGAGCCGCAGGGCGCAACGTCAACTCAACCCGTCGACCTGAGTGCAGGCCAACCCCGGTGGTTTTTACAAGTTGCTTAATGGTGCGTTGATGAAACATAGAGCCTAAAAATCTCACTAGAACTTGTTCAATTGTAGCGCTTTTAGCCATTTCTGCACTAAAAACAGCAGGCGACAACGCACCTGGGTTAAAGAACTCAGGTGCACAGCCAGCCACTCCAGCGGAGCGACTGGCAGAGGGAGTCATGCAAGCGAACTCAATACAGCGTTTAAGCGCCGTTTTCAGCCCACTCTCAGCCTAACTTAATCGGCCTGACGGCGCAAAAACGCCGGTATATCGTAATGCTCCATCCCAGAGGTTTCGAGGGCGCGAACCTGAGCTTGAGCCTGTGCGCCGCGGCCGCGCATCACGGTTGGAGCGGTGATCTCTGTACCGTTGGCCATGGTTAGGCCATCTGTCCCGTTACGCAACCCAACAGCAGCCTCAGGCATCTGCACCAACTTTGGCTTAGCACGACCCAAGCCAGTCGCCACGACGGTGACGCGAAGATTATCGCCCATCGATTCATCGTAAGCCGTACCGAATATCACTGTGGCATCGGCTGAAGCAAAGCTCTGAATATGATCCATCACCGTGCGCGTTTCTTTCATTTTGAGTGAGCTGCTTGCGGTGATATTCACCAACACACCGCGCACACCGTTCAAATCCACACCTTCAAGCAATGGGCAAGCGACCGCTTGCTCGGCTGCAATCCTGGCGCGATCGGGGCCACTGGCAATGGCCGTACCCATCATGGCCTGACCTTGCTCGCCCATAATGGTTTTAACGTCTTGGAAGTCAACGTTCACATTACCTTCAACGTTGATGATCTCAGCAATCCCCGCACATGCATTGTGCAGGACATCATCGGCAGCTTTAAAGCAGTCAGCCTGAGTAGCATCTTCGTCCATCAACTCGTACAGGTTCTCGTTGAGCACCACGATGAGCGAATGCACATGCTTTGAAAGCTCGTCGATACCGTCTTCAGACATTTTCATGCGCCGATTGCCTTCGAACGAAAAGGGCTTGGTGACCACACCTACGGTCAAAATACCAAGATCTTTTGCAACTTCGGCAACAATTGGCCCAGCCCCAGTGCCTGTACCACCGCCCATACCCGCAGTGATAAAGACCATGTGCGCACCCGCCAATGCCGAGCGAATCTCTTCGCGCGCCGATTCGGCAGCCGCACGGCCTTGATCAGGCTTGGCACCCGCACCGAGCCCTGAATTGCCCAAACGGATCTGCACGGGCGCATTGGTTGCAGCCAACGCTTGCGCGTCGGTATTGCAGCAAATGAAATCGACCCCTTGCACACCCGAACGGATCATATGCGAGACGGCATTGCCACCCGCACCGCCCACACCTACCACCTTGATCACTGTGGATTTTTTTGCGTTATCTAACATTTCGAACATCATGATTGACTCCCTCAAGTCGTAACTACAAAACGTTTCTAAAAGTCCCCAACTACGTTATTTAGAAATCGTTTCAAACACGCTGCCGATTGCATCCGCACCGAGTTTGAAACGCCTCTCTAGCAGACCGGCAACATCCAGCAAGTTGCCCATCTGTTTGGCGTCGGATGACGCCAATTCAATGCATAAACCACTCTCTCATTCGGATCAAAACCGCCTTAAAACTACCAGACTGCTGCGTAACTTTACGACCTCGCAGGCGTTGCATACGCGCCTCGCTCAACAGACCCATCACTGTTGAAAAACGAGGGTTACGCATCACATCTGCCAAGCTTCCCTGGTATTCGGGCACCGCAACGCGCACGGGTTTTAAGAAAATATCTTCAGCAAGCTCAACAATGCCTGGCAATAAAGCTGTGCCGCCCGTCAACACTACTCCTGACGACAGCAGATCTTCGTAACCTGAATCCCGAACGACACCCTGCACCAAATCGAACAGCTCAGCCACTCTTGGCTCGATGATCGCACCAAGTGTCTGACGCTTCACCAAGCGTGGGGCACGATCGCCTAGGCCTGGCACCTCGACCGTGTCATCGGGATTTGCCAGTACTTCTTTAGCAACGCCATAACGCAATTTAATGTCTTCGGCATCGGGCGTAGGGGTCCGCAACCCTTGCGCAATATCATTGGTAATTTGATCGCCCGCGATGGGCAGAACTGCAGTATGGCGAATCGCGCCACCGGTGTAGATCGCAACATCGGTCGTACCGCCACCGATGTCGATCAGCACGACGCCAAGATCTTTCTCATCAGCGGTCAAGCAGGTTTGGCTTGAGGCCAGGGGCTGCAAAATCAAATCCTGCACTTCAAGCCCACAGCGACGCACGCACTTCACAATGTTTTGCGCTGCGCTGACTGATCCCGTCACAATGTGTACCTTGACCTCAAGACGTAAACCACTCATTCCAATCGGTTCGCGAATATCCTCTTGTCCATCGACAATAAACTCTTGCGTCAAAATATGTAGCACTTGCTGGTCAGTTGGGATGTTCACAGCTTTTGCAGTCTCAATGACTCTGGCGACATCGGCTGCGGTGACCTCTTTGTCTTTAACCGCGACCATTCCACTCGAATTAAAACTTCGGATGTGACTGCCCGCAATGCCGGTATACACATCTCGAATCTTGCAATCGGCCATTAATTCGGCCTCTTCTAGTGCTCGCTGAATGGCAGTGACCGTCGCCTCGATGTTCACCACAACACCTTTGCGCATACCGCTTGACTCATGTTGGCCCAAGCCCAGCACTTCAAAGCGGCCCTCTGGCAATATCTCGGCCACCACAGCAACAACTTTGCTGGTGCCGATATCGAGAGCGACGATCAGATCCTTGATGTCACGGGTCATAGCGTTATCGTTTCTTTTTCGGTTGAGTAGGTTCTGGTAGGGCGGCCAGCGTAATCGCAAAGCCGTTGGGATAGCGCAGGTCGGCATGCGTCAGCGCACGTCCACCCGTTCTTTGATTGATCTGAGGCATCGCCTGCACAAATCGCTCGATCCCCTCTGAAAAGGGTAAAGCTCCTGGAATCCCGCCTTGCGAATCCGCCGCTTCTGCGCCAGGATCGCGCGCTAACGCCAAGGTCAGGCCACTTGAGAGTTTGACCTGCCAGGCCAAACGATTGTTCAGCGACAGCTCTTTGACTGTTAGCCCAAGCGGCGCAAACCAGCGCTCGAGCTCGGCATAGCGAGACACGACCAACCCTTCTTTGCCCTCGGGGCCTTCGAACTGCGGCAAATTCACATCGTCTTCGAGCTCGCCTTGGTTTGCAGTAAAAACCTGCGCCCAGGTGTTGATCATCTGGTTTTCGTTCCACAGCGCAAGCGGTTGGTGCTCTTCGACGGTGACACGCAAGGTGTTGGGCCAAATACGGCGTACCGAGGCAGTTCTGACCCACGGCACTGACTCGAAAACAGTTTGCGCGTCGGCTAAGCGGATTGTAAAAAAATTGCCTGTTAATTTGGTCGCGATAGAGGCTTGAACGTTTTCGGGCGTCACGTAACGCAAACTGCTGTTGGGTATCGGTTCGAATTCGATCGCCTGCAAGCTGAACATCGGGCGTTGCATGACCCAGTACAAACACCCGACGAGCACGGCCAACACCGCCATCACCGCTAGGGTGTTGGCAAGTCTGTTGATCGTACGCGCTTCGTTCCACACAATCTGTCTCGCTAGTTTTTGTTACCAAACAGATGCCCAATCTTGCAGCGGGCATCCTTCAAAATTTGCATACACAACTCGGGGTAACTCATGCCAATTGCTTTTGCCGCCATGGGCACTAAAGAATGCCCAGTCATGCCAGGCGAAGTATTCATTTCAAGCAGCCAAGGCCGATTATTCTGATCCAACATCAAATCAGCACGTCCCCAACCTTCGCACCCCAATGCACGGTAGGCCCTCACACTAATCTCTGCAATCTCAGCTGCTAGTGTCTGCTCAAGCGGTGCTGGACACAAGTACTGAGTATCGTCTGAAAAATACTTGTGCTGATAGTCATAGTTTCCCTGAGGGGCGACGATTTCAATGACCGGCAACGCACGCGCATCTTTACCGCGACCCAAGAGTGCGACCGTCAGTTCGCGTCCTGCCACAAACTGCTCGGCCAACACCACCTCGTCGTACTGCGCGGCAACTTTGTACGCATTGGTGAGTTCAGCAGCTTCAGTTGCTTTCACAATGCCAAGGGTAGATCCCTCGTGAGGGGCTTTCATCATCAACGGCAGGCCCAAAGCCAGCGCCGCCGCATTCACCTCGCTCGCGTCAGTCAGTGCCCGATATCCTGGCGTAGGCAAACCAGCCTCTAACCACACACGCTTTGTCATGACTTTATCCATCGCAAGACTCGATGCCATGGGGCCGCTACCCGTGTAAGGAATCCCCAGCAGTTCAAGCGCGCCCTGCAACGTTCCGTCCTCACCATAACGCCCGTGCAAGGCGATGAAGAGGCGATCGAATTGCTGCGCAGCCAAGTCAGCCAGGCTACCCGAGCCCGTATCAAATAAATGGGCGTTGACACCCTGACCGCACAACGCTGCGTGCACGCCCGTTCCGGACATGATTGACACTTCACGCTCTGCTGAGCGACCGCCGTACAACACACCGACCTTACCAAAAGTCTGTGTCATGCTGGGACTCCTAATTGATGGGGAACTTTACTAATCGAACCGGCACCCATCACGATCACCACATCCCCATCTTGCGCAAAATTTAAAATCGCTTCGGGCATCGCAGCGACATCTTCAACGAATAAGGGCTCAACCTTCCCGGCAACACGCACACCACGCGCCAGAGCACGCCCATCTGCGGCCACCAACGGCGGCTCGCCCGCCGCATAAACCTCAGTCAACAGCACGGCATCGGCAGAGCCCAACACATTGACAAAATCTTCGAAGCAATCGCGCGTTCTGGTGTAACGGTGGGGCTGAAACGCCAATACGACTCGACGATTGGGCCAGGCGCCGCGAGCAGCCGCCAGAGTGGCTGCCATCTCGACCGGGTGGTGCCCATAATCATCGACCACTCTAAACGTGCCGCCCTTCTTAGCCGTGAAATCACCAATTTGAGTAAAGCGACGTCCGACGCCCTTGAACTCTGAGAGCCCTTGCGCAATGGCCGCATCACTGACGCCAAGCTCTGTCGCCACTGCAATCGCCGCCAACGCGTTCAACACATTATGAACACCCGGAAGATTCAAACTGACCGCGAAGGGACTGAGCTCACCCTCGCGCGTTTGGCGCCTCACGTCAAACTGCATGCGCGTGCCAATCGCCTTGACGTTTGTCGCCACAACCTGAGCATCGGGCGACAAACCATACGTTGTCACTGGCCGCGAAATAAACGGGATGATTTCGCGTACGTTGGCGTCGTCGGCACAAACAATTGCGCTGCCATAAAACGGTAAGCGTTGAGTGAACTCTACGAAGGCACTTTTAAGTTTCGCCAAATCATGCCCATAGGTGTCCATGTGATCAGCATCGATGTTTGTGATGATGGCCATCACCGGAAGCAAATTCAAAAACGACGCGTCTGATTCGTCTGCCTCGACAACGATGAAGTCGCCCTGACCCAAGCCGGCGTTCGCACCAGCGGCGGTCAGGCGACCACCGATCACAAAGGTTGGATCGAGTCCGCCCGCCGCTAACACACTGGCAACCAGGCTCGTGGTGGTGGTTTTGCCATGCGTGCCCGCCACAGCAATGCCTCTCTTTAAGCGCATCAGTTCAGCCAACATGACTGCGCGAGGCACCACGGGGATGCGCGCCTGACGCGCAGCGATCACCTCGGGGTTATTGCTAGCAACAGCCGTCGAGGTCACAAGCGCATCGGCGCCCGCAATATTCTCAGCCTGATGGCCAAGCGCGATCCGCGCGCCCAAACTCGCCAAGCGCTGTGTCACAGCAGAATCTGCAAGGTCTGATCCTGATATGCGGTAGCCTAAATTCAACAGCACCTCTGCGATGCCGCTCATCCCAGACCCGCCAATGCCAACAAAATGAATATGCTCGATGCGGTGTTTCATGCTGAGGCCCCCGCAAGTTCTTCACAAATATCTGCAATGCGCTGCGCCGCCTGAGGGCGCGCATGAGCTCTTGCACGCTGAGCGACACTGCTGAGCTCTTGGCGACTACGCGCAAGTAACCACTGGCTGAGCGTATCGGGTGTTAACTCTTTTTGTTGGATGAGCCAGGCGGCCATATCATGACTTAAAAAACGAGCGTTGGCCGACTGATGATCGTCCACTGCGTGAGGATAGGGAATAAACAAGGCAGCGACTCCGGCGGCAGCGACCTCAGCCACCGTCATCGCACCCGCGCGACAAATCAACAAATCGGCGTCAGAAAGTGCCTCGGCAATATTTTCAATGAATGGCACGCAGCGAGCAGTGACTCCGGCCTGCGCGTAAGCATCTAACAGCGTATCGAGGTGCTGCGCACCGGCCTGGTGAGTCACGCTGGGGCGCTGCGCTAACGGGATCTTGGCCAAGGCCTGCGGGAGCAATTCGTTGAGCGCAGTCGCTCCTAAACTGCCGCCAAGCACTAGCACCCGCAAGGGTCCTGAGCGCGTTTCGTAGCGCTGCTGGGGATTGGCCAAAGCCGCGACATCCTGCCTGACCGGGTTGCCCACCACTTCAGCGCGTTCAAGGGCCTCTGGAAAACCAGCCAAGACGCGCTGCGCGATACGCGATAACCAACGATTAGCCATCCCTGCAATTGCATTTTGTTCATGCAACACCAAAGGTGTAGAGCGCAAGGCACTCACCACACCGCCAGGAAACGCGACGTAACCACCCATTCCGAGCACAACATTTGGGCGAATACTGGAAAACTGTTGCCACGCCTGGGCTAGAGCGCGCAATAACAAGAAAGGAGCTTGAAGCTTTGCGACTAAACCCTTGCCACGAAAGCCTGCAAAACGCAGCGCAGCAAGTGAATAGCCAGCAGCTGGTACGAGCTTGCCTTCCATTTTGTCAGGGTTGCCCAACCAGCGCACAGTCCAACCGCGGGCCCGTAAGACATCAGCAACAGCCAGGCCAGGCATAATGTGCCCACCCGTACCGCCCGCCATAATCAACACGACCGGAGAACGCACGCTCATGAGCGGACCCCTCGCATCATGTTGCGATTTTCAAAGTCAACTCTGAGCACGATCGCGATTGCGCACAGATTCAGCACGATACCAGTACCGCCGTAACTGACGAGCGGCAAGGTCAGCCCCTTGGTCGGAAGCAAACCCAAACAAACGCCAATATTGATAAAGGACTGGACACCGAACCAGATACCGACACCTTGTGCCACGAGCCCCCCGAAGGGGCGCTCCATCGCAATCGCTTGACGTCCGATTTCAATACAGCGATGAACCAAAACACCGAATAGGGTGATCATCAATAAAATACCGATAAAGCCGAGCTCTTCTCCAATTACGGCCATGATGAAGTCGGTGTGTGCTTCCGGTAAATAGTGAAGCTTTTCGACACTCCCACCCAATCCAACACCCGTCCATTGTCCTCGACCAATCGCCACTAATGAATGCGAAAGCTGATAAGAGTCTTTCAGTATATTTTCAGGATTCCAAGGGTCTAAGTAGGCAAAAATGCGCCGCGTTCTGAAGGGAGACAGCCAGATAATTAACGCAAAGGCAGAGGTCAAGAGCAGGGCGATTCCTGAAAAAATGTGTGCGTTGATCCCACCTAAAAATAAGATACCCATTGAGATCGCAATCACCACGATGACCGCACCCAAATCAGGCTCTTTCAGCAAAAGCCCAGCCACCGCGGCCAACGCCACAGCAATCGGCAAAAAGCCACGCAGGGTACTGTGCATTTGGTCTTGCTTACGGATGGTGTAGTCAGCTGTGAAGAGCAAGGCGGCGAGCTTCATTAATTCAGAGGGCTGAAAGGTGACGGGGCCAACAGGCAACCACCGCATCGCACCATTCACCTTGCGACCGATCCCAGGGATCAACACCAGAACCAAAAGTAACATCGTGATAATGAAAATCCACATGGTGGTTCGTTGCAACGTCTCGATTGGCACAGTCAGGACAAAAGCGGCAACAAACAGACCGATACCAACATAAAGGGTCTGACGCATCACAAAGTAATAGCGTCCATAGTTTGCAAACTTGGGGCCATCTGCTAATGCGATTGCGGCTGAATACACCATCAAAATACCAATTGCCACTAGCAAACTTGTCGCGACAACCAACGGCAAATCGTAGTTGCGCATCGTAGTGCGCGTTGGGCGCACGGCGTTCACACTGTTCGTTAACTCAGCAAAGAGGCTCATGCCACCTCCCCCTGACTTAATGCAAGCTCATGCGCAGCATCAACAAAGACTAGGCCACGATGCCCGTAGTTGCGAAACATATCTAAACTGGCGCAGGCTGGCGAAAGCACAACCGCGTCGCCCTCTTGAGCCTGAGCAAAGGCAAGTTCAACAGCTTCGGGTAAGGTTTCAGCGAGCAGGCACGGCACTCCGGTTGGCGCAAGCGTGTCAAACAGCAAACGCGCATCTTGTCCAATCAGCACAACAGCGCGGGCATGCCTTGCGACAACAGACACCAAGGGCGAAAAGTCCTGACCTTTACCTGCGCCACCAGCAATTAACACCGAGCGCCGCCCCAACCCTTCTAAGCCGGCTACGGTCGCGCCAACGTTGGTTCCTTTACTATCGTTAAAGAAATCAATGCCACGCACACTACGGATAAATTCCATGCGATGCGGTTCGCCAACGTAGTCGCCTGCCGCACGAAGGATTGGCCCCAAACCAGCGCCAACCGACCGAGCCAACAAGATTGCCGCTTGGGTGTTCAGCGCGTTATGCAAACCGTGCAAGCCTAGGGCGTCCATCGGCATGAGGCGGACTAACCGGCCCGATGCGCGCTCGGGCGGTGGCGCATTCTTTTTACGCTTAACAGGCGTTGGCAAGTCGTCTTCAAACTCGGTCACCTCTGAGGTGCTCAGCCACCAAACATCATGACTACTTTCGAGTCCGACGTCGCCGGTCAACATTGGTGTGTCACGACCAAAACTTCGAACGTTCATACTCGCGAGTGATTCACACATTGCCATGACCGTTGCGTCATCGCGATTGACGACCAATATATCTGTCATGTCGTAAATACGGGCTTTTGCCTGACCATAGGCCTGCATATTGCCATGCCAATCTAAGTGATCTTGCGTCACATTAAGCACAACAGCTGCGGTCATGCGAAGACTACGGGTTGTCTCGAGCTGAAAACTTGAGAGCTCAAGCACCCAAACATCTGGCAGCGTGTTTGTATCTAAGGCGTCGATTAACGACTCAAGTGCGGCCGGACTGATATTGCCAGCGGCGCGAACACGCATCCCCGCAGCAGCCAACATGTGGCGAGTCAGTGCCGTGACTGTTGTCTTGCCGTTGGTGCCTGTCACACCCAGCACGCGTGGCGCATACTGCTGGGTCGCCTGTAGCATCTGTAAAGCACGTGCGAACAATTCAATTTCGCCAATGACCTCAATGCCGGCGGCCTCAGCTTGCTCAAGCAACTCTTTGACGGGCGACAGGCCTGGCGCGAGGCCCGGACTCAACACTAGCAAGCCCACACCCTCCAGCAGCGAAGCGTCAAAAACATCGCAACCAAGGTGTAGCTCTAGCGCGGCGACATCAACTGACTGTGTCAACGCCTCAAGCCCGGCCGGACTCTGACGCGTATCGGCCACCCGCACGGCAGTACCGTTGCGTACGCACCAACGCGCTGCAGCGACGCCCGTCTCACCGAGCCCAACAATCAGGACACGAGAAGGAAGCACGGAGGACAAAACTGTTTCGGTCATCGAATCTTCAGTGAAGCTAAACCAATCAACACCAGCATCATGCTGATGATCCAAAAACGCACGACAACTTGGGTTTCTTTCCAGCCGCCCACTTCAAAGTGATGATGAAGTGGCGCCATTTTTAAGATACGTTGCCCCTGCCCATAGCGATAGCGGGTGTATTTGAACCATGTCACCTGCAACATCACCGACAAGGTTTCAACGACAAAGACGCCACCCATAATGAACAGTACGATTTCTTGTCGCACAATAATTGCAATCGTGCCCAGCATTCCACCAAGCGCCAACGCGCCAACATCGCCCATAAACACCTGTGCGGGATACGCGTTAAACCATAAAAATGCCAGGCCAGCACCTGCAAGTGCTGCGCACAAGATCATCAGTTCGCCAGCGCCCGGCACGTACGGAAACAACAAATAGCGCGAGTAGTCGACGCGCCCGACGACATAAGCAAAGACGCCTAAGGCCGAACCGACCATCACGGTTGGCATAATCGCCAAACCATCAAGGCCATCGGTCAGATTGACCGCATTACTTGTACCGACGATCACGCACCAACTCACTGCCACAAAACCCAACGCACCAAGCGGATAACTGAAGGTTTTAAAAAATGGCACCATCAGGTCTGCTCGCGCGGGTAACGTCATAGAAAAACCGCTCGTCGCCCAGTCCACCGCTACCGTCCACAAATTTGCAGTACTCGGTGCCGAGATCGCAAACATCAGATACAGTGACGCTGTCGCTCCGATCAAAGCCTGCCAAAAGAATTTCTGACGCGCAGGCATTCCCTCGGGATCGCGATGGACCACTTTTCGATAATCATCGACCCACCCCACCCAACCGAGACCGAGGGTCACCAACAATACGACCCATACATAACGGTTACGCCAATCTGCCCACAGCAAAGTACTCACAGCAATCGAAATTAAAATGAGCGCTCCGCCCATCGTTGGCGTACCTGTTTTCACTAAATGGGTTTCTGGCCCGTAGCTGCGAACAGTCTGACCAATTTTTAGCGCCGTGAGCTTGCGAATGACCCATGGCCCAGCAACCAAACCGATCAAGAGCGATGTGGCACATGCCAATACAGCACGCAGTGTGATGTATTCAAATACAGAAAATCCGCGCGCGTAGTTCTCGGCCAGCCAGCCAGCAAGTTCAAACAGCATGTTTCACCACGTCTTTGTCAGTTGCCTCAAACTGTTCGAGGCAAGTGCGTACAATTTTTTCCATGCGCATGAAGCGCGACCCTTTGACCAAGACGCTTTTCACGAAGTGTTGCGCAATCCAGTCGCTCGCCTGCTCACTCGTCTCACAAATAATTGCTTGCGAACCAAATGCGGCTGCGGTGAAACGCGTCGCTTGCCCAAGCGTCAAGACATATTCAATGCCGCATTCGCGCGCGTATGCTCCAACCTCTTCATGCATGGCAGGACCGTTATCACCTACCTCGCCCATATCGCCCAGTACAAGTGCACGCGGTGCCGGCAAAGAGGCCAGAACATCAATCGCCGCACGTACCGAGTCAGGGTTCGCGTTATAAGAGTCATCAATGAGCATCACGTCATTGGCCAGACGATGCGGCTGCATTCGACCTGAAACGGCGTGAAACGCAGCAAGCCCCTGCTCAATCGCCTGCATCGGAGCACCTGCAGCCACAGCGCAGGTCGTTGCCGCCAACGCGTTAAGCAAATTGTGCCTTCCTGGCACAGACAACACGACTCGACCTTGGCCTATCGGTGTGTGCACAATGAAGCTTGTCCCCAAGGCATCGGCTCGGATGTCACTGGCCCACACCTCGGCGTCTGGGCTTAGCCCGAAACGCAAACTTGAACGCTCGCTCGCAAGCTCTAGCCACAGCTGAGAAAAGGTATCAGCACTTGGAAAAACTTTGATCCCTTTTGGCACCAAAGAGGCATAGACGGCGGCGTTTTCACGCGCAACTGCCTCAACACTCACCATAAACTCTTGATGCTCGCGCTGCGCGTTATTGACTAACGCTACAGTTGGCTCAGCGGCCTGGGCCAAGATCGCGATTTCGCCTGGATGATTCATGCCAAGCTCAATCACTGCAGCTTGATGCTCACTTCGTAGGCGCAACAAGGTCAGCGGAACACCCAACTCGTTATTCAAATTACCTACAGTCGCCAAACGGTGTGCTTCACCCAACCAAGCTGCCAAGATGGCAGAAATCATCTCTTTGGTGGTGGTTTTGCCATTGCTACCTGTCACGGCAATCATCGGAATCGAAAACTGCCGTCGCCACGCGCGTCCAAGCTGCAACAACGCTGCACGGGTATCGCCCAAGGCGATTTGCGCCAAGCCAGGCACAGGTCGGATCGCGTCCACAATCGCGACACATGCCCCTGCCGTCTGAATCTGCTCAAGATAGTCGTGGCCATCAAAGTGGTCGCCCTTAAGCGCCAAAAAGATTGAACCCGGTTCAAGCCGACGCGAGTCGGTTTGAACCGCTCGATGCTGTTGAAGCAACAACGCAGCTTGAGCCCATTGCCGATCATCAAATGGTGCGCGCTGACCGGCAATCTCTTGATAGGTTTCGTGACCTTTACCGGCAATCAGCACCACATCGTTGCAAGCCGCCCCTAACACTGCAGCCAAAATTGCCTGAGCCCGATCTGGCTCAATCGTGACCTTTGCGCTCGAGCCCGGCAAACCAGCAACGATCTGAGCAATGATTGCAGGCGGATCTTCATCGCGTGGGTTATCGCTTGTCACAATCACACGATCAGCCAGACGCTGCGCAACCTCGCCCATCAGTGGCCGTTTGCCGCTATCGCGATTGCCACCACACCCAAAGACACACCACACATTTGTACGGCGCGCTTGCGCCAGCTCGCGCGCCACTTCTAAGGCGCGAGCGAGCGCATCTGGGGTATGCGCGTAGTCAACTAAAACGGTAGGGACAGCACGATCGGCTAATAACGGCTCGACAGCTTGCAGTCGCCCCTCGACAGGCGCGAGCCTAGCAAAGCTAGCGGCGATCTTTGCAAGAGGCCAGTCGAGAGTCTTGAGCAACCCCGCTACGCATAAAAGATTTGAAATATTATGCCGGCCGTACACTTTCGTATTTACTGCCACCTGCTCGTTCATGTCATGCAACAACCACTGCCCAGTACTCATTGAGTCGACTAAGAGCTCAGCACGCAAGGCGACCGCGCCTGCAGTCGTCTGTTGCGCAAGACTGTAAGTCACCAGCGGGTAGGCTGCGTCTGTCACGAGGCTAGCACTGATCGCATCGTCGGCGTTGAGCACCCCTGCCTGCAATCCAGGCCACGCAAACAGGCGCGCCTTGGCCGCCGCATACGCTTGCATGGTGTGGTGATAGTCTAGATGGTCACGCGAAAGATTGGTAAACCCGGCGGCAAATATTCGTACACTGGCAAGGCGGCCTTGCTCTAACCCGATCGACGACGCCTCAAGTGATACATATTGCGCACCCGCCTCTCGTAGCGCGGCTAAGCCTCGATGCATCGAAACCACATCGGGGGTCGTCAACGCACCAGTACGAACAGACCCATCCGGAAACCGTACGCCCAAGGTGCCAAGCGCTCCTGCCGAATAGCCAGCCGACTGTAAAGCATCGGTCAACCATTGCACACAACTCGTTTTGCCATTAGTGCCAGTCACCGCTATGACCTTCATATGCGCCGAAGGTTTGTCATACCAAAGATCTGCAATTGCACCGAGTCGCTCAGTTAAATCAGGCAATCCCAGCACGGGTACGCTGAAATCATTCGCTTGCCATGGGGCCGCTGAGTCAGCGTGCATAAGAACTGCACCGGCCCCTTGCTTGATTGCTGCTGCGATGAAATGCCTGCCGTCGCTATTTAAACCTGGACACGCCAAAAAGACATCGCCCGCGCGCACTGCCCGCGAGTCTGCCTGTAGCTGCGCGCCGCACTCAGTTTTGCTGCGCAGCAGTGCAACGATATTCTCTGTTGAGAGATCCGAGGCAAGAAGGACTGCACGCGTCATCGCGAGCCCCTCCCCGCAGCCACAACAGCCGGTTCGAGCGCCGTGTCAGGCTGCACGTTCATCGTGCGCAAGGCGCCTCCAACAATCGTGGCAAATACCGGCGCCGCTACCTTACCGCCGTAATACACCCCTGACTGAGGCTCATCAATCGTGACCGCAACCACGATACGCGGATCCGAGACTGGGGCGAAACCAACAAACGAACCGCGATAACGACTTGTGCTGTATTTGCCGTCTACAATTTTTCTCGCAGTACCGCTCTTTCCCGCGACACGATAGCCCTGTACCTGTGCAGCTTTTGCGCCTTCTGGTCCGGCCGCCGCTTCAAGCCACAGACGAATTTTTTGTGCGACGTCTGGTGGGTAGATCTGAGTCGAAGTCGGCTGGTCTTCGCGTTTGACTAGCGTCAATCCAACCATATCGCCCTCACGAGCAAACACGGTGTAGGCGCGTGCCACTTGCAAAAGCGAAACGGATAGCCCGTATCCGTATGACATCGTGGCTTTTTCAATCAGGCGCCAGCGCTCGTATGGCCGCAGTCGCCCAGCTGCTGCACCTGGAAATCCAGTCTGCGGCACTTGGCCTAACCCGAGCTCGTTAAACCGGGTCCACATTTCACGCGACTGTAGCCGTTCTGAAATCAATGTCATCCCGATATTGCTTGACTTCAGCAACACCCCCGCCGGGTCAAGTGTGCCGTTCGCACTCACATCGCTGATGGTTGCGCCCTGATAACTAAACTTACCATTGCCGGTGTTAAACAACGTGGCCGGCGTAATCCGCTTCAGATCAAGTGCAAGACCAACGGTAAACGGCTTCATAATCGAGCCAGGTTCAAACGTGTCGGTGAGCGCCTGATTGCGCAGGTTGCCACCTCGAAACGAGTCGCGCCGATTAGGGTCATAGGTTGGCATATTGCCTAACGCTAAAATCTCACCCGTATTCACATCAATGACAACTGCTGCTGCACCCTTCGCCTTGTTGGTCACCATCGCTTCTTGAAGGGCGCGATAAACCTGATATTGAATGCGAGTATCGAGTGCCAGCTTAATATCTTGACCGTCTACCGGAAAATCAACAGCCCCAACGCTCTCAATCGTGCGGCCTAAACGATCGCGCATAATGCGTCGACTGCCCGCCTGCCCCGAAAGCTGCTCGTTAAACGCGAGCTCAACACCCTCTTGGCCACGGTCTTCTAAGTTATTAAAGCCAACAACATTGGCCATGACTTCGCTTTCAGGGTACAAGCGGCGATTGTCCGGTTGCTGGATCAACCCCGGGATGCGTAAGTCAGTTATTTTTTTTGCGACCTCAAGTGGCACCTGACGCTTTAAATACACGAAGGGCTTGTCTTCAGCAATTTTTTTACGCAATTCGTCAGACGACAGATCAAGCAACTCAGCGAGCTGCTGCAATTTTTTTGCGGAAGCCTCTCTTGTGTCTTTAGGACGAATCGCGATTGATCGCGCTGGCACACTTGCGGCAAGCACAACACCGTTACGATCTAAAATCTTGCCACGACTGGCATGTAAGGTCAGCGTACTTTCATAAATTCGTTCGCCGCGTTGCTGCAAAAATTCAGTTGTGATGCCCTGTAGATATAACGCCCGAAGAGCCAAGGTCAAGAAGGCTAGCCCCAACAAAATCAGCACCAAGCGACCGCGCCAGAGTGGGTAATTCACGCGCAGCACGGGATTGTCAAAAAATGGGAGCCGCTTCATTTTTCGCCTCGCGAGGTTGCACTTGAGGCAGACTCATTAATATAAATTGTGCGGTCTGGCACAATCGAAGTCATTTTTAATTGCTCGCGAGCAAGCTTATCAACGTTAGCATTACGCGCTTGCTCTGCACGATCAAGCTGCAGTTGACGCCATTCGATATCGTAATTAAGTGCCTGCGTTCTTGAACGGTCAAGCTCAATGTAGAGTTGTCGTGCCTGGTAGCGCGCCGTCACCAGCGATATCGCCGAGATCATTAAAACGCCAGCCACCAAGATACACAGACGCCCCATCAGTGCGCCCCTTTTTTGCCGCGCTTAACCGCACGCTTAGGAGCCGGCGAGTAAGCGGCAGCCCCCTGCACACCCAAGGCGGTTGCTGTGCGCTCTGCCACTCGCAAGACGGCTGAGCGCGAACGGGTGTTGTCGGATATTTCGCGATCCGTTGGCAGCACGCGGGCAAGCGCCAGCAATACAGGCTGAGGCATTTCGCTTTCACGCAGAGGGAGGCGGGCATACGCGGCTTCAGGTTTAGAAGCTGCGGTAATGAACTGCTTGACAACGCGATCTTCCAGCGAGTGGAAGCTAATCACGGCCATACGTCCGCCTGTTTTTAATAAAGTTAGAGCTGCCTGGAGGGCGCTCTCGAGTTCTTCGAGTTCACGATTGAGGTAAATCCGTAAAGCCTGAAAGGTGCGTGTAGCCGGATGTTGACCCTTTTCGCGCGTACGGACGACACTTGACACGAGCTCGGCGAGCTCGAGCGTGGTGTTGATCGGACGTTCTGCGCGGCGAGCATCAATCGCCTTTGCAATCTGAAAAGCAAACCGTTCTTCGCCATATCGGACTATGACCTCCCGCATCTCTTCAATACCGGCCTGCGCTAACCATTGCGCAGCTGTCTCACCTCGCGTGGTGTCCATCCTCATATCAAGCGGGCCATCCCGCATGAACGAAAATCCACGCCCTGCATCATCAATCTGCGGCGACGAAACCCCCAGATCCAACATCACACCGTCGATGGCTTCTATCCCCAAGGCCGACAAAGCCTCACGCATATCGCCAAACGCTTCGTGGATCACCGTCACTCGGCGATCCGCTTGCGCTAACTCCCTTGCAACCTCAATTGCTTGAGGATCTTTATCAAACACCACTAGCCGTGCATCGGCACTGAGCCTGGACAACAGGGCTCTTGAATGCCCACCGCGTCCAAACGTCGCATCGACATACACCCCAGAAGATCTTCTCGCCTGTTCAGCAACAAGATCGTCTGACAGCACCATTCTCTTGCCGTAATCAGCCTGCACCAAAGACTCAACAGTCGGCTCGAGCAACACGGGCCGGTGCACAAATTCGGTCACGACTTAAAAAGAAAACTGGTTTAAAACATCACCCACGCCTTGCGACAAATCAGCGGCCTCGCGGCGTGCCAATGCCGCGGCATCCCATAACTCAAAGTGCGCGCCCATTCCCAACAGCATCACATCGCGCGTAAAACCAGCTGCCGCACGCAATTCAGGGGCCACGAGTATGCGGCCCGAGCCGTCAATTTCAACGTCTTGTGCACTCCCTAAGAGCAGGCGCTGTAACGCACGCGCTGACATCGGAAAGGCGGCGATTTGTTCGCGTTTGGTTTCCCATTCGGGACGGGGGTACACCAGAAGGCATCCATCTGGATGACGAGTCAGCGTCAGGCGGCCTTTAGCCTGCTCGACCAGAGCGTCGCGATGCCGAGTCGGAACATTGATCCGACCCTTCGCATCAAGCGTGAGAGCACTGCTGCCTTGAAACACCAACTTACCCCACTTAAATACACAAAAACCTACTTTTCACCACTCTAAGCGAATGATTTAGGTTGGTCAAGCGTAAATTAAGTTTTTTTCAATGGGAACAATGAGTTAGCCGATTATTTGAAATTTATTCTGAAGGCTAATATTCAAATAAATCAAAGCATTGCATCGGTAATTAAAAGTCGTTTGTTATACATTGACCGAGGGATTACCCTATACGCCCACTAGTCATTTGCGTGATTTGGAAAAAATTGACCGAAAATTTGGATAAAAAGTGCAAGACAGACCTATAGGCCGGATTCTGTAAGCCTAATTGCTTAGGCTGGCAATCATTCCTCTTGGCGTGCCATTGCTGGCATGCTCTAGCCACCTACCCGCATACTTGAGCGAGCCGCCCGTCGTGACACGAGGTCACACGCATGCCTATTTGGTGTTGCTCCGGATAGAGGTTGCCGCGTTTCACCCTGCATTGTTAGAGCTGACAAGCCGCTCTAGCACCACGGCAACACCGTGACAGAGTGTGCCCAAGAGCACACCCCCAATGCAGACTCGTCTCTGTGGCCCTAGTCCTCAGCCCTTTGTTCGCTTGCGCCAACAGCGGACCGGACGGTCGTTAACCGTTATCCTGCCCTATGGAGTCCGGACCTTCCTCGCTGCCCGAAAGCACCGCGATTGCCCAGTCTGTCTTGCAATGACATTGTACGGCCCAATCCCTCAAAGACTCTGGGCATCTACAAACAGTAAATCCCATGTCCTGCGACAATAGCGGTCTAATGAATCAACCGCGCGCCTTGCGTGCATACAGTCTCACTCATGGCTATCGCTTTAATTTCACTCAGTGCCGTACACCTTGCCTATGGCCATCACCCTTTACTCGACGGCGCAGATCTCACGATTCAATCCGACGAACGCATTGGTTTAATCGGACGAAACGGCGCAGGTAAATCTTCTTTACTACGTTTACTCGATGGACGCACGCAACCCGACGATGGTGCCATTACCACCGCAGGGCACGTTCGTGTGGCCACTGTTGAACAAGAACCCATCCTCGATGAAACCCTGACGATCGAACAGACCGTAATGGGCGAATACGACCCAGACAATGAAGACTGGCAGCGCGGCCCGCGCGTGTTGGCCCTGATTGACAAGCTTGGCTTACCACCTGAGGCCTTGGTAGGCACACTTTCGGGTGGTATGCGCAAGCGTGTCGCGTTAATTAGCGCCATGGCTAACCAACCCACGCTGCTGTTGCTAGACGAGCCCACTAACCATCTTGACCTTGACGGCATCAACTGGCTTGAAACAACGCTTAAACAATGGCCAGGTAGCGCGATCATCATTACCCACGATCGACGCTTTTTGGATTCCGTCGCGACGCGCATTGTTGAACTTGATCGCGGCAAGCTCTTGAGCTTCCCCGGAAACTTTTCTGATTGGCAAGTTCGCAAAGCGCAGTGGCTCGAGTCACAGCGTCTTGAGAACGCGCGCTTTGACAAGATGCTGGCACAAGAAGAAATTTGGATTCGCAAAGGCGTTGAAGCCAGACGCACTCGCAACGAGGGTCGCGTCAGGCGGCTTGAACAATTACGTGTTGAGCGCGTTGCAAGACGCGAGCGTCAAGGTAACGTACAACTCGCAGTCGATGCAGGGCAGCGCTCGGGCAAATTAGTCGCCGAGCTTGAACACGTTAACAAATCGTTTGGCGATCATTGCGTCGTCAAAGACTATTCGACGATCATCATGCGCGGCGATCGCATCGGCATCATTGGCCCAAACGGTGCGGGTAAATCTACGCTACTCAAACTGATCTTGGGTACCTTACAAGCCGATTCGGGCACGATCAAACTAGGGACCAACTTAAGCGTGGCGTACTTTGATCAAATGCGTAGCCAGTTAGATGAAAATGCAACGCTTGCCGACGTCATCAACCCCGGAAGCGAGTGGATTGACATTGGCGGTAACCGCAAGCATGTCATGAGTTATCTCGGTGACTTTTTATTCGCACCCGCTCGTGCACAATCTCCAGTGAAAAGCCTATCAGGCGGCGAGCGAGCGCGCTTGTTACTGGCGCGCCTGTTTGCGCGGCCGGCCAATATCTTGGTGCTCGACGAACCCACCAATGACCTCGATATCGAAACCCTAGAGTTACTTGAAGAATTATTGCAAGACTATCCCGGCACAGTGTTGCTGGTCAGCCACGATCGAACCTTTTTGGATAACGTCGTCACCCAAACCATTGCCAGCGAAGGCAATGGCGGCTGGAAGGATTATGTTGGCGGATTTGGCGACTGGGAGCGTCAGCGCACAACGCCCCAAAAGGCCTCTGCACTTGAAAAGCTGACGACGGCGGCTGCACCCAAAAAAGGCTCTGCGCCTGAGAAGCTCGCGGCGACCGATTCGCCCAATCGTGCCGCATCCGATAAGCAAACGGTCAACCCGAATCGCACACTTGCTCAACCGGCCAGCACTGGCGCGGCGGCGAAGGGCGCCAGCAAAGCAAAGGGCGCAAAAATGACGCCCTGGGAAACCAAAGAGCTTGAGCAGTTACCCGCTGAAATCCACGCCATCGAGCAAGAGCAGGCGCAGTTAGTGGTCGAGCTTGGCAATAGCGATCTATACAAAAACGATTCAGCCAAACTTGCAGCGATTCAAGCGCGGATGACCGAACTCGAATCGTTGTTAGCAAAACGGTTTGAACGCTGGGAGTCGCTTGAGGCACGCAACCAGTAAAAGATCTGACAGCGAATTCAGATCATTTTCCAGGGCAGCACGTCACCAGCGGCAAGTGGCACCAAGGTCTCATTGCCGTACGGTACCTCTAAGGGCACGGTATAAGGCTCGCGCTTTAACGTTACGACACCCTTGTTGCGTGGCAATCCATAAAAATCGGGGCCACGAAAACTGGCGAAAGCCTCGAGCTGCTCTATTTTGTTCGCGCGCTCAAAGGCGGTTGCGTATAACTCAAGCGCATGCACGGCCGTATAACAGCCGGCGCAGCCGCAGGCATTCTCTTTTAATCCTTTCGCGTGTGGTGCACTGTCGCTTCCCAAAAAGAAACGGGGGCTATCACTTGTTGCCGCCTCGACTAAAGCCTGGCGATGCACCTCGCGCTTCAAGATCGGCAGGCAATAAAAGTGCGGCCTGATACCGCCTTTAAAAATTTCATTGCGGTTATATAGAAGGTGCTGGGCGGTGATCGTTGCAGCGATGGGACCCGAGGCGTCACGCACATAATCAACTCCGTCTTTGGTCGTGAGGTGTTCAAACACGACCTTCAGCTCTGGAAAACTTTTGCGCAACGGAATCATCACCCGATCAATAAACAGCGCTTCCCGATCAAAGACATCAGTCTCTGGATCCGTCACCTCACCGTGCATCAAGAGCGGCATTCCGACTCGCTGCATCATTTCGAGTACTTTTGAGCACTTGCCAAGCAAATCGGTGACCCCTGCATCTGAATTGGTGGTGGCCCCGGCGGGGTAGAGCTTGAGGGCGACGACATCATCCGTCTCATGCGCCCGTTTAATTTCGTCAGGCTCAGTGTTATCGGTGAGGTAGAGGGTCATGAGCGGTGTAAAGCTCGTCTTTGAAATCCCGCAGGCGCTAAGCGCCTGTTCGATGCGACTACGATAGGCCTGTGCGAGGGCCACAGTGGTCACAGGCGGCTTTAAATTCGGCATGATGATCGCACGTGCAAACTGCCTTGCTGTGTGTCCTACGATGGCTTGCATCGCCTCACCATCGCGCAAGTGAATATGCCAGTCGTCTGGACGCGTCAAGGTCAGTGTGTTTTGTGTCATGTTAGCTCTCTAGTGGCATGCTGCGTTCGGCGAGTGCTGCAAACATCGCCGAGCCGGTTGGAATCACAGCATCATTGAAATCGAAATTCGCATTGTGCAATAAACGCCCTTGCTCGGCACCGCCTTGACCCAGTCGAAAATACGCGCCGGGCCTTTTTTGCAACATATACGAAAAATCTTCAGAACCCATTGACGGGATCAAATCACGCACAACGTGCTCGGCACCGAACAGCTCTGTGGCAACATCTGCAACAAAGTTGGCCTGTGTTGCAGAGTTGATGGTGGCGGGGTAAGAACGGTGATATTTGAGCTCGGCGGTGGCCCCGAAAGCTTGCGCAACCGAGCTAATCACCGAGCGCATTCGGGATTCGACCATTTTTTGTACGGCATCACTAAAGGTTCTGACGGTACCCACCAACAGTGCCCTGCCAGGAATCACGCTCGGCGCGTTGGGGCTACCTGCTTGGATATGGCCTAACGAAATGACTGCGGCCTCAACTGGGTGTACGTTGCGCGAGACGATCGTCTGCAAAGCCGTGACCACATGAGCTGCGACAACAATCGGATCGATAGTTTGATATGGATGCGCGCCGTGCCCCCCGCGCCCCTCGATGGTGACCTCCCAGCGGTCTGACGCCGCCATCATGGGCCCTGGGTTAATTCCAATCGTTCCTGCAGGTAACGCGGGCCAGTTGTGCAAGGCGTAGATCGCGTCGCAGGGAAACCGCTCAAACAGGCCATCGTCGAGCATCGCCTTTGCGCCGCCGAGGCCCTCTTCAGCTGGCTGAAAAATAAGGACGACCGTGCCATTGAACTGGCGATTTTGCACAAGGTACTTAGCAGCGCCGAGCAATATGGCGGTATGACCGTCGTGGCCGCATGCGTGCATTAAGCCAGGCACGGTCGAGCAGTACTGCGCGACCCCCTCTTCTTTGATTGGCAAGGCGTCCATATCGGCACGCAGACCAATCGAGCGACCTGAATCGTGACGTTGACCCCGTATGACACCGACCACCCCAGTGCGCCCCACCCCACGGTGTACCTCAATGCCAAGCGCCTCAAGCGCCCCTGCGACAATACTCGCGGTCCGCACCTCTTGAAAACCAATCTCTGGATTGGCATGCAAATCTCTGCGCAAGAGTGTCAATTCTTGATGGAATTTTTGTATGGATTCGAGTGGAGAGCGGGGGTACATGATTTAGACCAAGCGGGCTATGAAGGGAGCAAATAGTTTACCTCTAGAGCAAATTTGCGACATTTATCGCTTTTCTATAGCAGAAACCGCAAAAAACTTTGTCTATTCCTCGCAGACACGGTATGCTGCGCTCGTTGTGCACATTAATTTATCTCTCTGGGAGAAATCACATGGCCACCGCCAAGAAGCCTGCCGCAAAAAAAGCCGCTGCTAAAAAACCTGCCGCCAAAAAAGCAGCAGTCAAAAAAGTAGCCGCTAAACCTGCTGCAAAGAAAGTTGCCGTCAAGAAAGTTGCCGCTAAAAAAGCACCTGCTAAAAAAGCTGCCGCTAAAAAAGTTGTCGCTAAAAAAGCGCCTGCTAAAAAAGCTGCCGCAAAGAAAGTTGCTCGTAAGCCAAATGCTGCTTTCATGAAGCCGATGACACCAAGCGCAGTGTTAGCTGCGGTGATCGGTGCGACTCCAGTGCCACGCACAGAAGTCACGAAAAAGATCTGGGTCTATATCAAAAAGCATGATCTGCAAGACGCCAAAAATCGTCGCAACATCAATGCCGATGACAAGCTCAAGCCTTTGTTTGGTAAAGCCCAAGTATCAATGTTTGAATTGACCAAGATTATCAGTGGTCACTTGAAGTAAACCGGTCTTATTGCCCTTGGGCATAAGTTGGTAAAAAGGGGAGAAGATACTCACGTGTCTTTTCCCTTTTTTATGTCCGCGACAAAGAGCGTCGGGTCGATTGCTTAACGTTGTTACTTAACGTCGAGGCGTAACGTTGAGGCGCTACGCCGACTACGTAACGTCGATTGCGTAGCGTTGTTTACCTTCTGTTGCCGGCACGACTTATGTGGCTTTTGCTGCTAAATCACTGTGCGTGACTCGTACAGTGCTAGCCAACCTTTAATCAGACGATAAATCACCCAGACGCCGGTAGCCACCACGCCCACCCAACCGATGTGTACCAGCGTTGCCAGTGCGCTCACTGCAAACCACAGGGCGCCCCACCAAAACGTGTATAGCATCCAATCAAAGTGCACCGCATAGATTGTGCCCGCGGCGTCAGCCCTTTTGACAAAGAGCAAGATGACTGCTGCCACTGCTGCCGCACCAAACATACCCATCGACAAAATGCCAACGGCAAAGAGCCCGTAGGCGATATGCGTTAGCGTCTTCAGGTCTATTGTTATGCTCGAGGTAGCCGTACTTGGCGTCGTTGAAGGCGAAGGTTCGGTCATGTTTAAAGCTCCGTAATGCAGATGAATTTGATCTTACCTGAGACCATAAGTAAAGGGCTAAGTTTCCGTCGTATTCAATGGTTTCCCCTAGGCCGATTTGTTCTCAAGACATGGTCGGCTGGGCAACCGTTTTGCCGCAGCAAATCCGTGTTTGCCATCAAACCTGTCGCGCAAAGACAAACCCCCAAGTGCTTATGACACTTGGGGGTTTGGGGGATAAGAGCTTGACGATGTCCTACTTTCACAGATGTACATCCACTATCATCGGCGCTAAGGTGTTTCACGGTCCTGTTCGGGATGGGAAGGG
>JAURJT010000084.1 GCA_030832095.1 Gammaproteobacteria bacterium | reverse complement strand
TGGCCAAACAGAGCCACTCAATACTCAAAACGTATAAGCCGATTCCATCTCGCGCCTGATCTTAAAGGCTGCAGTATTGGGATCCATCTGCACGTCATCCCAGCACAAGCTCTGCCCTTTTGCGACAGCCCGTACCACTTTGACACTATGCGCCATTCCGAGCGGCAAACCACCCATACGCTTAGAAGTTGAGGCGGGCAACAACTTACCCCACACCGTATAGCCGCCTTCACCATCGAGCATGTCGCCTGGCTTCAAGTCACGTTTAGCAGTCGCCACTACGTCGGCGTTCCAGCCGGTGGCAACACCCGTCGCCTCGCCGCGCAAGGCCACGCTGGCGACGCTCATGCCAACCTCAAGCCCAATTAAGTGCCAGCGCTTGTACAGCGTGAAATAACGCCCTGTCGGATCGGTGTGCGCCTTGTACTCTTCAAAACAGTTCTTGATGTAGTCGGTCTCAGCCTCAACCGTCACCCACACCCCCATGCGAATATCGTAAGGAATTTCGCGCCCATCTTTTTCAAGACTAGAGATCACTTCAACCATGCCTTTTCGCTCAAGTACGCCACCTTCGCTGATGGGCCTTGTCACAAAAGGGATATCTTCAACACTGGCGGGCGGGTACAGCAACCCATTGGATGGCACACCCAAGCCCGTTGCGTTTGAAACGGCAGTGCTTTCAATCGATGGCTTAGAGCCATCTAAAAAGCTGTTGAACATTTTTGGATTTAAGCCACCGCGCTCGGCTTGCTCGGGGGTCAAGCCATAAAACCCCCATACCGTCTCAGGAGTCGATTCTGAAAAATGCGGCAACCATTTGTGCCCACGACCTGCTGCTACGACCGGAAAGCCGCAGGTACGCGCCCAGTCAACTAGGTCACAAATCAAAGCAGGCTGATCGCCAAAGGCCAACGAGTAGACCACGCCAGCGGCCAAGGCGCGCGAGCCTAGCAACGGGCCACAGAACGCGTCCGCTTCAACGGTCACGTTGACCACGTGCTTTTTATACTCAAAGGCCTCAAGGATGTGGTCAACAGCATGCATGGGCGAGCCCGTGCACTCAACGACGACATCCACCGAAGGATGACGCACCAAGGCTTGCCAGTCTTCAGAAATAAACGTTGTGCCATTCTTTGCGGCATCATCTAACGACTTGGCTTGCAGGCGTTCTGGCGCCCAGCCAACACGCGCAAGATTGGTGCGCGCAGCCGTCGGAGACAAGTCTGCAATGCCGACCAAATGCACGCCTGGTGTGCGCGGGATTTGTGACAGGTACATCGAGCCGAACTTGCCTGCACCAATCAACCCAATACGAATTGGGCGATTGGCCGCGGCGCGCTCTACAAGCTTTGCATGCAAGCTCATGCAGCCACCTGCACTTCTTCAAGTGAAGTTTCAAGCGCGCTCGCGGGCATCCCTTTGCCCCACGGCAAGTCGATTGGATAAGACTTGGTCAAGCAATCATCAGGCAAGCATTCAATTGGCGTGAAGTCGCGATGAGCAATAAATTCGGGCCGCTTGTGCCGGCGAATATGGTTAGAGACCGCACAAAGGCTTAAGTAAACCGCGTTGCGGTTCCAGGGCGACAGATTGCTGGCCGAGGCATGCACCAAACAGCTGTGGAACAAAATCATTGAGCCCGCAGGGCCTGTGGGACTGACGATACCGCCATTTTTATCACCAGCACGCGCAACGAGTTGTGTGATCAGTGCGTTGTCGACTGTCCACAGCGGATAACTGGTCGTAGTAAGATCGTGCTTGGCCTCGATGACGCCTTTTTTATGACTGCCGGGGATGAACATCAAGGGGCCGTTGAAGGGATTCACGTCATCCAAGAAAATCGCAATGTTCATGGCGCGCTCGGTTGGCATCATGTCGTCATTCAACCAAGTGCCGTAATCTTGATGCCACTGCCAGACGTCGCCTTCAAACGCCATCTTGCCGTTGATCTTGAACTGATGCATGTACAGCTTTTCACCGAACAGTTCTTCAACTGGCTTGATCATGCGTGGGTGACGCCCAAGCTTTGCAAAGGGCTCGCTATACATGTGCGCTGCAAAGTTGGTGCGCACCGCATCGCTACCTTTTTCACGCACATTGAAAGCTTCGCGCCGGCTGTAAAGCTCTGGCACGGCGGCGTTCAAGGTTTTGGTTTCTTCAGAGGTGAATAAACCTGGAAAAAATAAATAACCGTCTTTATCAAACTGCGCCAATTGAGCGGGGGTCAAGTTCATGAGGGGTCTCTTTTTAGATATCTCTTAGAGCCGGCAGGCCGATGGTGATTGAGTGACTTAGGCAGCAGCTTTTTTGCAACGGCTAGCGAGTCACACAAATGTCATTTCAAGTCATCATAATACCAATGATTAGGTAGATGATGGGTCGATGTTGAGCTATTGCCACAACCAAGGAAGGGCCGCAGTTGAACTGTCGGCAAAATCAGTCAACGTTCAACGTTGACCCATCGTCACAATTAATGGCAAGCCCCAAAAAAGATATGAATCCTGCCATCGCGCCTTTTAATAGCCACCCTGTGGCGACAGACTCAGTGATTTGCACTGCTGACCTAGAAGTCACCTATAAAAACAACCTAAAGGCCCTAAAAAGCACCAGCTTGGACATTACTCAGGGATCTTTTGTGGTCTTGTTGGGTACGTCTGGCGCCGGTAAATCAACGCTTTTACGAGCGTTAAATGGCCTAGTCAAACCACCAGCCGGAAGCGTCTATGTGTTTGTTGCTGTGCCGCTCACTACCGAGTCTTTGAATTTAATTGATCATGTTCAATTAATCAGCAGCAAACCAGGTCAGCTCTTAATCAGCGTTGCGCGTGGCTCGGTGGTCAATGAACAGGCCGGCGCATAGACCTTAGAGAGCGGCCGCCTCGCAGGCGAGGCCTCCGAGTTTTAGTCTGAGAATGTGTCGCGCCCAGCCAAACACTTTACGGCTTTTGTCTTAAACTGAGTTTTTGCCATTTGCGACAAGGCCTCCGTGATGACTGCACTCAACCCCATCCCAACCACCCTCATTCCAGGCGACGGCATTGGCCCTGAAGTGGTCAAAGCCACCGTTGCGGTGCTCGAGGCTTTAGGCGCCCCATTCAAGTGGGAGACTCAACTTGCCGGGATGGCCGCGTTTAACGCCTGCGGCGACCCGATGCCGCAACCGCTGCTCGATAGCATTCGTAAAAATGGCTTGGCACTGAAAGGCCCACTCTCAACCCCAATTGGCGAAGGGTTTCGCTCGGCGAACGTTCGGTTGCGTGAGACCTTTGGTTTATACGCCAATGTGCGTCCAGCACTGACCATTGTGCCTGGGCGCTTTGACAAGATCGATATCGTGTTGATCCGCGAAAACCTCGAAGGTTTTTATGTGGCGCATGAGCACTATCTGCCGGTCGGAGACGACCCACGCGCCGTCGCGCTCTCTTCAGGCGCCAACACACGCGTCGGCATCAACCGCATCGCACGCTATGCCTTTGAATACGCGGTTAAGCACGGACGCAAAAAAATTACCATCGTGCATAAGGCCAACGTACTGAAAGTGTTGACGGGATTATTTTTAGAAGAGGCTCGCAACGTCGCACGTGAATACGAGGGCCGTGTCGCGGTGGATGACCGTATTGTCGACGCCTGTGCCATGCAACTTGTGCTGAACCCCTGGCAGTTCGACATGCTCTTATGCTCGAATTTGTTTGGTGACATCTTGTCAGACGAGCTCGCTGGCTTGGTAGGTGGCTTAGGCTTGGCCCCAGGTGCCAATATTGGCAAGGATGTCGCAATTTTTGAAGCTGTGCATGGTACAGCCCCGGACATTGCTGGCAAAGGGATCGCCAACCCGATTTCACTATTGTTGGCCTCTGGGCTCATGCTTGACCACGTTGGGCACCCCGAGCTGGCTACCCGCCTGCGCACCGCGATTGATCTGACACTGAATCAAGACAACGTGAAAACAACAGACTTAGGCGGCAAGGCGACCACAACAACGTTTACTGAAGCGCTAGTGAAGCGACTCAATTAGTACTGATTAATATCATCAGCCTTAAGCCTCGTCTGATCTGTTTTGTTTCGATATATTTTTCTAAAAAGCACGGTCACAGCAACCGAGGCAACAACAAAAACGATGACCTCACGAGGCCAGCTAAAGGTGCCAGTGAAATACTGAATGACCGCCACGCAGAGCATCGCGCCCGCCATCCCTAAAAAAATAAACGTCAGCGTGAGCAGCTCTGTGATCGCAAGCGCGATCGCCACAACAATTGAGATTTGGTAGATTTCCATGTTCAAAGTCGCGCGGCAGGTCGTTGTTGGATTGCCATATTCAAAGCTGCACAGTAAGTCGTCGTTGGATTTTCATAGCCAAAACCGGGCGCAGGCGCTTGTTCAAAATTTACTAGCAATTTTGCCAAGCGGGCCAGACAAGGCCGACAACACATCGCTAGGCAACATGATGATTTTTGAATTGTTTCCTTTCGATAGCTCTTGAATGGCGGCCGCCTGAATCTTTTTGATTTCGAACTCAACGGCGCTTGCCCCACCCTCTGAGATTGCCTTTGACACCGCTGTCACGGCATAGGCTTCAGCATCCGCCAAAATACGTTTGGCAGCAGCTTCTTTTTCGGCCGAATACAAGCGAGCATCCGCTTGCAACTGGGTCGCTTGTTTGATTCCTTCGGCCTCAGTCACTTGGCCGCGGCGCTTACGTTCGGCATTTAGTTGTACCTGCATCGCCTCTTTTGTCGCGCTATCTACATCGACCTCAGTGATTTCAACCCGAGTCAGTTTGATGCCCCATTCGTCTGATACCGTCTGCAACTCGGCCTCGATTTCTTGTGCCAGATGCCGACGGTTGGACTGCACGCCGTCGAGGTCTGTTTTGCCGATGACGCTACGAATCGTGCCATTCACAATTGTTTTAATTGCAAGGGTGAGATTTTCAATGCGATACATCGTGCGCGAGGCATCAGTGATGCGATACAAAATTGCAAGCTGAACTGAGATCGAGACGTTATCGTGAGTAATCGCGTTGATTGGATCAGGCGGCAATTGGATTTCTTGGATAGAAACCTTGTAACGCACAGTTTCTAAAAAAGGGATCAGCAAGTGCAAACCGGCTTCAAGTTTACGGTTGTACTTGCCCAGTCGCTCAACCAACCAGTTTTCAGACTGAGGAACAATCTTGATCGACAATTTTAGGGTGACAAGCACCAAAATTAATACAAATGCAAAAACGATTGCTTCAAAATTAATCACGGCCATCCTAGTCACCTTCATGCAGGTCAATTACAAAAAATAATTACGTCGCACTAAACACCTAGGGCTCTGCGCTAGCTATTCTCGAACTGAATCATCTTGGCATCAGTTTTAAATTGATCGTAGCAGATTTGAACCTTCAAGAACTGTCAAACCATCGCCTACATGGATCTCTCGTTGCCCCATTCAAAAAGCTCTTAGACTATTTGCGACCTGTCAATACAGGATCACCTGCATATAAAACCCGCCCGCTGACGCGGTTTGCGCTTTACACTTAGCCCACGAGAGGCCTTGACGCTGCTGCATAGCGCTTGGCGATCAAGCAAAGACCCCATAGCAAAAAACGATACAGACAGACACTCTAAAGGAACCGCAATGTTGCGCTTTTCACCTTCAAAACTGACTCAACTAGTGGGTATGCTGGCAGTCGCTCTGACCAGCGCTTTACCCTCGCTCAGCGCTCACGCGCAATCGCAAGACTATCCCAACAGATCCATTAAATTTTTGGTTCCGTACTCGGCAGGCACGACGACCGACGTCATTGCCAGACTTTACGCCCAAAAGCTCGGCGACAGCCTTGGCCAGACCGTGGTGGTCGAGAACAAGGCTGGTGCCGGCGGCAACATCTCGGCTGACGCAACCGCCAAAGCCGCGCCCGATGGTTACACGCTCTCGTTTTCAACAAGCGCCACACACGCCACCAATCCGGCACTTTATGCCAATGTGCCATTCGATCCCATCAAAGATTTCACACATATCGCTTTGATGGTTGCCGCGCCAAATATGTTGGCGATCAACCCTAAGATCCCTGCCAACAACATGGCTGAACTCATCGCCTATGCAAAAGCAAATCCAGGCAAACTGACCTATATCTCGGCCGGCTCGGGTACCTCGCCGCATATGGCGGGCGAGCTACTCAAAACGCTGGCTGGCATTGATATCCGGCACATCCCCTATAAAAACATCACCCAAGGTTTTAGTGATTTATTTGCCGGTGAAGTTTCGATGGCGTTTTATCACGTGCCTGTCATTTATCCCCATGTGCAGTCTGGCCGCCTGAAAGCGTTGGGCGTCGCGACCACAGCGCGCAGCCCGATCGCCCCAGAAGTGCCACCTATCAGCGACACCGTGCCGGGTTACGACCTACGCCCTTGGTGGGGCTTGGCAGGCCCTGCTGGCTTGCCTCAACCCGTGATCGACAAACTTTACAAAGCCACGATGACGATCTTGGAAGACCCAGCTACACAAAAACGTTTTATTGAACTCGGTTTGATCATCACCCCGATGAATACAAAAGACTTCAATGCGTTTACCGTGACAGAACTTGCTAAGTGGACAAAGATCGTTAAAGACTCTGGCGCGACTGCGAACTAAGCGCTTAGTCGACAAAGCCAAACACCGAGGGCGCTGGTTCGCCTTTGGTGTGTCGCGCCTGACGCTCTTCTCGGTTCAGACCGTTGCAATCCTCTCTTTAGTTCAAGCCGTTGTCATCCTCTTCACAGTTTTTGCTTTAAAAGATTTTTTGAATGAACACGAAAACAACTCCTAAACTTTTGCCGACTACCGTTGTAGGTAGCTACCCGCAACCCGCTTGGCTAGTGGATCACGCCCTACTCGCCCAAGGCGTGCCGCGTACACGTTTGCGCGAGCTTTGGCGGATTGCCCCCGAGCAGCTGCAAGCGGCGCAGGACGATGCCACACGACTTGCGATTCAAGACATGGAGCGGGCCGGCGTAGACATCATTACGGATGGCGAGATCAGACGCGAAAGCTATTCAAACCGCTTTGCCAACTCTTTGGATGGCATCGACGACCAAAACCCCGCTGTGATCCGTTCTCAAAACGGACTTGAGACGCTGATACCTCGCGTGGTCGGCAAGATCACTCGCGTACATTCTGTTGAGGTCGAGGACTTCAAGTTTTTGAAAAAGCATACTGACCGCTTAACCAAAGTCACACTGCCTGGCCCCTTTACGATGGGACAACAGGCTAAAGATGAGTTCTACCATGACGAAGAAGCCATGGTGATGGATTTTGCTGCCGCCGTGAATGCCGAGGCACTGGCGTTGCAAGCCGCCGGCGCGGATTTTATTCAACTCGACGAGCCCTGGTTGCGCCACGACCCTGAGGCCGCTAAACGCTACGCGGTCAAAGCGATCAACCGGGCCTTGCAGGGGATCAGCGTGCCCACGGTTGTGCATCTATGCTTTGGTTATGCCGCTGTCGTCAAAGGGCAAAAGCCAACTGGTTATTCATTTTTGCCCGGCTTGGGCGAGTCGATTGCCACGCAGATTTCAATCGAGGCAGCTCAACCCAAGCTTGATCTGGGCGTGCTCGCGGATTTGGCCGGTAAAAAAATTATGTTGGGTGTGTTGGACTTAGGCAATCATCAAATTGAAACGGCCGAGCAAGTGGCAGTTCGCATTCGAGCAGGCTTGAAATATGTCAAAGCTGAACAACTGATCCCTGCGCCCGACTGTGGCATGAAGTATCTGCCTCGCGAAGTCGCTTACGGAAAACTCTGCGCGCTGAGCCAAGGCGCACAGCTTGTGCGTGCGGAGCTTGGCGCCGCCTAAAGCAGACACTGCGGACGTTAAGGTTGACTCGACTGCGGCGAGAAAAGTGTTTTGAAGAGAAAATGAATTGTTTGTCCATCTGCTGAACCGGCGGAGTTTTAAGGAGAACGACTTGAAAAAAAATATTCAAAAAATGTTGCAGCCAGTTCATGTCAATCGCATCGCCGCAATCGCGCTTGCGGGTTTAATCGGCTTACTTGGCGCAGCAACAGGCGTTCGCGCACAAACTGACTATCCGAACCGACCAATCAAAGTGATTGTGCCGTACACCGCCGGCGGCAACGTCGACATTACCGCGCGGGTCTACTCAAAGAAATTATCTGAGCAACTTGGGCAACAAGTGATTGTTGAAAACCGGCCAGGCGCAAGCACGATCATCGGCAGTCAGTCTGTCGCAAAAAGTACGCCAGACGGCTATACGCTGTTAATCACCGGCACGATTACTTCAGCGCACACCATGAATCCGGGCTTATTTGCCACCCTGCCCTACGACACCAATAAAGACTTTGCGCCGATCAGTCTGTTAACACAACTGTCCTTATTCGTCGTAGTGCATCCCTCGTTGCCCGTGAATACTCTGCAAGAACTTATTGCGCTTGCGAAGGCAAAACCCAAGCAGATCAACGTCGCCACGGGGGGCAGCGGAGGCTCGGCGAATTTAGCTGTCGAACTGTTAACAATGGCCTCGGGCGCTCAATTCACTGCAGTTCATTACAAAGGTAACGCGCCTGGCTTGGCAGATACCGTGGCAGGGCAAACCTCAATGATGATCGAGACTACCTCGACCGCACTGCCTCATATTAAAGGCGGCAAGTTACGCGCGTTAGCAGTCACCAGTAATAAGCGCTCAGCGCTATTGCCTGACGTACCAACCGTTGCCGAGTCAGGCTACCCAGGGTACGACGTAACTCTCAAGCTTGGCATGCTTGCGCCCGCCGGCACGCCACGGGCCATCGTCGATAAGCTCGCCGCCGAGGTCGCTTTAATCGCCCGCGACCCAGCCACGCAAAAACTCTTTGCCGAGCAGGGCTCTGAAGCCATCAGTAGCACGCCACAAGCCTTTGCCGCCGAGATTGCAGCAGACATCATCAAGTGGACTGAGCTGATGCGAAAGAATGGAATCAAGGCCGAGTAGGAGGTTGACTTCCTCCCCCTGAACGGGGAGGATTTCCGCGCAATTGGTTAAAACATGCATGCATTGAAGACTACGCTTTTCACGACCTTGTTCAGTCAACGAGTCCGTCGAGAGCGAAGGTCCGTTAAAGGTTGCGGGCCAAAAAAACTAAGATCGACTTGTTTATTACCAACACTTGTTGAATAATGCATCAACAAAATCTTATCAAGAGGCAACTATGCAACACGAAACGTCACATCACGAAACACCGGCTAGCGGCATGAGTCAGACAGCAGTCTGGACTCTCATGCTCTTGCTGTTTGGGCCATCAGCACTGACACTGTGGTGGGTCATTCATCAGTCGTCTTAACCAGCCAAGCTGGCTGGCACACAGAGATGTAAGGTGAGCTAGCCAAGGGCAAGCTCTCACACCTTCAGCCGCATCGCGCCATACGTTAGCACCGCACGATCTCACATCACTGCGTTATTTAGCGAATAGCGAACTCATGTTCGCGAAAGCCTTGAACTCAATGGCGTTACCCGACGGATCCATAAAAAACATGGTTGATTGTTCACCAACTTCACCTTTGAAGCGGGTGTAGGGCTCGATCACAAATTTTGTGCCGACTGCTTTGAGCTTTGTCGCCATCGCTTCCCATTGCGGGATCGACAATACTGCTCCGAAATGACGCACGGGCACCTGATGGTCATCGACCGCGCTGGTTTGCTTGTGCCCACATTCGTCAGGTGCTAAGTGTGCAACGACCTGATGGCCATAAAAATCGAAGTCAACCCAGTCTGGGGCGCTACGGCCTTCGCCACAGCCTAAAACTCCGACGTAAAACTGTCGAGCCTCTTCGATATCACGCACTGGAAAAGCCAAATGAAAAGGGGGCATTGATGCAGTTTGTGCAGACATTATTTTTAAACCTCAAAAAAATTGAAACCTCAGTACAAAATCAAAACATACGATTAAGCGGCGAATTACCATTGACTCAATACACCCCAATTGGCGCTAATTCTTAGCCCGCCAGGCCTGTCAACCAATAAAGATATCATCTTAACAAAAAGCCCTGTAGTATCTGTGGTCTATAAAGAGATTCTTGCTTCTGTTGCTTTTTTAAAAACAATACACACAATAATTGTCGAATATATAGTTGTTCATGTATCGCAAAAAATAAAAGCGTATTTTGAAAAAACAGATCGACTTAAAAAAGCTCGAGAAGATCCGAAAAATCACCCTAATCACTAGTTTGCTAGTGATTGGTACGGCTGCCTCCGCACAGTCTAGTCGCTTTGCCGGCCTCAGCCTCGAGGCTGCGACTGGCTATCAAGAAATGACTATCAAGGTACAAGACGTAAAAATTAACAATCGTCATAGCGGTCGTGCCGATCAAGACCAGCGATTAACCGGGGTGCCGTTTGCTGTGAATATTGGCTACTCGGTCGCTCTGACCGAAACCATCGGCTTAGGCGCCCGTTTTGAATACAACCCGCAAAGTGGCCGCGTCGCCGTATCAACTCTACCAAGCCTGGCTTTGACGCAAAGCCTACAAGCTTACGGAAAATTGGGCTGGGCTTATATGGCCTCAGCCGTCGATTCGCCAGTTCCGGGCTCCATGATTGACGGGCAAACCGCCTACTTCAACGGCCCTTTAGTTGGTATCGGCGCAAAACTTTTGCTCACCGACAATGTCTATGTTTTCGCAGAACTCACCTATTACAAGTACGCCGATCTAACGCTTGCTTCGCAAAAAGGGGCGCTCAATCTCTCTGGCAGAGTCTAATCTAGCGCTCAAAATGCACTCGTCGGCTTAGGGTATAAGTTTTAATTGGGCACACTCAAACGACGGCTCTAATGGCTTGGCAACCTCCGCTTCAAGCTGCACCGCACTTCCAGTCTTATCATCACGACCGAGACCAACTTACTTTACACTGAGCCTTAGCTTTTTTTGACTTAGCTCATCGCCTTGAGATTCATCATGCTTAAAACTCATCATCGTTACGACTACAGCCCCATCAATGCTCGGCCTGACTACAGTTGGCCTGACGGCAAGCGTCTGGCGGTGCACTTCAGCTTAAATGTTGAACATTTTTCTTTTGGCGAAGGGATTGGAAACGACTACGGCGGCCCAGGCCCACAGCCAAACACGCGCAGTTTTGCCTGGCGAGATTATGGTAATCGCGTTGGCGCTTGGCGACTACTTGAGTTGGCCCAGGCCTATCAGTTTCCGTATGCACTGTTAATCAACACCGAGCTCTATGACTATTGTCCCGAGATGATTAAAGCCTTTAGCAGCAGAGGGGACGAAATCGTCGGGCATGGCAGAACCAATGCCGAACGTCAGATCGACATGAGTTATGAGCAAGAAAAAGCCTGTATTACCGAAGCCACCGAGGCAATCCATCGTCATGAAGGTAAGCCACCCATGGGATGGTTGGCGCCTTACATCTCGCAAACACACCACTCGCTCGATTTGCTCAAAGCGGCAGGCTATCGCTACATGATGGATTGGTCTTTAGATGATCAACCGGTATGGTTCAGAACCACCCATGGCCCGATCCTGTCTATACCGTACCAACACGACCTAAACGACTCAATCGAGGCAGTCACTCGCCGTACGCCCTCACAACTATATTGTCAGAATCTCATTGATCAGTTCGATGAAATGCTTGAAGAGTCAGCTCGCAGGCCCTTAGTCATGCCAATTGTTTTACATAGTTTTATTCTAGGGCAGCCCTATCGGCTTCGGCAGTTCAGACGCGTGATCGAACATATTATGAAACATCGCAATCAGCTCTGGCTGACCACGCCCGGCGCAATTTGTCAGCATATCGAAAGCTTGCCAGCAGGAGTCGTGCCGGGCAGAGACACACCCTACACACCTGGTTAACAAAGATATTCAGAAAAAGCTTAGATGGAAACCTGAATACAACCCGATATAAACACCGTCTGACCGCTTGGCAAGAGCCCCGAATCTATTTCGAGGCGTGCGAAGCGTGTGCGCTAAAGTTTTCGATCGGAACCGGACGACCGAACAGGTAGCCTTGATAATGCAGGCAGCCATGATCAAACAAAAACTCTCGTTGCACCTGCGTCTCAACACCTTCGGCGATCACACTCAAGCCCAATGAATCGCTCATCGCCAAAATCGCTCGCACAATCGCTGCATCATCCGGATCAAACGAAATATCACGCACAAATGAGCTGTCAATCTTCACTTGATCGAGCGGCAACAGCTTTAAATAGGATAACGAGGAGTACCCTGTGCCAAAGTCATCTAAAGAAAAACTAATGCCTCGACTCTTTAGCTCAAGCATCTTCTCGATCGCTTGATCCACACGCTGCAGAACGACACTCTCGGTGAGTTCAAGAGTGATGAGTGTTGGATCGATATCAAACTGCTCAATCCCGTTGAAAATCTTTGCAACAAAATCGGCCTGATGAAACTGATCCGCACTCACGTTGATCGATAATTTTAAATCCTTTGTTTCAACGTATTGCTGCCAGCGCTTGAGTTGCCTAAAACCCTGCACAATCACCCATTCACCAATCGGCACTATCAGGCCACTTTCTTCTGCCGCTGCAATAAAAGTGAGTGGTGAAATGATGTCAGCATTAGGCGGCGTCCAGCGCAGTAGCGCTTCGGCTCCCACCACACGCCCGACTGCATTCACCTGAGGCTGATAATACAAAGTGAACTCGTTATTGTGCAGCGCACGCCTTAACGCATCCACTAGTGAAGTGCTGTCGTCGATAGAGGCCTGCATTTCAGGGCTAAAAAAGCGGTAAGTGTTTCTGCCTCGCTTCTTTGCCTCATAGAGCGCGACATCGGCTTTTTTTAGCAACGCGTCTATTGAGCTGTCTTGATCACCAAAGAGTGTCAAGCCAATGCTTGAGGTGATGTAGTAATCGGGTCTACCTGGGGTCAAAGGGTACAGCTGTGACACCGCAGATTGAATCTTTTTTACGAGCTCGTCGGCGCGCCGTGTTGCGGCTGCAACATTCTTACCAAGTCGTTCAAGAATAATGACGAATTCATCGCCACCCACTCTGGAAACGGTATCGTCCGGGCGAACACAATCCATCAGGCGACGACCAACTTGTTTTAATAAGCGATCACCGACATCATGGCCTAGCGTGTCGTTCAAGTTCTTAAAATGATCCAGATCCATCATCAGCAACGCACCTAAATTATGCTCTTGCACGCCGTGCGGGGTCGCCTGCCTCAGCCGGTCTAGTAGACGACGACGATTGGGTAAGGCAGTCAACGCATCGAAAAAAGCCAGATGATGAATCTTCTCTTCTGCTCGTTTGCGTTCGGTGATGTCCATGCAAAATCCCATCACACTGTCACCCGGAAGTGTGATGGCATGTATGTATGAGATAAAAACCGACCCATCCTTCTTGCGTAAGGTGATCTCTTTTTCGCTTGAATCTTGTTGATGGATGTTTTCAAAAAAAGTGGCAGACTCCTTTGACGTGTCTGACGAAAACAGTTCGGCCAGTTTCATCGTAGATAATTCAGGTTTTGAGTACCCCGTCATCTGACTCAGAGCCGAGTTCAGCAGCGCAAACTCATCGTTGCCCCGCAGCACAAAAATCCCGATCGGTGCCTGTTCGATGTAGCTGCGATAGCGTTCTTCGTTGGCACGCAACTCGCGCTCAAGCCTCTCTCTTCTGCAGAACTCAATCGTTAGCAAATCATTTTTACGGAGAAGCTCACGGCGGCTAAGATTGGCCTCAGTCACGACTGCTTCAAGCCGCTGCGCACGCTTGCGCAAGCGAAGAAGCCACCAGATGCTGAATACCAACAGCAGCGGCAGTGCAATGACGGCGTAAAGAAAAAAATGAACTAGGCTGTGCTCAACGCCCAACGCAGTTGACACAAGGGTCGCAAGTTTTTGAGGCTCAGCTAAGCTTTCTGCTTGAGAGATGCCAGACGACACTGGCCCAAAAAGCGCAAAGAATAGACCAAAAAACAATAATTGAGAGCACTTTACCCGGCCCCATCTAAGCAGGGTGAACAAACACAATGATTTTCGCACTCTTGTGTGGATCTCGACGTTCATCTTCACACGATACAGCCTACGCCCAACCTATTACCCTCTGCACCAAAAGGCTTGCAACTATGACGGTACTCTTGCGTGAAATAGTCAAAGGCTACCAGTTCCCTTAGCAATGACAGCGCTTTCCTAAAGACTGCAGTTTGTCGTGACACCAAGAGCTTGCATTCACTTCAAATGGCAGTCACCCTACCATTTCTATATTTCTTTTGGTTATAAGAAGAGATACAATATGTACTTCCGCTTTTAACAACTACAAAGCACAATGCGTTCACACATCGAACGTTTAAGGTTGTCTGAATCATGATCAAACAAATCGCTTCCTGTTTTTTAGGTATCTTTCTGTACGCAAGTGCCATCGCAGCCGAACCCTTGTTAAGTGCGCAAGCAACTCGGGCCGCACTCACCACGACCGGCACCGTCGTGCTCGACATCCGCGACCCAAAGTCTTACGCGACTGGTCACATTACGGGGGCCCTGAATGCCCCCTACGGCACTTGGCGGGGCCCCGAGGGCAATCCTGGTGAATTACCTTCACTTGAAAACTTAACCAAGCTTGTGCAGCGTTTGGGCCTGACCCCCGACTCAAAGGTGATCGTGACGTCTTCGGGTAAGGATGCAACAGACTTCGGTGCCGCAGCACGCGTGTACTGGACACTCAAAGTGTTGGGCTTAAAAAATCTGTCTGTGTTGAATGGTGGCTTAAAAGCTTGGCAAGCCGCAGGGTTTGACCTGAACACGCAACCGGTGACAGCAACAGCAAGCACCTATGTCCCGACAATCAATCAAAGCATGATCGCAACGCGCACCGAAGTGGTCAGCAGCGTTCAATCGGGTAAAGCACAACTCATTGACGCTCGCCCCACCGCTTTTTTTGATGGTTCAACGCGACACACAGCCGCCAAGGTGCCGGGCACGTTGAAAGGCGCGGTCAGCGTCGAACACTCAACGTGGTTTGCGCCAAATAGCAGCCAGGTTGTACCTGCTAGCGAGGCAAAAAAACTTGCTCTCTCAGCACCCGTTAAAAGTGATCAAGAGGTCATCTCTTTTTGCAACACGGGCCACTGGGCCGCAACGAATTGGTTTGTCTTATCAGAGCTTGTGGGCCAGCCAAACGTGAAACTCTACGCCGGGTCGATGGTTGACTGGACGCAAGCCGACGGTGCGTTGCCAATGGACAACGTCCCTAATCGCCTCAAGCAGTTGTACATCGACGCGCAATTGTGGTCCGCAAAGTAACTGATTGTCGATAAAGAGCCTGCCAATCCGCATCATATAGAGTTACACCTTCATGCATCGTTAATGCTCGTGTGATCACCGTTTAACCCATAAATCATCGCCTGATCCCAGACGATGCAGTTTTACGAAATGAATGATGAAACGTCTCCCACTTAGCCTGCTGCTGTTGGTGTTTTTTATCTATCTCGGTTGGTCGGTCTCCGTGCGCCAAGCCGTTTTGTTTGCAGTGGGAATTGGGATGGGAGCCGCTCTGGCGGGCGCACGCTTTGGTTTCACGACCGGATGGCGTCAGTTAATTGAGCAACGAGATCCTCGTGGCGTAGCAGGTCAATTGGTGTTGCTCGCCCTCGCCTCCGCATTTTCATTGACACTTCTAGGTCAATATTCGGAACTGACCGCGGCACTCGGCCCACCGAGTGTCAGCCTGTTAATTGGCGCCTTTGTCTTTGGCTTAACGATGCAAATTGCGGATGGGTGTGGCTCGGGCACGCTTTACAAGGCGGGTCTTGGCGTGCCGCTGAACATGGGGATTTTGCCGCTCTTTGCGTTAGGCAGTTTTCTGGGCTCGGTGCAAGTGGGCGACTGGCTAACGCTTGGGCAACTTCAACCCATTGGTCTGGTCACCGAATTTGGCAGTACGCAAGCACTACTCATCACTTTAGCTGGGCTTGCGCTATTCGGCTTCGCCGCAAGACTTTGGGTGGGCCCGGGGCGCACCTGGTGGGATCGCAAATGGCTGCTTGGCGCAGTTGCACTCGCAGTGTTGGCGACGCTCAATCTGCTCATTGCCGGCCAACCTTGGGGGGTCGTCTACGGATTTGGGCTGTGGGCCGCAAAGATTGTGACCGCTGCGGGCTTATTTGACCCGACTGCCAACGCGTTCTGGAGCCAGGCCGGTAACGCACAACGCTTGAGCGAAATGGTACTGATGGACATCACATCAATTACCAATATTGGTATTTTAGGCGGAGCCTTGTGGGTTTCGGCACGCGCCAACAGCGACGGCCAACCCTTAACTGGCACGCAGTGGGTGGTCGGTTTAGTGGCGGGCTTCTTGATGGGCTACAGCTCACGCCTGGCCTTTGGTTGCAACATCGGGGCGATGCTCAGTGGGATTTCAACGGGTAGTGTTCACGGTTGGATCTGGGTGCCACTAGCGTTTGCCGGAACGCTGATCGGTGTACGCGTGCGACGTCATTACAAACTATAGCGCTCGAGTCATCATGAACCGATCAAGTTACAAAAGACAAGACACGAGTGGTCATGAGCCTCTCGACTCACAAGTGATCGGGTGCGAGCAATCATGAGCCTATCTGATCACAAACCACGGGACACGAGCAACCATGAGCCTCTCTAATCACAAACTTCAGGTAGTCTTTTGGTGTGGATTGCTGGCGTTCTTGGTTTGGGATGCGACTCAAGCGCCACCGGTTGACCTGCGTAATGAGCCACCGCTTATCGCGGCAGGCTCTGGCAAGATCTCAAGCGGTGGGCACTGCGCGATTGCAAAATAGGTGATATGAAGTGAACCGGCTCTGGCGGTTAGTGATTCGCTGGCATTCGTTGAGAGCGCAGTAGAAGGTATTAGTGAATGTTGCGGGCGATCCAGTAGACGATACCGACTAGGGCTGAGGCTCCACCAAAGAGCCGCCAAGTCATACCGTGCAGCTCGCGATGCAAGTCTGCCTTGGTCGCAAAGGTATACAACCGAGTCTCAATGCGTGCGAGGCGATCACGCGCGTCAACAGCAAACTCTTCTAACGCAATAATTCTAGCTTCCATTCAAACAACTCCTTAAGTGCGATACCGAAATTATCTCAATTTCTGACCGTACCTACAAGAATTTTTGACCGAATCGACAAAGTAGTAATGTAACAATTTGTTACCACCACTAGATCAAACTCGCGGCAATGTTGATCGTCAACGCAATTAAGGTTGTGTTGAAAAAGAATACGAGCACGCACTGGATTAAGCCCACTCTACTTAAGTAAAGAGCCACGAGGTCAGCTCGATCAATGACTTGCGGTCTGATCATTCGGACACGAGTCACATCACCCTACTCAACCTTCGCACCGGCAATATCGATAATCTTTTTGTATTTAATAATTTCAGAGGCAATCAGTGTACGTAGCTCTTGAGGTGTACCCGTTTCAGGATCTGCCCCTAGTGCAATCAGCTTGTCTGCCACTTCGGGCATAGCGATCACTCTAACGAGCTCTCGATTCATCTTTGTCACAATCTCTGCAGGGGTACCTGCCGGTGCGAGCAAACAAAACCACCCTCTCAGGTCATAGCCCTTGACACCCGCCTCATCCAAAGTCGGGACGTCTTTCAATACCGTCGTACGTTTTAACCCTGTTGTCGCCAGTGGGCGAATTGTTCCAGCGTTAATCTGCGTTTGCATCGCCGTAATATTGTCAAACATCATCGCCACACGACCTGCCATCAAATCTGTCAGGCCGGGCACATTACTTTTATATGGGATATGCGTGAGCTTCGCACCCGACATCGAAATAAACAATGCGGCCGCAAGATGGCTAGTGGTGCCGTTACCGGAGGAGGCGTAATCGTACTGGCCGGGCGAGGCCTTCGAAAGAGTCACTAAGTCGGCTACGGTTTTTACCGGTGAGTCTTTGGGTACAGACATCACAAACAAGTTTGTCGCGATCAAACCGATCGGTTCGAAGTCTTTGATTGGATCGTAAGGAAGCTTGGCATACATACCAGGATTGATGCCGTGCGTTGAGCTTGAACCTAACAATATTGTGTAACCATCAGCCGGTGCGCGCGCAACCTCAGCGCTACCCAAGCTACCGCCTGCCCCAGGGCGATTTTCAACCACCACGGTTTGACCAAGACCTTCTGTAAATTTTTGCGCTAAAAACCGACCAATCACGTCGGTGCCTCCGCCCGCACCAAACGGAATCACGATCTTAATGGGGCGGGTGGGCCATTGAGTGGTCTGCGCCGCGGCTGAGGCGCAAAGTAGACCTGTGCAGACAGTCGCGAGCAGCGTGGCAGCAATATTACGGGCAATTAAATTTTTCATATTTTTCTATGGTTTTCTATAAATGTAAGCAAATGCAATTGAAGGATTGCTACTAGACAAAACTATCCAATACCATTCTTGCGATCGACCTAAAATCTTAAAATCCTCAATCACCGTGGCTTTGAGGATAACCCAATGGAAACCAGAATGACGATGCTAGAAACTCGCTTTGACACAATTCTCCCAACACTTGCAACCAAAGAAGATCTCAAAAGGCTCGAGCTCGAACTCACCACAACCATCCATCACGAAATCACTTCGTGCACATGGAGAATGATCAGCTGGATGACAGCCGTGGTCGGCCTGGCGTTTACTGGCGTGTTTTATGTGGCGCGGTACCTTCCGGCCTAAAGGCCGAGGCTGAAGCGGATCAGTTTGTTGCAAAGCTAATTTCCTTACTATTTTTCTCATAATGTAATTTATAAATTACTAAATTTGTATTTATTTATAAAAAGTAATATATAATTTACTTTATGAGTATCACTAAAATCCTCAAAACTAGCTCAAAAATTGAGTACCGGGATCCCTTGATTCAGGACATTGTTCGTGCTCGCAAGTCACAGCGCTTCACTCAAGGTCAGCTTGCCGAAATGTCAGGTGTCTCACGCCGTACGATCGTACTGATCGAAGCGGGAGGAGACTGCACGCTATCTACCCTGCACAGGGTAACTGCAGCACTTGGCCTACGACTCACAGCGCAGGTCAAACACGTACCTACGCTTGATGACGTCACTCGCGAAAACGAAGCGCTTTTCGCAAGCACACGCTCAGCTCAACCCAATTAATCCAAGAGAAGCCAATGCTTGATGTGTATGTCTCCAAGCAACTAGTCGGTGTTCTCGATCAGACTGACCCCTACACTTTTGTCTTCAATTATCTACCAGACGCGCCAAGCGTACTACCCGTGTCATTACTCATGCCCAAACGGACAGCGAGTTGGGTCAGCAAAGAACTCCACCCGGTCTTTCAGATCTCGTTACCTGAAGGATCTTTACGCGAGTTAATTGTCAGAAATTTTTCTAAACGCTTCGAGCGCTTTGGGGACTTAGAACTACTTGCTGTAATCGGTGAAAACATGATTGGTCGGATCCAGGTGACCCCACACGGTCAAGCGCTCTCTGGCTTAACCGCGCATGAGTCCCTAGCGAGTTTGATCAAAGAAGACACAACCAAGCTCGTGAAACATTATCTTGGTACTCGGCTACATGAATCTGGTGTCTCTGGAGGCTTCATGAAGTTTCTCGCTAAAAGCCCAGTCAACCACCAGGAGGGCCGCCCCACGCTGGCATTAGATAACTGGATCGTTAAGCTTAACGACGAAGATCATCCACAGATCGTGTTGGTTGAATATTTTGGAATGATGGCCGCGCGTGCAGCCGGATTAACCGTTCCAGAGGTTCACTTATCCGAAGACCGCAAACATCTGCTAGTAAAACGCTTTGATTTGACGGCAGATGCTAAGCGCCTGGGATTTGAAGATATGTGCGCACTGCTCGGTCTGCCTGCACGCGAGAAATTCACAGGCTCAGTTGAGCGAGTAATTAAAACTATAGGAATCTATTGCCAAGGCGGTCACATCAAACAGTCATACGATCATTTTTTTGGTCAATACCTGCTTGCATCGACCATTCGTAATGGCGATGCACATTTAAAAAATTTTGGCCTGATGTATGACGAGATTAAAAACACCGCTCTTGCGCCAGCCTATGACATGCTCAGCATGTCGGTTTATGCACCTCAGCTATTTAACTCTAATGATGCCGACGATGGCCTCGCGCTTAACTTTGAAGGCTCAAAGCGTTGGTTAACGCCAAAGACAATTACAGCACTGGCCAATCAGTGCCTTATCAGTACGAAACGACGCAACGACTGGGAAACTCAAATTTCGGTCGCGCTGATCGAGACCACGAAAAAAGTCGTCGAGTTTGTGAACACCTATCCGCAAGACGATTTTGCAAAGATGGCACAACGTATGCTTGAGCTCTGGTCGATCGGTCTAGAGGCATTCGACCTTGAGGCTGCAAAAAAAATTAGAAATCATGTGGCACTTGTACCTACCTCGAAACGCCCGCTCTGACAGGCTAACAAATAGTCGATGACCTCAGGCGTTGGCAGAACATCTGCAAACTGCCGATCCATATCAAACAGAGAAATCGCATGCGAAATTGGGATGCGATCAAAGACCGCCTCTTGCGGGACGATCGCACGATAGTTATACGACGCACAATCAAAGACGGTTGCACGGATGCAGTTACTTGTTGCCCCACCCACAACAATCACAGTATCTATACCGCGGTCTATGAGGTAGCCTAGCAGGGGCGTGCCATGAAAACCGCTCGGTTTCTTTTTAACAAAAACAAGGTCTCGCGCTGCAGGTGCTAGCAGGGGCGAAAGTTCTGCCCCCAAGCTCCCTGCTAAGCACCATCTATCCGACTCTAGCAAATCCCTCTTCCGTTGATAGACGCCCATATCAATCCCTGAGGGCTCTATTTCAAACCGCGTAAAGATACAGGGCACCTCTGCCTGCTGAGCCGTGCTTACAACCTGCGCGATGTATCGCATCGCCTGTCGTCCAACCTCACCACAGCTTGATGGCCAATTTTTTTCGTCTTCTGGCTCGCCAACCATGTAGCGCTGGGCATCGATCACCAAGACAACCGGCCGCTGTCCAAACCCCATGCGGCGACCGAATTTTCCGCGCGCAAGTACCGCTTTATCCGCTTCTGTTAAAAACTGATCCCACAGCATACTCATGACATTTCTACCTTAAGTGCCTGTGCTCTGTTCATGTTTGCTAAACGGTCCCAAGCGATATCTTTTGATAACTGGTGGGCGACCGACAACAGCCGAGCCTCTGCAAATGGCCGTCCCACAAGTTGAGCACCAATCGGCATCCCTGCACGATCGACGCCAATGGGCATCGTGAGTGAGGGGAGCCCTAAATAATTAAAGGGGCGAACCAAGGGTGTTAAAGCAGTGACCACGCCAAAGACCTTGCCAGGGGTTTCTACATCTGCTTCTTCGTGCGTTGGAACGGGTATCGGCATGGTCGGGCAAATCAACACGTCCAGATCTTGCATCGTGCCATGCAAAAAGTCATGCAGTATTTTTGCGCGCATCTGAAGCGCTTCTAGGTAGCGCACTGCTGGTACGTGCAGCCCCGGTTCCGTCCTGGAAAACACAGCTTGCGAATAAAGATCGCGTCGCTCGCGCATCCAATGGCCATGCAAGGTTGCGGCTTCAACTTTTGAAAAGACATCCGCCATGGCATAACACGTGGCAATCTGGTTCGACTGCACCCGACCGACCTGACCGTATCTTGTTTGAATCACTTCGATGAACGACTCAAAAACCTGGGTAATGTCTGGATGACAGGGGGCGATTCCTTCCAAGACTGCCCAGCGGCTTGCACGACCCGCAGTCTCGAGGGCCGAAAGATAGTTGGGCACAGGTGCGTCAAGGCTCGACGCGTCTCGTGGATCCCAACCGGCTAAAACCTGTAACAAGATGGCACAGTCTTGGGCAGAGCGCGCAATGGGGCCCACACAATCCAGTGAAAATGCCCTTGGAAAACAACCCGCTCGAGACACACGGCCGTAGGTACCCTTCAGGCCAAACAAGCCATTCATCGATGCGGGCAAGCGCGTTGAGCCCCCCGTATCCGACGCAAGCGCGCCGTAAATGACCCCAGCCCCCACCGCCGCGCCCGAACCACTCGACGACCCGCCCGAAATACGGTCTAAATCCCAGCTATTACGACAATCACCGAAGTGCGGATTCTGCCCAGTTGGCCCGGCCACCATTTCATTCATATTGAGCGGGCCCAAATCTACCGCACCGGCTTCGCTGAGTCTCTGTAGCGCAGTGGCGGTCACGCGACCCAGATCAGTACCCGTCACTTTTGACCCAACCGTCATGGGTAGGCCTTGTCGCTCAAAGCAGTCTTTGTGTGCCAGCGGAATACCATGCAGCGGCCCTCGCCATTTTCCTGAGGCAGCCTCAAGGTCGAGCTGTTTAGCCTGCGCGATCGCGCTGTCTGCCCAGATGTCGATGAACGCATTGAGCATCGGTTGAGTCTGTACCGCGCGGTCTAGTGCGTGTCGCGTTAGCTGTTCAGCACTTAACTCTTTGCGCCTTAAACGCGCACCCACTTCTATGATTGAGGCCTCGAGAATATCGGTAGGCTGATTTAACGGTAATGGCATCATCTTCAGTTCACCCGATTCGTATCATCTGCCTCAGCCAACAGCATCATCGCAAAATCTTGCGGGTGATCTCCGCTTTGGATACGCCCTGCCGCGCCGCGCCGCACGGCCTCGTTGAGTCTTAAGACCTCTGCAGAAATCTGCTTGATATCAGAACGAGAAACGATCCCGTGCAAGAGTTCACCGGTTTGTTTCAACGCGACTTGTATTGCCTCGATATCGGTCTGCGGCGCATGATCACTCATCGCGTGTCTCCTAGTTCTGCACACCAGCACGCTTAGCAATCGCACGCCAGCGCTCTAGGTCTTTGATTAACAATTGCTGAAAGGCCTCTGGCGTGCCAATAGCAGGAGAAGCGCCCACCGTTTTTAAAAAGTCGGCAAACGCTGCGTCGGTGACGATCTTATTCACCTCAGCATTCATCTTTTGCAAGATCGCCACTGGAATACCCGCCGGTGCAAACAATCCCCACCAAACATCCACTTCATACTGTGTCCCGGTAGCCTCAATCACAGTCGGAATATTTGGATAGTCTGGCTCGCGCTTTGCACCAGTGAAAGCAAGCTTGGGCAAGCTATCGGCAGCGTTACCCTTAATCGATGCAATCGTAGTGATAATCATATCGAGCCGTCCAGCCACCAGGTCGAGTTGAGCTGGTGAGATCCCTTTATACGGTACTGCAGTCATTTTGATATCAAAGATATCGTTGAAGAGCTCGGTCGCCATTTGCGTGCTGTCACCCAAACCAGCACTGCCAAAATTCATTTTGCGGGGATTAGCCTTTGCGTAAGCAATAAGCTCTTTGATGTCTTTAGCTGGAAACTCTTTACTAGTGAGGACGACAAAGGGCGAGCGTGCGACTTGCGCCACCCCCATGAACGCTTTGGGCGGATCATAAGGTGTTTGTTGGACAGCCGCCGAGGTCGCGAGCGAGCTTGAAATGAATAAGAATGTATATCCGTCTGGCTTTGAGGTTGCTACCGCTTGCGAACCAATCGTACCGGCTCCTCCGCCTTTATTCTCGACTACAACCGTCTGACCAAAGGCTTTGCTCAGACCATCCGCTAAACGCCTGGCGATGACATCGTTACTGCCTCCGGGTGGAAACGGCACCACCATATGGATTGGTGATGCGGGCCAGGCTGAGTTTGCAAAAACGCTGGCAGGAAGGCTGAGTAACGCAACGAGCGCGACGCAACATTGAGAAAACAAATGACGAATCATGACTTGAATCCTCTTGGTTTGAGAGCAGTTACAGAATCTACACGCTGATAACTTAACACAACACTTAAAGATCATTTTTGCATGTACGTTTCGCCGTTTTACCGCTACTGATGGGATAGCCTAGCCCCCGTTGGCGACCCTTAGTGCAAGCGCAACGAGCGCTATCAAACTTTGAACTTAGGCGTAACAGGCAAAACCGCAAGATCCCTCCAGCCAATGGGTGCGCCAGCCAATTTTGCCGCCTCGGCCCCCACAAGCCTATCGTCCCACTGATTTGCTAAAAACCGTAACCCTGTCACGTCATTCGCCTCACGCGAGCACAGCCAGTAAAGAGGCGCCAACATCGCCTCAGGCTGAATCAGCTCGTCTCGCAAAAAAGGTGCCTCGCCAGGGATCATGGGTGTATTGACAATGCCACCAGGCACTAGAACATTCACTGTGATGCCCGAGCCAGCCAGATCGCTTGCCATGACGGCACTAAGCCCTTCGGCAGCGGCCTTCGTTGGCCCATAGGGACAGTAGCCCTCTCTGAGCATCGTGCCCAAACTTGTTGTGACATTGATGATGCGCCCCCAGCCGTCGCCGAGCATACGCTTTGACACAACTTGGCTGAGCAAAAAAACTGCATTCGCATTCACGGCGATCGCATTCATCCATTGCTCGGGCGTGACGTCGTAAAACTTCGGCGGATGCCGATGGTAGTCGCTGCGAACTTGTCCCTGACCGAGGCCCGCATTATTGATCAAGATATTGATACCGCCCAGCTTGTCTTCGATACGTTTAATCAATAACTGAGCATCGAAGCGGGTGAGATCTTCTGTGAATATCTCTAAGCGCTCGGCATGGTCAGATTGCTTGGCCAAGTGTTTGAGAGCAAGCAAGCTTTGCTCATCTCGATCGACGGCAGCGATACGCATGCCTTTTGTGAGCAAACCCAAGGCCATTGCACGACCGATGCCCTTACCTGCCCCAGTAATTAGCGCGACGGGCGCGTTTGAGGTGTTTTGTGTCATGTTGTTTGACCTTGTAAATTCTCGTATTCAGAGATAACGAGCGTGGGTTGGCGCAAGTCGCCTAGCGAGTTTGTATTATGATGAGTTTACCTAGATGTGACCAAAAAACTAGAGAGACGCCCCATGTACAAACGCATCATGACATACGTTGCAGCTGGCACCCTGGCACTCGCTTCGGCCGCAGCCTGTGCGCAATACCCAGACAAACCGATACGTCTCATCATTCCGTTTCCGGCGGGTTCGGTGACTGACACGCTAACACGAGCGATCGCACCCAAGCTGTCGCAACGGCTAGGTCAAAACATTATCATCGAGAACAAGTCGGGCGCAAACGGCGCTATTGCCGGCCAGTTTATTGCACGCGCTGCACCAGACGGCTACACCCTGATGATGGGCACCAATAGCCCCTTAGCGGGCGTGCCCTTTTTAATGAAAGATCCGCCCTACAACGTGCTGACCGATTTCACATCTATTGGATTTATTGGCAACTTCACGCATTTTCTGTTGGTCAATCAAGAGTTACCAGTTAAAAACCTAAACGAGCTGCTTGCCTATGCGCGCGCCAATCCGGGAAAGTTGAACTACGGGTCGGGACACACAGCGGCACTGATTTACGGGACCCAACTTAAAACTCTAGGCAAGGTCGACATGGTGCAGGTGTCGTATAAAGGCGAACCCGAACAAACCGCCGACTTGCTAGCCAATCGTATACAGCTGGCCTTTACCTCACCGGCTACATCGACTGGTTTCATTAAAGACAACAGGTTACGGGCGTTAGGCGTTGTGCTCGATAAACGCAGCCCTATCTTCCCAGATGTGCCGACGATGACCGAGGCAGGATTGCCAAATTTCACAAACATTAGTTGGATGGCGCTGGTAGGTCCTGCGAAACTTCCAAGGCCGATCGTTGATCTTCTGAACAAAGAACTCAATACGGTGCTCAACATGCCAGACGTGCGCGAGCAACTCGCTCGTCAGTCAATGGAAAGCGCTGGCGGTTCGCCCGAAGACCTGGATAAGATTTTGAAAGATCAACTCGTGGTTTGGCAAAAGGCTCTGGCTAGTGCGGGAATTAAACCCGAGTGATTTGACGTTTAGGGAGACTCAGAGGGACTCCCTATAAGATATTTTGAGGGGCTCCCAATGGTTCACCCGCCAGAGTCTTTACACAGAATGATTCACAAGCTCTTCCGTGCTTACATCCCCGCCCTCAACGGCGAGGTTTTACGCGCAAATCACATCAAGTTATTCTGGCTTGATACCTGCAAACTTAATCACCTTTGTCCACTTTTCTGTGGCTTCGGCGATGATGGTTCCGAATTCTGCGGGGGTTCCACCAAGCACAGTTCCGCCAAGCTCAGTAATACGGGCTTGAACCTTACTATCGGCAAGCCCCAGATTAACTTCTTTGTTCAACATATTAATAATTTCAGTTGGGGTATCTTTTGGAGCTCCGATTCCAGCAAAACCACTAGCCTCATAGCCGGGAACGAACTCACCCACTGTTGGAACATCGGGCAAAACATCCAAACGGGATGCCGTCGTGACAGCTAAGGCGCGTAGTTTTCCAGCTTTAATCTGTTGAATTGACTCCGACAAGGGCGCGAAAACCACTTGTATATGGCCAGCGATCAGATCTGCAACAGCAGTTGCGCCTCCCTTGTAGGGCACATGGACTAGATTTAGCCCAGTCATCATCTTAAAAAGTTCGCAAGTAATGTTCTGCGGTGTCCCTTGACCAGCAGATCCGTAGTTGATCTTGCCTGGGTTGGCCTTGGCATATGCAATGAACTCTGGCATCGTCTTGGCCGGGACTGATGGATGAACGACTACAACGTAAGCTAGTCGAGCAGTGCATATGACAGGCGTGATGTCCCTTTTAAAATCGAAATTGAGATCAGTAAATAAGGCCGCATTGATTGCATGCGGCGTGACGATTTGTAAAAGAGTGTATCCATCAGGCGGAGCTTTGATGACTGCCTCAGTTGCAATGTTGCCGCTTGCGCCTGCTCGATTTTCAACTATGAATTGTTGGCCAAGACGCTCCGAAAGCCATTGGCCCACCAAACGAGCCTGAATGTCGGTGGCTCCTCCAGCAGCAAAGCCAACAACAATGCGAGCCGGACGTGAAGGATAGGCTTGCGCCCAGCTAATTCGACTAACTGCCGACAAAGCAGATGCACCCAAGGCCATTTGTAGGAACGAGCGGCGAGGAAATTTCATGATGACTCCTTTTAGTTTTTTTTATGAGATCAAGATTCAATACTACCAATTTATCCAATGTTCGCATAGCCGTTGCAGTTAGTGAGGACAGCATCCGATGAATGCTTTTTGCAGGCTGTTCAACGGAAATTGCCAAAAAAAAGCACCCGAAGGTGCTTAATTTGCTTGAACTACTTGGCGGGGCAACAGCTACTACATCACAAACCGCCTGCGGTGCTGCAATTTCAGGTTTTTTGCTTTTGGTCTGCGAGAGGGATACTAACTACTAAGAAATGCTGACGCAATAAGCTTGAATATCTACCTTCATCGTTGATTTGAGGGCGAAAAAAACTGCCGCCAAGCTTGCCATGTTTGGCTTGCCTGAAAGACAGCACCCGGTGAACGCTTTTCGCTGGCATCTCAACAGAGAATGCCAAACCCTCTAAACACATCGTTACGTTGATAAGGTCACGCAAGGTAAGCTTTGCGGTCTCGGGCTCACCGTTCAGAAAAAAGAGCAGTGGTCTGACTACGTTGGACAGCATTTCGAGGAAGATAAGTGAAAGTCATTGATCGGTCATATCAGGCAGCTTCCTTCAGCCCGTTGTCTTTAAAGTAAACCTCATCTGGTGTCTGTTTGGCAAGCGATTGATGC
>JAURJT010000083.1 GCA_030832095.1 Gammaproteobacteria bacterium | reverse complement strand
GGCGCCGGAAAAATCGATGACTCAGCGGGGATTAAGGCAGCAAGTTCGTCAGGGCTGAGAAGGCTCATGGTGGGATAGGCTCAAGGAGGGTTTGTGAGGTAAGCGCAAGCCATAACTTTTGCACAAATTGAGCAAAAAATATAGGGCTTCGCAGCACAATTACCGTCGCTATGTTTTACTTTCATGCAATAATGCATTCATGCTGCATGAAAATAGAGAGGCGCGACATGGATGCACTTCCAGTAGAACAACAAATCGTTAAATCAATTGGTACGAGTGGCCAGATCTCACTCGGCAAAGAGTTCGCTGGGCGAAAGGTATTAGTCGAAAATCCTGAACCCGGCGTCTGGGTCATTCGAACCGTAACAATCATCCCAGACAACGAGCGTTGGCTGCACCAGCCTTCAACCGCAAAAAAACTAGACAGCGCCTTGGCGTGGGCAAATCAGAATCTAGCTACAGCATCAAACCCTGATCAACTCCCAATGCCTAAAGCCTATGCCGCCAAGCGTAAAACGCGTACTGCTTGATTTAAATAATCCAACCTTTCAAGAAAGCTGGTTCAGCCTTCAGGCAGATCAAGCCGAGAGGGTTCGTAATGCGTTTAAGAAAATTACCCAATTAACTTGGACCGAGCTCTACCGTGATGCTGGACTGAAGTGGGAGCGCGTACAAAGCATTCAACCGCCTCGCGGTGTCGATTCTCTGTATACCTTTCGCATTACACAATCGGTACGTGGTGTGGGCTTTCGAGAAAGCGACTTTTTACGGGTTTTACTTATTCAACCCGATCATGACGCAACCTACGGTAAAAAGTAGCACCTAGCTACTCAACCACTCACTTACCCCAACCGCAGCCGCTTTACCCGAAGCCATCGCCCCGTTGATGAGATAACCGCCGGTGGGGGCTTCCCAATCGAGCATTTCGCCGGCGCAAAACACGCCGGGCAAGGTTTTGATCATTAGCTGCTTGGTCAAGCCTTCAAACTGCACGCCGCCTGCGGTGCTGATGGCCTCGTCGATTGGGCGACAGGCGGTTAAAACAATCGGTAGGGCTTTTAGGCCCTCGGCTAATTTCACAGGGTCTTTAAACGTTTCAGCGGATAAGCATTCGCGCAGTAATGCAGCTTTAACGCCGTGCACACCTAAGCGCGACCGAAGGTGTGATGAAAGTGAACGCGTACCTCTCGGGTGCGATACCTCGGCCAAGACTTTTTCAGCGGTGTAATCAGGCAGTAAATCAACATACAGCGTGACCGAACCGTGGCGCAAGATTTCATCACGTAGGGCTGCTGACAGCGTATAGATGGCGCCGCCCTCGAGCCCATGTTCGGTCATCAAACATTCGCCACGCAGATGGGCGGTCTGCTTACCTGCTGCGAGTGTGCGTGTGGTTTTAGCGCTTTTAGGACGCCCTTTGCTTGCCCTCGCAGGCGTGGTCGTCAGCCAAAACTCGGCAGTTTTAAGCGGCTGACCTGCGCACTGATCAATAAAGTATTGCGACCATTTGGTTTCGAAGCCACCATTGCTCGGCACCAACGGCGCAAGCTCGACGCCATGCTGTTGCAACAGCGGCCACCAAGCGCCGTCTGAGCCTAGGCGCGCCCAGCTGCCGCCGCCTAGGGCGAGAATGGTGGCATCAGGTGTGACAGTCACTTCGCCTTTGGGTGATTCAAACCGCAAGGTTTGTTTGGCGCCTGCGCGCGCGTCTGAAACTTGTTTCTCAGCCTGTCTAGACGCTGGCCCTGAAGCGTCAGAGCCTTGCTCGTCTGAGCCGTGGTCAAGCCCAAACCCCAGCCACCGATGGCGCATCAAAAACTGCACGTTTTGTTTACGTAAGCGATTGATCCAAGCCCGCAGCAACGGCGCCGCCTTCATCTCAGCCGGAAACACACGCCCCGACGAGCCAACAAAGGTTTCGATCCCTAAACCATGTACCCATTCACATAAGGCATTGGCATTCAGCGCAGCCAGCATCGCAGCAAACTCAGGCGCACGCGCACCATACCGTGCGTTAAACCGCTCGGCAGGCTCGGAGTGCGTGATGTTTAGACCACCGCGACCCGCCATCAAAAACTTGCGACCCGCCGAAGGTTTGGCTTCAAACACTTGAACCGTATGCCCTGCCTGCGCAAGTGTCTCAGCTGCCATCAGGCCAGCTGGGCCGGCGCCGATGACCGCAATATTAGACATACTTATTTTTTGGCTGCAGAAACGATCACTTCAACCAACAAATCAGGTGCAGCCAGTTTGACTTCACCTGTTGCGCGCGTGGGTAACGCGTCTTTAGGCGCCCATTCAGCCCACACGCTGTTCATGCCCGCGAAATCTGCAGTGATGTCTTTGAGCCAGATTTGTGCAGTCAACAGGTGATGCTTGTCTGAACCCCCAGCGGCTAAATAGCCATCGATTTGGCGAAACACATCGCGCGTTTGCTCGACGATGTCACCCTTGACGCTTGAAGTGATGCCTGCAACATAAACCGTATCACCATGAATGACCACGCGGCTGAGCCGTGCGTTTGAGTCTAAGCGAGTAATGTTAGCCATGAAAATGCTCCTGAGTAAGAGAAGGCGCACCTGTTTGAAAGCGCGCGATTGAAAAAGGGGTAATCGGTAAATCCGTTTGACCCGTCGTGATCAAGTCAGCGGTAATCTTGCCAACGATGGGCCCCATCTGAAACCCATGTGCCGAGAACCCAAAGGCATGATACAGGTCTTGTTCAGTACTGCTTGGGCCAATGACGGGAATCCCGTCTGGCATCTGCGCTTCAATACCGGCCCAACCACGGCTAATGACAGATTGTTTCATATGCGGAAATAAATCGCATACCGTACGCGCACCTTGGGCAAGTTGTCTGAAATCAAGTTCGCTCCAGTCACGCTCACGATCAACATAGGCTAAACGACCCCCACCAATCAGTACTGTGCCGTTGGCCCGCTGTTTAAACGACAACGGGCGCCCCGTACCCAACACGACAGGATCCAAAAAATGCGGCATCGCTGTGGTCACCAACATCATGGGCCCCACTGGGTCAAGCGGCACAGGCTCGCCCATTTGGGCCGCGATTTTATCG
>JAURJT010000082.1 GCA_030832095.1 Gammaproteobacteria bacterium | reverse complement strand
GTTGCAGTGCCCTTGGCATCTGAACAATCGCTAATCCAGCCTCAAAAACAGAGCGAACATCCAAAAGGCCGTTGGTCGTTTCCGTTCGCCCAGCAAGCAGCAAATCGTTTGGCTCGACGTTCTCGCGTGGCGGTTATGTTGGCCGGGGTTGGGGTTGGGTTGTCGGCTCAGGCACTCGAATTGAACGCGGCAACCGCTGAGCAACTCAAAGAATTGCGTGGCGTGGGGCCGCGCACCGCACAGATTATTGTGCAAGAGCGCAACCGCGCGGGTCCGTTTGAGTCGCTCGAGGATTTGTCAGATCGAGTACGAGGGATCGGCCCCAAGCGGTTGCAAGCCTTACAGGCCGCCGGCTTGCGCGTGTCAGAGGTGGGGCGCAGCGCTAGCACCTTGTCGGGCAAGGTGCAGGGGTCGTCTTCACAGGTGGCCGCCTCTCAGGCTACCGCTTCTCAGGCCGCGCGTGGCCGTGTCGCACCGGCTACAAGTGTTGCGACGCCGTTGATCGAGACCTCGCCGCCTCACTGAAGGCGTGCGCGCGTGGGGCGCCTGCACCCCGTTGTGCCTTTGGTATGATCATTGCTTTGATGCGCCCTCGTTCTGCAAAGCGAGGGGCTACCGAGGCAAAATGATGAAAACATATCCAAGCGTAGAGCAGGCCGTAGGCAACACGCCACTCGTGCGCCTGCAGCGACTACCCTCAAAGCTCGCCCAAGAGCGCGGCAATATTGTGTTGGGTAAGCTCGAGGGCAATAATCCCGCTGGTTCGGTCAAAGACCGCCCAGCGTTGGCCATGATTTTGGGGGCAGAGGCCCGTGGTGAAATCAAGCCAGGTGATACCTTGATTGAGGCTACCAGCGGTAATACTGGGATTGCGCTGGCAATGGCCGCTGCCATGCGTGGTTACAAGATGATTTTGATCATGCCCGACAATCTTTCGGTTGAACGTCGCGCGTCAATGGCGGCTTATGGGGCCGAACTGATCCTGACCCCGTCAAGCGGTGGCGGGATGGAGTTTGCGCGTGATCTGGCGACCAATATGCAAGCCGAAGGGCGCGGCAAGGTGTTGGATCAGTTCTCAAATCCTGACAACCCGTTAGCGCACTTCAAGACGACGGGTCCTGAGCTTTGGGAACAAACAGGCGGCGAAATCACGCACTTTGTGAGTGCCATGGGTACCACCGGTACGATCATGGGTGTGAGTCGTTATTTAAAGTCAAAAAATCCGGCTATCACGATTGTCGGCGCCCAACCTGCCGAAGGTTCGCAGATCGCTGGTATCCGGAAATGGCCCGAGGCCTATCTGCCTGCCATTTATGACCCAACGCTAGTGGATCAGTTTGAATCGATTGAGCAAAAAGACGCTGAAAACATGGCCAGACGCCTAGCAGCCGAAGAAGGAATCTGCGCCGGCGTCTCTGCAGCAGGCGCGTTGGTGGCGGCGTTGCGGGTGGCTGAAACCGCTCGCAATGCGACAATCGCTTTTATCGTTTGCGATCGTGGTGATCGTTACTTGTCGACTGGTTTATTTGATCCACAAGCTTAAGCAAATGCGCAGAAATCCTCCCTGCTAATGGGGAGGATGTCAATTGTCAGCCAAGGCGCTGGCCAGATCCGCGACAGAGGCCGCGTAAAAATAGCTGCGGTTGTATAGGGTGATCGTAAAGAAGTTTTGGGTGGCTGTGCGAAACTCAACAGTCCCCGCACGTTCTTCGGGTAGGTCGATCACACCGAGCGCTGCGCGCATCCAGGGCGCGTCTTTGGCGCCTGGAGCTAGTTTGGCACCAGCTGCCTGCAATTGAGGCCAGTCAAGGGTGGGCTTTAAGCCGCCATCGACAAGTTTGTCTGCAGAAGCGGGTAGCCTGACCGGAACAAAAGTCGGTAAGCCTCGTTGCCAGCCATGTTCAACCAAGAAATTCGCCACTGAAGCAATCGCATCGGCCATATTGGTGCTTAGGTTGATTTCTTGGGCGCCGCGCGCGCTTACGGCAAAGCGCTTGATGCTGCCCGGCATAAATTGTGGGATGCCGACCGCGCCTGCAAATGACCCTTTTAAGGTTCTTGCGTCAACACGGCCCGTTAAATCCAACTCGATCAGGTCTGCCAACTGACTGCGAAACATCTCAGCGCGATCTGGCCTTGAGGCATCGGGGTAGTCAAAGCCCAGCGTGGCCAAAGAGTCAAGAACGCGAAAACTCCCTTGGTTTTTGCCGTATCCGGTTTCAACGCCAATGATGGCTGCAATGATATTTTGTGGTACCCCGTAGCGGGCGGTTGCGCGGTCTAACTCGGCCCCGTACTGTTTCATAAAGGCGTGACCTTGGGCGATCAGAATCGGTTCGACCACACGGCCACGGTAGGTTGCCCAACTGCGTGGTGGGCGGATTTGGCCAGGGGCGACAGGCGCCACAATGCGGGCAACCGTAGGGTTATAGCGTGCCTCGTCAAGCAGCGTCAGAACCTTGGCCTCGGGTAGCTTTCGCTCTGAGGCCAGTTCAACGCCAAAACGTTGCATGGTCGCGCGACGAGCCGCTTCAGTTTGAGGACGAGAAACAGGGTCAAAACGACTGTTCGCGCTTGCAGAGCCGCTCGCCTTTGTGCCTCCTGATCCCGCAGTGCCAGGGCCTGTCGTACCGCCTGAGGTGGTGCTTGAAGTGGTGCTTGAAGTGGCGCCTGTTTTCGAGTTTGCGTCAGCCGCCGTCGTCTTGTCCGGCCCCGAAGGGGGCGTGGAACAGCCGCACAGTATGGCTGTCAGCAAACTGAATTGAACCAGGCGTCGGGGCCAAAGCATAAATTTTTCCTTATGAAATCAGTCGATATCATACCGATTGCCTGAGCCTTGGCGCGAGTTCCGGTAAAATCAGAGGTTGATTGTCGGGCGTCAGACCCGATTTAGTTGTATTTTTAATATCTGGAGATCGCTGGATGAAAGTGCTTGTTCCTGTAAAGCGCGTCGTAGACTACAACGTGAAAGTGCGTGTGAAGTCTGATCACACGGGCGTTGATATTGCTAATGTAAAAATGTCGATGAATCCCTTTGACGAGATTGCGGTCGAAGAAGCGACTCGTTTAAAAGAAAAGGGGGCCGTCGCAGAAGTGATCGCCGTATCTTGCGGTGTTGCACAATGCCAAGAGACCCTGCGTACCGCCATGGCAATCGGGGCAGACCGTGGCATCTTGGTGCAAACCGATGTCGAACTTCAGCCTTTAGCCGTTGCTAAGCTGCTCAAGGTCTTGGCCGAGAAAGAACAGCCTTCGCTGATCATCTTGGGTAAGCAAGCGATCGATGACGACTCTAATCAAACCGGCCAAATGCTTGCTGCATTGTTGGGTTGGTCGCAAGCGACGTTTGCTAGCAAAATTGAACTTGGCGATGGTGTTGCGCGTGTTACTCGTGAAGTCGACGGTGGTCTCGAAACCATTGAACTGAAGTTGCCAGCCATTGTCACGACCGATCTGCGCTTGAACGAGCCACGCTACGTGACCTTGCCCAACATCATGAAGGCCAAGAAAAAGCAACTCGATACCGTTACGCCTGAGTCGTTAGGCGTGGATGTAGCGCCTCGCCTCAAGACCCTGAAGGTGGTTGAGCCTGCAGCGCGTTCGGCGGGTATTAAGGTGCAAGACGTTGCTGCATTAGTCGACAAACTTAAGAACGAAGCAAAGGTGGTGGTGTAACTATGTCAATACTTGTCATCGCTGAACACGACAATGTTCAATTAAAAGGTGCCACGCATAACGTCGTGGCTGCCGCCGCAAAAATTGGCGGCGATATTCACGTGCTGGTTGCCGGTGCCAATGCGCGCGCGGTTGCCGAGCATGCTGCAAAAATCACCGGTGTTTCAAAGGTGTTGCTCGCTGAGTCCCCAGCGTTAGCTGATAGTCTGGCTGAAAACGTTGCCAAACAAGTCTTGGCGTTAGCCAGTGGCTACAGCCATATTCTGTTCGCGGCAACCGCCTCAGGCAAAAACGTGTCACCGCGTGTGGCTGCCAGCTTAGACGTTGCACAAATTTCTGAAATTCAAGCAGTCGATTCGCCTGATACGTTTCAACGTGCAATCTACGCAGGCAATGCGATTGCAACCGTGCAGTCAAACGATCCTACAAAAGTGATCACAGTGCGTACGACAGGTTTTGACGCAGCGCCCGAAGGTGGCAGCGCTTCGATCGAAACCATTGCAGCCGCTGATTCGGCGGGTCTTTCAACGTTTGTTGGTCGCGAAGTCGCTAAAAACGATCGTCCAGAACTCGCTGGTGCGCGCGTCGTGGTGTCGGGCGGCCGGGGCATGGGTAGTGCTGAAAACTTTAAAATCCTCGATCCACTCGCAGACAAGCTTGGTGCGGCCATGGGCGCTTCGCGCGCCGCGGTTGACGCAGGCTACGCGCCCAATGACTGGCAAGTTGGTCAAACGGGCAAAATTGTGGCGCCTCAGCTTTACGTGGCGATTGGGATTTCTGGCGCGATCCAGCACTTGGCCGGCATGAAAGACTCAAAGGTGATCGTTGCGATCAACAAAGACACCGAAGCCCCAATCTTTGGTGTGGCCGATTACGGTTTGGTGGCTGATTTATTTCAGGCCGTTCCTGAACTTGTGACCACTCTGTAAGCTTCATTCAAGCATGGCAGAGTATTCTGACCCCGTCCCCGTGACGGGGTTTTTGTTTTAGTTTGTATCGAGGTTAGTGTGATGACGTATCGTGCCCCAGTCGAAGATTTTCGTTTTGTATTCGAGCATATTGCGGGTCTGCCCGAGCTCTTAACGTTGCCGGTCTTTTCTGAGCTTGAACCTGATTTGATCGAGGCGGTGCTTGAAGAGAACGCTAAGTTCGCTTCTGAAGTTGTGGCTCCTACCAATTGGGATGGCGATCAGCATCCGCCGGTGCATTCTAACGGTGTGGTGACAATGCCCGAGTCATATCATCAGGCCTTTAAACAGTTTGTAGAGGGTGGCTGGCAAGGCTTGCGTCATCCACAACAATGGGGTGGCCAGGGCCTGCCCAAGCTGTTGGGCTGCGCAGCAACCGAAAATTTAAATGCGGGCAATTTGGCTTTTTCGCTGTGTCCTTTGTTGACCGATGGTGTCATTGAGGCCTTGCTGTTGTCGGGCTCTGACAAGCAACAAAAACTGTATATCGAAGCGTTGGTTCAGGGGAAATGGACTGGCACGATGAACTTGACAGAGCCACAGGCTGGCTCTGATTTGTCGTTGGTGAATACGCGTGCAGTCGCGCAGGCTGATGGCACCTATCGCCTGTTTGGCCAAAAAATTTACATTACGTTTGGCGAGCATGATCTTGCTGAAAACATCGTGCATCTGGTGCTGGCCCGTATGGCTGATGCGCCGCCCGGTGTGAAAGGGCTTTCGCTCTTTGTGGTGCCTAAAGTACTGGTGAACGATGATGGGTCTTTAGGAGCGCGCAATGATGTCTGGTGCGCGTCGATCGAACACAAATTAGGGATCCACGGCAGTCCGACCGCTGTGTTGCTGTTTGGCGACGATAAAGGTGAGGTGGGTGCCGGTGCCATCGGTACTCTGGTTGGTCAAGAAAATCGTGGCCTTGAGTACATGTTTATTATGATGAATGCGGCGCGTTTTGGGGTGGGCATTCAAGGGATTGGGGTGAGCGAGGCTGCTACGCAAAAAGCGCGTGCGTATGCGCGTGATCGCGTACAAAGTCGTGCGATTGAGGGCTCTGCGGCCGCGGTGCCGATCGTGCAACACCCAGATGTGCAACGTATGTTGTCGACCATGCGTGGTTTGACCGAGGCAGCACGCTCGATTGCTTGTGTGGCTGCCGTGACTGATGATTTAAGCCTTGAGCATGCTGATCCTGAAGTGCGTCGTACCAAGCAGGCGCTCTACGATTATTTAGTGCCAGTGGTGAAAGGGTTTTCAACCGAATGCGCGCTTGAAGTGACCTCGTTAGGTGTGCAGGTGCACGGTGGCATGGGCTTCATTGAAGAAACGGGCGCGGCTCAGTTTTATCGCGATGCTCGTATTTTGACGATCTACGAAGGCACTACGGCGATTCAGGCTAACGATTTGATCGGGCGCAAAACGTTGCGTGATGCAGGGGCGACCGCCTTGGGCTTGGCGCAAGCGATGCAACAAACGCTGCGTGAACTCAAGACTGAAAGCGCGCTGGCGCACGTTGAGAACGCAGCAGGGTTGAATTTGATTCATGCGAATTTAACGCTAGCAGTCGAGGCGTATGAAAGTGCTATCTACTTTGTGCTCGACCATGCCAAAACGGATATCCGTGCCGTCTACGCAGGTAGCGTGCCTTATTTGATGCTGACCGGTTATGTTTTGGGTGGCTGGCATCTGGCTCGGGCTGCGCTCGTCTGCAGCGCCGCGCAACGTGAGTCGCGCGCGACTCCTTTCACGCAAAATAAATTTGCCACGGCAGTGTTCTATGCCGGGTCAATCTTGCCGCGTGTGCAGGCGCTCAACCTGGCGTTGTCTCAAGGTGCGGTGATGACCGAGGCGCTGACGCGCTCTGATCTAACCTTGTAATGGGTGTTAGTTGACCCAAGCCTTAAGTCGCGAGGCTTGGTCAGATTCCGAGCCCTTCAGCAGGCCATGCTGATGGCTCAAGCAAGAGTGATACTTAGACGCTAGACATCGAGCGTGCTAGCGGGTCTCTGCTATGGCAGCATGGCATCTAAGCTGGTATTGACCTCGATGAGTATCGGCGCATTCGCCTTAAAGGCTGCCTGTATGACGCTATCGATGTCTTCTTTACGGGTAATGCGAGCAGATGCCATGCCAAAGCTGCGCGCCATGTCATGGAAGTCAGGATTAAAGAGCGAGGTGCCGCTCACCCGTCCTGGGTAGCCACGCTCTTGGTGTAAGCGAATTGAGCCATAGCTAGCGTTGTTTGAAACAATAAAGATAATCGGCAGCTTGCGCTCAACGGCCAAAATCATTTCGTTGCCCGTCATTAAAAAACCACCATCGCCAACGATACAAACCGTTGTGCGACTGGGTTCACGTAAAGCGCAGGCCACAGCTGCCGGTGTGCCATAACCCATGGCACCCGCTAAAGGTGCCATCAAACGTTGACCCGTTTTGAAGGTGAAGTGTCGATAAACGGGCGCTGCAAAGGTACCGGCGTCTAAACAGATCGTTGTAGCAAGCGACGCGTGAGCCTCGAGTGCGCGCACGACTTCAGTAAAGTTCACACCCTTTTTTGCTTGGCGCGATGGCCAGGCAGCCCAAGACTGCGAGTGCTCACGCAGTGTGCCTAACCAACTTACTCGAGCCGCACTCGCGGTGGGGGCAGGGCCTTGTGTTAAGGCTTTCACCAAGCCAACTGGGTCGCACACCAAGGGGTAGTCGGCCACAGTATCCCAACTGACGACTCGCGAATCAGGGTAGCAATGCAGTAGGGTTTGTGGCGCCTGGGCGTACGCCGGAAACTGATAGTTTTGTGTCGTGATGTCGCCTAGGCGCGTGCCTAAGGCAAGAATGAAATCACTGGTTTGTAAGGTCGCCATTTGCGCGGCCGGGTTCGATAGCCCCAAGTCACCTACAAACAACGGATCATCGTTTGCAAAAATGTCATGGCGTCTGAACGACACCATGGTTGGCAGTTGCCAGTGGTGTACGAACGCTGCCAAGGCTTCGCGCCCGCCTGGACAATCAAAGGCACCGCCCGCGATGACAACTGGGCGCTGTGCAGCCTTCAGTTGTTCAACGATCTCAGCCAGAGTCTCAGTCGCTGGTAAACCAAAGACGTGAGGGTGTTGTTTGAAGTTTGGCTCAGGTACAGTTTGCTGTTGAATGTCTTCAGGCAGCACCAACACGACAGGGCCTGGTACGCCCGAGGTGGCCATCCGAATGGCTTTGAAAGCAGCCTGAGCGATTTGCTCGGGGCCGGTGCACTCGAACACCCATTTTGCGATCGAGCCAAACATTTTTTGATAATCGATTTCTTGAAATGCTTCACGACGCAGATCGCGTGCAGCGATTTGACCGATCACTAGGATCATTGGTACAGCGTCTTGTTGTGCCGTATGTACCGCAATTGCAGCGTTCGAGGCGCCTGGGCCACGGCTGACTAAGGCCAAGCCAGGGCGGCGTGTGAGACGTCCGTCTGCAACGGCCATGTAACCCGCCCCACCTTCGTGGCGGCAGGTGACGACATCGATTGCCGGAAAATCAACTAAGGCATCGAGCAGGCCAAGATAGCTTTCGCCTGGCACGAGAAAAAGTCGGTCCATGCCGTGGTCAGAGAACACTTTAAACAGGGCGTGGCTTGAGGTGAAGTTTGTCATGGTGCGAGTCAGGCAAAAAATTTTTTGAGAAGATCGAAAATTAGCACAGCGCGGCCCATCTCGCCTGAGGGGCGGTTTGAGTGTGCATGAATAGGGATCAGTGACTCGGACAATTGCTAAAAGCCCTTTGGCTCACGGTGAGGTTTTGCCATAACTAAGAATTGTTTTGTTGTAAAAAACAATCATTTCAAATAACTGTGTTTGCAAACAGTACTGTATGCGTGTACAGTACTGCTTATGGTCACTGACCAAACAGTTTTGCCGGTTCTAGGTCCCCGGCAACCACCCTGGGTCGCTACGGCAACC
>JAURJT010000081.1 GCA_030832095.1 Gammaproteobacteria bacterium | reverse complement strand
CAGCAGCAGCGTAAACAAGCCCGCGATTAACGCATGGCTACGGTTTTCCATGACTTACCCCCTTGGCCTCATGGCCTCCAAGCGCCCGCACTCCGCGTTCACCATGAAAAAATGCGTCGATAAAAGGATGTTGTGTTTGCATGACTTGATCAAGAGACCCTTCAACCAGCACTTTCTTTTCAGCTAACACAGCCACTCGCGTGGCCAACGCTCCAATCGTATCCAAGTCATGTGTCACCATGACCACTGTAAACCCTAGTTCGCGGTGCAAGACACGGATTAAATCCACAAATTCATCCGAGCGCTGCGGATCAAGTCCCGCAGTGGGCTCATCCAAAAATAGCAACTCGGGATCGAGTGCCAGTGCTCGAGCCAGCGCCACGCGTTTGATCATGCCGCCCGACAATTCAGACGGCATCAAGGCCGCGTCGCGAGGGGTTAACCCCATCCAGCTTAAACGCATGAGCACCACATCACGAATCAGATCTTCTGGCAGATGGTGCACTTCGCGCAAAGGTAGGGCAATGTTATCGAACACCGGAAGTGCCGAAAACAGCGCCCCCGCCTGAAACAGCATACCCCAGCGTTGGGTCAGCGCAATACGCTCTGCCCCAACATAATCGTGCACGGGCCGACCAAAGACCTTCACCACACCACTTCGTGGTCGATCCAGACCCAAAATCTGCCGTAACAAGGTGGTTTTGCCTGAACCCGAACCACCCACTAATGCCAAAATTTCTTTTGGGTATATTTTTAAATTCAAATGTTCATGCACAACATGCGAGCCAAACGCTGTTGTCAGATCTTGCACATCGATCAGCGGTGTTGCGGTATTGTTGTTGAGCAACACCTCGCTTGGTTGTGCAATCGCAGCGCTCGTCGTCATAGATTCATCTCGTTGAAAAGAATCGCGTACAACGCGTCGATCAAAATCACGCCGGTGATAGACGTCACCACCGAAGCGGTCGTGCCTCGCCCCAAACTTTCAGTGTTGGGTTCAATCTGCAAACCAAAATGACAAGCTGCCAAGGCAATCCAAGCACCAAAGGTCACACCTTTGATGACACTGATCCAGTAATTGGTGAGCCCAATCGCGTCGGGTAAGCGGTCAAAGAACCAAGTGATCGATAAGCCTAGCTGCCACTTTGCAGCCAGCATCCCGCCTAACAACGCGATCGCATCCGTCCATAACACCAGCAGGGGCATCGCAATGGCCAACGCGATGACACGGGGCATAATCAGGCGCTGCCCGTGCGAGATCCCCATCACCTGCATCGCGTCAAGCTCTTGGGTCACACGCATGACACCAATTTGCGCCGTAATGGATGAACCCGAGCGCCCCGCGACTAAGATGGCGGCGAGCACCGGGCCAAGCTCACGCACCGTGGCAACCCCCAGCAACTTGACGATGAACTGACCGGCCCCGAACACAGCGAGTTGTTGCGCCGACAGATACGACAACACCACGCCAATTAAAAAGCCCACCAAGGCGGTAATGCCCAGCGCTTGCGCACCCACCCGATAGATTTGCGCAGAAATCTCTCGCCATGGGCCACGCGAAGGACGCGCAAGCAACAGGCCAAGATTGAAGACCAAACCACCTAGCAACAACAGCAACTCGCGGCCATGACCGGCCACAACGTAATAGCCCTGACCAAGGGCGCGAATCCACTCGTACCACTGGGTCGCTTTAGGAGCGGGCTCGTCTGCAATCGGGTGCTGCGCCAACACTTCTAGCAAAGCTTGCTGGCTTGCAGTGAGCACCGTACCGGCGGGGATACATTGCCCCCAAGCCTGCCAAAGCAATTGCGCACCCACCGCATCGAGCGTTTGAATGCCAGATAGATCCCAACACGCAGCGCTTTGCACCTGCGCCAAAGCCTTGCGCCGCGCCAACACTGCGCCGCGCGCCGAAAGCTGTTGTACGTTCCAGTCACCCACAAGCCGGCAAATCGCACCGTCGTTCACGACAGTCTGAGGCGCTGCAGAGTTGGCTAAGAGAGGGTCTGGCAAGGCTTGGATCCTAAAAATAACGGGTTTGCGGGAGCACAAGGGACTAATCTCATCTTAGACGATCAATTTTACCTAAGCACATAGGTTGGTAAGATGACCCTTATGACAGACCTCACTGACAAAAACCATCGCGCTGAGTTCCTGACGCCGGCGGCATTCGTTGAGCGTTTACGCTTGGCGTTACCTGATTTTGGTTCGGTACAGTGGGAGCAAGAGACCGGGTCTTCAAATGACGACCTCAGTCAGCGGATCAAACACGGTTCGCCACACGCCCTGCCCTGGTTATTAGGCGCACACGCGCAAGGCGCCGCCCGAGGCCGTGCCGCCCGCCCTTGGCAGAACAAGGCCGGCCACAGCTTGATGTTTTCCTGCGCCTTTGCGCCTGCCATACCGACTGCACAACTGCCGGGTATCTCGCCAGCCCTGGGGGTAGCAACCTGTTTAGCACTCAGACAACTGTTTGCGCCACTGCTTGGACAACAGGCCAGCCAAGCTCTTGCCCTCAAATGGCCCAATGATCTGCAATGGGGCCCGGGCAAGCTCGCTGGGATTTTGGTCGAAACAGCACAACGACCAGGTACGCGCCAGCCCTGCCTGGTCGTTGGCATTGGTTTGAATTTACGAGGCGCGCGAGCACTATCAACGCATTTGGCGCGCGATATTGCAGATGTGTCTGAGATCTTGGCTGCCGCACCACACACCGCTGGGTCAGACGCTGCGGCCCTGTGCCCTAGCGATATCGTGGTCGCGATTGCCCAAGCATGGAAAAAGGCCTTAGACGCCTACGCCGCAACAGGTTATGCTGCCTTTCAGGATTTGTATCAATCAGTCGATTTGCTAGCCTCAATGCCAGTCGACATCGTGGATCAGGGACGTGTCTTGCACACCGGGATCGCGCAGGGCACTGATTCAAGCGGCCGACTGCTTGTACAAACCGATTCTGCGGTGGTGCCCATTTTGGTAGGGGATGTCTCGGTTCGACGCCAACCCGCCCACGGGGCTCACGCAACACTCAAAGGCGCTCGATGATCGTATTGCTTGACGTTGGAAACAGTCGGATCAAACTCGGCTGGCATCACCCCACCATGGGGCGCGAGGCCGCCGTGCACGCGATGGCGTTAAGCCCGCTCACACAGCTGCCCGACGCGTTACGCAAATGGCTAAGTACGCTTCCGGTTCAGCCGCGTGAAGCCCGCGGCGTGAATGTCGCAGGGCATGTCGTCGCACAATTGATCGAACAGGCTCTAGCAGAGGCCGGTTGCCCAATTCAATGGGTCTTACCCACGACTGAACACCTCGGCGTGCGCAACACCTACGATAAACCTTCTCAACTAGGCGCCGATCGTTGGGCCGCGCTGTTGGGTTTGGCGGGTCATTTTCCAGACATTCAAGTACCGCTCGTACTCGCGACCTTCGGCACTGCCACAACCATCGACACACTCAGCCCAGACAAAGTGTTTAAGGGTGGTCTCATTTTGCCGGGCCCCGCTCTGATGCGTCAGTCTTTAGCGCAAGGCACCGCCAATTTACCGCTGGCCAGCGGTGCGACAACCGAATACCCAACCCATACGCTTCAAGCGATCGCCACCGGCGTCGTGGCGGCTCAGGCCGGCGCTGTTTGGCGCCAATGCGACATCGCTCAGAAATATTTTGGAGCCGCTCCTATCCTTTGTGTAAGTGGTGGGGGCTGGCCCGAGGTCGAGGCCGAAGTGCGTCGTATGCATGCTGGCTTAAAAATAGAATTTATCGCCAACCCTGTGCTCGATGGACTCGCGCGCATGGTTTAACCTGTCATTTTCAACCGAGTGAATCGAGCCATGTCACAACAACAGCCACAAGAACGTACACGCCTCACCGTCAGCCAAGCCCGTGAACTCGCCGAAGCGGTGGTTCGCAAAATGGATTACTCAGCCGAAGATTCTGCCGTCATCGCCGAACACATCATTGATGCGGCGCTGTGTGGCTATGAGTACTCGGGTCTGCCCAAGCTACTTGATGCCATCGAGAGCAAGCGTAATCTGCGCCCCCGAACACCCATGAAAGTGATCAAAGAAACACCGGTGTCGATTGTGTTCGAAGGTGGCAATAATATCGGGATGCTGGCGATCCAACGCTTAGGCGAAGCTGTTCAAGCTAAAGCCTTGGTCAGTGGGTTTGCCATCGGTGGGGTACAAAACAGCTGGATGAGCGGACGCGGCGCACATTACGTTGAAAAGCTCGTCAATCATGACTTGGTCGTCATCCACACCGTCAGCTCACAAAGCTATGTCGCACCGCTTGGCGGGATCGAGTCGATTTTGGGCACCAACCCACTTACGATTGGCTTGCCGACGGCAAACGGCCCGTTGATTTTTGATATGGGTACCTCGGCCATTATGTACACCGATCTCACTTTGCGTGAACGCCGTGGTGAAAAATTGCCCGAGGGTGTGGCCATTGATGTGCACGGCAATCCAACCCAAGATCCGACCGCCGCGCGCGAGGGTGCCTTGCTACCGTTCGCCGGTCACAAAGGTTTTGGCCTAGCATTAATGATGCACGCAATGGGTTTGCTGACCGGCGCCGGTACCACTGCCGATAAAAACAACGGACACCTGATCATCGCGTTCAAACCTGATCTGATGTATTCAGCCGAGCAGTACAAAGAAGATGTCAGCGCCCTGATCACCCGCATTAAAACCTCAAAGCGGGCACCCGGCGTTGACGAGATTCGTATACCGTCAGAACGCTCTTTCAAAGAACGCGCGCGCAATTTAAAAGAAGGGCTTGAGTTTGATACCGCGGTGTTTAATCGCTTACGCGAGTTTGCCGGCGTTTAAGTCTGCGGGCGCTTGAATCAACAAGACCTGCTCTGACCGTGGCAATACGAGATTCGCAACCCGAGATGATCTGATCGATGATCTCGGGTCAAAACTCCAATTGTTAGTCAAACAGATCTTTTATAGTGTCGATCCCCTGAATCAACTCACCCGCTTCGAGTTGCTTCACGCGAGCGGTCAAGGTTGTGTGAAGCGGCGCGGCCACACCCAACTCATGAGCTTTCTGCGCGATCAATCCGTTGATCGAATCAATTTCAGTTCGCCGTCCCCGGCGAATGTCATGCAGGGTTGAGGCTTGGCCCGTCACATCAAGTCGCTCTTCCCATTTTTTTAGCTCTTTCTCGATTTGCGCAAAACCATCTGGCACATTAGGATTACCCGCCAACCAGACCTCAGGCGCAATCGATGAAATCTTCTCTAGCTGCAAGCCCATTGCGTGGCCGACCAACACACCTTCTTGTGCCAACTTAATAGATAAGCGACGCGTATCGCGATGCGCGAACATCTCGACAATACCCATCCCAGTCAATGGCCCGATCGCACTCGCTGTCGCATTGTTGGTGAGCTTTGACCAACGCTCACCCCATAAATTTGTGGTGACATCCGCGTGGTCACAAGACTTCAAGACCTCTGCAATCTGTAAGGCTCTTGGTGTCACACGACCATGCATCTCACCTATCCTGAAAACCGGATAGCCCGGCGGCGCAGGCTTCATCCATCGCATCACTTGACCGGGGCCCGTCATTTCGACGCCAATGGTATTTAGCACACACCCAACCACGCGGCCCCAGCCAACTAAGTGTGCAATGGCTTCCTCATTCATTCCATTTTGCATTGACAACACATAGCCGTCAGAAGACAAGTAATCGCGCAAGAATAAAGTCATCCATTCGGTGTCATAGGACTTGACACACAAAATCGCCACATCAACTTTATTATTGAGTAGCGCTTGCGCTTCAGACAAATGCAGCGCGTGCACGGGCACATGGAATTTTCCTTGAGACCCCGAAAGCGAAAGCCCATGCTGTTTCATGTGAGCCACATGCTCGGACCACAGGTCAATCATTGTGACCTGATGGCCGCCACGGACCAACATTCCTCCAACGTATGCGCCAACCGAACCCGCGCCAAAAATGCCAATATGCATATTTATGTCAGCGCTCGTTAATTGAGTTTTGTCGATGCCCAAGCCGTCAACAACAGCTTGCCACTCACAGCAGTCCAAACGCCCAAATAGCGGTTGTAAAGATTTTTCTCAACCCCTTCGACCACCACCGTCATATTGACCTTGCCTTCCACCAACACGACGTTACCGACGACACGGGCAGTGACCTCTTCACGATCTAGTCTGGTGTACTTTGAGCGCCCGGTCGACACGCTATCAACGTAGGTGGCTTTGGTATCGCGCCGACCACTCGCATGAGTGTAGGTCAGCCCCTCGTCAACGATGGCTGCAAGCCCCGCTCCATCGGCTGCGAGCAACACCTCGCAGCGGCGCGCATCGAGTTTAAGCGCCTCTTGCTCAAGAGCCTTTGACACAGCCTGCTGATCATTTGAAGACATTTTATTTTCCTATTTGAGTCATAAGACAAAGTTTATGGAGTGAAATATTGTTCGGCTGCGCAAAGATTTCTACTGAAGTGAAATCTGCGCATCCTTGATCACATCGCGCCAGCGAGCAATATCAGAGGCTAAAAATTTAGCTTGTCCTTGCGGATCCGTGCCAATAATTGTGATTCCAATTTGAGCATATTGTTCGATGATCTTCGGATCTTTTAGCGCACGCTGAATTTCTTTTGCGATTAATTCAGTCGCCTCAGAAGGTGTGCCTGCTGGTGCAAACAGGCCATTCCAAGAACCCGCCAAAAATCCTTTGAGGCCAAGCTCTTGTAAGGTCGGTACATTCGGCAAAATGGCTAAACGCTGTTCACTGGTCGCCGCAATTGCGTTTAAGCGCCCTTCTCGGATATAGGCAATTCCTTGGGTCGAAATCAGCACCACGCAGTTAATATGCCCTCCTAACAAATCGACGACCATCGGCGCATCGGATTGATAGGGTACGGGCATTAGAGGCACCGCAGCAGCCAACTTGAGCGACTCAGTGGCCATGTGGTTACCGCTGCCGGGAACGATTCCGCAGCGCAAAGCCTCTGGATTTTTTTTGCCATACGCTACAAATTCTTGAAAGGTTTTGACAGGCAACGAAGGGTGGGTCACCAACACCATCGGTACGGTTCCAATCAACGTGACTGGTTCAAAACTTTTTACCGCGTCGTACGGCATGTCTTTTCTAAGGCTTGGATTAATCGAGTGAGGGGATCCTGCCATGAGCAACGTGTAACCATCTGGCGTCGCCTTTGACACAAACTGAGATCCGACAATACTACTGCCGCCAGTTTTATTTTCAACCTGAACACTCACTCCGAGTTGTTCGGTCAGCTTTCTCGCCATCGATCGGGCAATGATATCCGTCGTGCCGCCCGGTCCGAAAGGCACGATAATCCGGATCGGCTTATTTGGATATGGCTGCGCTTTCGCGTTCAAGCCGATCAGGCTAAACACACTGAACCACAACGCGACTATTATTTTTATGCGTTTTTTCATTTTGTCTCCTTTACCGCCTTTATCATCTTAGCCATACCCCAGTGCGCTCAGGGTTGACCCAGCCAGATGACTATATTTTCATAAATTACAACCTCTAACCTGCTATCCTAAGTTGCGTGATGTACGGTACAACTATTTTCTTCCCTTGACCACCCATCCTCCAAACTTATGCGAACTTTTTTTATTCTGTTGGTATTAGTCAATCTTGGCGTCTTCGCGCTTGGGCAGGGCTGGTTTGGCCAGCCACGTAGCGAGGCGGGTAGATCACCTGCCAGCAAAATTCAAACTCAACTTAATGCTGAGTCGGCAAAGTTTGGGCCCGGGCAGCTTCAAGTTCAGTAATTTGCTGGAAGATTCGGGTGGTTGCTCCGGTATGCTGGCCAACCCACTCGCGCGCTAAACGGCCCTTTTCATTCAAGGCTTGCGGGTCTTGCAGCCAGTACACAGCCATCGACACGGCTCGCTGCGCAGCATCAGCCGGCTCGGGTGACTGAATTTGCGCTGCCGCACCGATTTCAACCGCTTGCGCGACGGCGTCAGAAAAATTGTACGTGTGCGGGCCAACAATCACGGGCGTACCCAGTGCGCAGGCCTCAATCAGATTTTGCCCACCAACCGGCGCAAAGCTACCCGCCACAATGGCGACATCACTGGCTGCATAAAAGAAGGGCATCTCACCTAGCGTGTCACACAACACCACCTTAATGCCCGCCAGCATTTGTTCTGGCTGTGTGTTGTAGCGCAGCACCGACCAGCGTACGGTTGCAATCTCTGCCTGCTCAAGCAGTGCAGCAGCCTCATCAAACCGCTGGGGATGCCTAGGTATCAATAAAAATAAAGCCGTTGAATCTTGCCGTGCAAGCGCCTGAGCAAACCAGGCGTCTTCACCCTCACGCGTGCTGGCAATTGCAATCACGGGGCGGTTTAGCCGCTCGCGCCAGGCACGACCCGCATCAACGGCAACCACGGGCAAGACCACATCAAACTTCAGATTACCCACCACCTGAATATTCAGCGCCCCAACTTCATACAGGCGCCTAGCATCGTCTTCTGTTTGTGCCAAGGTCAGATCAATGCCGGCGTAAGCATCGCGCATCAAAGTCAAAAAAACTTTGTCGATTTGCCTGACTTGCTTTTGCGATTTTTCTGAGAAACGCGCGCTCACTAAAATGATTGGTACCGCGGCTAATTGCGCGGCTTCAATCAAGTTTGGCCATACCTCTCGTTCAATCAACAGACCAAGGCGTGGTCGATAGTGCTGCATGAATTTTTTCGTGGCACCCGAAAAATCATACGGCACCCATTGTTGGCGCAGTTGACCTGCCGCGATCTCGGCGGCAAACAAGCGCGCCCCCTCAGCCCGACCGGTTACCGTCATGTGCGTGAGCAGCACCCTTTCGCCACGGGCTAGAAACTGCTTAATCAAGGTTTGTGCGGCACGCGTTTCGCCCAAACTGACGGCGTGCACCCAAACAGGCGCTTCACCGTCCCAGGGTAGGGCATAGAAGCCAAACCGTTCTGCACTAAAAATTTGCCAATCCCCGCCCGAGCGACGCGCACGCACAAACATGTACGCCCAAAGCAATGGGGCGACTAATCTTAAAAGAAAGGTGTAAATTTTTAATGGCATCGCGTAATACTAGCGCAGAGCTTGCTCAATTGCAGCAATTACAGCTCGCCTGGAGGGGGGTTGCCCACGGTCGCCCAAGCTCGCCGTAAAGGCGGCGCCCACCAAAGGCGTTCGCACCGGCGTTGACGCCTTATAAATCCCAACCGTCGGGCGGCCAAGGGCTGCCGATAAATGCGTGAGCCCACTATCCAAGCCAACCATCAGGGTTGCGGCGGCCAAGTGTTGGGCGGTTTCAGTTAAGGCACCGCGCGGCAACACTTCTGCGTTTGAACGACCTTGGATCAAAGCCTGTGCACGGTTGGCCTCGGCTGGATTGCCCGCTAAGAGTTTTAACTGTAGGCCACGCTCGGTGAGCAGGTCAAACACCGCCTGCCAATCTGATTCTGGCCATAATTTATCGTCGCGACTGGCCGAAGGCATAATCATTGCATAGGGTGCGGCCAATCTGCGCGTGGCTTGCGCCTGCAACTCAAGCGCCTGCAAGCCAAAATCAGGCTCACCTTGGACTGCGTACCCGAACGCACTGGCCGCTAACAGGCGTTGCCTGGTCACGGCCGGCTGCCAAAACTCAACGCGATGGCGCACGTCATAAAACAAGGTGGCAAGAGGCTCGCGCGCAGAGCGCCAGTCCAGCCCATGTTTAGTTCCCGTGGCCATCCTGACCCACCACACCGTCTTGAGCAAGGCCTGCATATCAAGCACGATATCGTAATGACGACCTCGCAAATCCGCTTCGAACGCGTGCCGCTCGCGCCTGACTTGGCCAGACCACCAGGCCCGGCGCCAGCGGCGATGCGCCACTTGTAGCACTTGATTCACCGCTGGATGCCACGCTGGGATCGACGCAAACGAATCCTCAACCAACCAATCAATCTGCGCGCCCGGCACGTGTTTAGCGATATCCGAGATCGCGGGCAACATATGCACCAAGTCACCTAGCGACGAGGTACGTACGATAAGAATGTTGGTCGTCATGCCGACGATTTTAGCGCCTGCAATACCTCGTCAACCCCGACACGCCATTCTGGCAGCGTCAAATCAAACACCCTGCATAGCTTTTGTGTATCCAGGCGTGAATTAAGCGGGCGGGGTGCAGCGACCGGATAGTCTTTTGTCGCAATTGGGTGAATCGCTTGCTCTTGAATCTTAATCGGCCAACCGGCTGCTCGCGCCTGGGCGATGACATAGCAAGCGTAGGCATGCCAATTTGTGTGTCCGCTGGCCACCAGATGATACAAACCCCACCGAGGATCAGTGGGCGGTTGCTCAACGAGCACCTGCAAGAGCTGCGTGGTGACCGTAGCCAGCAAGTTTGCCGAGGTCGGCGCGCCCACTTGATCAGACACCACATTTAAAACGTCTCGCTCTTGGGCAAGCTTAAGCATCGTTTTTAGAAAATTTCCGCCGTGGGCACTCACCACCCATGAGGTTCGAAAAATCAGATGACGGGCGCAGGCGCTCGCGACCGCACGTTCTCCGTCTAATTTGCTTTGGCCGTAGACCGATTGCGGATCAGTCAGATCAGTTTCAACATAAGGCTCAGGCTTATCGCCCCTAAACACATAGTCGGTTGAGAAGTGCACCACACAGGCACCCGAGTCTTGTGCAGCCTGCGCAAGCAAACCGGGCGCTACGGCGTTGATACGCTGTGCAAGTTCAGCTTCTGTTTGCGCGCGATCCACCGCCGTATAGGCGGTCGCGTTGACCACAATTGTTGGCTGATATCTCTGTGTTAACACCTTCAGGGTTGCCGCGATTGCCTCGGGCGACTGGCTAAAATCTATCTGCTCACGCGTGCAAGCCGTCACTTCACCCAAACGAGCGAGTGAGCTCTGCAGCGCATGACCAACCTGACCATTCGCCCCAAACAACAAAATTGAGTGCTTCAAATTTTCTCCGTTGGTCAGATTCAACGCACGTTATACAAGCTAAGCCCTGTCAAATCACAATCGTAAACGACCCCACCACTAACAAAAACCATAACGACAAGCGCTTGATCAACGCCGCGCGATGCAGCGCTCGACTAAACAGGTAGCTTCCAAGCACAGCCGACAAAAAATACACTGGCATGAACGACGCTGAGTACAGCATTTGCTTAGTGTTGATGAGATCTTTATACAAAAAGACCGCCATCGTGCTGAGCTGAATAAAGGCAAAAAACATCATAAAAAACGACCGCAGCACCACGGGGGTAATCGTCTTATCTGACAAAAAATACAGCACGAGGGGTGGGCCACCCACACCGGCCATCGCCGTCAGTGCACCGCTCGTCAAGCCCACAAACCAATCTTGCAGCCGGCCACGCACACCGTTGTACTGCCAGCCAATTAGCATGATGGCAGCCAGGCCTGCCACGATCACACCAATAAAACGTCGCGTCACCACCGGGTCTAACCACTCAATTAACCACACCCCAATCGGTATACCGAGTACTGCGGGGATCGACACAGACCACACCATTTTCCAATTTGTGGTGCTCCACGTTTGTGGCAAAGTCTGCACTGAAATCGCAAAATTCAGCAGCAATACCACCACCACCATATCCGCCGGAGCCATGAACAAACTGAAGAGTGGCGCCAAGACTAGCCCGCCACCAAAGCCCGTAAACGAACGTACCGTGCCCGCGATTAACACCGCCAAGCTCAGCCAAAGAAACACCACAACCGACGGAAACAACTGATGCCACAGCTCAACGATCATCAGTCAACCTTGATCGGCGTGCGCGCGACCACCGCGGCCCACTTCAGTAACTCGGCATCAATATACGTGGCTAACTCTTGTGGCGTACTGGTATCTGGGATGGCGCCCTCACCCTCAAAGCGCTTTGCCAACGCAGGCGACTGCAAAGCCTGCCTGACAGCTGCATTTAACTTATCAATGACAGCAGGCGGCGTTCCCTTGGGGGCCAGCAATGCATCCCAGGTATTGATGTCATACCCGGGCAGACTACCAGCTTCTTCAACAGAAGGGATATCAGGCAACTGGGGCGAACGTACTTTAGTCGTGACGGCCAACGCCCGCAACTTACCCGCCTGCACCTGCGGCATTGCGGCCGGCATGCTGGCAAAGGTGTATTGCGTGTCTCCACTCATGACTGAGGTGTTGGCAATCGCACCGCCTCGATACGGAATATGCACAACGTCGATCTTGGTCGCGTCGGCAAAGATGGCCCCGGCCAGATGCACCGGCGAACCATTGCCGCTTGAGGCGTAATTGAGCTGACCCGGATTTTTTTTAGCGTAGGCTACCAACTCTGGTACCGAGCGAATCGGTAACTTTGGATTCACCACCAACAACATCGGGATCGCAGCCACCATCGAAATCGGCTCGAAACTTTTGACCGGATCGTAGCCCAAGCCCGTTTTGTACAAGGCGGGATTGATGCCATGGCTGGCTAGGGTTGCCATGAACAACACGTAGCCATCAGGTTTGGCCTGCGCAACGTAGGCCGCAGCGAGGTTACCCGCTGCGCCCGCTTTATTTTCAACGATCACCGTCTGACCAAGCGTTTTGGATAGCTGCTCAGCCAGCGACCTTGCAATAATATCAGTAGTGCCTCCTGCGGCATACCCAATCACCATACGAATGGGCTGCGTCGGATACGTCTGCGCTTGGGCCAGAGAGTTCGCGCATAGCGCAGCAAACAAAACAGACCCAAGTGCAAACCAAGGACGCGCGAAGAGGCGCGTCGACACCACTGTCCTCATGACTTATTTACCTTTAAAAACTGGCGAACGTTTTTCAGCAAAAGCACGTTTGCCTTCTTGATAGTCTTCGCTAGCAAAGCAAGTCAGCACCATTTTCTGAATACCTTCAGCATCAATATGCGGTGCGACACGTTGAAACTCGCGCACCGCTTTTTTAGCCGCTCTTAACGTAATCGGGGCATTAGCAGTCACTTTTGCCAAATACGCGTCAACGGTTTTATCTAACTCAGCGACTGGCACTACGTACTGCACCAAGCCTTTGATCAAGGCCTCTTGCGCGGTAAAGCGTGAAGCCGACAGCATGATGTCCAAGGCCTGTGGTGCACCAACGGTTGACACCAAATTACGGATTGCAGTTAAGCGATAGCCCAAGCCTAAACGGCCAGCTGGGATCGCAAACGAGCTGGCGTCCGACGCGATACGAATGTCGCAGCACAACGAAATATTCAAACCGCCGCCGATGCAATACCCGTCAATACGCGCAATCACTGGTTTAAAGGTGTTGTACAAGGCGCCCTGTGCTTCTTCGCCCACGCGCTCATATTCAGCCACGGCATCTGCACCGGTGCGTAATTTTTCAAACTGAGAAATATTGGCACCGCTCACAAACGCTTTGCCGCCAGCACCAGTTAAAACAATGGCACGAATCTCGTCGTCAGCTTCAAATAGTTTGATGGCTTTAGGCACTGCCACCCACATGTCGTACGACATTGCGTTGTGACGGCCAGGGTCGTTAAACGTAATCCAGCCTGCCGCACCTCGTTTTTCAACGATCAGGCTGTCGGTAATTTCGCCTTGCAATAGTCTTGTGATACTCATTTCAAAGGTCTCCTAGTAATTTGCGATAACGTGCCATCGCGTTATCTAAATGGGTTCTCATGGCGTGACGCGCTGCGGCCGAATCCTGGCGGGCGATGGCCTCGACAATGAGCACGTGCTCGTTACCGATTTCATCAATCCGAGGTGTGCCGGTATTTCTAAAACGAAACGTACGTACAGCATTGTGAATCACGTGGCTTAAGTGCCCCATGATTCGGACAAAGTAAGGATTGTTAGCCGCGTGCGCAACCGCCAAATGAAAATCGACCGCCGTGTGTGCGGCCACCTGCCAATCGGCCGAGGCAAGCTCTACGCGCTTTAAAGTTTGTTGCAAGGTATCAAGTTGCGCTTTGGTGCGATGCGTGGCGGCTAGCGCTGCAGCACCTGATTCAATTTCAACGCGCAGCTGGTGCACATGAATCAATTGCGCCAAATCCATCAAGTCATCGTGCGACACTTCAAACGGTCGCATCGCCAAGTCAGCACACACAAACGTGCCCACACCATGACGTGTCTCAACTAACCCAGTCAGTTTCAATCGCGCGATCGCCTCACGCACGACATTGCGGCTCACCCCAAACTGCGCACCAAGCTCTTGCTCAGTGGGCAAGCGCTGACCGGGCGCGAGGCTTTCATTCAAAATGCGCGTTCGCAATTGCTGCGCGATTTCATCGGGTAAATTTTCAGGGCGCCCCAAATTGTCAAACGCCGTCATCGCCTTAGGCGGGCCGCTTGACATTAACGGTTTGGTGGCCGCCGCGCCACGTCCAACAAACGCTTGTCTGCGCGCGGTATAAACCGTTGCAGTTACAGAGGGTTTACTCACCATGACTCTCCATCAAAAGACTCACTCTTAGATTGCACCGTCTTTCAGCAAGGCATCAACCTCTTGGGCGCCGATGCCAAATTCTGCATAGACCTCTTTGTTGTGCTCACCACGGTCGGGAGCCGCCGTAAACACCTCGCGCTTTGAACGACTCATGATCACTGGATGATTCACCACACTGATTTCGCCCAAGCTTGGGTGCTGTAAAGTTTTGGCCATCCCCAAATGCACAACCTGTGGGTCTTCCATGGTTTCTTTCACGTTCTTGATCGAGCCACAGGGCACGCCTGCTTTATTCAACAACTCAATCCAGTGTGCAGTCGGTTCTTGTTTCGTGCGTGCGGCGATCGCTGCATTCAACGCGGGTCGATTCTGACCACGCGTCTTAAGCAACTTAAAGCGCGGGTCTTCAGCGAGTTCTGGCAAACCAATTGCCGTCACTAGCTTGATAAACATCTCAGTGCCCATCGCCGCTAAGTTGATATAACCGTCTGCTGTCGGATAGACGCCCGTGGCCGCTGTTGTTGGATGATCGTTACCAGTCTGCCCTGGGATCTCTTTGTTCATCAGCCAGCGCATGATCTGAAAATCCATCATCCACACTTGCGACTGCAGCAGTGAAGACTGCACCCACTGACCTTCACCCGACTCTTCGCGTTCAAGCAACGCCACCAACGTGCCAATCGCACAGAACAAGCCAGAGCTTAAGTCTGCCACCGGTATACCCGCACGCATCGGCCCGCGGCCGGGCTCACCCGTCACCGACATGATCCCGCCTAAACCCTGTGCGATTTGATCCAAGCCGGGTCGATCAACATAAGGGCCATCTTGCCCAAAGCCCGACACGCTCGCCAAGATAATGCGTTTGTTTACCTTGCGTAGTGACTCATAATCGATACCGAGTTTGAACTTCACATTCGGGCGATAGTTTTCAATCACCACATCGGCCTGTTCAACCATTTTCAAGAACAGCGCTTTACCTTTTGGGTGCTTTAAGTTCAGCGTAACGCTGCGTTTGTTGCGATGGGTATTTTGATAATCAGCAAATTGTGACGAGCCACCTGGGCGATCATCGGGTTGATCACCTGGCTCTTCAATTTTGATCACGTTTGCGCCCCAATCTGCAAATTGTCTGACTGCGGCTGGCCCAGAACGCACACGCGTCAAATCCAGCACTGTGAACCGGCTGAGGGGTAACTTAGGCATGCAAGGTCTCCGAATTACGCTTAACTCAGAGACTGGCGCACAGAGCCCTCCAGGATCCAAGTGTTTTTATTTTCGATGTTGGACATCTTACAAGAAAATGAAAACTCTTGGTTTGAGGGTTTTAGGGCCAAAACAGCCCTAATTGTGGTCTTTTTGGCATCTATTTTGGTTTTCGCTCGACTTTGGGTGTCCAGACTTGTACTTAGAGCAGGGGCCTAGCGCCGAGTTTTTGCTCTATTCGGCTTTTGCGCCTGACTCAGCGATCACCTTTCTCCACTTGATGCGCTCAACTTCGATCTCGGCTGCCATCTCTTCTGGCGTACTTGTTTTCGGGATCATCCCGCCATTGATCATGCGTTCGTTCATGGCTGGTTCGTTAATCACCACACGTAACGCGGCGTTTAACCGATCAATCACTGCACGAGGGGTGCCCGCGGGTACCGACAGATAGTTCACGGCAACGGCCTGGTAGCCCTTCAATTGCTCGGCAATCGCTGGCACATTAGGCAGCAACGGTGAGCGCTCGGGGCTTGCTAAGCCCAAGGCACGCAAGTTACCGGATCTGATCTGGCCGATATACACCGACAAACTATCGATCGCCATCTGCACATTGCCAGCCAGCAGATCTTGGATGACTTGACCTGAGCCTTTGTAGGGCACATGGACGATGTCAACGCCCGCCATCGACTTAAACAATTCGCCCGACAAGTGAGTGCTGGCGCCAATGCCTGAGCTGCCAAAATTAGTTTTACCAGGATTCTTACGCGCATACTCAATCAGCTCTTGCACGGTGTTGACGGGTAGCTTAGGCGCCACCACCAACACATTCGGAAACCAGGCCACGCGCGACACAGGGATCAGATCTTTATCGGGGTTGTAAGGCAATTTAGCCATCAAATAGGGATTAATAATTTGCGGGCCAGGCGTGGTGTACAGCACGATATAGCCATCGGGTGCAGCACTGGCAACCAGTGCGGCACCAACCGTTGCGCCACCACCTGGCTTATTTTCAACAATGATGGGCTGACCGAGCTCTTTAGCCATCGGCTCACTAATTAAACGCGCGGTCTGATCAGCCGCCCCACCTGGCGCAAACGGCACAATCAAACGAATCGGTTTTGTTGGGTAGGCTGCCGTCTGTGCGTGCACAACAGGGGTCATCACGGTCGCTAGTACGACAAAACTTAAAGCCTTTAGCATGATTTATTGTCCCTAAATTTTTAATGGTCGCGTCGCAAGCCTCGATTGAGGGTTCACGCGCGTCAATGTCGCTGCATTTTCTGTATTCTAATGGTGTTTACTTACAGAATAATCAAACTCAGGGACATCACCTATATGCAAGACTTTACCCAACTCCAATACGAGCTGATCGGCCATGTTGCGGTACTTAGCATGAACAATGCGCCCGTCAACGCACTGTCACGCACACTCAGCGACGAGATTACCGCAGCGCTTGACTACATCTCTGAAATCCCTGAGGTGCGAGCTGTAGTGCTAACCGGCCTTGGCAAAATTTTCTGTGCGGGTGCTGACTTGAAAGGTCGCGCCTCGGTGATCAAGGGGCCGGGCGATTTACCTGCGCACTCACGTCGCACACGCGAATGTTTTCACGCGATTCGCGAATGCACCAAGCCCGTGATCGTTGCGCTGAACGGCCCTGCGCTCGGTGCGGGTTTGGCGATTGCTGCCTCAGCTGACATGCTGATCACATCAGAAAAAGGCTGCCTGGCCTTGCCAGAGATTGACGTCGGCCTCTTGGGCGGTGGCAGTCATGCGGCGCGCTTGTTTCCACACAGCATGCTACGACGCATGATGTTTACGGGGTATCGCGTGCAAGCCGACGAACTGTATCGCCTTGGTGTCGTTTTGCAAGTGACGACTGCCGAGGGCTTGATGCCGGCAGCGCTTGAACTGGCCAATACCATTGCTAGCAAGAGCCCGCTGTCAGTTGGCCTCGCCAAACAAACACTTAACGCGATCGAAGACATGAGCCTGCGCGATGGCTATCGTTACGAGCAAGACATGACTGCGGCGATCGCAAAAACCGAAGATGCCAAAGAGGCGCAACGGGCATTCTTAGAAAAGCGTGCGCCGGTGTTTGTGGGGCGTTAATTGCAAGGTGCAAAACAGGCGAGACATCATGACAAATCAGATTGAAGTGTATGCAGGCACTGCCGGACACTCGGCCTGGTTTAGCAATAACCTTGGGCAAACCTGGGTGCACCCTAACAGTCATTCGGGCATGTATCTTGAAGCGCGGGTCTGGTCTTACAGCTCGCACCCTGCAGATCCAAATCTGCTTTATGCGGGCACAGATATGGGTTTGTTTCGCTGGGACGAACGCACTACTCGCTGGACCGCGCTCGCCTCACCGATGACTGACATTTGGGCCTTGGCACAAGATCCCGCTGATGCACGCGTGCTGTATGCCGGCACTCGTCCTGCAGCGTTTTATCGCTCTGCCGATGCGGGGCTGACCTGGAACGAGTTACCCGCGCCCGGCATTCAAAAGTTTTCAGAGATCAACATGGGGCCCACACGGGTCACACAGATCTTGTTTGATCCTCTCCAGCACAACACCATCTGGGCTGTTGTTGAAATCGGTGGTGTCTATCGCAGTCTTGACCGCGGCAACACCTGGCAGCTTAAAACAGAGGGGCTTGTATCCTGCGATATGCATGGCATCGCAATTGTGCACAATGCCTCTGGGCAAAAGATTCTTTACGCTACCACCAACCGCGGCCTGCATCGCAGTGTTGATAACGGTGAAACTTGGGTGTTCGTTTTATTAGACTCACCTTGGCAATACACCCGCGGCATCACCGTGCAGCCTGGCAACGACGCAGTCATATTCTTAACCAACGGCAATGGCCCACCCGGCAACACAGGGCAATTGTGGCGCAGTCAGGATTATGGCTACACCTGGCATAAGCTGACTTTGCCCGGGCATTTAAATAGCACCCCTTGGGCCGTGGCAACCCACCCACACGATCCCCAATTGTTGTTTACCTACACAAACTTGGGGCAACTGTTTCGCAGCACTGATGGCGGCGATCAGTGGCAGCGTTTGCCTCACGAGTTCGGTGAGTTACGCACCCTGCACTGGCGTCCGACACAGTATGCGGACGATCGGCCGGCGCACTCGATTACAGTGCGCCCACCGGTGACCGCGTGAGGCATTAAAGGGCGCGTCCGACTGCATCGCCCTCAGCGGTTGCAGCAAGGATATTTCTGGCCGCACGGCAGTCACCAATTAAGTGCACCTCTACACCAGCGGCTTTGAGTAGCAGCGCCAACTCATCATTGGGTTGCCTGGGCGTTGAGTAGGCAAAGAACGCAACGTTCTCGATACCTTTCAAGGCACCACCATAAATACTGACGTATTGCAGTGTCGCTTCATTTTCAAAGGTGTCAGTCCAGCGTGGTTCGACCGCGTACAGCACGTCGATGTCTTTTTCATGAAACCTTCGATAGATGCCTTGGCGCGTCACTAGCGCGACCTCATCAGCAATCGTTGCGCGCGGGGTCATCACCACAACGCGATCAAACAGCGTGTGCAGGCGCTCAGCCGCCGCATAAGTGCCTTCGGTGTGATCCATATCCAAGATCACTGCGGTCCCTGATTGTCGCTGTGTCACGCCTTCAAGTTCGCTCATGGCGCGACGCAAATCAGGGATCCAACCCTCTTGGCGCAACGCCTCAGGCAGCATGCGTGGCCAAATCATTGTTGAGCCCGTAGCAAGCACCACCGCCTCGGGCTGATATTGCAAAATCGTCTCAAGCGTTGCGTCTTGATTGAGCTGATAGTCAACGCCTACACGCGCCCCTTCAACATACTGGTAATCGTAAATACTGCTCAAATCCTCGCCGCCGGGTAGTGATACCAACTGACGCACTTTACCGCCAACCTCTGCGGCACGAGTCATCAGTGTCACGTGATGCCCACGTGCAGCAGCGATCCAAGCTGCTTCAAGCCCTGCAACACCGCTACCCACCACTACCACCCGTTTTTTAACGGCTGCCGGCGCGAATACCTCGTCGAGCTCATCGGGCATCGCCACCCGCGGATTATTATCACAAGCGATTGGTGCATGGGCCACGATTGTTTTCCAGCAGGTATTGCCGCCTACGCAATACCGAATCCGTGAGGCTTGCCCCAACTGTGCTTTACGCGACCAGGCCGCATCCGTGATCAGTGCTCGCCCAATCCCCACCAACTCAGCCTCGCCCTGCTCAATGATGGCATCTGCCTGCGCGGGGTCATTGATACGACCCAGTGCCATCACTGGCACCTGACCCACCGACGCCTTCAAGGCCTTCAAGGTCGGCGCATAAGGATTGCGCTCTTTATTCGCATCAGGGATATGCAGTTCGAGCGTTCTGGCATGCGCGCCCTGGGCAAAGCAAACGTAATCGATCAAACCTGTTTGCGTCACCCGAGTCGCGATTTTTGCGGCGGCCGCGTGATCAATACTGCCTTCTATGCCATCGTTACTCGGCAACTTAATTCCCAAAATAAAATCAGTCCCGACCCGCTCACGCACGAGCTTGATCATCTCAAGCACCAAGCGCATGCGGTTCTCAAAACCGCCACCATAGGCATCGGTGCGTGTGTTCGAGTAGGCCGACATAAACTGATGAAACAAATGCCCGTGGCCCGCCGAAAATTCAACCCCGCTAAAGCCACAGCGCTTCACCCGCGCGGCTGACTCAACAAAATGACCCAACAAGGTCGAGATCTCGTCGGCCGACAAGACATGCGGCATGGTCCAGCTAATGTCATCAGGTAGGGGCGAGGCGCCGATGGCTTCGTAATTTCTACCGGGTGCATGACGCCCGCGCCCCGCATCTTGTATTTGAGCAATCAGCCTACAGTCTTCCGCTTCAACCGCTTTGGCCCAGCGTGTGAGGCTCTCTTCGGCATGCGCGTTCCAGGCACGCACACGGGTAGAGACCTTTTGATGCGGCGCCACCGCAAGAGGCTCTGTCACCAACATCGCCGCACCACCGCGGGCGCGATTCAAGTGATACTGAATCAGGCGGTCGGTGGCTCGCCCATCTGCACCAGTCACAGTGGTCATTGACGGATGCACAATACGATTACGCAAGCGTCTGCCTGCTAATTCAAGTGGAGAAAACAAACTGGCGTACGGGGTCATGGCTGTCTCGGTGATGCAAAGTCTTGTTGTTTTTTTATCGCTTTCGTTACTGTAATCTAATGCGGCTCTAATTTCAGCCATAACCTCTTGATCGCTTGACACAAAGCCTGCCCAGCATTACGTTGATACCAAACT
>JAURJT010000012.1 GCA_030832095.1 Gammaproteobacteria bacterium | reverse complement strand
TTTAAAGACTGAGTCGCTCAAAATTTGATTGACCTCAGCATTCATTTTGTCAATGATGGGTTTTGGGGTGCCTGCAGGCGCTAACAATGCAAACCACGTTGACGACATCAACTTCGGAAACCCTAGCTCAGCGGTTGTGGGTACGTCGGGCAGGGCAGGTGAACGCGTCGGTGACATGATCGCGAGCGCACGGACCTTGTTCGCTTTGACCTGTCCGGCAATGCCGGGTATCAACTGAAACATGGTTTGAATTTCGTTGGCGATTAAGTTGGTGGTTGCGGTACCTGGGGCGTTGTACGGCACATGAACCATTTTGGTTTCGGTCTCACGCATAAACAATTCACCTGCCAGATGCATAGAGCTGCCGATGCCGGTTGAACCAAAATTCAATTTTCCGGGATTGGTTTTGGCATACGCGATAAATTCTTGAATGCTCTTAACCGGTTGATCGTTATTGACGACCAAAATATTAGGCACGTCGCAGATCAAGGCGATTGGGTCAAAATCTTTTTGTGGATCGTAGTTGATGCTGGCGTACAAGCTTTTGTTGACCGCCAGTGTGCCCGCCCACGAAAACAGAAAACGGTATCCGTCAGGCGCATATTTAGCAGCGGCTGTTGCCCCGATGTTGCCATTGGCACCTGGCTTGTTTTCGATGATGACGCTAGTTTTTAAGCGAGGCGCAAGTTGCTCGCTTAGCATGCGTGCAATGGTGTCGCCCGTGCCACCGCCGCCTGGGGCTGGAACGGTGATTTGGATGGCTTTGTCGGTGTTCGGCCAAGTGTTCGCCAACACAGAGAATGACAGACTAGAAAGTAGCGCAGTGCTAGAGATAAGAAGTTTGGTGCTGAAGTGCATCATTAGCCTCGTGTTGAAAATATTGCACGTTGTTCGGTGATGTCCTACCTGCTTGGCACAGAGAGGGTCGTATGCGGCGCCTCAAGGAAAAACAGGCTCTCCAAGATTTAACATCAGTCGGTTCGCCCAGGCAAAAATTGCGACTGAGTGCATTAAATCCAAAATTTCAAGCTCGGTTAAGCCAACGTCTTTCAGCGCCTGTATATCGGCCGGCGATACTGCATCTGGAGCGCTGGTCAGCGCGATCGAAAACTGAACGATTGCGCGTTCACGCTCAGAGGGACCCGCCGTATGCGGATCGTTAAATACCTCAATAACCGCGTCTGTGCGTTTAGCCAATTGTTCAAAGCGCTGCGCATGTACCGACGCGCAGTACACACACCCATTTAGACGCGACACCACCGTTGCGCCGAGTTCGCGTTCAGCGCGCGGCATTCCGCCTGGCGCATACATGATGGCGTTGAAGGCTACCGAGCGCTGTTTAAGAACTTCGGGTTGGTGCACTAAAAAAAGATAATAGTCAGACACTTTGGCTTTGGGGTGGCTTTCTTCTAGCACGGCGATTTGTTCAGCCGTTGCCGAGTCAAGGCTCACCACGTCAAGCCAAGCCTTCCAGCCAAGAGTCGCGTTCGTGAAACCTTTGATTTCGATGAGGTCGCTCATGCTTGTTGCTCCAGGAGTTTCATTGCTTTGAGCCCAGCAACGACTCGGACCTGATAAGACACAAACGCGATGAGTTGCGCCAGCGTGACCACTTCGGGAGTTGTAAGGCCTGCTTTCGGCAGCGCTTGTAAGGCAGCTTTGTCCGCTTTGACCGGATCCGTAATGAGGGTGTGAGTAAACGTCAAGATTGAACGCAGTCGTGCATCTGTGAGTTGATTGAACGCACCGGTTGACACCGTGTCGATCAGGGCGTGATCTGTTCCTAAAGCGAGCAGTCGGTTGCGATACTCGGCTGCACAGGTGACGGAGGGGGTGAGCGTACAGGCGAGTAAGGCGACAAGCAGACGTTCGGCGAGGGTCAAGCCAGGTAACGTAGGGTCAAACAAGCCTTCTTCACTTTTTTGTGTCGCGGCAACAACTTTATCGCGCTGGTGACGTACCGAGTAAGTGTTGAGTGTCGCGCTGAGACCGACTAAGCGATCAATCGTGTCGGTCTGTTGAGTGTTTGTCATGAAAATCTGGCATCCATGTAAAAGTGAAGCGAGTCGAACGCAAAAAAGTCAGTGTCTATTTCTAATTGAATTGAGTCTAAAGCAAAAAAATCAGCATCTATTTAGAAGTCATTTAAGTTCAGACCAAAAAAGTCAATTTTTACGAAGTGCTCTTTGTTGCAGGCGTCCATTCATCGCCCAGTAGTTCGGGGTCGTCGTAAAGCTCCATGCGATGATAATGCTCAGCAATGTCTTCGCCATAAAACAAACTTGCAATACCTGCCGCTAAGCGCTTAGCGCCTTCACTGATCGCGGGGATATCACCCGAGACTGTGCCGTGTGAAAGCGCAGCAGGGTAACAAAAACAATGAATACTTGAGAGCCCTGGGCATTTGCCAGGCGTCACTTCTTTGAATTCAAAAGCGGGTCCAAGATCAGGTGAGTCGAGCATCTCTTGGCTAGCAGGTTCGGTGAGTTCAAGTTTGCGATGTTTCCAGGCCAGTACGTGTGGCGCGATATTCGCGTACTCGGGGCGCGTCCACCAGTCGATTTTGAACCCTGTCGAGAAGATCAGAAAATCAAGTTCAAACGGCCCTTTTGGGGTGTTGACTGTCAATGCATTTTGCTCGACGTTGATCGACTCGATCGGGCAGCTCAAATTAAAACGGGCATTTTTGTGCTGCGATACTCGTAGGGTGCTACCGCGTGGCGCAGGGACTTGTTCGACCCCTAAATAATGGCGGATGCGCCATTTCCAGTCATCGGGCAAATTGACAAAGCCAATATTCATGCCGGCGTGACCGGCGCCTTTGCCTTTGTTGATGCGGGGTAGATCTGGGCGACGGATCAACAGATCCACACTGGTTGCACCCGCCTCGAGTGCAGTGGCCGCGCTGTCCATGGCAGAAGCGCCGGCGCCGATGACGCCAACGCGTTTACCCGCTAGGGTGGCATAGTCAAGTGTGTCAGACGAATGTGCCCAAAGCGCGCGCGGCAGCGTTGCTGCAATCTCTGGCAGGTAAGCTCCGCCTAGGCCGTCGCGACCGGTGGCAAGGACCACACGTCTGGCATACACGGTTTGTTGCCCTATCGACGTGTTCATGATTAGCTGCACCAGACCATCGGCACGTGGTATGACCGCGGTGATGTGGTGTTCGTTGCGCACGTCGAGTTTTAGCGCTTGACGGTACCAGCGCAGATAGTCCATCCATTGCGTGCGGGGAATTTTGTCTAGTGCTGCCCAGGCATCCAACCCGAACTGAGCCTCAAACCAAGCGCGAAAGGTGAGGGCGGGTAAACCCAGTGCGGGCCCAGTCAATTGCTTGGGCGAGCGCAGGGTCTGCATACGCGCGGTCGTGACCCAAGGGCCTTCAAACCCTAAGGGTGCCCGATCAAACATGACGGCTTGGATACCCGTCAGTGTTAGCGAAGCAGCAGCGGCCATGCCGGCCATACCTGCGCCAATGATCGCAACTTCAAGCACGGGTTGACCCTCGTGCTCTCGGGTGACCACCCAGCGTTTGGCGGGTAGCTCAAGCCACGCTAAATCTTGCTCAAGACGAGCCTGCAAGCCAGCTAAACCAAGAGCATGTACAGAGGTGCCCAACATATGAACCTTGTTTATGGATTGATGTCTAAGAATGAACGAGCTAGTGTCAGCGTTAATTTCGGGCTCATCCAACGACTAAGTGCCAGCGACCCATCGACTAAGGATGATAGCCTAAGTCTAAATTGCAAAGGGCAAGCCCGATCGGCATCAAAACTTGCTAGACGCCACCAAGAATATAGTAAGCTTGCCTTCGTAATCAAGGCTTAGGCGCGAGCCGACCGATCATTAGGCGAGCCGTTCAATCATTGAATATCGAGAGATCATGATGTTAAACACGCACAGTCTGATTCGACAGGCCTTGGGGATCGTGTTGCTGGCGCTTTGCGCAGTGATGGCCCCGGTGAGCGCTGCTTACCCCGAACGCCCGGTGACTTTAGTGGTGACCTATCCGCCCGGCGGCACTGCAGATTTGGTGGCCCGCATGTTAGCGCCTGAGGTGTCAAAAGACCTAGGCCAAAATGTTGTTGTTGAAAATCGTGGGGGCGCAGGCGGGATGATCGGAGGTGCCAGCGTCGCCAAAGCTGCACCTGATGGTTACACTATCATGCTTGATGCCGCCAATCACGCGCAAAATCCGGCGGTGCAACCCAAGATGTTGTTCGACACCTTAAAAGACTTTGCACCTATTACCTTGATTCAGCGCGTTCCTAACGTGTTGGTGGTACGCACTGATAATCCCCTGACGACGGTGGCCGAGGTCATCAGCGCCGGTAAGAAAAAAGAGCCCTCGCTGTATTACGCATCTTCTGGTCCCGGCGGAGCGCAGCATTTAGCGGGTGTCTTGTTTAATGCCTTGGCGGGCACGCACCTCGAGGCTGTGCACTACAAAGGCGGTTCGTTGGCGTTGACCGATGTGATCTCAGGTCAAGTGACGATGATGTTCTCAACGGTCGGTACCTCGTTGCCTCACGTGCGTGCTGGCAAACTTCGTGTTATTGCGGTCGGTAGTGAAAAGCGGACTGCTGTGTATCCCGATATCCCCACGATTGCTGAAGCTGGCGTGCCAGGCTATGCAAGTTATGAATGGAATGGTGTGTATGCCCCCGCCGCAACGCCGCCTGAGATCATTGCGCGCTTAAATCAAGCCTTTGTGAACGCCTTAAAACAACCCGCGGTGATTGCGCGTATCGGTGAGTTTAATGGCGAGATTATTGCTTCGACTCCGCAAGAACTTGATACCTTCAGACGGGCTGAAATTGCAAAATGGCAACGCGTGGCTAAAGAGTTTAATCTTCAGTTGTCGCAATGACAGCCGTGCGACTTAGCTGCTTGCTCTCGGAAACTGCATGACTAAAATCTCGGCGCCCGAGATGTCTGTGGTCAAGGTGGCTGCAGGGTCGGTAGGTGCGATAAAAATTGCCGTACCGGCTTCGTGCGTTTGGCCATCAAACTTAGCAGCGCCTGCCGCAATATAAATAAACTGTCCGCGTCCAGAGGTTGGTTCGGGCCCGACAATCCTTTGCTGGGCGGGTGCCTGATAGATCGTGGCGCACAAGCCATCGGTTTGCATCGCAATGGCTTTGTGCTCGAGTGTTCTCGTCAAAGCACTGCGCTTGACATCGTTTAAACAGCCCACGGGTGCCCCCATCACATGGCGGCGCGGTAGGTCTTTCATGTCACCGCGCTGTTCTGGCAAATATCCTGCGCCCGCGTCTTTGCCTAATCTAAACACCATGTAATGTAAGCCTTGCTCGCCCGCCGTGATGGGGCCATAGCCGGTGTGCTTGGCGGCAAAGTGTACGGTGTAGGGCGCGACCTGATGTTTACCTAACAGACCTTCACCTGCCACCATGATCTGAAACTGATCGACGATGTGAAAGTGTGATTGCAGCACACCATGCGGCTGCTGCTCGATCAGCTTGCAGTTTGGTGCGTCGGATTCAGCGTCGCCTGTTTCAGGGATTAAATCGCTTCTGAAAATATGCCCACCGCTGACACCAGGTGCCGAACGGATTGGCCGCTCGCGGCGGTTGTTGAATGCGTCAGTGACAGTGCCGATCATGGTCATAGTGAAAGTCTCCGGGTGGGCCTCAGTGTGCAAGCGGTTAAGGCCTTTGTGATGCTTTATTATGGCACGATGAACGTTATAACAACTAGGGGCGAGCGATGACAAAACTATTAGAAGATAGAGTAATTTGGGTGGTTGGGGCCTCTGGGGCGATTGGCGCCGCGATCGCTCGTCGAGTGGCGGGTGAGGGCGCCATTGTGGTGGTTTCGGCCCGTTCCGTCGACAAGCTAGAGGCTTTAAAAACAGAAATCGTTGCGGCCGGTGGGCGAGCACAAGCCCTGTCGCTCGACATCAAGAATCGCAAAAATGTTGACGAGGCCGCACAAGCGATTTTGACGCAATATGGCCAAATTGATGGTCTCGTGAACTCAACGTCGATTTCGGATTTTGGCCCCCTGATGAGTCTGGACGACGATGTTTGGATGGATGTCTTGAACTCAAAATTGCTAGGCTATGTGCGCACGATGCGTGCGGTTTTGCCAGCGATGTCTGAACGTAAACAAGGCGTGATCGTGAATATGTCGGGCCGTGGTGGTAAGCAACCGACGGCGACGCATTTACCCGGCGGCTGTGCAAACGCTGCGGTGAATTTGCTGGATAAAGGCGTTGCTGATGCCTTCTTGCCTTTTGGTATTCGTGTCAACACCGTAGCCCCTGGGCCCATCGCCTCGGACCGACTGGATCAGATGATGAAATCAACCGGATCCATGTCAGACCGAAGCGCACAGACGTTTAATCGCCCCGGCACCCCAGAGGATGTTGCCGAGGCGACGCTATGGTTGCTCTCGGATCAGTCCAGACATGTGACGGGCGCGCTGATCCCTGTTGACGGTGGCGCAACCTATACCGTTTGATCGGTCGTGACGCAAACTCAGTCGCTAGGGGTCAGACGCTCGAGGCGCTTATTCGGGCTTTAAACCCACATCTTCAAACGCCTGTTTCCAGTCTTTGAGTTGACCTGCCACGAAGGTATTCAGCTCTGCAGGCGTTGAGCCTGCGAGGTCAAACCCTTGTCGTTCAATGCGTGCGCGTGAGGCTGGATCAGCGATTGCAGCGCGGACTGCCGCGCTCATTCGGTTGGCGATCTCTGGCGGTAGCTTGGCGGGCCCAAAGAGCGCAGCCCAAGTTTGGGCACCCAAGGACGGTAATCCCGCTTCAGCGAAGGTTGGCACGTCGGGCAGAATTGAAAGACGTTTATCGAGCATGATTGCGATTGGAACGAGCTTGCCTTCGTTGATGTGTTGCACGGTACTGATCGTCGAGACTAGGTTGAAATTCACATGTCCACCTAGCAAATCATTGACGTTTGGCGCTTCTCCCTTGTAAGGGATTAAGTTCATTTGCAGATCGTTTTGTTTAGTCATGCGGCTAAACATCAATTGCGTTACACCGCTGTGGCTGCCGAAGTTGAGCTTGCCAGGATTGGCTTTGCCGTAGGCGACCAACTCAGCATATGTTTTAAACGGTTGTTTCGGGTTTGCGACCATCACGAAGATATAGCGGCCAACCAACGCGACTGGCGTAAAACTTGTGAGTGGGTCGTAGGGCGGGTTCTTCTTGAGTAACGGCACCTGCATCATGGGGGTATTCGAGGCCATGAAAAACGTGTGGCCGTCGGGTTCAGAGCGCATCACATATTCAGCTGCGATCTGCCCATCGGCGCCAGGTTTATTTTCAACAACGACGGTTTGACCGAGAGTCGTAGTTAAGTGCTGAGCCAAGATTCTTGCCACCACGTCAGTCGCGCCGCCCGGCGGAAATTGCAGCACAATTCGAATGTTTTTTGTTGGCCAGGTTTGTGCACTGACCCCGAGACAGGCGATGCTAAGGGCGATTGTTGCAAAGAGACGAGAGATAAATAATCGTGGCATAAAAAACCTTTCGCGATCAAATGTGAATATCGAAAACAATGTCGCGCTGGGCTGCGCACGTTGCGACATCGTGTATGTTGCCCTTGGTTATTCGGGCTTCATTCCAGAATCAGCAAACGCTTTTGCCCAGCCCTTTAACTGTATCT
>JAURJT010000080.1 GCA_030832095.1 Gammaproteobacteria bacterium | reverse complement strand
CAGGACCACGTTACGGCGATCTAAAACGTCGTCTCGTGTTCTTGGTTCTCGCCTTGGTGGTATATCGATTAGGCACGCACATCCCGGTGCCCGGTATCAACCCAGACGCGTTGGCAGATCTCTTTCGCCAGAATGAAGGCGGAATTCTCGGTTTGTTCAATATGTTTTCGGGCGGTGCGCTCGAGCGCTTTTCTATCTTCGCCCTGGGGATCATGCCCTACATTTCTGCATCGATCATCATGCAGTTGATGTCAGTGGTCGTGCCAACCCTAGAAGCCATTAAAAAAGACGGTGAAGCTGGCCGTCGCAAGATTACGCAGTACACACGGTACGGTACCGTTGGCCTAGCCTTAATACAAGCTGTCGGTATCTCAGTGGCGCTTGAGGCGCAGCCAGGCCTAGTGATCGATCCCGGCATGCTGTTTCGAGTGACAACAATCGTCACCTTAGTGACCGGCACGATGTTCGTGATGTGGCTGGGTGAGCAGATTACCGAGCGCGGTTTGGGTAACGGGATCTCGATTTTGATTTTTGCCGGTATTGTTGCTGGCTTGCCTAGCGCCTTGGCCGGATTGTTAGACTTAGTACGCACCAATGCGATGTCGGCCTTATCTGCGTTATTCATCGTGGCCTTGGTAGTGTTGGTGACAGGTTTTGTTGTGTTGGTTGAACGTGGCCAGCGCAAGATCACAGTGAATTACGCTAAGCGCCAAGTTGGTAACAAGGTGTACGGTGGTCAAACATCGCACTTACCTTTGAAGCTCAACATGGCCGGTGTGATTCCTCCAATTTTTGCGTCGTCGATTATTTTGTTTCCAGCGACGATTACCAGCTGGTTCTCAAACACAGAGGGCATGCGCTGGTTAGGTGATTTGGCTGCAGCGTTAGCGCCACGCCAGCCTCTATACATTACGCTTTACGCCACAGCGATTATTTTCTTCTGTTTCTTTTATACAGCCTTGGTGTTTAACAGCCGTGAAACAGCAGATAACTTAAAGAAAAGTGGTGCGTTTGTGCCGGGCATCCGTCCAGGTGAACAAACAGCACGTTTTATTGACAAGATTTTAATGCGCTTGACCTTGGCGGGCGCACTGTACATCACCATCGTGTGTTTGTTGCCAGAGTTCTTAGTCATGCGTTGGAATGTGCCGTTTTACTTTGGTGGCACCTCTTTGCTGATTATTGTTGTAGTTACGATGGATTTCATGGCACAGGTACAAGCCTACATGATGTCACACCAGTACGATTCACTGCTCAAGAAGTCTAACTTCAAGGGCGCGAATCTACCAATGAGATAAGCGAGAGTAATGTCAAAGGACGACGTCATTCAAATGCAAGGTGAGATTCTAGAGAATCTTCCCAATGCAACGTTTCGTGTCAAGTTAGAAAATGGCCATGTCGTACTGGGTCATATTTCAGGCAAGATGCGAATGCACTACATCCGGATTTTGCCGGGCGATAAGGTCACAGTGGAACTCACCCCCTATGATTTAACGCGCGCTAGAATCGTTTTCCGCTCTAAATAAGCGGCTGGGTTACGTAAATTAACAGGAAGCAACCATGAAAGTAATGGCATCGGTTAAGCGGATCTGCCGCAACTGCAAAATTATTAAACGTCACGGCGTAGTGCGGGTAATCTGCATTGAGCCGCGTCACAAGCAGCGTCAAGGTTAATACATCAAGGAACAGTCATGGCTCGTATTGCTGGCATCAACATTCCGCCGCATCAGCACGCAGAAATTGGTTTGACCGCCATTTTTGGCATCGGTCGCACGCGTGCTCGCAAAATTTGCGAAGCGGCTGGCGTCCCCTTGTCGAAAAAGGTCAAGGATCTCAACGACGCAGAACTCGAGCGCATCCGTGAACACGTAGGTGTGTTCTCGGTTGAGGGCGATCTGCGTCGCGAAGTGCAGCTCTCGATCAAGCGATTGATCGATCTGGGAACTTATCGTGGCATGCGCCACAAGCGCGGCTTGCCCGTGCGCGGTCAACGTACTCGCACCAACGCTCGCACCCGCAAGGGCCCGCGTCGCGCTGCTGCAAGTTTGAAGAAATAATAAGGATTAGAAGATGGCTAAAGCTTCTGCCGGCGGCGCAGCACGCGTTCGCAAAAAGGTTAAAAAGAATGTGTCGGACGGCATTGCGCACGTTCACGCATCCTTTAATAACACTATCATCACCATCACCGATCGTCAGGGCAATGCTCTGTCGTGGGCGACGTCAGGTGGTGCTGGCTTTAAGGGTTCACGTAAGTCGACGCCGTTTGCAGCGCAGGTTGCAGCAGAAACGGCAGGCAAAGTGGCCATTGAATACGGCATCAAGACGCTCGAAGTTCGTATCAAGGGCCCAGGCCCAGGTCGCGAATCTTCAGTGCGTGCGTTGAATGCGTTGGGCATCAAGATTTCGAGCATCGCCGATATCACGCCCGTACCGCACAACGGCTGCCGTCCACCCAAGCGTCGTCGCATCTAAGGGGAAGCCACATGGCCCGTTACACTGGTCCTAAATGCAAACTCTCGCGCCGCGAGGGTATTGATCTGTTCTTAAAGAGCGCACGTCGCTCGCTCGAGTCTAAGTGCAAGCTTGACTCTAAGCCTGGCCAGCATGGTCGTACTTCGGGCGCGCGTACGTCTGATTACGGTTTGCAGCTGCGCGAAAAGCAAAAACTCAAGCGCATGTATGGCGTGCTTGAAAAACAGTTTCGCAAATACTTTGCAGAAGCTGAGCGTCGCAAGGGCAACACTGGCGAGCAATTGATCCAGTTGCTTGAGTCGCGTCTGGATAACGTGGTCTATCGCATGGGCTTTGGCTCAACGCGTGCAGAGGCTCGTCAATTGGTTGCACATCGTGCGATTCAGTTGAATGGCCATACAGCAGATATTCCTTCAATGATCATCAAAGCTGGTGACATCGTTGGAATTCGCGAAAAAGCCAAAGGTCAGGCACGTATTGCTGAGTCACTGGTATTGGCGACCGGTAACGGTATCCCACAATGGGTTGAAGTTGACACCGTTAAGCTAGTGGGAACCTTTAAACAGGCTCCTGATCGCGCTGATGTCGCACGTGATATCAACGAATCAATGGTTGTCGAGCTGTATTCACGCTAAGCATAGCCAGGGCTTGTGCTTAACTGCCGCAAGCCCGTCTAGCAGTGTCTATCCATCAGCCTTATCGGTGTAATGAGCCGAGGGTATTGAAAAGGAATCATAGAAATGTCACAAAGTTTTCTGAAGCCCCGTTCGATTGAAGTTGAACCCGTCGGCACGCACCATGCAAAAATCATCATGGAGCCCTTTGAGCGCGGCTATGGCCACACTCTAGGTAATGCGTTGCGTCGTATTTTGTTGTCTTCGATGACTGGCTACGCGCCAACCGAAGTACAAATCACAGGTGTGGTTCATGAATACTCAACGATCCCTGGTGTGCGTGAAGACGTTGTTGATATTTTGTTGAACTTGAAAGGCGTGGTGTTTAAATTACACAGCCGCGATGAGCTCACCTTAGTGTTGCGCAAGCAAGGCGCAGGCCCAGTACTCGCGTCTGACATTGAATTGCCACATGATGTTGAAATCGTGAACCCAAATCACGTGATCGCTACGCTCACCGAAAACGGTAGGCTCGAAATGCATGTCAAGGTTGAGAAGGGCCGTGGTTATGTGCCAGGCAATGTGCGCGCACTGATCGACGATCGCGCCCATACGATTGGTCGCATCGTGCTGGATGCATCATTTAGCCCAGTGCGCCGTGTCAGCTACTCTGTTGAAAATGCTCGCGTCGAGCAGCGTACCGATCTCGACAAACTCGTGCTTGATGTTGAAACAAACGGCGTCATCAGCCCAGAAGAAGCTGTGCGCCAATCGGCTCGCATTTTGATGGATCAAATTTCGGTCTTTGCTGCGCTTGAAGGTGCTGGCGATTCGTACGAAGCGCCAAACCGCGGTGCGCCACAAATTGACCCAGTGCTGTTGCGTCCAGTCGACGACCTCGAGTTGACCGTGCGTTCGGCTAACTGCCTCAAAGCGGAAAACATTTATTACATCGGCGATTTGATTCAGCGCTCAGAAAACGAGTTGTTGAAGACACCTAACCTGGGTCGCAAGTCACTGAACGAAATTAAAGAAGTGTTGGCTGCACGCGGCTTGACGCTTGGTATGAAACTAGACAACTGGCCACCAATGGGTCTTGAGCGTCCTTAATTGGTCGCGAGTGACGGCTTGGTTGCCGTCACTGCCTCGTTACGGTAATTTGAGTTTTTTGTAGTGATTGGTCTTGTTGATTTCTCTTTAGGTTAAGCCAACAAGCCATTAGCAACATCGTTTTTTAAAACCGGCCCGCAATTAAAGTTGTTTGTACTAAACAATATTGATTGATAGAAGAGCTGAAACCACTCGAGTAGAAATACTCTTAATAGATTCAATAAGGATATCACCATGCGCCACGGCCACGGTCTACGTAAACTAAACCGCACTAGCAGCCACCGTCTTGCGATGTTTCGCAACATGGCAGTTGCCCTACTGACTCACGAAGCGATCAAAACAACTTTGCCCAAGGCAAAAGAGTTGCGTCGTATCGTTGAACCACTGATCAATATGGGTAAAACCCCAACGCTTGCAAATAAGCGTCTTGCGTTTGCTCGTCTTCGCGACCGTGAAATCGTTCTGAAGTTGTTTGCAGAAATCGGTCCCCGTTATGCCGCGCGTAATGGCGGTTACACCCGTGTGTTGAAAATGGGTTTCCGTCAAGGCGACAACGCACCCATGGCGTTCATGGAGCTCGTCGACCGCCCACTCGTTGCTGACGAAGTGGTTGAAGACTCGGCCGAATAAATGCTCGCTTGAATTGAATAGAAAAGCCTCCTCACCGAGGCTTTTTTGTCTTTCAGGCTGACAAAAGAGGGTGCTCAAATGCAACTAGATGAAGTCGTACTTGTATTGACGAATACCCCTGATCTTGATTCTGCAAAGACGATTGCCCGACAATTACTAGCTGAAGGTCTGGCCGCGTGCATTAATATTGGATCTCCCGTATTGTCGCTTTATGAGTGGGAGTCAACGATGCACGAGTCCGAAGAAATCCCAGTCGTGATCAAAACAACCTATGCGCAGCAAGCGTTGTTAATTGAGCGACTGATCGCGCTGCATCCCTATGAGTTACCAGAGGCACTGGTGTTGCCTACGAGTGGCGGGCACGCACCCTACCTTACTTGGGTACAGCAACAAACAACAAAGGCGCTAGGGTGAAGCAATTGCTAGCGCGGTTTGCAAAGGCCTCTGCCTTCGTTGCACTACTTGTCACGGCGTTGGCGTTGTTCGCCGCTTCGCCTGCGCAGGCTGCAGGGGATGGCTTTTTAGACCCGGAAAAGGCCTTTGTCTTGCGGGCAGAAGTGGTTGGCCCAGAAAAAAATACGCTGAGTCTGAAGTTCAAAATCGCCCCCGGTTATTACATGTACCGCGAGCGGTTTGAATTTGTCGCTGAAACGCCGGCACTCACCCTCGGTGCTCCAGTTTTTCCGAAGGGACAGGTTAAATACGATCCAACATTTAACAAGGAGATGGAGCTGTACTTTAAAGATATTGAGATCCTTCTGCCGCTGACAGCCGCCCCTCAAGCATCGACAAGTACACCAGAGCAAGCACTAAAAATAAAACTCATCGGGCAAGGCTGTGCGAGCGCGGGGCTCTGTTATCCCCCCATGGATTTTTTTGTGAGCGTGAGCACTCTGGCAAACTCGCCAGGCTTCAAACTCATTGCTCCAGCGACCCCAAGCCTGTTTGATCGCCTGCTTGACGGGCAGTGGCGCGAACTCGTGTTCGCTGAAAATGATTTGACCTTAGCCGAGCTCTTGAGCTCGACGCAGTTATTTGAAATTGTGTTGCTGTTTTTCGTCTTAGGGCTTCTGTTGGCTTTAACGCCTTGCGTCCTACCAATGGTACCGATCTTGTCTGTGCTGCTCGTGGGTGAGCAACATCATGTGTCGCGCGCGCGCGGTACGCTGCTGGCTGTTGCCTATGTGGGCGGCATGTCTGTTGTCTATACAGCGCTTGGTGTCGCGGCGGGGTTAAGCGGAGCGGGGTTGGCGGCGTGGTTGCAGACGCCTTGGGTGCTGGCGTTGTTTGCGCTGTTACTGGCAACCTTGGCACTATCAATGTTTGACGTCTTTACGTTTCAAATGCCGTCAAGTATTCAAACAAAGCTGAGCGTTAAAAACAATTCTATTTTGGGCGGGCGCCTTGGGGCCGCAGCCTTAATGGGGGCCTTGTCTGCGTTAATCGTAGGCCCCTGTGTCGCAGCACCCTTGGCAGGTGCCCTACTCTACATCTCGCAAACAGGTGATGTGTTGTTGGGCGGCTCAGCGTTGTTTGCGATGGCTTGGGGGATGGGTGTGCCCTTGTTGGTAATGGGTGCGTCAGCCGGAAAACTAATGCCACGCACGGGCACTTGGATGGAAGGTATCAAACAGTTTTTTGGCGTGTTGTTGTTTGCGACCGCGTGGTGGATGGTGACGCCGCTGTTGCCGACGTGGTTACAGATTCTTGGCTGGGCAATTTTGGTGTTGTTTTCAGCAGTGTTGTTACGTACCTTTGAGGCGCTTGGCCCCCAGGCTGGCTTTGGCGGCTTATTGCGTAAAACACTTGGGTTGCTGCTGACTTTACTGTGTTTTATTTGGTTGTTGGGGATTGCGAGTGGTGGCCGTTCGTTGCTGCAACCGTTGTCTCATCTTGCCCGTAACAATGCAGCGGTCAGCCCAGTCGCTGCGGTGACGGCTGAAAAAAGTGCGGGTGTATCTGGGATCTCCGCAATCGCTGACAAAAATGCAGATGGATCAGGCGCTCCCACGGGAGTTGTAAACAATGCGAGCAGGTCAGACGGTGTAACAACAGCAAGTTCATCAAAAAATATGTTGCTGGGCCAAGCAGGTGCTCAGTCATCCCCAACAGCACCACGTGCTCCGTCTGCCTTGTCGTCTAACGGCGCGCATCCACCATTTAAGCGTGTTCGTTCAATCGCCGAACTCGACGCTGAGCTGGCCCAGTCTACGCGGCCGGTGATGCTCGATTTTTATGCGGACTGGTGCGTATCGTGCAAAGAGATGGAGTCCTTCACCTTCACTAAACCTAACGTGGCGCAGCGGATGGACCAGTTCTTGTTGCTGCAAGCCGATGTCACTGCAAATAATCCAGAGGATCGCGCGCTGCTTAAACGGTTCAAGCTCTTTGGCCCACCAGGCATTATTTTTTTTGAACCAGGTGGGCGTGAGCGAAAAGACGTGCGAGTGGTTGGCTTTCAGGAGGCCAACCGTTTTGCAGCAAACCTCGATCGCGTATTTTCGCTGAAATAAGTAGACAGACGCGGGCACTCGGTGCGTAAATGATTTTCACTGCGCTTCAAAGACTTTACGCTTCATGACTTCTCAGCCACTGCCGAACACTTCGACTTCGACCACGCCGGTCATTATTTTGCTGGCGCTAGCTGCGTTTGCAAGTTCTAGCGCATTTCGTATTTGCGATCCCTTGTTGCCAGTATTGGCCAGCGAATTCAATGTGCGCACGGCTCAAGCCTCAAGTGCAGTCACTTATTTTTCGATTGCCTATGGTGTCATGCAGTTCTTTTATGGCCCAGTCGGTGATCGTTACGGTAAGTTTTTCGTCTTGTCATTGGCAACGCTTGGTTGTGCGATGGGTAGTTTGTTGGTGGCTTTTGCGCCAACCCTAGGCGTCCTCGAGTTAGGGCGCTTTATATCAGGCGCAACGGCGGCGGGCATCATTCCTTTGTCGATGGCGTGGATCGGTGACCATGTTCCTTACGAGCAACGACAGGCGACACTCGCGAGATATCTGCTGGGTTCGATCTCTGGCATTGCGATTGGTCAGTTGTTGGGCGGGGTGTTTGCAGATACGGTTGGCTGGCGCTGGGCGTTTGTTTTTCTGGCGATGATTTATCTGGTGGTCGGTTCGCTCTTAATTTCCCGTCGTCGCCATGTTGTTGAGGTGCCTGCGAGTGGTGGGATCCGCCTGTTGGATCCTGTGCGCGAAGTGTGGGCGCAGCCCTGGGCACGAATTGTCTTGGTCGTCGTCTGCCTTGAGGGGGCGTTTGTCTTTGGGCCTTTAGCCTTTGTCCCGGCGTACTTGCACGAGCGTCATGAGATCGCGGTCGCCTGGGCGGGCGGTATTAGTGGTTTATTTGCCGCTGGTGCGCTGATTTATGCGTTTTATGCGAAATACTTTGTACGTCGCTTTGGCGAGTATCGCTTGGCTGTCGCTGGTGGCTGCATGATGGCGTTTGCGTTTGCGGTGTATTGGTTCTCTTCGGTTTGGTATTGGGGTGTGCTCGCTAGTCTTTTGTCAGGGCTTGGTTACTACCTGTTGCACGCGGTATTACAAACGCATGCCACACAGATGGCTCCGGCGATACGCGGCACGGCCGTAGCGTTATTTGCGTCATTTTTGTTTTTTGGCCAGTCGGTAGGCGTGATCCTGGCGTCTGTCGCGGTTGACCACTTAGACTTGGTGGCCGTATTTCCGATCGGAATTTTTGGCCTGCCTATTTTGGCGATTGTATTTGCCTGGCGTTTACAAAAACGCCAGGCTGCACAAGCAAGCGCCTAAGCACCTTACTTTTGATTCAGTAACTTTGCTGCAGCGAGCGCAAAGTAGGTCAGAATCCCATCAGCACCGGCACGTTTGAAGCCTAAGAGGGTTTCCATCATGACCTTATCGTGGTCGAGCCAACCATTTGCCGCCGCCGCTTTCAGCATCGCGTATTCACCGCTCACCTGATACGCAAAGGTTGGTACTCGAAACGCGTCTTTGACCCGGCGTAACACGTCTAGGTAGGGCATGCCAGGCTTGACCATGACCATATCGGCGCCCTCTCGTAAGTCGGCAGCCACTTCGCGCAGAGCTTCATCAATGTTGCCTGGATCCATCTGATAGGTCAGTTTATTGGATTTGCCCAAATTATTTGCGGAACCGACCGCGTCTCTAAAGGGCCCGTAAAAGGCGCTCGCAAACTTAGCCGAATACGCCATGATGCGCGTATGGATATAGCCATTGTCTTCAAGCGCTTCGCGGATTGAGGCGATGCGACCATCCATCATGTCACTCGGTGCAACGATATCTACCCCAGATTGCGCTTGAATCAAGGCTTGTTGTGTCAGGATTTGAACGGTGATGTCGTTCATGACATAACCGTCAGCGTCGATGACACCATCTTGGCCGTGGCTGGTGTAAGGGTCAAGCGCTACGTCTGTCAAAATACCTAACTCAGGAAAGCGCTTTTTAAGGGCGATCACAACACGAGGGATTAAACCGTCGATATTGATCGCCTCACCGCCCTCTGGAGTTTTTAGTGCCGGATCAATCACTGGAAACAGTGCCATGATGGGCACGCCAAGCTTGACGCACTCTTCGGCGACCGGCAACAAGGTGTCGAGCGAATAGCGAACAACCCCTGGCATAGAGTCAATCGCCTGTTTGACTTTTTTACCTTCAGTCACAAAAACCGGATAAATCAGGTCATTCACAGAGAGTGAGTGCTCACGTACTAGTCGACGAGAGAAATCGTCATGGCGTAAACGACGAGGACGGTTGGCCGGGTAGTCGGCGAGAATGAGGTGTGGAGTTGTCATGGTACGACCTGTGGTGAGATCCAGTTTTCAATTTGCAGAGTGGCTTCTTCGAGCCCGATCCGCGCCGTGGCAGAGAATGGGACCGCATTTAACGCCCCAATATCCTCTAATTCCTTTTTTACTGCAAAGACAGCTTTGATGCGTTGTCCGTACGGAAACTTGTCGGCTTTTGTCAGCAGCGCCAAGACAGGGCGCCGGGTGGGCGCAATCCAGTTGGCCAAGCGGCGATCTAACTCAGTGACACCGCGACGAATGTCAATGAGCAAAACAATACCAGCTAACGATTCACGACTTTGCAGGTAGCCGCCCAAAATGTCGGCCCATTCTTCGCGGGCACGGTGAGCCACCGCCGCATAGCCATAACCCGGCAGGTCGACCAGATAGCCCAGCCGCTCGTCTGGGTCGAGCGGGTCAGGCAGGCCAAACATGTTGATCAGTCGAGTGCGCCCAGGCGTTTTACTTGAAAACGCTAGTCGCTTCTGGTTGGTCAACACATTGATGGCGGTCGACTTGCCAGAATTTGAGCGCCCGACAAAACAGACTTCAGGGGCGCCGGGCTCGGGCAATTGGTCGAGTCGGGCGGCCGAAGTAAAAAACGAAGCATGTTGCAATAGGGACACTGTAGGGCCTAGAAGAATCAGTTCAGACGCTATTGTATAATCGTGTGTCTAAAACAGTGGTTTTTTGTGGCTTAGGTGTTTTTGTGCCCCACTCGGCGTCGAGGTTTTCAATGAAGTATTTGTTGTCAAAGGTAGTGCTTGCGGGCTGTTTGTTGCTCGGTGTCTCTGCCATGTCCCCAAGTATTGCGGCCGGTGCCGCCGCAGGTCCAGCCAAGCCCGATGCGGCAAAAGGTGCGACTCTCTATGAACGAGGTGATGCTGCGCGCGGTGTTGTTGCGTGCGCCTCCTGTCACGGCGCTGCTGGTAACAGCACGATCCCTGCCAATCCAAATTTGGCGGCCCAATCACACGAATACATTTATAAGCAACTGACTGAGTTCCGCCTGAAAGCAGGCGCGAAAGAGGTGCTGCGTAAAGGCGTTGATGGCGCACCCTCAGTCATGACTGCGATGGCAGGCCCACTAACCGAAGCCGACATGCAAAACCTTTCGGTTTATTTGACACAGCAAAAACTCACTGAGTCTGCTACGGCAACCAATCCAAAATTACTCGAGCGCGGCCAGCATATCTGGCGCGCGGGGATCCCGGATCGTAATGTGCCCGCTTGCGCAGGCTGCCACTCGCCTAACGGTGCCGGCATTCCTGGCCAGTATCCACGGTTAAGCGGCCAATTCCCAAGTTACATCGAAGAGCAGCTAAAGTTGTTTCGTGCGGGTCACCGAGCAAACAACCAAATGATGAACCAAATTGCTGATCGCATGTCTGACTCAGACATTAAGGCCGTCTCTGACTACGCAGCAGGTTTGCGCTAGGCAGCTGCGGTAACAGAACGCAGACAAGGGGGGGTCGAAAGACACCCCCTTTTTTTTAGATAAATACCGTGATAACACCTAGTACGCCGACACAGTCAATCGCAAACGATGTTTCGCCTAGTGCGGGGTCGGGCGGCCCGCGCTCAGCGTCAGCCGTGGTCAACACGCTTGAGTTGCTGAGTTCGATGCGTTTTTCGATTAGCTTGCTCGTGTTCATTTGTATGGCTAGCCTGATTGGTACTGTCGTCGCGCAAGGGCGTTCAGCAAACGCGTATATCGATCAGTTCGGCCCCTTCTGGTTTGAGGTGTTGGATAAGTTTTCGATTTGGCATATCTATAACAGTTGGTGGTTCTTGGTCACGATGGCCTTCTTGGTGCTCTCGACTAGCTTATGCCTGATCCGAAACGCACCAAAAATGCTCAAAGATGCTCGGTCGTTTCGTGAGCATATTCGAGCCTCAAGTCTGCGTTCGTTTCATCACAAAATTGAAGTGGATACTGCCCGCGAGCCAGCACAAGCGGCTGGGTCGATTCAGACGTGGCTGCAAAAGCAAGGGTATGCCGTACGTCAGCGTGCTGACGGTGACTCAGTGTTGTTGGCTGCCAAGCGAGGCAGTGGTAATCGCTTTGGGTACATCTTCGCCCATGCTGCAATCGTGATTATCTGTGTCGGTGGTTTGCTTGACAGCGAATTACCCATACGCTTGCAAGTTTGGTTGTTTGGTAAAACGCCAATCGTCGAAAACATGATGATCGCCGATGTCCCCGCGCGCGGACGCTTATCGGTCGATAACCCGAGTTTTCGTGCCAATGTGCTGGTGCCAGAGGGTAGCAAGCGCAGCTCAGCGATTATTACGGTAGATGATGGCGCCTTGGTGCAGCCCTTACCTTTTACCCTTGAGTTGAAGAAGTTTATTGTGGATTACTACTCGACCGGAATGCCAAGCCGCTTCATGAGTCAGGTTGAAGTGACAGACCCAGCGACAGGTAAAACGTTTGCGGCCGACATCGAAGTCAACGAGCCCTTGCATTTCAAGGGCGTCACGGTTTACCAATCGAGCTTTGATGATGGCGGTAGCGAAGTCGAACTGCTCGGCTATCCCCTCACTGGCTCTGGCACAGAGACGTTTGCCTTAAAAGCCCTTGTGGGGCAAACCAGCGACATCACACTGGGCAATTCAGGCCAAGTCGTCAAAGCCGAAATTACCAAACTGCGTACGATCAATGTCGAAGACCTCACTGCTGGTGAGCCGTCAGCCCCAAAAGAATTTGGCGAACACGTAGCTGCAGTGACAGGTAGTGCGGCAAGCAAGAAACATAAAAATCTGCGTAATATTGGGCCAAGCGTCGAGTATCGTTTGATTGACGCGAGTGGGCAGGCCACGACGTTTCACCAATACATGTTGCCCGCCGAGCTTGACGGCTCACGAGTGTTGTTAGCTGGCGTGCAAGAGCCGGGCCGAGCTGGCTTTAGGTACCTGCGCATGCCGGCTGATGACTACGACACCGCCGAAGAGTTTATGCGCGTGCGCGCAGCGCTGGCCAACCCTGCAGACAGAGTCGAGGCAGTACGGCGCTTTGCGCGCGCCTATCAGGGTAGCGCCACCGACCAGCAGGCGTTGCAGACGTCAGCGCAGCGGGCGCTCGAGACCTTCGCCGATGGTGGCTTGCAAGCGATCTCGCGCTTTCTTGAGACAAATGTGCCACCGGCCGAACAGCAACGTGCCGCCGATATCGTGATCCGTTTACTCGGTTCAGCCATTCACGAGTTGCGAGGCCTCGCGCGTGAGCGTGCGGGTCGCCCGGCGTTAGACACTTCGGCTCAGCAACTAGAGCTTGATGCCAATTGGTCCAGATTGGCTGTGGCTGCGCTATCGGATTTAACGCTTTACCCAGCGCCGCTGCTCTTGACACTGAAATCATTTAATCATGTGCAGGCAAGTGTTTTTCAAGTAAGCCGTACGCCCGGAAAATTCATTGTCTATCTTGGGTGTTTGTTTTTAGTCTTAGGCGTGTTCACAATGTTCTATGTGCGTGACCGACGCATCTGGGTGTGGTGTCGGCCGGCAGAACACGCACAGGGTACCTGTGTATTAGCCGCGATGACATCGCAAAAGCGTACACTCGATTTCAATCGCGAGTTTGACCGTTTCAAGGCCGCGCTGAATAAGCTCAGCCAAGTGAGTTAAATCAAGCTGCCCGAAGCAAGCAAGGTGTGCCAAAGCTGACTCGGCGCTAAGCAAAGTGAGTCAACACGCAAGACGGCTCGAGCAGCCGATGATTCATCAGTTACCGACGTTGGTATTTTTTTAATTCATCGAGAACTTTGTCATGACGAATTCAATCGCCGAGTCACGAAACGACTGGGATGACCTCTCTGAGTCAGGCGATGGGCGCGAGCAGCGTGGCCGTCCAAACTGGACAGACGTTTTATTTTTTGTACTCTTGGCGCTAGGTGCCGGCTACGCGCTCAAGACGTTTAGCCAAGCGATGGATTATTACGAGCAAACCATCTTGGTATTGGCCGTGCCAAGCTTTGCCTGGCTGGGTTGGCTCTGGCGCCCCTTACGCACCTTGATGCTAACAACGGCAGTTGCTACGGGCTTTGCAATCTGGCTCTATCAAGGAGATATTGCACGTGCCGAGCAGGTCTTCTTTTTAAAGTATCTGTTCTCGTCTCAATCAGCAATTTTGTGGATGTGCGCCTTGTTTGTGTTGGCGACCGTTTGTTATTGGCTGGGCTTTGTTAGCCCCACATCGGCGTGGCTCGGCACAGTTCTAACATGGTCTGCAGTGTTCTTGGGTACGACAGGTATGTTGGTGCGTTGGCGCGAGAGCCATTTGCTTGGGCCCGATATTGGCCATATTCCTGTGAGTAATCTCTACGAAGTGTTTGTGTTGTTTGCCCTGATTACCGCGTTGTTTTACTTGTATTACGAACGTCGTTACGCCACGCGTGCCTTAGGTGGCTTTGTTTTACTCGTCATTACCTCGGCGGTGATATTTTTACTTTGGTACTCCTTCACGCGTGACGCAGCGCAAATTCAGCCCTTGGTACCTGCACTCAAGAGCTGGTGGATGAAAATCCACGTCCCGGCAAACTTTATTGGTTACGGCACGTTTTCGCTCGCGGCCATGGTGGCGTTTGCCTACCTAGTCAAACAAAATAGCCACACGAAGTCATGGCTTAAGCTCACGCCGCTCTTTGTATTAGGGGTATTGCTGGCTGGTGAGCCCATGGTGTTTGGCAGTAAAGAGGTGTCAGCCACCTGGATGCTGTACTTCGGTATCGGCGCCTTGATTGTTGGCACGATTTTGTTGTTTCGTCGCCCAATTGGTGAGCGCCTGCCTTCGTTTGAGGTGCTTGATGACATCATGTATCGCGCGATTGCGATTGGCTTTGCCTTTTTTACCGTGGCGACTATTTTGGGTGCTTTGTGGGCGGCAGACGCTTGGGGCGCGTATTGGCAGTGGGATCCAAAAGAAACCTGGGCGTTAATTGTGTGGCTGAACTACGCCGCGTGGCTGCATTTGCGACTGATGAAGGGCTTGCGTGGCACGATGGCTGCCTATTGGGCGCTGGTCGGTTTGCTGGTGACAGGTTTCGCCTTTTTGGGGGTTAATATGTTCTTGTCGGGGCTCCACTCTTACGGTGCGCTGTAAACTGAACAACTGAGTCGCTAACGACTGAGTGGCTAAGTCACTCAGTCTACCAAGTCTACCAAGCTGTTGCGGGCTTGGCGCGCAGCCGACTTTGCCGCTCACTATAAAATTAAACAAACCGCCTCAGGCGATACAACCGTAGCACCTTCATCGTGACACCAGCCAGACCTTGGGTCGTATTAGTTGCAACCTTAACCGTTCAGTCGCTTGTCGCAATGGCGTTGATCAATCTGCCGGTCGTGACACCCGTGGTGGCGAAGGCAATTGGTGTATCGACCAATTACTTGGGCGCGTACGTTGCCCTTGTATATTTTGCAGCAATGGTCGCTACCCTGCTCGGGGGCGCCGCTGTTAAGCGCTGGGGTGCGATTCGCTTGAGTCAGGCAGGTTTGTTATCGTCAGCGGTAGGTCTGTTTTTGTGTGCGATTCCACATCCGCTTGCGATTGCGATTGGCGCTTTGTTTATTGGTGCTGGATACGGCCCAATTACCCCAGCCAGCTCGCATCTTTTAATCAAAACGACACCTCCTGAGAAACTATCGTTTGTGTTTTCAATTAAACAGACGGGTGTGCCGCTCGGGGGCATGATCGCAGGCGCGCTTGTGCCTTCGCTTGATATCGCGATTGGTTGGCAACTGACGTTTGTTTCGTCGGGGGTCGTGTGCGTGCTCTGCGCCTGGGCCGTACAGCCACTACGTGCTGGCTTGGATGATGATCGGGACCCAACAGTCAAGCCATCGATGCTGACCAGTGTCGTACAACCTTTGCGCTTAATCTTTGAACACCCAAGTTTGCGTGCCCTGTCGATGACCTCGTTTTTGTTTGCCGTTTGTCAGATGTCTTTGATGGCGTATCTCGTCACGTTTTTATTTGAAGACCTTGGCTGGTCATTGGTGGCGGCAGGGGTCGCGCTGACGGTTGCGCAAGCAGGGGGCGTGATTGGGCGGATTTTATGGGGCTATGTCGCCGATCGGTGGTTGAGCCCCACGATGATGCTGATCGTGATTGCGTTGATGTTGACTTTCGGTGCAGTGGGTACCGCGTTGCTTCGTCCGGATTCCACGCCTTGGATTTTATTTCCGGTTCTTGTGATTTTTGGTGCCTCAGCGATTGGCTGGAACGGTGTGTTTTTGGCTGAGATCGCTCGCCTTGCGCCAGCGGGCCAGGCCAGCGTTGCAACAGGCGGTACGCTGTGCATCACCTTTTTGGGCGTGGTGTTGGGCCCACCGCTCTTCGGTGTGTTGGCTGGGATATTGAAAAGTTATGGGACAAGTTACGGTGTCCTCGGGCTCTTTGGGCTGATTATCACTGTGCTGTTAGTGCGCATGCGCAACACAGCGCACACCACCAGCACTTAGGCCTGAACATGGCCTCATCCTTACACTGATCGATAGGCCTATGAGTTTGCTCAGCGACGCACAGCAACCAGAGTTGGCTCGACAAGCGCAATGGCTGAAAGGTTGCGCAATCTTTTTATGCTCGCTGGTTGCGTTTGCCTGCCTCGACGCCTTCGCAAAAGATCTGGTGGGGCGTTATTCTGCGCCGTTGGTCAATTTTGCTCGTTACAGCGTCATCATTGTGCTGGCATGGTGCCTGTTGTGGATCAAACGCGTGCCCATGAGAGTGGCTCCTGCCGAACGCAAGCTACTCGTTTATCGTGGCGCGCTGCTTGGTATGGTTGGCATATTTTTTATGCCCGCCTTACAGTACTTGCCGCTGGCTGAAGGTACTGCGCTGTATTTTGTATCGCCCCTGATGGTCGTGTTGCTTGCCCCCATGGTGTTGCGTGAAAACGTTGGCTTTAAACAATACGCAGCGGTTGGCCTTGGCATGATCGGGATGCTCTGTATTGTGAATCCGCTGGGTAATACCTCAAGCGATACAGGCGTTGATTCTGGCCTCTCGCTCTTTGGCAGTTTGTTGATGCTTGTGTCTGCAACGGGTTATGCCATGGTGCAACTGTTCACACGCAAGCTGGCTAACCGCGTACAACGCGAACAAATATTTGCGTACTCAGCCCTGATTTGCTGGTTGCTTGGCTTTGTCGTTTTGATTTTTTGGTGGCCAACAAAATGGCCAAATACGCGCGACGCCATTGAAATGATTTTGATGGGGGTAAGCGGCGGGATCGGGCAGTTTTTATTAATTTATGCGTTCAAGATCGTTCCGGCCTCGACGCTCGCACCTTTGAACTATTTTCAGCTTGTACTTGCCGTGCTCTTTGGCGAATTATTTTTTGCGCAAATGCCTTCATTACTATCTTTAACGGGTATGGCGTTGATCGTGGCAGCGGGTTTGTCGTTAACTCTTCCAATGTTGTTTGTGTATTTTCGTGCAAAGCGTGCCTAAGCGATTGTGCTGTTTTCGCAGCTTGGGCACTACCCTTGTTGACTTTGTTTGAGGCTTAATCATGAAAACTTATTTTCATCCAAAACAAAAACTACATCATCCACGTACCTATTTGTCACGCGGCCAGATGCGCACGCCACAAGAGATCCCAGAGCGCGTCGTACAAATTTTGAAAGGGATCGCAGCGTTAGGCCTCACGGTGACAGAACCCGAAGACCATGGCATGCAGCCCTTGTTGGCGATTCATGATGCTGGGTATTTGCAATATCTTGAAACCGCGCATGCGATTTGGAAGCAAACGGGCCCTGATTGGGGCGACGAAGTGATCTCAAATATTTTTGTGCGCTCACCCAATGCCTTGCGCGGGATTTTGGCTCAGACGGCCCGCTATCTGGCAGACGGCAGTTGTCCGGTTGGCCCCGATACCTACACCTCATCGTATTGGGCAGCGCAAGCGGCGGTGTCTGCGGCCAAGGCGGTGTTAGCAGGTGATCAACAAGCGTACGCGCTCTGTCGCCCGCCCGGTCATCACACTCGTAAAGATGCCGCAGGTGGGTTTTGTTATCTCAACAATGCAGCGATTGCTGCGCAGGTGCTGCGTGCAAAGCATCAACGGGTCGTGATTTTGGATACCGATGTGCATCACGGACAAGGCGTTCAAGAAATTTTTTACGAGCGCGATGATGTTTTTTATATTTCAGTGCATGGCGACCCGATGAATTTTTATCCGGCGACCGCGGGCTTTGATGACGAAGGGGGCGCTGCACAGGGTCAAGGTTATAACCTGAACTTGCCGATGCCGCATGGCTCAAGCGAAGCGGTGTTTTTCAAACAAGTTGAAAAAGCCTTAGCTGCGCTCAACGCCTTTAAGCCAGATGCTTTGGTGCTAGCGCTTGGTTTTGATGTGTACAAAGATGATCCACAATCTAAGGTTGCGGTCACCACCGAGGGCTTTGGACAGCTTGGCAAAATGATTGCAGGGCTCAACTTACCAACGGTCGTTGTGCAAGAGGGCGGTTATCACCTTGAGACCCTAGCGGTAAATACTGAAAGCTTTTTTAAAGGCTTGCTGGGGCGCTAAGCAGCTTCTGCCCTTGGCCAGTCGTTCGTTTAAGTACCAACAAGCCCGACTGCTGCGACCCCGCGACTTAATCTAGCATGTCGATTTTTTTATCATCATTCACGCGCTTACTCGGCCTCACCACATTGGTTGCTAGACCCACATACTCTAGCAACTGAATCACCGAAAACGTGAGATCAATCTCAAACCAACGGTGTCCGTGACGAGCAGAACGAGCGTCTGCATGATGGTTGTTATGCCAACCTTCGCCGAAAGTCATCAAGGCGACAAACCAATTATTGCGACTGTCGTCTGAGGTGTTGTAATTACGGTATCCAAACAAGTGCGCGAGAGAATTAACCGACCAGGTGACGTGCCAGACGACAACCGTACGTACAAAGACACCCCAAATTAACAAGCTGAAACCAAATTGAATCGCCTGTGAGAACGATCCACTCGAAAGCAGTTCGAACGCGAAGCCGACGGCAAAGAACAAGGCCCAAGACGCAACGACGATCAAAGGATACCGCGCCGTTGTCTCGAGCTTTTTGTAAAAAGGATCGCGTAAGATATCTTTGGCGAAGCGGGTATAGATCGCGTAGCGATCGATTTGGTCATTTTTTAAAAATACCCAACCGACATGCCCCCATACTAGTCCTGCCAGGGGAGTATGAGGATCATCAGACTCATCAGACTTAACGTGATGCCAACGATGGATCCCGACCCACCTTGCGGGAGTATCTTGCATGCAGCAAATGGCCAGTACGGCAAAAACATGCTCAAGCCACTTAGGGCAATCTAAACCTTTATGGGTCAGCAAGCGGTGATAACAAAGATTAATTCCCAGGTAACCAAATACAAATACACCCACAACCATGACCCAAACGCTTGACCAGTTGAACAGCCATGGCAAGCAGGCAAGCAGTGCCACCAGGTGAACACCGCCAATCGTCAGCACGGCAACCCAGTCGATCTGTCGAAGCGCAACTCCGTCTGGGAGCGACAAGCGCACTATTTTGTTTTCCATGGCGTGGTAGCTCAAAACTACGTAATTGGTTGCAGCAACGTTGCTGAAAAATAGCTCATCTTATTACGCGTAACAACACGGCGGCATTCGTGCCTCCAAATCCACGACTCAACACCAGCACGACATCACTGCGTGGGGTACGAGTTTGCGTAGACACATTTAGGCCAGCGCACGCATCGGCAAGCTGGTCGAGGGTCGCGATACCGGGGACCACTTGGCGTCGACAGGCTTGAAGGCCCACCGCCAAATCTAAGAGCCCGGCAGCGGCGATCAAGTGTCCGACCGCCCACTTAAAGCCGGTGACCGGCGGCATTTCTGAACCGAATACGTCTAAAAGTGCAGCAGCTTCTGAGGTATCTGACCCTTGCGTGCCGTCACCGTGCGCCACAATCATCCCGACATCAGCGGGTGTCAGTTGTGCGTCAAGTAACGCCAATTCAATCGCACGGCTCAGGCCATCGCCGTCAGAGCGCAGCGAGAATAAACCGTCGCCTTCAGAGGCTCCCCCACCACCGAGATATTCGCCCAACACCGTCACACCTCGTTCTTGTGCCGATGTTTCTGTTTCAAGCACTAGCGACGCCGCGCCTTCACCCAACAAACAGCCGTCATGTTTTTCGTCAAAGGGTCGAAGTCTGTCTTGACCAATCAAACCCGCGCTCGCGAGGTATAGCAAGTATTGTGGTTCGATCGGCGCATCGTGCCCAACTGCCAAAACACGCTCAGCATCGCCCTCGCGCAGTGTCCAGGCACTCTCAATGAGAGACAACAGGCCGCTTGTCGCGTGGTTGGTGATACAGCCGTTGGGGCCCTTTAGCTGTTGACGAATACTAAGGTGGCACAACACGTTATTGGGCAGTGACCTTAACAGCCACATGGGGTTCACCATGTTCGACAACTCATGGCCGAACTGGGTGAGATCATTTTTAGTTTCAGCCATCAAGGGAAAAAAATCAAAGTTGACTTGAGCGTTGCCTCCACCCGAGCCTACATAACATCCCGTTTGGTCTGAGAATTGTGCCGCCTTGGCCTCGTCGAGCGTTGCGCGCCACTGTGCAAGACCAGCCTGCTCGGCGGCCTGGGTGCCTGCGTAAATACCAAAGACATCCGAGCGACGCACAAACTTGAGTAACTTGCGATCACCTAGTAATTTACCGCCATCGTAGTCGCGCACTTCGGCAGCGAAACCGCCTCGAAAAAGTGCAGCATCAAAGCTAGCAATTGGAGCGAGCGCTGAGCGGCCGGCCAGTACGTTTTCAAGAATGCGATCGGGGTCGCCCCCGGCCCCGCAAACAGCGCCATTACCCGTAATGACGAGGCGACTCATTCTGTGCAACGGTCTGAAGTACGCTGGGCAAGCGTCGTGTGCGCGCAAGAGGTGTCAGGTCGAGAGAGCCGCGCAACATTCATTTCAGTCATGACCAACCCTAAATTATTGTATTGGCGTTAGAAAAGGGCGGTATGCAGGAAGGCAATACCCAAGTGAGTTGAGTGTACGAAAAAACTCGGGATACGCCAACTGGGTAGTGATCAGAGTGATGCGTTCTGGACGCAGCGATCGAACTAATCCGGCAAACAGCTTTCGCCGCGAATCAAATCAGCGAAGGTTTCGCGCTGACGGATCACGTGAAATTGCTCGCCATCGACCATGATCTCGGCGGGGCGTGGTCGACTGTTGTAGTTGCCTGCCATCACAAAACCATACGCGCCGGCCGATTCAATTGCCAGCACATCGCCCTCGGCTAAGGCCAGTGTTCGGCCACGCGCCAGCCAATCAGCGCTTTCGCATACAGGGCCGACCACGTCATATAAAGTTTGCTCGCTTGAGCGCGGCGCAACCGGCAAGACGCCATGCCACGCTTCGTAAAGCGCCGGACGCATCAAGTCATTCATCGCCGCATCGACAATTGCAAAATTACGCGCCTCGGTGTGTTTAAGATATTGCACTGTGGTCAGTAACACCCCGGCATTACCGACCAGCGAGCGACCGGGTTCAAGTACCAGTTGCAAATGCCCATAACCACGGGCTTGTAGTTGCGCAAAGACTTTGTCGAGTAACAGCTTGGGCGTTAACGGGGTTTCGTCGTCATAACGAATCCCTAAGCCGCCACCCAGATCCAAGTGTTTAAGCGCAATCCCGGCCGCTTTGAGTTGATCAATGAGCTTGAGCAATTTGTCTAGGGCATCAAGATAGGGGCTGACCTCAGTGATCTGTGAACCGATGTGGCAGTCAACGCCAACGACTGCGATGCCCGGCAACGAGGCGGCAAAGGTATAGGCGTGTGGCGCCTCTTCGATGGCGATACCGAACTTGTTTTCTTTTAAACCCGTCGAAATATAAGGATGCGTTTTGGCATCCACATCGGGATTGACCCGTAGCGAGACCGCCGCTGTTTTACCAAGCGCAGTAGCGACTTCAGACAAGCGCTTGAGCTCAGGAATCGATTCGACGTTGAAACATTTAACCCCAACCTCAAGTGCGGCTTGCATTTCCCAGGCCTGTTTACCAACGCCCGAAAACACCACTTTGGCTGGATCGGCGCCAGCCGCCAGGACACGCGCAAGCTCGCCACCAGACACGATATCAAAGCCGCTGCCGAGGCGCGCGAACTCTTTGAGAACCGCGAGGTTTGAATTGGCCTTCATGCCAAAGCAAACTAAGACCTCGTGGCCGACGCAAGCCTCTTGGTAAGAGGCCCAAGCTGCAGCCAGCGCACCGCGCGAATACACATACAACGGTGTGCCCAGCTCTTGGCCAAGTTCGGCAAGCGAGACACCTTCGGCGCGCAGTTCACCCGCCTGATAGTGAAAAAACGGGGCGCCCGTGGGCGTGGCAAGTTCAGCGGTCATGTTGTGGCTATGGGTATTCAAGGTTTGGCACGCGATTTGGGTAACAATGCACTCAAGCTGCGCGTGGCGAAAAGGTAAAGAGGTAAAAGTTTAAAGCGTGGAGAGCGGCTTAATCAATGACGACTGGTGCTGGGGTCAGCATTAAATCTTCGTCAAAGAATGGCACCACCATGTCTTGTTCGTCTGGGATGACCCCGTACATTGAAAAGGGCGTCGTGTAAGGACGGATTTCGGCCGGTTTCTCGGGCAAATACAGGGGGCCTTTAAAGCCACAACCTGCTGCGACCAACACGGCAAGTGTCAGCATCGCTACAATGCGAGCACTTTGGTGGTTGTCGGTTTTGCTGATCACTGCGCGCTCCGTCAAACGTGAGGATAAGGATTATGAACGATACTGAATTTCATGCTCGGGTGACAGCATTATTAGATGCAATCGAAGCCCAAGCCGACCACTGGTTTGATCAACTCGACCTTGACGTTGAAACCAAACGCCAAGGCAACGTACTCAATCTGATTTTTGAAAACGGCCATCAAGTCGTGATCAATAGTCAGGCCCCGCTGCACGAAATGTGGCTCGCTGCCAGAAGCGGCGGCTTTCATTATCGTTTTGACGGCCAACACTGGAAAGATACACGTGGTGGCGCCGACCTGCACGATACTTTATCTCAGGTTTGCTCAGATGCAACAGGCAAACCCCTAACCGTCGTATTTTAGTTAGCCAGAGCCGGATTGGGGCGATTGGTTTCAATATTGTTCAAAAAGTCGCCTAACGAGTCATTCTTTTCGCCGGTACCTAGCTTCATAATGGCCTGGCCCGGCGGAAACTCGCTGAAATACATGTTGCCGCCCTCAATGATCAAGCCCTCAGGCGGTGGAGTTCGCTTTTGTTCAGGAAACGCTTTCAGCGCGTTTTGCATATAGCCTAGCCAGACTGGTAACGAAGCGCCACCACCGGTTTCCCGTGAGCCAAGCGACTTGGGTTGGTCGTAGCCCATCCAGGCCACTCCCACCAACTGAGGCGTATAGCCTGCAAACCAGGCATCGACAGAGTCGTTGGTTGTGCCCGTTTTGCCTGCCAGATCGCCTCGTTTGAGCACTTGTCGCGAACGCGCCGCCGTACCTGAAGTGGCGACTCCGCGTAGCAGGTCGTCCATGACATAGGCGGTACGGGCATCAATCGCCCTCGCTGCAGTGTCGCCCACTACGGTTGGCCGAGCCTGCATGATGACCTGCCCGTTCGCATCGGTGACGCGGTCGATGAGAAAAGGCGTGATTCGGTAGCCACCGTTGGCAAAGACTGAGAACCCAGCTGCAAGTTGCATGGGGGTGACGGCCCCCGAGCCTAGAGCCATAGGTAAGTAGGCCGGATGACGTGCTTTGTCAAAACCAAAACGGGCAATGTAGTCTTGCGCATACTTTGGCCCGATTGACTGCAAGATTCGAATCGACACCATATTTTTAGAGCGCGCAATGGCCTCGCGCATGGTCAGCTTATCGTCGTATTGACCACCGTAGTTTTTTGGCGCCCAGGCTTTAGAGCCCGTTTGCTCGGCGGTCAGCTCAAAGGGCTGATCCGAAATCACTGTACTTGGGGTTAAACCACGCTCGAGCGACGCGGCATAAATAAAGGGTTTGAACGCTGAGCCGGGTTGGCGCCAGGCTTGAGTCACCCGGTTAAAGTTGCCGTGATAAAAGTCAAACCCCCCCACCATCGAGCGGATTGAACCGTCTTGCGGAATCATTGAGACAAAGGCGGACTGCACCGTGGGCAGGTTCAGGATCTCCCAGTAGTCGACATTTTTGTGCAGATACACGACCGAGCCACGTTGCAGGCGTAGGTCGTTGGGCGCTTTGGGATTGAGCGCACGGGCGATGACCCCGAGGGCTTTTTTATCTTTAATCGAAACGATATCGGTTGAGCTGCGGGCGACCCTCACCTCGTCGGGCTTGACCGAGAGCACCACGCCGATCAGCATTTCGGTACGATCCGGGTATTTGTCAAACACCCCATCTAAAAATTCATCGAGTTTGGCCGCATCATTTTCAATACCAGCCGGCATGGTTAATTGCGCTTCAGGCCCTGGATAGGGTGCGCGGCGTGTGTAATCGAGCACACCCTCGCGTAGTGATTGGTAGGCCCATTGCTGATCGTTTGATTGGATCGTGGTGTAGACATTTAAGCCGCGCGAGTAAACGTTATCGGGGTAGACGCTAATCATCAACTGCCGTGCGAGCTCAGAGACGTATTCGCCATGTACCGAGAACCCACCCGCTGGGGTACCCTCTGCGGATTTGATAATCACAGGCTGATCCAACGCCTTTTTGTACTCGGCATCAGTGAGATAACCCAGCGAGTGCATACGGCCCAGTACGTAACGCTGGCGCAATACCGCGCGGGGCTTGTTCGCGATCGGGTTAAAACGGGAGGGCGCCTTAGGGATCCCAGCGAGCAGGGCGGCGTCAGCTGGCGTGATCTCAGACAGAGACTTACCCAGATAGGTGCGCGAGGCTGCAGCAAAGCCATAGGCCCGGTTACCCAAATAAATCTGATTGAGGTAAAGCTCAAGGATCTGGTCTTTACTGAGGTTGGCTTCAATCTTGAACGTCAGCAGAAGTTCGTAAAATTTGCGCGAGTAGGTTTTTTCAGACGAGAGATAAAAATTACGGGCAACCTGCATGGTGATCGTGCTCGCACCTTGCGATTTTTGCATTGAGATCAGATTGGTTAGCCCGGCACGAACCACCCCAACCCAGTCGACGCCGCCGTGTTGATAAAAACGGTCGTCTTCGGCAGATAGAACGGCCGATTTCATCACATCGGGGATTTCGTTAAAACGCAGAACGTTGCGGCGTTCTTCACCGAATTCGCCGATCATGACTTTGTCGGCGGTGAAGATGCGCAAAGGCACGCGCGGACGGTAGTCTGTCATGGCCGTCAACTCAGGCACATTGGGCCAGGCAAGCGCTAACGCCATACCAAACAGCAAAGCGCCGCACAGGGCTAAGCCTGCCGACAAAATCGAAAGCTTAAGAAAAAACCCAATGATCCAAGAGCCGCGGCGTTTGGGCTCGTTGGGTTCGTCGTTGTCGCGCTGGTCGGTAGATTTGCTCATTACTAGGCATTTTAACGGAATGCGCGGAAATTCTCCCCCTTTAGGGGCACGAGAGCACTAGTTTTTAGAGACTTTTGCACCAGAGAGTTTGAGGCGTGCGGCGGTCAATGGGATAATCACGCTATGAATAACGCGTTGACCCCCGAACCGCACGACAACGGCGGCCTAAATCCCACGAGCCCGGAGCAGGGATTACCTGCGCCGCAGAGCGCTTGGGCCAACCACATCCCAGTCTTTTTGGTGGGGATGATGGGTGCGGGTAAAACTACGATCGGTAAAAGTCTGGCAAAAGCGCTGCACCGCGAGTTTCTTGACCTTGACCACGAACTCGAAGCGCGCTGCGGGGTGCGCATCCCGACTATTTTTGAAATCGAAGGCGAAGCGGGTTTTCGTAAGCGTGAGTGTCAAGTATTAGACGACTGCACGTTGCGGCCCGGGTTGGTGATGGCCACCGGTGGTGGCGCCGTGCTGGCCTCAGACAATCGCAAGGCACTCAGTACTCGCGGTGTGGTGATTTATCTCAGAGCGAATGTTGATGAGCTGTATCGCCGAACCAGTCGCGATCGCAATCGGCCGCTGTTGGCAACGGCAGACCCACGCGGTACCTTGCGCAATTTGCTCGAATTACGCGAGCCCCTATATCGCGAGGTTGCCGATATTGTGATGGACACGGGGTCTACCTCGGTTGCGCAATTAGTGGCACAAATTGTCGAGCGCCTCAAACAGATGGATAAGGCGATTGACCAACAGGCTCGGCGCCATCCCGAAAACTCTTCAGAGAATATGCGGGCAGATTTCACTGCCAGTCATCCACCAGAGAACAAGCCATGCACACCGTAGATGTCACGACTCCAGGCGGCCAGTATCCGATTCGTATTGCCCCAGGACGTCTTGAGTCGCTGGCGCAAACGATCCCGTCTGATGCCTCGTCAATTGTCTTAATCACCAACCCCGCCATTCAAAGCCTGATGGGCGAGCGCGTGACCCAAGTGTTGGCGCAAACGGGCAAACGCCTTGTGCCGGTGCTGTTGCCTGATGGCGAAGCCTATAAAACCCTAGACACGTTGAATTTGATTTTTGATGCCATGCTTGGCGCGCAACTTGATCGGCGCACGGTGATCGTTGCCTTAGGTGGGGGCGTGATTGGTGACATGGCAGGGTTTGCTGCCGCAGTCTATCAACGCGGCGTGCGCTTTGTGCAAGTGCCCACCACCTTGTTGTCGCAAGTCGATTCGTCTGTTGGTGGCAAAACCGCGGTGAACCACCCGTTGGGCAAAAACATGATCGGGGCTTTTTATCAGCCGCTCGCCGTCGAGATCGATACCAGCGTGCTCAACACGCTGCCTGATCGCGAGATGTCTGCTGGCTTAGCTGAAGTGATTAAATACGGTTTGATTCTTGACCCAGAATTTTTTGAGTGGTGCGAAAAAAATGTAGCGGGCTTGCGTGCGCGTGATCCCGAACTCTTAGCACTTGCGATTCGGCGCTCTTGCGAATTTAAAGCCTGGGTCGTCTCAAAAGACGAACGTGAAACTGGCTTACGTGCGATCTTGAATTTGGGCCACACCTTTGGTCATGCGATTGAAGCTGGCTTGGGGTATGGCGAGTGGTTGCATGGTGAAGCGGTGGGCTGCGGTCTGGTGATGGCTGCTGATTTATCTGCAGAGCTGTTTGGTTTTTCGCAGGCCGATGTGCAACGGGTGCGCGCCTTGGTACGTGCGATTGGTTGCCCGATACTTGGGCCACGACTTGGCGGCGTTGATCACTGGATGCAACTGATGCGTGGCGATAAAAAAACCGAAGCAGGCGAAATCAATTTTATTTTGATGCCAAAAATTGGCGAAACGATTCGCCGTGCGGCACCCGCCGACTTGGTGGCGCAAGTGATTTTGCGTAATACAGCCTAATACAGAGTTTGACTGAACGGTTGAAGCGCGTTGCAGCAACGTGGATGCCTTTCGACGAGAATTAGTTGTTTGCGACTGAGCGCCGATCAGCGAGCATCAAACTGGTTGGCATCGAGTGCTCAACCGTCAACCTGGGACAACATACGATGATTGAACTTGCTGTCTACGCGTCTAAGTCAGAGCAAAGCCAGGGTCGCCGGCATCAAGAGCCTGCGCCCTCTAATCGAAGCGAGTTTCAGCGCGATCGTGATCGCATTGTGCATGCAGGTGCTTTCAGACGGCTCGAATATAAAACGCAAGTTTTTATCAATCACGAAGGTGATTTGTTTCGCACACGGCTCACCCACTCACTTGAGGTGGCGCAGATTGCTCGCGTGCTGGCCCGCAGTTTGCGCTTAAGCGAAGACTTAACTGAGGCGATCGCCCTCGCCCACGATTTGGGCCATACACCCTTTGGTCATGCGGGCCAAGATGAACTCAACGCCTGCATGCGAGAGTTTGCCCCAGAGGCGGGTGGCTTTGAGCATAATCTACAAAGTCTGCGCGTGGTCGATGAACTCGAAGAGCGCTATGCAGCGTTTAATGGCCTCAACCTTTGCTTTGAAACGCGCGAAGGGATTTTGAAGCATTGTTCGCTCACGCACGCAAAACGTCTAGGCGATGTCGGACGGCGCTTTATTGACCGCACTCAACCGTCGCTTGAGGCGCAGTTAGCAAATTTGGCCGATGAAATCGCCTATAACAATCACGATATTGATGACGGCTTACGCTCGGGCTTGCTGACGCTTGAGCAATTGCAAGCGGTGCCGATTTTTGCACGCCACTACGCGCAAGCGACAAAGGCGTGGCCCGATCTGGCCACGCGACGCTTGGTGTCAGAAACGATTCGAAGCATGATTAACACCTTGATCACCGACGTGACGCAAACCACTTCAGCCAAGCTGGCGCAGGCTCAGCCAGCCGACGCGCAGGCTGCACGGCGCTGCGGACCGCTCGTGGCGTTTTCAAGCGATGTTAGGCACGAGGCCGATGCACTTAAAAAATTCTTGTTTGAAAATTTATATCGCCACTATAAAGTGATGCGTATGACCAACAAGGCGCGTCGGATCGTGCGCGAGTTGTTTTGCGCGTTTGTGCAAGAGCCGCGTTTGTTGCCGCCTGATTACTGGCATGATGATAAAACTGTTCAAGCACGCGCGATTTCGGATTACATTGCTGGGATGACCGACCGGTATGCGATTCGCGAGCACCATCGCTTGTTTCGAATGGGCGAACAGTTTGATTAGTACAAACGTTGAGCGGGCGGTTGGATCGTTGCCAGGATAAAGAGGCGGTGCGTTCGCCAAGTTAGCTCAGTACACAAGACAGAGAGGATCACATGAAACACTTAAACCCGATCGCTAGTCGTCAACACCCACAGTGCGTGCGCGCGAGCCTGCTCGCGTTGGCCTTGGTCGTGCTAACGGGCCTCTCTGCCTGTTCACAGCGTGCGGCACCGATTGGCAATGTTGGCAGTGGCTCAACTGAGAGTGGCCCCGTGGCAATGGCAATGCCAATTGCAGCGCCCGGCGACTTTTCTGGCGCCTCCGTCTCAGGTACGCCATTAGTTGAAAACGCACCGGCACCGTTTGCGGCGTCAGTGCCTCAGCCCAGCACCGAGCAGCGCGGTTCGGCTGTGATCGTGTCTGGCGGCCCTGCTAACTTGGGTGAACTTAAACTCTCGCTCGTTCAAACCTGCACGCCGACTCGTTCGGGTAATACTTGCAATCTCGTCTTTGTTGAGGCCCGCGCTGGGCAAGACCCAGCGGCGCTGACGCGTGATTATTTTAGTCGTACCAGCGGCGAAGCCTTGCCACGCGTCACCGTCGAAAGCACATGTTCACCGGGGTGGGTGGCTTCAGTCGTTTCGCAACAAGGCTCCGTGCAAAGCGGCGGCACCTTACGCGCTTACGCCGCCGTGTGTGGTCATCCTAATGCAAACAGTGCCTTGACGGCAGCGTTCAATATTTGTGACGGCCGCACACAAGGTGGTTGCAGAAAATCTAGTCAAGTGACTGTGCTGTGGGGGCGTTGGGCAGCCGACCAACCGGGCGCTGGCACTGGCGAGCCAGGCAAACCACTTGATGCCTCCGGTTTAACTGGTGGGCTGCGGTGCGAGTCAAGGCTGCCCTTATTTGAGTCGGCACGCTGCGGCAGCAACGCCGCGTCGCAATTAAGATTTTTTGGTTTGCCGTAACGTGCCTTAGCGTGCCTTAGCTGCATGGCTCAATGTGAGTCGCGCCGCTAAAACGCTACACCGCTAAAACTCTACAACCCTTCAACTCGCGCGCTTGAAAGAACGCAACTTCAGCGGTTATATGCGCTGGCGCTTTAACACTGGCGCTAAGTAATGCCCCGTGTGACTGGCGGGGGTAGCCGCAATCAGTTCGGGTGCGCCCTGTGCCACGATCTGGCCACCACCGTCCCCGCCTTCTGGGCCCATATCAATGACCCAGTCTGCAGTTTTGATGACGTCAAGATTGTGCTCGATGACCACGACCGTGTTGCCCGCCTCAACCAGTTGGTTGAGTACGGTCAGCAGCAAGGCAATATCTTGAAAATGCAGACCAGTCGTGGGCTCATCCAAAATATAAAAGGTACGGCCTGTACTGCGCTTTGACAACTCAAGCGACAACTTGACCCGTTGCGCCTCACCGCCTGACAGTGTCGTGGCGCTTTGCCCTAGCCGCAGATACGACAGGCCCACATCCATCAGAGTTTGTAGTTTGCGTGCAATCGAGGGTACCGCTTCAAAATACACCAGTGCTTGTTCAACCGTTAACTCAAGCACCTCGGTAATGTTACGCCCGCGATAGCGAATCTCGAGCGTCTCGCGGTTATAGCGTTTACCGACACACACGTCACACGGCACATACATGTCAGGCAAAAAGTGCATTTCAACTTTTACGACGCCATCGCCCTGACAGGCCTCGCACCGACCCCCTTTGACATTAAAACTAAACCGCCCCGGGTCATAGCCGCGTGTGCGCGCTTCGGGTGTTCCTGCAAAGAGCTCACGAATCGGTGTAAATAACCCTGTGTAGGTGGCGGGATTGCTGCGCGGGGTGCGACCAATCGGGCTTTGATCGACACTGATGATTTTGTCGAAATTTTCAAGACCCGTCAGACCTGAATAAGGCGCTGGTTCGCTTTGTGCATGGTGCAAGGCGCGCGACATGACAACCGCAAGCGTGTCATTTACGAGTGTGGATTTTCCCGAGCCCGAGACCCCGGTGACACAGACGAACTTGCCCGCGGGGATGCGCAGTTCAACCGATTTCAAGTTATTGCCACGGCAACCTGTCAGCGTCAGCCACGCTTGCTCTTCGTTTAATGGACGACGCTTTGGGATCGCGATTGCTCGCGCGCCGCTCATGTACTGGCCAGTGACTGACGCAGGATTTTGTTCAATTTGTGCGGGCGTGCCTTGCGCGACGATTTGCCCGCCATGCTCGCCAGCGCCTGGGCCCATATCGATGACCCAGTCGGCTTGCCGGATCATATCTTCGTCGTGCTCAACCACGATCACACTATTGCCTAAATCACGCAGGTGATGCAGGGTGGCGATTAAGCGATCGTTATCGCGCTGGTGTAGGCCGATTGAGGGTTCATCCAGCACATACATCACGCCCGTTAGCCCCGAGCCGATTTGACTGGCAAGCCGGATACGCTGCGCTTCGCCGCCCGAAATCGTATCGGCGCTACGATCGAGCGATAAATAATTTAAGCCGACATTGTTTAAAAAGCTTAAGCGCGCTTCGATCTCGCGCACGATGCGTTGGGCAATCTCTTGACGCGCGCCCGTTAAGCTTAAGTCTTGAAACCACTTTAGACATTGCGAAAGGGGCTGCGCTTCAACTTCATAAATCGCCAGGCCTTGCTCTTGCCACTGTTGCGCCTGGGGTGTGCCCTCGAGGTCTTTGGGTGGCGCGATGCGCTCAGAACCAATGCGCACGTGACGCGCCTCGGCGCGCAGACGCGAGCCCTGGCAAGCGGGGCAGGTTTGTACCGCACGGTATTTGCCAAGTTCTTCGCGCACAGCGGATGAGTCGGTTTCCTTCCAGCGGCGCTCAAGGTTTGGGATCACGCCTTCAAACGCGTGTCGCTTGACGCTGCTGCGGCCTTTTTCATTCAGATAAAAAAACGGTAGCTCAACCTCGCCCGAACCGTGCAACACAATTTGGCGGATCTCTTCGGGTAGGGATTCCCAAGTCGTTTCAATATCAAACTCATAATGCGTGGCCAAGCTTGAGAGCATTGAAAAGGTAAAGGCGTTGCGTTTATCCCAGCCACGAATGGCGCCTGAGCCCAGGCTTAATTCTGGAAACGCCACCACCCGTTTGGGATCAAAAAAGCCAACATGCCCCAGACCATCACAGCTGGCACAAGCCCCCACCGGGTTATTAAAGCTAAAGAGGCGTGGCTCAAGCTCGGGCAGGCTGTGACTACAGACCGGACAGGCGTAGCGACTTGAAAACAAGTGCTCTTGGTTGGTGTCCATATCAAGCGCGATGACGCGCCCTTGCGCTAGCGTTAAAGCCGTTTCAAAGCTCTCAGCTAAGCGCTGTTTGCTTTCTGGCTTGATGCGCAAACGATCAATCACCACGTCGATGTCGTGTTTTTCGTTTTTGTTGAGCTCGGGCATGCTGTCTAAGTCAACCATTTCGCCGTCGACCCGTACGCGCACAAAACCTTGCGCCTGCAAACTCGCACACTCATCCTCAAAACTGCCCTTACGGGTACGCGCCACGGGCGCCAAAATCGCCAAGCGTCGCTCGGCGGGCCAGGCCAGTACGGTATCGACCATTTGACTGACGTTTTGCGCGGCCAGGGGTAAGCCGTGTGACGGGCAATACGGCGTACCCACGCGTGCAAACAGCAAGCGCAGATAATCGTGAATTTCGGTAATCGTGCCCACAGTTGAGCGCGGGTTATGCCCTGCCGCCTTTTGCTCAATTGAAATCGCGGGCGATAACCCCTCGATTAAATCGACGTCGGGTTTATCCATTAACTGCAAAAACTGGCGCGCATAGGCAGACAAACTTTCGACGTAGCGGCGTTGCCCCTCGGCATACAGCGTGTCAAAGGCAAGCGACGATTTACCCGACCCCGACAAACCCGTCACGACCACCAGTTTGTGGCGAGGCAGGTCAAGCGACACGTTTTTGAGGTTATGAGTGCGAGCACCCCGAATACGGATTTCTTCCATGTGGCCTGTGGTGGTTTGGTGTATTTCAGCAACCGCTGCGTTTGCGCAGGGCAACTTGGTACTATAACGCCCTGATGCTACCGTCGCCTACCTACCCACCACTTTGAAACAAGAGTTTGATGCCTGACCCCCAGTCGTTGTCTTTGACCCCTATCGAGCGTCGCGCTAGTTTTGCGCTTGCAGGCTTGTTTGCAGCGCGCATGTTGGGGTTGTTTTTGCTGTTGCCCGTGTTTGCGGTGGCGGCACTGGGTGTGGCCGGCGGTGATGATCCGGCGCGGGTTGGCTTGGCGTTGGGCATGTATGGCCTGACGCAGGCCTGTATGCAAATTCCCTTTGGTTTGGCGTCTGATCGCTGGGGCCGACGCCCAGTGGTGCTCGTCGGGTTGTTGTTGTTTGTCTTAGGCAGTGTGATCTGTGCGCTCTCGAACGATATTTTCTGGATCACGATCGGCCGTGCGATTCAGGGCTCGGGGGCAATTTCAGCGGCAATCACCGCCTGGTTGGCCGATGCCACCCGACCCGAGGTGCGTACCCGCGCGATGGCAATGGTGGGTGGCTCGATTGGCTTGTCGTTTGCGTTGGCCTTGGTGGCGGCGCCCCTGATTGTGGGCGCCGGTGGTTTGTCGGGGCTGTTCTGGAGTATTGCTTTGTTAGGGGTGGTATGCCTGCTAGTGGCTAGATTTGTAGTACCGGTTGTACCCTTAGCCGCTAAGCCTGCACAACCCGCTCGGGCAATGCAAGTGTTTACTCACACTGATTTATTGCGTTTGAATTTTGGTGTGTTTTGTTTGCATTTAATTCAGGTGGCGATGTTTGTGGTGATACCACCTTTGTTTATCAAGCTAGGCGGTTTCAGCTCAGCTGAGCTTTGGAAGGTCTATCTGCCAGTGATTTTTGGCTCGTTTATTTTTATGGTGCCGATGATTTTTGTGGCTGAAAAGAAGCGTGCGCACCGGGCGATGCTTCGTTTAGCCGTTGCGGGGCTAGTCGTGGTGTTTGCGTTGCTGCCTTGGGCAAGCCAAGGTTTTTATCTGTTAGCAGCGGGGCTGACTGCATTTTTTGTGATGTTCAACGTGCTCGAAGCGTTGCAGCCGTCGCTGGTGTCGCGTGTGGCGCCTCCTGAACTCAAGGGCTTAGCGCTCGGATTTTACAACACCGCTCAAGCTGCGGGTTTGTTTTTGGGTGGCAGCTTGGGCGGCATCCTAGTTGTTTGGGGTGGTGCCAGTGCGGTATTTTGGGCTGCTTGCGCGTTATCTGCGCTTTGGTTGTTGGTGACTTGGGGCATGCGGCCCCTTGGTGTTAAACACTGATACGGCTTCGTTGACAGGCTTCATTGACACCAATTCGTCAACACCGCTTCATCAACGCCGTTTCGTAAATACCGCCTCATCAATACCGCTAGGCAAACCGCCGTACCTTTGTTTAGCACTGGTCTATAAGACAAACAGAGGTCTATTCTGCCTGAATCCCCGCAGCCTGAACAACCTTGACCCAACGCTCAAGATCTTGAGTTAAATACGCCCTGAATTCTGCAGGTGAATTGCCACTCGGCGTGGCGCCCAAATCCTTCATCCGCTTAATCACTTCGGGTTGCTTAAGCGCCACGTTCATCGCTGCATTCAGTTTATTGACAATCGCCTCGGGCGTACCGGCCGGCGCTAATAGACCCACCCATGGTGCGGTTTGCTCAAAGTCTTTGTAGCCCGACTCATCCATGGTGGGTACGCCTGCAAACTCGGCCATCGGTTGACTCGTGCCAACGGCTAAGACTTTTAAACGCTTGTCGGCGACCATATTGGCAATACCAATCATTGGATAAAACATAAACGACACGCGCCCCGCCATCACTTCAGTGAGCGCCGGGGCATTGCCACGAAACGGCACGTGCAGCATCTTGACCCCAGCAATCGTGGCCATTAAAGCACCGGCTAAGTGTGCTGAACCACCATTGCCAGCCGAGCCGTAGCTAATGCTATCGGGGTTTTTTTTGGCCGCCGCAACTAAATCAGCAACGGTTTTGTAAGGCGTATCGGGTGCGGTCACCACCACTAGCGGCAACACCGCACCTAAAGAAATTGGCGCAAAGTTTTCGAGTGGATCGTATTCAGCCCTCTCTTTGAGCAGCACGCGATTGACGTTATGCGAGAGTGACGCAAACAACAGTGTGTAGCCATCGGGGTTGGCCTTGGCGACTTCTTTTGTGGCGATCAGCGAGTTGGCGCCGGTGCGGTTTTCTACCACCATTGATTGCCCAAGCGTACCCGACATGTGTTGCGTCACAATTCGACCAATGACATCAGCGGGTCCACCGGCCGCAAAGCCAACCAAAACCTTGATTGTTTGAGTGGGATACGCGGTGGTTTGCGCGAGGGCGGCTGAGCCGAATACGCAAACTGAGCTTAGCAACAGGGCAGAGATCTTTTTTTTCATCATTTGTTTACCAAACTCAGTTGTTTAAGAAAGAGAGGACGTCAACCTAATCCCTGCAGAATGGCCGCACAACATCTCACACAAGCGTGCGCCAAGTTCGTGCTTTAAATCTTTAAGCCGCCATCGGAAAATACCGATCTGCCATCACCTGACAACGCTTAATAAAGCGATGCTCATCGGGGGTGTAATCGGCCACCGCGTTGTGAATCGTGCCCATGTTGTCCCACATCAACACATCGCCGACTGTCCAGAGGTGGCGATAGCGAAACTGCGGTTGCAACTGATGCTCAAACAAAAAGTT
>JAURJT010000079.1 GCA_030832095.1 Gammaproteobacteria bacterium | reverse complement strand
GTCGCCTCCGGCGCGCAATTCGGCATCTTGATCAACCGAAAAATTGGCTGGACCGTGCCCGCTCAGTACCCAGTCTGTCATGGCTGCGGCTGGGCTAATGGTGACTTGCACGGGTTCAACTGGGAAGGGGTAGATCGCTTTACCCAGTGCGGTCAGGATTTCTTCGGATTTTGAGGCTGAAGCCGTATCAATCACAAGCCAGTGATTGACTGGATCGATCCAGACCCGAGTATCACGCGCAAGACTAAAGGCACGCGGCAATAGGGTTTGCGTGACTTCTTCTTTGAGATCGCGCAGCTGTTTGCGACCTGGCTTGAAGCCCTGTTGATCTTCGAGTTCTTGGGCGCGCACTTTGGCAAACTGATTAATCACTGAGCTGGGAAGTAACTTTTTTTCGGTGCGATAAGCGCACAGCACTTGACGACCAACGCCATAGGCAAAGCGCACGTCTTCTTCACGCGGTGGTACCCAACCAATTGAAAGAGGGGCTGCAGCACCTGCTGATACAAACTGTTCTTTGGCTAAAAGTGCGTCGAGTTGAGGCGCCGTCAAGGTAAAAGAGGGTGACAGACGAAATAACTTAAGATTTTTAAACCACATGACGCGCTCGCAAAAAGAAATCGATTCTAGCCGATGCGTTGAGCGAAGCTGTCTGGGTGACTGGTCAAGTTTGTCCAGTCATGCCCTCGAAGGTCGTGTGAATCACCAGGTCGACGATATCCTGGTTTGAGAAGGCTCCCCCCATTTGCAAGAAATCTGCGACCGGGTCGCAGGAGCGAGCATAAATTGTGTACAAGATCACTTCGCCAGGCAGCGAGGCAGACAAGCTGCGGTCAGCTTGAGCCTGTTCGATCCATTCGCCAAGTTGTTCGGTCAGAGAGCTTAAACGATCAATGTAAGGCGGATACGCCAAGAGCGCTTGTTGAATGCTTGAGCGCGTTGAGGGTAGCAAGGGCATGGTGCCGCCCAAGTGCTCGGTAACGGCCCAGCGCACCACCGCCTTGAGTTTGTCGAGCGGCGTGTGATGCGCGGGCAAGCTATGTGCAAGCGTCAGTGCGCTCTCGAGCAGGCGAGTCATCGAGGCAGCCGCTAACTGCTCTTTCGATTGAAAATGTTTGTACAGGCTTGCTTTGGCAATCCCGACATCAGCCGCAACCTCATCCATGGTCATGAGGTCAAACCCTTTTTGCGCCAATAAGCGATTGACCGCATCAAGAATCGCGTTTTCACGAAATTGCAGTTGCTGCTGCTTGAACGACAGTTTGACCGGAGCAGTTTCAATCATTCGGATTCGCCAAGGGAGAAGGTCAGTACGGGTTGAATTATTTCTATGCAGTATATTTTATTACCGAATAGTATTTTTATGTACTTTATGGTGTAAATTAAGAAGACTAATTCTTTTTTATAGCTAAAGTTTGATTATGCCTGCTAGCGCGACCTTTGACGATGTTTCTTCACTGTTTCAGTCACAAGACCTGCCGCCGCAGGTACTGGCGCAAACTGGCGGCGACTGGAAACTGTGTGGTCAGGGTGTGTTTAGCTGGAGCGTCTTCAAGTTCTATCGCATCCGGTTGTTCAGCCGTACGGGTCACTTTGAAGTCACGCAACCCCACCTCTTAGACTTATCGTATTTACGTAAGTTATCCGCGCAACAAATTATTACGATTTCCTTGCAAGAAATTCAGCGACTGGCGGCACCGACACCAGAACAGTTGGCAAGTTGGCGCAGCGCACTCGAGGCAATCGTGCCTGATGTCGGGCTCGGTGATCGTTTGTTGGGCTGGTTTGTTCCGGGTGAAGGGGTACATTTTTTTTCGGCGGACGCTGAATTAGGCGCAATCCTTGAAACAGCTTTTGCGAGCGCGTTTGGTGCAATTTGGCTTGATCCCAAGACGCAACGGCCGGCACTGCGTCTGGAGCTTCTCGGTTTGCAGGGCGAAACGGCATGACCAACCCTAGTCGTCGTATTGCTGTCGTTGGGTCGGGTATCGCCGGGCTGTCTACTGCGTGGCTGTTGGCAGAGCAACATCAAGTCACACTCTTTGAAGCGGGCGACTATTTTGGCGGGCATTCTAATACCGTTGACGTGACGCTTGAGGGCGCGACGCATCCGGTGGATACCGGATTTTTGGTGCATAACGATCTGACTTACCCTAATCTCGTGCCGCTCTTGGCGCATCTGGGTATCCCTGTGCACGCCAGCGATATGTCGTTTGGTGTGTCGATTCATGAGCCAGATATCGAATGGGCAGGTACAAACCTTGCTTCTGTGTTTGCGCAACCGAGTAATCTTTTTCGTCCAAAGTTTATCGGAATGTTGCGCGATATTTTGCGCTTTAACCGCGAGGCTGAACGCTATTTGCTTGAGGTTCGCCGCACCCCCATGACGCTGGGTGAGTTGCTGGCGCGTGAGAAGTTCGGTCAAGCGATGCAAGAGTGGTATCTATTGCCGATGGCTGCTGCGATTTGGTCGGCCCCTGTCAGCGCGGTGCTTGATTTTTCGGCTGCAACGTTTTTGTCCTTTTGTCTAAATCACCGGTTGTTGCAAATCGACCAACGTCCGCAATGGAAGACCATTCTCGGGGGCTCGAGGTTGTATGTGCAGGCGATGCTCAAACGACTCACTGATGCGCGCTTGGCCTGTCCGGTGACTCGCGTACAACGCACAGCAGAGTGTGTGGTGATCAGCTCGCCCAGAGGCGACGAGAACTTTGATGCCGTCGTGATGGCTTGTCATGCACCGACCACGCTGGCGTTGCTTGATCCAGCGCCCAACGAGCACCGAGTGCTCTCAGCGATTCGCTATCAGGCCAACGAAGCCATCTTACACACCGATGTGGCATTGCTACCCAAACGCCAAAAGGTGTGGTCTGCCTGGAACTACATGGCCGCGGGTGGGCAGGGGGCAGAGCGCCCCGTTGCAGTGAGCTATTTGATTAATCAACTGCAGCCCTTGCCTTTTAAAACACCGGTCATTGTGACTCTCAATCCACATCAGCCACCTGACCCAGCCAAGGTATTGGCTCGATTCTCGTACGAACATCCGGTGCTTGATCAGGCTGCAAGTTTGGCTCAGTTAGAACTGCCTGACCTTCAAGGTCAGCAGAGAACTTGGTTTTGCGGTGCGTGGACCGGTTTTGGTTTTCATGAGGATGGTTTGAAATCTGCATTGCGCGTGGCGCGTGCGTTTGGTGTGACACCTCCTTGGCAGGCGACGTATGAATAACACCTCCGCCAAGCCTGAGTCACTTTTGTTGTGTCGTGGGCGTGTCATGCACGCGCGCCTGCGTCCGTTTGTGCACCGGTTTGTTTACCGAGTATTTTGTTTGCGTCTGCGGTTGGATCAACCTGCTGAGTTAGCGCGCAGTAACAGTTGGTTATTTGGGATTGAGCATGCACGACCTGTCAGTTTTTGGGCGCGTGATCACGGTGCACGCGACGGTACAGATTTGTTGCAATGGCTCACGGGTGTGCTAGATGCGAGTGAGGTGCATTTTGAACGGGGTGCCGTGTGGTTGCAGTGTTTTCCTCGGGTCTTTGGCTATGTATTTAACCCAGTGAGTTTTTGGCTCATTCATGACAAAGAGGGGACGCTCAGGGCGATGCTTGCCGAAGTGAACAACACCTTCGGGCAGCGCCATCAATATCTTTTGACCGCGCCAAACCTAGAACCGATTCAGGCTAGCACCAAACTGAGTTGTAAAAAGGTATTTCATGTGTCCCCGTTTTGCGCTGTGCAAGGGCGTTATCAGTTTGAACTTGACGAGCGTGCGGGGCAACCACGGCTAGCAATTGATTATTTTGATTCAGAGCAAGAGCAGGCGCCCTTGTTACGCACCGCGATTGTTGTGCAGCCCCAGCCCTTGCGTACCCGTGCACTGCTGCTCGCCTTACTCGGCATGCCGATGATGACGTTCGGGGTGATGTTGCGTATACACATTCAGGCATTCAAACTGTGGCGTCGGGGTGCAAAGTACCGTACAAAACCACCATTGCCCGCAGACGAAGTGACGCACAATTTCAAGGTGTAAACGTGAATGAGCAAGAGCAACAGACGTGTCTAGGTTTCGCAAATGAGTACAAAAGAACAACAGTTTTTTAAGGTTGACAAATGAGTCTGCAAGAACAACAACTCTCGCTTGCTTCAACGCGTTTGCGTTGGTCGGGTCGCTTGTTGCTTAAACTTTTGAAAAAAATTACGCAAGGTTCACTTGTGTTGACCGATCCGCAAGGTTCGAGTATTGAACTTGGTCAGCCGGGCGCCTCGCCGCACGCTTCATTGCATATTTACGACTGGCGGGCCGCCGGTTTGATTCTTCGTCAAGGTGATGTTGGCTTTGCCGAAAGTTTGCGCCGTGGGTGGGTTGATTCGCCCAATTTATTGGCCTTGTTTACGTTGGCGTTGCGTAACGAGCAAGTCTCTGAGGCGGTTGATGGACATTGGTGGGCCTTGCTGCTCAAAAAGCTATCGCACTGGGTACTCAAAGATAATAGTCGCAAGGGCAGCCGCCGCAATATCGTGAGCCATTACGATGTGGGCAATGCTTTTTATCGACTTTGGTTAGACCCTTCAATGACGTATTCGGCAGGTTGGTTCGAGGGCGATTTGACGCGGTCTTTGCAAGTGGCACAAGACGCAAAGTACGATCGAATCCTGAACCAATTGCAGGCTACACCAGGGCAGACTGTGCTTGAAGTGGGTTGTGGTTGGGGTGGGTTTGCAGAGCGCGCGGCTCAGCGTGGTTTAAACGTGGTTGGCATCACCTTGTCCGATGCACAGCTTGAGTGGGCTACGCAACGCCTGCACGAGGCAGGGCTGAGTCAGCAGGTGTCGTTACGCCTACAAGACTACCGCGACGTACCTGAGCAATACGATCATATCGTTTCAATCGAGATGTTCGAAGCCGTGGGTTTACTGCACTGGCCAAGCTACTTTCAAATGCTGGCGCGCTGCCTCAAGCCCGGTGGGCGGGCCGTGGTGCAGACCATCGATATTCAAGATCAACGTTTCGATACGTACCGACGCGGTACCGATTTTATTCAGCAGTTTATTTTTCCGGGTGGCATGTTGCCCAGCCCGTCACGTTTTGAAAAAGAGTGTGAAGCTGCGGGCTTGCGTGTGCACGAGACCTTATCCTTCGGCCTTGACTACGCAGAGACTCTCAAGCGTTGGACGCAGCAATTTGAAGCGTCACTGTCTAGCATTCGCGAGCAGGGCTATGACGATGCGTTTATTCGGATCTGGCGTATGTACCTAGCTTATTGCGAAGCAGGATTTAGAGAACAACGAACGGATGTTAAACAATGGACACTATGCGCAAAATAATCTGTAGTTTGTTCACGCTTGCTGCCCTTTGCGCGCAAGCGGTGGCGAGTGGTTCGTCGCCGTTTTTACCCAGCGCCCAATTAGTGGGGCAGGGGCAGTTCACTCGGTTTGGCTTTTCAGTTTACGAGGCTCGTTTATGGGCACCTCTAGGGCGTTACAGCCTAAGCGAGCCCTTTGCACTCTCCTTGACTTACTCACGTGAAATCGCGGGTGAGCGTTTGGTGCAGGCCTCGTTTGATGAGATGCAAAAGCTTCAGGCGCCGATCACCCAAAATACGCAATGGCGCGAGGCTCTTGAACGCGTCTTACCCAACGTGGTCCCAGGCGACACAATTACTGGCGTGTATCAACCAGGGCAAGGGGCAACATTTTTTCATCGTGAACGGCAAACCGGGCAAATTAGTGACGATTTAGCGAGGCATTTTTTTGCGATCTGGCTTGACCCTCGTACAAGCGAGCCAAGTTTGCGTCAAGCCTTACTAGGCACTAAACGGTGAACAAGTCAGGCCTTCTTGGCTATGCGGCGCTAAGTCTGCCGCTTGCCATGTCGATGATGCCCGTGTACATGATTTCGCCTAAGTTTTACGGCGATGTACTCGGGCTTGAGTTAGCAGCTTTAGGTGCGGTGTTGTTTGCCACGCGCCTGCTTGACGCTGTGCAAGACCCTTGGCTTGGACGGTTGGTCGATGGTTTACAGGGTAGAAAGCGCGCCTGGGCTTGGCTGATGTTTGTTGCGGCTTTAGTGTTGGGAATTGGTTTTGTTCTGCTGTTTACGCCGCCTGCGTGGTCGCATACCGGTTTGTTGGCTTGGCTGGCAGGTTCTCTGGTGTTGGTCTACGGCGCGCATAGTTTGTTAAGCGTTTGTTACCTGACTTGGGGCGCGCGACTGACCGATGATCTGGACGGCAGAGCCCGTGTCACAGCATGGCGCGAAGCCTTTGGTCTAGTCGGGGTCATCACGGCATCAGTCTTACCCGCGATCTGGGTGGCGCAGTATGGCGCACGAGTGGGGTATCAGTGGTTTGCCTGGTTGTTTGCCGCGCTGTTGTTACTTTTTCTTGGATGTACGCTGCGTTGGTCGCCCGCACCGCAAGTGGCACCTAAACAGTCGCTGCAGCATTGGCGCGAGGCCTTGGCACCACCCGCCGTGCGTCGGGTGCTGTGGTTTTATTTGTTCAACGCCATCTCGGTTGCGGTGCCAGCAACCTTGGTGTTGTTCTTTATTGCTGACGTTGTGCAGTCGCCCGAACAGACTGGGCTCTTTCTAGGGCTCTACTTCTTAGCGGGTATGTTGGCCTTACCTCTTTGGGTGATGCTTGCAGATCGTATCGGTAAAGCGCCCGCTTGGCTGATCGGCAGTGGCCTCGCTGCGGTGTCATTGTTGTGCGCCTATTGGGTGGGTGCTGGCGATATCTTTTTTTATGGCTTGGTCTGCGTGATAGCAGGTGCTGGGCTCGGCGCTGATGTCGCGTTGCCGCCCGCCATGCTGGCCGATGCGATACCGCCTACCCATCGTCAAAGCACGGGGCTGTACTTTGGGATTTGGGTGTTGCTCGGTAAGTTAGCGCTGGCGTTGGCTGCAGGGCTGGCGTTGCCTGCGTTGCAATGGTTTGATTATCAACCCGGGCGTACCGACTCGGTGTTATCCCTGAGCCTGTTGTATACGTTGTTGCCCTTGTTTTTTAAGCTGATGGCCATGGGTGTGTTGTTCTTTAGCACTTTCAAATATTTTTTTACGCGAGCCCACGCTCGTCAGGAGTCGTAATGAAATTGAAAACTTGGGTCGCTTCAGCGACTGCCGCGTTATTGACCGCCTGCGGAAGTGTTGATGTTGCACACTACGCGGCAGAAAAGCCAACACTCGAACTGCCAACTTTTTTTAATGGCACGATTGATGCCTGGGGCATCTTTCAAAAGCGTAGCGGTGAAGTGGCACGCCGCTTCAATGTCGAAATTCAAGCAAGCTGGGTAAGCCCCAACGAGGGGACGTTAGACGAGCGCTTTACGTATTCTGATGGCGAAAAGCAACGACGTGTTTGGACACTCAAACGTCAGGCCGACGGTAGCTGGCAAGGGACTGCCGATGATGTCGTCGGTGTGGCAACCGGACATGTATCGGGTAATGCCTTACGTTGGACCTACGTGTTACGTTTGCCAGTTGACGGTAAAGAGTACTTGGTGAACTTTGATGACTGGATGTGGCAGATGGATGAGTCCTCGATGATGAATCGTTCAACGATGTCAAAGTTTGGGATTGATCTGGGTGAAGTCACTTTATTTTTCCGTAAGCGCAACGCCCCTACACCTGCAAAATGAAAATAACTAGTCATCCATCACGCTCCTCGACTGCATATATGCTGAAACCACTCAATACACCGATCACCACATGGGTGGGCAAGCGGGTCTGGCTCGTTGGGGCTTCGAGTGGCATTGGCGCGGCTCTAGCGCAAGCGCTGTTGCAGGCCGGCGCAATCGTGGTGTTGTCGGCGCGACGCGCCGACCAACTCGCCCTTGTTGCTGCGCCTTATTCAAATGTGAGCGTTGTGCCTTTTGATGTGACAGAGACTGAGGCTTGGCCAGTGGCGCTGACGAATGTTTTAGAACGTTTAGGTCAGATTGATTTGGTCATACTGGGTGCTGCACGCTATGACCCCACACATAGTTGGCAAATTGACATCGAGCAGGCCGAGAAAAGCTTTGATCTGAACGTGGTCAGTGTCTATCGCGGCTTGTCAGTGATCGTGCCTCAGCTGTTGGCGCAAGGTCATGGCGGGGTGTCTCTGATCGCCAGTATCTCTGGCTACACCGGTTTGCCGCGCGCGCTGATTTACGGGGCGAGTAAAGCCGCTTTGCAAAACTTGTGCGAGACGCTTTATTTTGAATTGGCGCCAAAAGGACTTGCGGTGTACTTAATCAACCCTGGTTTTGTGCAAACCCCGATGACTTCAGCCAATGATTTTGAAATGCCTGGTTTAATGACGCCTGAGGCGGCCGCCCGCGCAATCATGCTTGGTTTTGAGCGCGGCCACTTTGAGATTCGATTTCCGAAGGCGTTTTCACTTGTACTTCGAGTCATTAGCATGTTGCCCGATCGCTTGCGCTTTGCTCTTTTACATAAGACAACAGGAATGTGATGCAGTCTTTTCATGCGCGCTTTGACGAGTTGGCTGAGTGGTTTGAAACCCTGACCCCTGCGTCGTTACAAGGCATTGCCTCGGTGTATGCCCCGAACGCGACATTTCGTGATCCGTTTAACGACTTGCGCGGAGTGACAAGCGTGCGTCAGGTGTACCAGCACATGTTCGAGACACTTGTTGAACCACGCTTTGTGATCACAAGCAAGCTGATCGAGTCTGCCAGTGCCTTCATGACCTGGCGTTTTCTGTTTACGCTGCGCGGCAAGGCCTATGTGATCGAGGGGGGCACACATTTCGTTCTCGACGAACAGGGGTTGATTGCGATGCATCGTGATTACTGGGATGCCGCGCAAGAACTCTACGAAAAAATCCCCGTGTTAGGTGCGGTACTGCGAGGCTTAAGGCGAAAATTATCGATTGCTAACGCCTAGCGCAGCGCTGAGCAGTCGTAAAAAAAGCCCCTCAGGGGCTTTTTTTACGACACCCTTGCAAAAAATGCTTGGGTGGTCGGTTGCAATTAAACGCTTACATGCTATCTGGCAGAGTCACCGCGCAGCGTTGGGTAACGCACATGGTCAACCAACTCTTGAATGTCTTTACGTGGCGCTGGGGTAAGCAAGCTGACGATGATAATCAGCGCGAAACCTAGCGGTACACCAAAGACACCGGCAGAAATTGGCAGAATGCCGTACCACAACTCGATTGGCGAGGTTACGCCAAAGACGCCACGCAGCCAAGGCTGTGTGGTGACCATGTAGTAGAACGTGACACCCAAACCACCAGTCATACCAACGATTGCTCCCCATTTGTTTGCACGCTTCCAGAAAATACCCAGAGTGAGTGCAGGGAAAAACGCGGCAGCAGCAAACGAGAACGCCGCAGACACCAAGAACAAAATATCCGCCGGTTTTTGTGCTGCCACATAGGCCGCAGCTAACGCGACGACTAGCAACAAGATTTTAGAAATCAAGACCCGACGCGCGGTGGGCGCATTGGGATTGATCATCTTGTAGTAGAGGTCGTGCGACAAAGCGTTTGCAATCGTCAGCAGCAAGCCGTCTGCCGTTGAGAGCGCAGCAGCTAAACCGCCAGCAGCAACCATACCTGAGACTACATAGGGCAAGCCACCAATCTCTGGCGTGGCCAATACCACGATGTCACCACCGATACGAATTTCACCTAATTGAAGAATACCGTCTTTATTAATATCAATGATCGACAACAGGCTAGGGTCGACAGTACTCCATTGCGCGATCCACGCCGGCAGCTTATCAAACGGCGTGCCCACTAAAACATGAAACATTTCATACTTCACCAATACGGCGAGCGCCGGTGCGGTGAAGTACAGCAAGAAAATGAAGAACAACGACCAGGTCACTGACTCGCGCGCTTGTTTGACTGAAGGCGTTGTGTAATAACGCATCAGAATGTGCGGTAAAGCCGCCGTACCAACCATCAAGCAAAAGATCAAAGCCAAGAAGTTTCGACGTGAAGTATCGAACGCTGTTTTGGCTTTTTCATCGCCGTTCGGGTCGCCTGCGAATTGATTGGCATGCCGCGGCATACCACCTAGAGGCGCTGTACGAGCTGCGTTTGCCGCTTTATCTCTGGTGTACTGGGCTTTCGCGGCGGCCTCGTTGGCTGGAAGTGCTGCCAAGGCTTTTGCCGCGGCGTCTTGCTGTGCTTTAGGCGCGTTGGCCGACTTTAAATCAGCAACAGCTTTTTCTGCTGCAGCCTTGTCGGCCGCCATTGCGGCGGGCACATTTTTAAGTTTGGCGTCGGCATCATCAGCGCGTTTTTTAAACGCAGCGATCACTTCAAGCTCTTTAGGATCTTTCAGCAGTTGTGCTTCTTTTGCTGTGACCTTCTCAAGCTGGTAGCCGTAGATTGCCTGTGGGATTGGATTGCCGGTTTGTTTGACTGAGAGCCAAATCACAGGAATCATGTAGGCGATGATCAGGATGATGTACTGGGCAACTTGCGTCCAGGTCACAGCACGCATGCCGCCCAAGAACGAGCAAACCAGAATGCCGCCCAAGCCCAAGAAGATACCAATCTCAAAAGGCACGCCAGACAGACGGGTGGTAATCAGACCCACGCCATAAATCTGGGCGACAACATAGGTAAATGAACACAAGATCGCGGCAATAATACCTAGTAACCTTGGCAGGTTGCCGTCGTAGCGCTCGCCCAAGAAGTCGGGGATGGTGAATTGCCCAAACTTACGCAGGTAGGGTGCCAAAAACAGAGCGACCAAACAATAGCCACCGGTCCAGCCCATAATGAAGGCAAGACCGCTGTAGCCGGTTAGGTACAACGTACCGGCCATACCAATGAATGATGCTGCCGACATCCAGTCGGCCCCAGTTGCCATGCCGTTATACAAGGCTGGTACTCGGCGACCTGCAACGTAGTATTCAGCGGCGTCATTGGTGCGACTCATGACGCCAATGCCCGCATACAGCAAGACTGTGGCTGCTAAAAAGATGTAACCGATCCAGGCGCGGGTCAGACCCATCTGTTCAGCAACAGCCAGCACACACACGAAAGCAATAAAGCCACCGGTGTACCAAGTGTAGACTTTATTGAGTTGTTTTTTAAACGCTGAGTTGGTGGTGTTTGATGAAAACATACCACCTTCGTTAGGTGTCATTCCGGCCATGTTATTCGTCCTCGTCTTCGCTCACGCCGTGCTGCACGTCGAGCTTGTTCATGTAATTGGCATAAAACCAAATAATTAGGCAATAAACCACCAACGAGCCTTGTGCGCCCATCCAGAAGCTAAAAGGCCAGCCAAAAAAAGTGAAGTTCAGATCGCGCGCAAAATAGCTCACGACAAAGGTGACCACAAACCATATAAACAACAAGATCGATGTGATCCTCAAGTTTGCTTGCCAGTAGGTCCGATGTTTTTCGGTTAATTGCACGGTGATGCCTCCTCGACATTTTGACAGGCCAGATTGCTCTGGGTTATTTCAGTCTTGACTCGGCCTAGGCCTCGTCGGATCATAAAAAATTAAAGCTTAAATAAAGAGCGTTGTTGCAATACAAATTACAAATGACAAAAAAGAACTAGGTATTTCAAATCTCAAATCTCAAATCTCAAATCTCAAATCTCAAATCTCAAATCTCAAATCTCAAATCTCAAATCTCAAATCTCAAATCTCAAATCAGGCTTCAGACAGACAACCCAGTTTCGCGCTCAAGTTGTGCGGCAAATTTTGGTTCAAAGCCCTTCAGATGTTTGATGATTTTTTTCGCGGCATCGGGCGCACCGCGGTCGAGATGGACGCGAGCCAGTTGATACCAGGCATAAGGGCTCATCGGCTGCAGTTTGGTATTTTGCTCGAGTGCCTCAGTGGCCTCGACCAAGCGACCTTGCTCGATTAGGACCAAGCCCAAGCCATACCATGCCTGATCTAGCTTGGGATTAAGCGCTAAGGCGCGACGAAACGAAGACTCTGCATCACTGAGGTGCCCCAGCTCTTGCTGAAGATACCCAAGGTTGAACCAGGCCGAAACCGGAGCGCGCTCATCGCTCACCAAGCGCTGATAGACGCTGACTGCGCCAGCCTGATCACCACTCTCAGCTTTTAAATGAGCGAGACTTGAAAGTGCGTACACGTCTTTGGGGTCGCGCGCCAGCATGTCTGTAAAGATATCAGTCGCTTTCTTTTTGGCGCCGAAAACAATGCAGGTAATGGCCGCCCACTTATGCCAATGCCAAGTGAAATCAACGTTCATTTGCATGTCTGCACCCCAACTGACACACAGTGTTCAATTTTGACGACTGTCACAGTGAGGTAAAGGGCTGCCACAACACAAAACGCGACAAAGGGATGATGGCGCGGGGCGATTTGTTTAGGAGAAATCAATGCTGCCAAGAAAGTCCAAGGCTTGTTGATCACTTCAAAAAGTTGATAAAACAAGTTGGTGTCTCGCTTAGCGCCTGCAAGAATAAACAATAGACCCTGGCCGGCAAGTGCCCAAAGGCCAATGTATAAGATGAGTTGCAGAAGGTTCAAAATAAATAACAACTGATGTCTCCGTCAAAAGCTTTTGCGCGCTGAACTGCGTCTGTTATCGCCATTAACTTACTGTAATGTAAGGCCTTTATCTGACGCGTGACTGACACGCGTGTGGCAATTAAACACCAATCTGTCTGCGAACCCAATTTGCTTTAAACACCTAGTATTTTCCCCTAGGTGTTAACCCTATTTTGTACGTGTCAGCAGCCATTTGGATGAAGATTTACACAGGGTCCGTCCTCGCGATCTAGATGAAGGTGCGCGGCGGAATAGTCGTCGTGCTTTGGGTGAAGGTGCACAGCAGAAAAGTTGTCTCACTTAGGGTGGTGAAGGTGCCCAGTCACTCAGTCGTTGAGGCTAGAGTTTGCAACGAAGCTCAATTCAAAACGGGCACCTATTGCACCACTGTCGGTTTCAGAAACATCACTGATACAGATGTCGGCTCGATGACGTTGCGCGATCTCTTTGACGATGGCTAGTCCTAAACCGCTACCCTCCGCCTTTGCGCCAAGAACCCGATAGAAACGATCAAACACTCGAGAGCGCTCTTCGGGCAAAATGCCCGGGCCAGAGTCTTGCACAGAGAGCACAATGGTGTCCAAGCGTTCAGTCACCGCCACGGTGATGTGCCCAGGCGCCGGGGTGTAGCGCAAGGCGTTATCAATCAGGTTATTGATCGCCTCGGCTAAAAGAATTGGCTCCGCGTTAATCATGAGGGGGTGATCAGGGCCTTCAAAGCCAATATCCAGGCCTTGCCTGAGTGCTTGATCTACCCATAACAACGTCTGTTCGCGCGCGAGCGCTACGAGGTCAGTTGGGCTGAGCTTGAGTTCGTTGGGATTCTCTGCCGAGGCCATCAACAACAATTGATTCACTAAGCGAGTGGCACGTTGCGTACCTTGAACAATTTGCAGCAGACTCGCATGCGTTTGCGTCTGAGCGTCACTGCGCAGCGCGAGCTCCGCCTGTGTGCGTAAACCAGCCAGCGGCGTCTTGAGTTGGTGTGCCGCGTCGGCAACAAAGCGCCGTTGAGTCAGAACGTTGGCCTCGAGCCTGACCAAGAGATGATTCATGGCTGTGATCAAGGGTTCAATTTCTGATGGGGCAGCATGGCGGTCGATTGGCGATAAATCGTCTGGTCGCCGAGCACGTAAGCGTTTTTGTAGGGCGTTGATGGGCGCGATGCCGCTTGATAGTCCAAACCAAATCAAGAACGCTGCAATAGGAAGTACAAAAAACTGCGGAAAAATCACGCCTTTAATGATGTCGTTGGCGAATTGGGTACGTTGATCGACTGACTCAGCCGCGAGTAAAAGTACAGGAGCGCTATTGCGTTGACCAAAATCGTTCCATAAGTAGGCCACACGAATCTCAAAATCTCGCAGATTGTAATTTTGGTAGTAGACGTGATTTTTTTTCTCGTGCGCAGCGAGTTGAGGAGAGGGCAGTTCGGCATCCCCCCCGAGAAGTTCTCCGCTGCTCGTTGTGACCTTCCAAAAAACACCATCGTTTTCTCGTGTGCGTAAGGCCAGACGCGCGGGCGCTGAAATCTTTAACACAGCATTGTTATCTTCAATTTCTACCTGCTGTCCCAAAATCAATAGGGCGTTGGCTAAATTTTTGTCGAAAGGACCATTCGCTAGGTTTTGAGCGACCACGTAGGTGATGGCAATGCTCATTGGCCATAACAAAAAAAGTGGCGCAAGGAGCCAATCGAGAATTTCACCTAGCAGTGAGCGGCGAATGGGAGCATCAAGCCCCTCTGGGCCCTCCGCAGGTTGACCGGTGTCGGCTTCGCTGATTGGCAGCATGTGCGTAGGGATGACGCTTGAGCTTTGCATAACGGCCGCCGATGTCTGAAGGCGTTGATCCTTCAGCGTTGAGTGACTGATGCCGAAGGCTCACGCTCAAGGCAATAACCAAGCCCGCGAACGGTAGCAATCTTGACGCCGCTGTCCTCTAGCTTCTTACGGAGGCGATGTACATACACTTCGATCGCGTTTGAACTGACCTCTTCGCCCCATTCGCAAAGATGATCAACAATTTGGGTTTTGCTGACCATCCGACCACTGCGTGTCAACAAGATTTCGAGCAAACTGACTTCACGAGCCGACAACTCAAGCGGTTGATCATTGACCGAGGCGACTCGGCCGGTTTGATCGAACTCAAGTTTGCCATGACGCAAAAGCGTGCCGCCGCCGCCAGCACCACGCCGGGCAAGTGCCCGCACGCGCGCCTCAAGCTCTGACAGGGAAAAAGGTTTCGCCATGTAGTCATCGGCGCCGTGATCTAAGCCATTGACCCGTTGCTCGATACTGTCCGCTGCCGTCAGTATCAATACAGGTAGGCGCGATTGGCGCGCCCGCAACCGGCTAAGCACATCGAGACCTGATAGCCGCGGTAGGCCTAAATCAAGAATGAGAAGATCGAACTCTTGTGCCATCAGTGCGGCGTCTGCTGCAATACCATCAGTGACTGTATCGACCGCGTAGCCATGCTGACGCAACGACCGCGTCAGGCCATCAGTCAAAATACTATCGTCTTCTGCGATGAGAATACGCATGGTTGAAAAGAGCCGAGTGACAACAACGAGAACCTATTCTGTCATAGCATCTAGGATCTGCCTACGAAGTTAGTTCTAATTTCGGGTAAACCCTAGTTTTGCACACCGTTGTAAAAAAACCTTGCGATACTGTTTATATGTACAGTATAATTGATTTATTGGTTTCTACTTAAAGGATAGTCATGGACGAAAAAGCCCTCAAAGCCGGCTCCCCCGAAAAAGCAAAAGCACTGGTTGCAGCGCTCGCGCAAATCGAAAAGCAGTTCGGTAAAGGATCCGTGATGCGTTACGGTGATAACGAGGTCGAACATGATATCCAAGTCGTTTCTACAGGCTCGCTAGGTTTAGATATCGCCCTAGGGGTCGGTGGCTTACCTCGCGGCCGCGTGATCGAAATCTACGGTCCTGAATCTTCAGGCAAAACGACACTGACCTTGCAAGTGATCGCGGAAATGCAAAAGGTGGGTGGTACTTGCGCTTTTATTGATGCTGAGCATGCTCTTGACGTGCAATATGCGTCAAAATTAGGCGTTAATCTCACCGATCTGCTGATTTCACAGCCTGATACGGGTGAGCAGGCTCTCGAAATTACTGACGCCCTGGTGCGTTCGGGTTCAGTTGATTTAATTGTGATCGACTCAGTCGCGGCACTGACCCCAAAAGCCGAAATCGAAGGCGAAATGGGTGATTCACTGCCAGGGCTTCAGGCTCGTTTAATGAGTCAAGCCTTGCGTAAACTCACCGCCAGCATTAAGCGCACCAATTGCATGGTGATCTTTATTAACCAGATTCGTATGAAAATCGGCGTGATGTTCGGCAACCCCGAAACCACCACGGGTGGCAACGCGCTTAAGTTTTATGCCTCGGTGCGTCTAGATATTCGCCGTATTGGCGGTATCAAAAAAGGTGACGAGGTTGTCGGTAACGAAACCCGCGTGAAGGTGGTAAAAAATAAAATCGCGCCACCGTTCAAACAGGCTGAGTTCGACATCATGTACGGGGCAGGAATTTCGCGCGAAGGCGAAATCATTGATTTGGGTGTGGTTGCAGGTATTGTCGACAAAGCAGGTGCTTGGTTCAGCTATAACGGCGATCGCATCGGTCAGGGCAAAGATAATGTGCGTGAGTATCTGCGCGAGCACCCAGCCATGGCTGTTGAAATTGAAAATCGAGTCCGTGAAAAGCTCGGCGTCGTTGCGCGTACACCCTCGGTAGCAGATGCCGCAGCTAGCGCTGCCGCCGCACCCAAAGCAGCTACGAACAAAGCGTCAAAAGCGGTCGCCGCAGAGCCTGACTCTGAAGATGATCTTTAATTCATTGATGCAGTGATTCTCTGATTCTCTGATTCTTGGGCTTGTTCACTAGATGAGTGACGAATTTGAGTCGGTGCCAACGGCACCTGATCGAGTCAAACCGCGGTCCGGCCTGTCCCTCAGGGCGCGGGCCGTTGGTTTGTTGTCGCGGCGTGAGCATAGTCGCGTCGAACTGAGTCGTAAGCTTTCCGCGCATGCTCAAAGCCCCGAAGAGCTCAGCGCTCTGTTAGATTCGTTGGCCAAAGAGGGCTGGCAGTCAGACCAACGCTTCGTGCAGGGGTTTGTACATCGTAAAGCCGGGCAGCAAGGTTTGGCCAAAATTGCCCAAGAACTGACACAACAAGGTATTGAGGCCGGGCAGGTGGCTCAGGTGCGCCTTGAACTCAAAGATTCTGAGCTAGAGCGTGCCCAAAGTGTTTGGCAAAAAAAATTTAGCATGTGTGGTGCCCCGCAAAACACGACTGAATATGCTCGCCAAGGTCGGTTTTTAGCTGCTCGCGGCTTTTCGCATGAGGTCATTCACCGCGTGCTGAAAGACCCGCCTGAGTGCGAGGGCTGAGGGGCACTTTTTGGCGTAATTCTTCGCTCTTTTGTCTTTGTCGACTGGTGGCGCCCGCGTCCGCTGCTGAGCCTCTAGGTGATATCCCTTTGTTGCGCTATACTTTTACGCTTTGTTGCACCGTGTCATTTGACTAGCTGACCCCGTATGCCTTTGCCGTTGCCCTCTTACCCCCGCAAGCCAATGCACAACCGTTCAATTCAGGTTCACTCCTTTGAACGCGAAGACGGATTGTGGGATGTTGAGGCTGAACTGATCGACTCGAAAGCTTTTAGCTACATCAAGCGCGATGGCAGCGAACAAAAAATTGGGCAGGCATTTCATCACATGCACCTGCGTATCACCATCGATAGCAGCTTTACCATTCAAGATGCGATGGCAACCTATGATGCGGCGCCGTTTGGTCAGACCTGTTCATCAATTGCCACCGAATACCGTGACCTGATCGGTATGAATCTTTTAAAAAGCTTTAGGCAGCAGGTCAAAGAGCGTTTTAGTCGCACAGCCGGCTGCACACATATGACAGAATTGGCGGCGGTATTGCCGACGGCAGCCGTGCAAACGATGTCTGGCCAACGGCGAAATGCGGCTGACCCAACTAAGCGACCTTACCAGTTAGGCGGCTGTACGGCCTGGCGCCTTGACGGTCCGATTACGAAAGAGCTCTATCCTCAATGGTATGTGGCTTCTGAAGTGCTCGGCCATAAAGTCAGTGAGAACTAGTCGGTTCAAACTGCTGATGCCGTTTGAGCCCCATTAGTTTTTGCGAGTTTTATCTTTTTAACGTTCAGGATTCCTATGAAAATCCACGAGTATCAGGGCAAAGAGTTGCTGCGTCAGTTTGGTGTAGTCGTGCCACGTGGCATTCCAGTGTTTAGCGTTGACGAGGCGGTGGCTGCCGCTCAGAAACTAGGTGGCCCGGTCTGGGTCGTGAAAGCTCAGATTCATGCGGGCGGTCGCGGTAAAGGTGGCGGTGTCAAGCTAGCTCGCTCAATCGAAGAGGTTCGTAAGATCTCTGGCGAAATCCTCGGTATGCAGTTGATTACGCATCAAACGAGCCCTCAAGGCCAAAAGGTGCGTCGCCTGCTGATTGAAGAGGGCGCTGACATTAAGAAAGAGTACTACGTCGGTATTGTGACCGACCGCGCGACTCAGCGCGTGTGCGTGATGGCTTCAAGCGAAGGCGGCATGGACGTCGAAGAAGTCGCTGAAAATCATCCTGAAAAAATCCTCAAAGTTTTTGTTGATCCAGGTACTGGGCTCACCGAGGCCGAAGCTCAGAATCTTGCACGCGGTATTGGTGTGCCTGAGGGCTCTGTCGCGAAAGCCGGGGCTGAGTTTCAAAAACTTTACAAAGCTTATTGGGATACCGACGCCTCACTGGCTGAAATTAATCCGTTGATTTTGACGGGCAAGGGCGACATCATTTCGCTTGACGCAAAATTTAATTTTGATCCGAACGCGTTGTTTCGTCACCCTGAAATCGTTGCGTATCGCGACCTTGACGAAGAAGATCCGGCCGAAATCGAAGCGAGTAAGCACGAGTTGGCCTACATCCAGCTTGATGGCAATATTGGCTGCCTAGTCAATGGTGCTGGTCTGGCGATGGCTACGATGGACGCGATTAAGTTGTTTGGCGGCGAGCCTGCTAACTTTCTTGATGTTGGTGGTAGCGCGACTGCAGAGCGCGTCACTGAAGCTTTTAAGATCATGCTCAGCAATAAAGGCACCAAGGCGATTCTGGTCAATATTTTTGGCGGAATCATGCGTTGCGATGTGATTGCACAAGGTGTGATTACAGCGTGTAAAGCTGTCAATTTGAGCGTGCCCTTGGTGGTTCGCATGAAAGGTACCAACGAAGAGTTGGGCAAGAAAATGCTAGCCGATTCGGGTCTGCCTATTATCAGCGCCGACACAATGGCTGATGCCGCAACCCGCGTTGTCGCGGCGGCTAAATAATTCTGCCAGGGATACTGATATGTCGATTCTGATTAATAAAGATACAAAAGTTATCACCCAGGGTATTACCGGTAAAACGGGTCAATATCACACGCGCACCTCGCGTGCCTATGCCAATGGCGAGGCTGCCTTTGTGGCGGGTGTGCATCCTAAAAAAGCCGGTGAAAATTTCGAGGGTATTCCGATTTTTGCCTCGGTCAAAGACGCGAAGGCAGAGACCGGCGCCAACGTTTCGGTGATCTACGTGCCGCCCGCAGGTGCCGCTGCCGCCATTTGGGAAGGCATTGAAGCCGAGTTGGACTTGGTCATTTGCATCACTGAAGGCATCCCCGTGCGCGACTTGCTTGAGATCAAGTACCGCATGGCGCAAATGAAGAGCAAAACGCTTTTGCTTGGCCCTAACTGCCCCGGTTTGATTACGCCTGACGAAATTAAGATTGGCATCATGCCCGGTCATATTCATCGAAAGGGCCGTGTCGGCATTGTGAGTCGTTCGGGTACCCTGACGTACGAGGCAGTGGCACAAGTGACTGAACTCGGCTTAGGTCAATCGAGTGCGGTCGGTATCGGTGGCGATCCAATCAACGGCTTGAAGCACATTGATGTGCTCAAGTTGTTTAACGAAGATCCTGATACAGACGCGGTCATTATGATCGGCGAAATCGGCGGGCCTGATGAAGTCAACGCCGCTTTGTGGGCAAAAGAGCACATGAAAAAGCCTATGGTCGGCTTTATTGCTGGTGTAACAGCGCCGGCTGGCAAACGTATGGGGCATGCTGGTGCACTGATTTCTGGTGGTGCAGACACAGCAGACGCCAAGCTTGAAATCATGGAAGCCTGCGGTATTCGCACGACTAAAAATCCTTCTGAGATGGGCAAGCTTCTGAAATCAGTTCTCTAGGTTTCAACGTTTCTAGCGCTAAGCGCCGGCCTACTTTCACAGTGGGTCGGTTTTTTTTGGCTGTCCGTGTTCAAATTGAGTTATTCGAATCATTTGGGATGTCATCTATGACAACGCCTCCACCACCTCCTCAGCGCGGTCAAACTATTCTGCAGCGTTTGCTGTTGCTTGCTGTGATTGGGATCGTTGCCAGCGTGATTTTTAACTATCTACGCTAAAGGTTTGCCTCGATTGATACCTCGCCACTTAACGATTGCTACGCGTGCGAGCAGACTGGCGCTATGGCAGGCTGAGCATGTGCAGTCACGGTTGCAACTCTTGTATCCCGAGACGCAAATCGACTTGCTCACATTAAGTACCCGTGGCGATGAGATTTTGGATCGCAGCTTGTCAAAGGTTGGTGGTAAAGGGCTGTTTGTTAAAGAACTTGAAAACGCCTTGCTGGACGGTCGGGCCGATTTAGCGGTGCACTCGCTGAAAGATATGCCGGTCGATATGCCCGACTTATTTGAGCTTTCAACCATTTTGACGCGCGCTGATTGTCGCGATGCGTTTGTCTCCAATCGCTTTGACACGCTGGCCGATTTGCCCGAGGGGGCTGTGGTGGGTACTTCGAGTTTACGGCGCGAGGCACAATTGCGTGCTCGGTTTCCAAAGCTCAAGATCGAACCTCTGCGTGGTAATTTGGACACCCGTTTGGCCAAGTTAGATACGGGTCACTATGCGGCCATCATCTTGGCGGTCGCCGGCCTTGAACGGCTTGGCTTGGCGCACAGGATTCGACAGCGCCTTGCTGTCGAAGACTCGTTACCCGCTGCAGGCCAGGGGGCCTTAGGGATTGAGATCTTAAATCAGCGTTCTGACTTGCTTGAGATTCTGGCGCCGCTGTCATGCCATGAAACAACCGCCTGTGCATTGGCTGAGCGTGCAGTCTCGCGTGCTCTGGGGGGCTCTTGTCAGGTGCCTTTGGCCGCCTACGCATCGATACAAGGGCAAGAATTGACTATTCGGGCGCTTGTCGCAACCCCTGACGGCAAAACGATTTACCGAGCGCAGGCGGTGGGGCATGCGCCAGAGGCCTTTAGCCTGGGCTTGCGGGTTGCCCAAGATTTACGTGAACAGGGTGCAGCAGTGATTTTGGCGGACTTAGCCTTGAATTCTGAGTCGGGCCACTCTTAGCCGCATGGCACACCTGCGCCCCACTGCGATTCTGACTAGGCCCGCTGGGCGCAATACGGTATTGATGCAAGCCCTGGGGCGGGCGGGTTGGCCGCTACTCGAATGCTCGGCGCTCGAGATTCAGTCTGTCCCAATGGTGCCGGCGAGTGTGATTCCCCACCCTGAGGCGTTTGATTTGGTTGTTTTCGTCAGTCGGGCAGCAGTCGCCGGTTATCAGCATCAATTGCCAGAAGATTATTCGTGGCCTCAGCAAGTGATGGCCGCTTGTATGGGGCCTGTTACCGCGGGCGCCGTCCGGCGTACCTTCGGTGCAGGCCTGACAGTTTTGCATCCAGAGGGTGCCGCATCGCAAGACTCTGAGGCACTTTGGCCACTGCTACTTGCCCAGCAGCGCTTGCCGCGCAAGGTGTTGATTTTGCGCGGGCAAGACGGTCGCGAGTGGTTGAGCGAGAAGCTGCTCGCCTTGGGCGTTACTGTGACTGTGCAACAAGTCTATCAGCGCGAAGTTGCGTCGTGGCCAGACCCACTGTGCGTGTCGTTGCGCCAATTGGCCGCTGAAGGCAGGCAGGCCGTGTGGCTGCTGACAAGCGCTCATGGCATCCAAGCGATTGTGCAAAAGCTTAGTGACCTAAAGCTTTTGATATGGTTTGAGCATTGTGCGTTCGTCGTGACGCATGAGCGACTGCGCTCCGTTCTTGCCAAGGCCCTTGGACGCGAGCTCGGGCAGCTTTGCCTCGAGGTGGCGAGCCCTGAGGACGAGGCAATTGTGTTGTGTTTTGATCAAATATTCGCTCGACTGAACCGTACTTAATGCATTGAAAATGCACGTTTATGCGGGGCAACGACTACAATACAGCCATGACAGAACCTACCTCTTCGCCTCAGTCGTCAGCTCAAGCCGAGCCGGCTAAGCCAGCCACGCCCGCTATCAGCTCTACCCCCGAGTACTCTTCGCGGTTTCGTCGCAAAAACACAGGTCCCTCCTGGTCGGTCACGTTGATGCTGGTTTTTTTGTTGTTAGCGGTGGTAATTGGGGCAGGCGCCTGGTTTTCGCAAAAGCGTTTTGATACCGCTGGGCGCGAGGTCGCCACACAAGTGCAGGGTTTTACTGCTCAATTAGTTGAAACCAAGCGTGAAGCAAAACTGGCGCTTGGCTTGGTCGAGTCGCAAGCCAAGCTCATCGTGACTCTTCAACAGTCGCTCGCCGAATCAAAAAGTCAGTTTGAGGGCCTTGAAGAGGCTTGGGCAAGTTTCAATAAAGGCATGGAAGACTCGATGCTTGCCAATGACATCGATCGCCTTGTGACATTAGCAAGCCAGCAGTTGCGTTTGGCGAGCAACGTGAATAATGCCGTGATGGCGCTCGAAACCGCACTGTCTACGCTGGTGCGCGCTGATCGGCCGCGTTTCGCTGCAGTTCAACGCGCCATTAGCGCAGACCTCGATCGTTTACGCTCTGTACCGCTGGTTGACGTGAGCGCGCTTTCAGTGCGCCTTGAAGCGCTCGCAACCTTAATTGGGCGCGCACCTTTGTTGGTGCCTGATGCCGCTGCGCCTAACGTGGCGGCGGTTCCTTCAGCTGCCGCGCGCGCGCCTACTGCTCGGCCCGCTGCGGCTCAAGCGACAGTTGTGGCGCCAGCGCCTGCAACACCGCCTGGCGTGCCGCAAACGGGTGCGGCTGAACCCCCTGTTGGCGAGGCCTGGTGGGATCTTGCTTGGCGCAAGACCGTTCTCTGGTCGAAAGCGGTGGCAGTATTTGTCGCTAAAGAACTAGCCAGTGTTGTGAGTATTCAGCGTGTGACCGACGCCAGCGCGTTATTGATGTCGCCCGAACAGGGTGCGCAACTGCGCGCGAACTTGCGCACGAGAGTGTTGACAGCACAGATGGCATTGCTGATGCATCAGCCGTCTGTGTGGCGAGCCGAAATTGCCAGTATTGAGGCCTCTTTGACTACGCGTTACGACCCGAAAGCGGTTGATACGGTGGCTGCGCTTCGCTTGGTGCGTGAGCTTGCGAGCGCGTCTGTCGTTGCAGCGCTGCCAGATATGAGTGACAGCATTGCCGCCCTTGAAGCCGTGCGTGTGCAAGAGCTCAACAAAAAAAGCGAGGATTAAGTATGCGTACTTGGTTCTGGACGCTACTGTTGACCACGGTTGCCGTGGTGGTGGCCGTAGCACTGCGAGAAAATACGGGCCAAGTGTTGATTATGTTAAACACTTGGCGCATCCAGGTGTCGTTTGGGTTTGCTGTGTTGGTGCTTGTTGCAAGCTTTATTGCTCTGTACGTTGTGTTGCGTGTGTTGGCTTGGTTTACAGATATCCCCGAGCGTGTGCGTGCTTGGCACGGCCGCAGGCAAGTACGGCGTGACCACGAATTACTTGAACAAGGCTGGACCGAACTGCTTGAAGGTCGTTACTCAAACGCCGAAAAAGATCTCACCAAGTTGCTCGATCAAACCCGTAGTGCCAATCGGCAGGTATTGGCGGGCTTATCGGCGGCGCGGGCGGCGCATGCACTGGGTGAATATCTCAGGAGAGATAATTTACTGGCTCTCGCTAAAGATAAGGCCGGGCAGGATACTGGTTTAAGCGAGGCGGTCGCTACGGCTGCTGCAGATTTATACCTAGATCAAGGTCTGGCTCAGCAGGCGCTTGATGTGTTGTTACCACTGCAACAAGCCGGTGCCCGACACGTGCATACCCTGCGGTTGCTGTTGCGAGCCTATCGTCAGCTTGGGCGCTCGGATCAAGTGTTTGTGCTGGCTCGTACCTTAAGCCGTCGTAAAGCTTTGCCGTTGATTGAAGCGCGTGCCTTGATTGAAACTGCGGCGGCCGCTCGTTTGCGCGAGACCTTGCACTCTGGCGAGTGGCAAAAAATCTGGAAAGACCTCAAAGCGGACGAGCGAATCTTGCCCGAGGTGGCGTTGGCCGGTGCGGCGGCTTTTGAGGCTTCGGGTCAGCCGCAAGAGGCTTCAAAGATTCTCGAGGCGGCTCTTGAACACGAACTCGACCCACGCTTACTTGAAGCCTATGCACGCTGTGAGCCTACACAAGTCGCTCGTCGACTCGAAAAAACTGAAGGCTGGCTGCAAAAGAATCCCGAGACGCCAGACCTACTGACAGCCCTCGGCAATCTTTGTCTGTCGGGTCAGTTGTGGGGGCAGGCCGAACTCTACCTCACACGCAGTTTGGCGCGTCGCAGCGATGCGCGGGTGCACGCTTTACTCGCAAGTTTGTTCGATAAGCTCGAACGCCCTCAAGAGGCTGCTGCGCAGTGGCGCCTAGCGACTGCGCTTGGCACGACCTTACCGGTTCTGTTGGCAGACTCGTACCTGCCGGCGGCAGAGGTTGAGTCTGACCCTGGCGTGTTTCATGCCGAGGGGCTAGCTTACTTAACCGATAGCGGGTTTCCGGTTGACTGGGCACAAAACGCCTCTGCCGCAAAGTCTGGCACTGACGCGAG
>JAURJT010000078.1 GCA_030832095.1 Gammaproteobacteria bacterium | reverse complement strand
TACGGATGCAACGCCATCAAAAGCCAAAGCGATCACGGCAACGCCTTGCTATCGCGGCATTCAATTGTTAGCTTCGAAAACCAAGATATTTCAGATCATCGCTTAGAGCAGCGCGGCTTGTTGCATGGGGTGATCAAGGTCAATGGGCGTGAAGTGCATTGCTTTGTCGTGCACTTGGGGTTATTTGCTGGTGGTCGTGTGCGCCAGATCGAAGTGATGGCCGAGCGTATCAGGCGGATGGTGCCTGACGATGCCCCAATGCTGATCGCAGGTGATTTTAACGATTGGAAAGATCGCCTGGCCCCCTTGTTTGTTCAGCCACTTGGCGTGTACGAAGTGTTTGCCAATGCACCGCGTACCCAAGGCGTTATGCCTAAGCTACGTGAATCGATGCACCAATTACGTGGGGTCTGGCGTGGCGATACGCCTCTTGAGATTCGTGCGGGGTTGTTTCGCCGCGAGGCGCAGCGCAAAAACCAGTTGTCGATGGAGGGCGCCTATAGCCCGACACCACCGCCTCGTACGTTTCCTAGTGCGTTTCCGTGGCTGCGCCTCGATCGCATTTATCAACGCGGCTTTGCGGTGCGTAATGCCCGCGTACTGCGTGGCCGGCCGTGGTCGCAGTTATCGGATCATGCGCCGATCTTTGCCGAGCTTGAACTGCCGTAACTGAGCGTAGAGCTTGAGTCTTTTCGCTCGAGCGCGTGAGGTGATTGCGTTGAGAGATCACGGCAATATAGCAACTCAGGTTTAGTAGTCGCTGCCCTTGCCAGTCAAGGAAACGCCTACCCTGAGCAGCAAATACGCCAAACCATCTGTCAGGCGAGTCAACACTGGGCGCCGTGCGTACAGCGTGTGCTCAATGACTTTGCTGCCGTGCATGATCGCTGCTTCAAGCGACTGACGCAGTGATTGCGTGAAAGCAGCGTCATCAATCAATACGTTCGCTTCGCGAGCAAGCAATAAGCTGAACGGATCGAGGTTTGAAGAACCAACGGTTGACACATCATCAAGCACGGCCACCTTTGCATGCAAAAAACTAGGTAGGTATTCATAGATTTCAATACCCGCGCTTAAAAACTGATCGTAGATCCAGCGGGTCGCATGATACTGCATGCGGTATTCGATTTTGCCCTGCAGCAGAAGCTTGACCTTCACGCCTCGCTGCGCCGCTTCAATGAGGGCGTGTCGCAGTTTGCGACCAGGTAAAAAATACGCGTTGGCGATGATGATAGTGTGCCGCGCCTGCGTGATGCCTTCAAGGTAAGCGGTTTCGATTGCTTTGCGATAGCGTAGGTTATCGCGCAACACCAGTGCGGCGTTGACTGCACCCGTAGCTGGGTACAGCGCGGCGCGATGGCGTTGATGCCTAAAGCGTAAGTGACGCCAGGTGCGCGGTCCCCTGAGCAAGAGGCGCCAGTTTAGGCGCAGCCAAAGCAGATCTTGCGCATGAACAGCGTCAGCGACAACAGGCCCCGTGATTTTTACTGCGTAATCAAAGCGTGGATCGTCTTCGCGTTTGAGCAACTCAGGCGTCAGACAATTGTCTTCAACCTCTCGTTTGAGCAACCCAGGCGTTAAATAATCGTCTTCAACATTGATCCCACCAATAAAGGTGACGCGCGAATCGACCACGACGATTTTTCGATGTAAACGCCGTAGCCTTTTAAAGTCAAACGAGCGAAACGTAAATCGTTTGGGCTCTGGACGATAGATGCGGCAGTGGGCACCGACCGACTGCAATTCAGCCTGAATGGTTTGCTCGTCTTGGGCACTACCAAAGCCATCAAGCATGACTCGCACCCGCACGCCGCGCAGTGCTGCAAGCTTTAAATGATGCAAAATCTTTGCGCCAGCCGCATCCAAACGAAAAATATAGGTTTCAACCTGAATGCTACGCGTGGCTTGATCAAACGCTTCGCAAAGAGCCGGAAACAATTGCACACCGTTTTCAAGCAAGGCGACGGCGTTGCCAGCTTTGAAGCGCAGGTGCGGATGAGTGATGGGCATTGCTTAGCCTTGCTGCTCGGAAGAGTGGTGCGCCCTCGGCGCCGATACAGACAGTCTGCGACATGCTTGCGCGCAATTCAATCCCTTGGCGCCCCCTAAAGTCAAAAAACGACACAAGTCGAATTGTTAGTAGAAGTAACCAAGCACTTGACGGTCTTGCGTTTACTCATGGAGGCTTGCATCATTCTTCCAAGAGGTCTGCTTGTTATAACCGCTTTGGGGCGGTTAGTATGGTGCTTCAACGATTTTTAAAGCAGGCGTTTCATGCGCCCAGCCAAGACAAAATGAACGTTTTACTCACCGGTGGCGCTGGCTACATTGGCAATCACACTGCCGTGGCTCTGTTTGAGGCGGGCCATCGCGTCGTGGTTTACGATAATTTCAGCAATAGCGATCGTGGTGCACTGAAGCGCCTTGAGCAAATCTTGGGCTCGTCTGTCACAACGATTGAAGGCGATGTGCGAGACACTGCACTCTTGCAGCTCACACTGACCGAGCAACAGATCAACGCCGTCATCCATTTTGCGGGCCTCAAAGCGGTTGGCGAGTCGGTGTCACAGCCGGTCGACTATTACGCCAACAACGTGCAAGGTGCGATCAGCTTGTTGCAGGCCATGCAGGCGGCTCAGTGCAAAACCCTTGTGTTTAGCTCAAGTGCCACGGTATACGGCGACCCTAAATATCTACCGATCGACGAAGCACACCCGACTAGCGCGACCAACCCGTATGGCCGCAGCAAGTTACACATTGAAGAGATTTTGTCAGATCTCAGTGCGTCTGACCCGTCGTGGCATATCGCAGCGCTCAGATATTTCAATCCGGTGGGGGCGCATGCTTCGGGCCTGATTGGTGAAAATCCAAACGGCATCCCCAACAATTTGATGCCGTTTATTGCGCAAGTGGCGGTTGGTAAATTGCCGCAGCTAAAGGTCTTTGGTAACGATTACGACACCCCTGACGGCACCGGCGTACGTGATTACATACACGTGATGGATTTGGCTGAAGGCCACCTAGCTGCACTCAAGTTTTTAACCCAGCAGAGCGGTCTGCATACGTTTAATCTAGGTACCGGTCGCGGCTATAGCGTGCTTGAAATGATCAAGGCCTTTGAGGCTGCGAGCGGCAAGCCAGTGCCCTTTAGCGTTGCGCCGCGCCGTGCCGGCGATATTGCCAGTTGCTATGCCAGCGTTGAGCTTTCGGCTAAAAAGCTACAGTGGCGCGCAACGCGCGATTTGAAAGAGATGTGTGAAAGCGGCTGGCGGTTTCAACAGCAAGCGCAGTAGGTTTAAGCGTAGTGCCAAAGTCAGTAGCGGTTTGTGCAACAGGTCTAACCGCAACGCGAAAGTCGCTGACGGTTTGCGCGACACGTTGAACAATAATAAGATAAGCAGCGCTTAAAAGAGGCGTGAGTCACGAAAGGGGATTCTGTGTCATCGCAGCCTACCTGTTTTGTTGTCAATCTTGCCACGGCCACCCAGCGGCGCGAAGCGATGCAGTCGCTGCTTGCGCAGCATCAAATCACCGCGACCTGGCTTGAGGCGGTCGATGGCCGCCTGATCCCCGAAGCAGAGTTAGCGCAACACTTTGACGCCGACCGCGCCGAGCTTGAATACGGACCAATGGTGCGTGGCGAGATCGGCACCAGTCTGTCGCACGTGAACATCTATCGGCAGATGGTCGAACAGCAAATCCAGTACGCGGTTGTACTTGAAGACGATGTTGAACTGGCCCACGATTTTTGTCAGGTGTTGTCGCAGTTGCCTGACGCGGTAGCCTGGTCAGATCCTGCCATGGTGCAGCTCACTTATGTCGAGCGGGCCTACACCAAGAGCGCTCAGACGCTTGGTGAGCGTCGCGTGATGCGGCCCCACGGTGGGGTCTGGTTGACCTCAGGCTATTTCATCACGTTAGCGGCCGCGCAGAACCTGCTACACGCGCTCTACCCCGTATGGACGGTTGCCGATTATTGGCGCAATTTTGAGGCCAAAGGATTACTCACGCTTTATGTGTTGACACCAAACGTTGTGTGGGAGTCTGAACTGAGTCGCGCGTCGCATATTGCGCCCGAGCGCAGACGACGTCGCAAAGACCGTAAAACGCTGGCCGACCGTTTGTACTTACTTTGGGATACAGCGGTTGTACGTCCGCTGCGAGTTGAAAAGCTGACAAATGTTCAAGGGGTCGCGCAGGTTGCCACAACAAGCCCCTGAGGCCCAGGCGCCTGCAGGGCCGCCCGTTAAGTGACGTGCTGCTTTAATTGCGCTTCAAGAAGCGCTCGTCTGAAAGCGCCAGCAGCCAAGCGATACCCATCGCGTAAAAGCTGAGCGTGCGAAGGGTGCGCAAAATGAGTTCAGTCCAGCCAAAGACAAAAAAACCAACGCATACGACTAAGCCCATCGCAGCTGCTACACGCGCGGGCCCTGCGACTTGGGTTGAGAGCCGTCTTGCAAAGATCCAGGCGGGTGTAAAGTACAACAAGAGTAGTGCCGCCAAGCCTAGTAAGCCATGGCTGGCGAGGCTAAACATGATGTCGCTATGAGGCTCACCAAAGCCTTGCGCATGGGTAAAGTCAGAGACGATGCCTTGGCGCCAAGCCGCTTCGACCATCGGCCTAAAGCTTTGGGTTGAGCCGCTGCCAAACAGCGGGTCAGCCTTAAACATCAACCAGGATACATGCCACAGTTGGATCCGACCACATTCTGAAGAGATCGCTAAGGGTTTTTCTATACATTCTGCAGTTTGGGTGATCGCGTCTAGAAACCGCTGGCGCATCACAGCGCTTGACGCCAAGACTGCCGTGGCGATTAGCATGGCAATGAGGGCGGGTAGTACCAGCTTACGAGGGCTTGCCTTGCCGCTAAGCAATACCAGCCCGATCACGATAAAAAACGGCACGGCTAGCCAGCCTCCGCGGGTTTGGGTTGCCATAAAACCAAGCAAGCCCACCACTAGCGTGAGTGCCTTGACGGCAATCTCGGTTTTACGAAAACGGGTGAGCCGCCAACCGATTGAGAAGATCGCCAAGACCGCCATGAGCAGCAGCAAATCACCATACGATACGGCATTGAACTGGGGCAAGCTGTCAGGGCGCTTGGCGCTATCCCATGACAGCCAAAGCGCAACACCAGCAGCGACCCAGGTTGCAGCGACCAGGCCCCAAGTGGCTTGCCGCAACCACTGCGGGATGAGCGCCAAGCACGCCCCCAAAATGACTAAGGTGCACAGACTGACACGCAGCGCACGCTCAAACTCGGTATCAAGGCGCTTGTCAGTGCGCAGCGCCGCAATGCCAATCACAACCACTGAAAAGAGTAGCGCTAACGCTAAGACTCGATACTCTTTCAGATCGACAAGCGTGGCGCTCAGCCCACCCACGCGCAACAAACAGATTGTCAGGCAGATCACCGCCAAGGCATAAAACACACCACTGGCTTGTCCCAAATTGGTCAGCAGATTGATCGGCATCAGGGCGATCAAGGCCGCCACCAAAAAGGTGGCAAAGCGTGTTTTGAATGGGTAGTGAAGAGGTGCGGTCAAAAGCGTGCTCTGGCAGTATGAAACAGCGAATAAAGTGGATACTAGCCTATCTGGGGACGTTTTTCATATGGATCTGCGAGCAGACCCAGCCGATCAAACCGCACAACAAGACGCAAAACACTAAACCAAACCTGACCCCCATGGTGACCGAAAGCTTGGCGACGGCGATGCCAACGAGCGCAGTCCCCACCGCACCCCCAAAGGCGCGGGTGGTCTGGATAAGCGCCGAGGCGACTCCGACATCGCGTTGCTCGGCCAGCATCTGCATAAAGAGCGTGAAATTTGGCAGCAAAAAGCCAAGACCGGCGCCACAGATCGACATTGTCAGCAAAATCCACCAAGCTGGGCTATTGGCCGAAAACGTTTGCGTCAGTAAACACCCCACACCGAGCAGCACACTGCCAAACACCATGAGGCGGGCTGGTTCACCCAAGCGTGTAAACAAGCGTCCATTGATAATGCTGCCTAAGGGCATCACTGCAACTAAGGGCGTTAAGAGCAGACCCGAGTAGGTAGGCGAAAAGTTAAATTCATCTTGCAACAGCAGCGGCATATAAAAAATCAAAATAAACATCACCGCGCCGGCCATGACCCCCGCCAGATTAAGCAGTTTCGTCTCGCGCGAGCGCAAAATACGTAACGGAAAAATCGGTGTGGCGGCGCGACGCTCGACCGGTATCAAAAGCGCAACAGCGGCCAAGCCCAAGGCAATCACGCCGAGCGCCCACAGCTGTTCTGTGCCCGTTGTGGCGGCAGACAGCCGTCCGATCCCTGTCAAGGGCGCGCCGACTGCAATCACAAGCACAAAGGCGCCCAGCCAATCTAAGCTCGGTGTACTGGTGCGCGTTGACCGAATGGTCGGAAAAAATCGCCAGGTCGAGTAGAGTGCCGTTAGCGCAGCCACAGGCGTGATAAAAAAAGCCGCTCGCCAGCCTAAGGCCTCGGTGACCGCACCACCAAGCACGGGCCCCAGGCCACTTGCCACCGCGAAGCTCGAAGAGATTAAGACCATCCAGCGCACCCGAACGCGCGGATCCGGAAACAAATCGGCTGGTGCGGCAAAGGCGGTGGCCATCATCATGCCGCCGCCCAGGCCTTGGAACACCCTAAAG
>JAURJT010000077.1 GCA_030832095.1 Gammaproteobacteria bacterium | reverse complement strand
TTTGTTGTAAAAAACAATCATTTCAAATAACTGTGTTTGCAAACAGTACTGTATGCGTGTACAGTACTGCTTATGGTCACTGACCAAACAGTTTTGCCGGTTCTAGGTCCCCGGCAACCACCCTGGGTCGCTACGGCAACCGGGGGTGGTTACTTAAACGAACTGCATTGTTAGCCTTAAGGAGCCCCACCATGCGTCAATCTACTGCACAGCAAGCCCCACGCGCCCAATTCGCACCGTCTTTCGCCTCTTCAGCCGCACGCCAGGGCTCACCAAGCGCAAAAGGTATGTTGTCTGACATCCTGTTGTTGTCTTTTTGGGTTGCCATGATCCCTGCAGTCCTCTTGATCGGTAACGCAGCGGGCTATTAAAGCAGTGCGGGGGCTTAGCTGCCCGCTAGTAGCACTACGCCTAAGGCGATGCCGCAGCAGCCTACTAAGCGCCCCCAGCCGACAGGCTCACGCAGCAGGTAAAGTCCCGCAAGCGTGACGAGCAGCATAGACATCTCTCGCGCGGGCGCCACCAGGCTAACCGGTGCGCCGCCTTGTAGGGCGTACAGCACCAAAATATATCCAAGCGGGGATAGCACCCCGATCCCCCAAGCCAGCGGCCAGTATCCCTTCATCGCTGCCCAAGCCTGCCGTGGTTGTCGAGCAGTGTGCGGCAATAGCAGCACAGTGCGGGTCGCGCAGGTTGCCCAGTCAAACACGACGGGTGCAATCAAAAGGGTTTTGACTCCATAGGCATCTACCAAGGTATAGGCGGCAATAAATGCGCCAACCAAAGCTCCCCAACGGACTCCCACCATGGCTGCCGGTTGCATGAGACGACCAAGCTTGCCTTGAGTCGCAATCAGCAAAACACCAGCCACCACGCACAACATCCCGCTGATCCCACGCACCGTCGCAGGTTCGCCCAGCAACAGCAAAGCTCCTACGGTCGAGAGCATTGGCCCAGTGCCACGCGCAATCGGGTAAACAACCGATAGGTCGGCCAGTTGGTAGCCGCGCTGTAAACACAAGCTGTAGGCCAAGTGCAAGGCGCCCGACAGGGCGATGCACCCCACGATTGGCCAACTCCACTCGTTTTGCTCAAAGACCAGCACCCACAGCACCCAGGGGGCGTACACAATGGTGCAACAAAGCCCATAGGCAAATACGAAGGGCGAGCCAACGTGCGCTGCGCGCTTGGCCAACAGGTTCCAAGAGGCATGGGCAATTGCCGCCGCGATGACAAGGAGTAGGGCAGAAGAGCTCATAAATATTTAGGATTCAATATGTGGCTCAAGCTAGGATTCAACTTAGCACTCAAACGTACAGTTCAAACTGGGATTCAATTGAGAGTTCAAACCAAGGTTCATTCAACGATACAGTCAAAAATTTATCCGAGGCAGTTGTTGTCACAAACCAGTCACATCTAGCTTTGTAACATCAGGCGAGCCTCGTGATTGGCGTAACAACCCAAAAATGTTGTAGAATCAACGGCTTTGTTAACACATCCTCTGCCCGGTAACGGCATCTGAATAGGTCAGATGCACGTCAAACAATACCGATCCAGGCCTTGCGCAGTCAGCTTATTTTTGGCTGGTTCGTTTGAGTGCACTGGTGAAACCACCGAGAGCAAGATGACTTGGAGTTCATATGAACCTAATCGCTATTCTTGAGCAAGAAGAAATTGCTCGCCTCACCGGCGGTAAACCGGTCACAGAATTCGCCCCTGGCGATACTGTTATTGTCAGCGTCAATGTGGTTGAAGGTGCTCGTAAGCGCGCCCAGGCCTTTGAAGGCGTTGTGATTGCCCGTCGTAACCGTGGCCTGAACTCATCGTTCATCGTTCGCAAGATTTCTTCTGGCGAAGCTGTTGAGCGTACGTTCCAACTGTATTCAACTCAAATCGCCTCGATCGAAGTTAAGCGTCGTGGTGATGTGCGTCGCGCAAAACTCTATTATCTGCGTGACCGCTCAGGCAAGTCAGCACGTATTAAAGAAAAACTCGTACGTAAAACTGTTGTGGCTGCGTAAGCAACCCTCAGTCTTTATCGTTGCGATCGAAAGGCACCCGAAAGGGTGCCTTTTTTTATATCGATCTTTTGCTACGACTGCAACGTATAACCGCAGCGTGAAACGTACAGTACAACCGCAATATCCGACTGCAGCGCACGGGCTATCGATGACCCAGATACAGCGCTGTCATTTGTTCATTGGCCAATAAATCACTTGCACGTCCAGATAAGACACAACGCCCTTGATCCAAGATGTAGCCACGCTGACTAATGTCTAGTGCCTGCCGCGCGCGTTGCTCGACCATCAACACAGCGACACCTCGTGTCGGAAGTTGACGCACAAGTTCAAAGACTTTCTCAACCAAGCTAGGGGCTAAGGCCGCAGTAGGTTCATCGAGCACCATGAGCTTGGGTGAGGGCATCAAGGCACGGGCAAAGGCGAGTTGCTGTCGCTCTCCGCCCGAAAGTTGACTAGCCCGTTGTGACATTTTTTCGGTGAGTACGGGAAACAGTTCAAGCACTTCGGCCAAACGTGTCTCGATTTTTTTGACACCACGCACGACAAGCAAGTTTTCGCGCACGGTCAGCGAGCCAAAGATATTAGCAACCTGTGGTACGTAAGCGAGCCCCGCATAAAAGCGCTCTTCTGCAGCCAGTTTCGTTAGCGACTGGCCATCAAGCAAGATCTCGCCACGCACTCTGGGCAGCAATCCAAGCAGCGCTTTGACCAAGGTTGATTTGCCAGCGCCGTTGGTGCCAGCAATCGTGACAATCTCTTGCGTCTCGACCGTTAAATCGATTTCAGACACGATATCGACTTCGCTATAGCCACCAGAGAGGTTTTTTAAAACAAGCAAACTCATGCCACACCACCCATGTAGGCTACCTGAACTTGCGCATTATCAAGAACGCTTTGCGGGTCGCCTTGCGCCAAGATGCTTCCACGATCCATCACGATGAGACGTTTCGCCAATCTTTTAAGCGCTTGTAAGTGATGTTCGATCAAGATAAAGGCAATGCCTTGTTGATTCAGCGTCACGATGTGTTCGCTCAACTGATCAATGAGCACGGGGTTTACGCCAGCAAAGGGTTCATCTAGCAAGATACAGCGCGGTTCAAGCATTAATACCCGGCCAAGTTCAACGAGTTTTTTTTGTCCACCTGAAAGATTCAGCGCAGGGACATTACGGACTTTTGCAAGATTGAGAAACTCAAGCACCGAATCAGCTTTTTCTGAAAGCTCGCGCTCGCGCTGTTGTCGGGCCTGAGTGTTCACTAGAGCCGCAAATAATTGCTCACCTTCTTTGTTGGGAGCCCCTGCCAAGAGATTTTCGTGAACAGTGAGGGATTTGAATTCGCGCGGAATCTGAAAAGTACGTACCAGTCCAAGTCTTGCTCGCTGATAGGGTTCGAGTGCTGTGAGATCGGTACCATCAAAAATGATTTTTCCGGCGCTCGCGCGTTGTTGCCCAGCGATGGCAGCAAAGAGCGTACTTTTTCCGGCGCCATTTGTGCCGGCGATACCGAGTAGTTCGCGCGGTTGCAGCTCAAATGAAACGCTATCCACCGCTTTAAAGCCGCCGTAGACACAACTGACTTTCTCGACAGCAAGTAAGTGCTCTGAAGCGCAGGTGCTGGTCGGGTTCTTCATGTTTTTGAGTTTCCACTGAACAGACCATTAGGCCGGTAAAGTGTTACCAAAATTAACGCCAGGCCCACTGCTGCAAGTCTAACGCTAGCCATCTGCACTTCCGAGACGCCAGGGATCCAGTCCTTGATAAAGCGTGAACCTTCTAAAAAAATCATTAATAGAACCGCGCCACCCAAAGCGCCCCGTACGGTGCCCGAACCGCCCATGATGAGGCCCATCCAGACATAAAAGGTCACTAAGGGGAGGAATTGTTCGGGGCTAATAAAGGTGATGAAGTGGGCATAGAAGGCACCCGCTAAACCGGCGAGTCCAGCGCCGAGCATAAAAATTTGCACCTTAAATTTTGTAGGATTTTTACCCAAGGCCATCAACGCCGGCTCGTCATCGCCAATGGCCCGTAACAAGCGCCCAAGTGGGCTGCGAGTGAGACGAACCGTGCCCCAGGCGACTAGAGCCGTCAATGCCAGTAACAATACGAACAGGGCGTTATCGGCCTGACTCGTGCCTAGAGAGGCAAAGACTTTGGGTATGCCTGGTAGTCCTTGCACACCTTTGGTCAGCCATTCTTCTTGTTGAATCGTGATGCGAACTGCCTCTGAAAAACCCAGCGTGGCAATTGCCAGATAGTCTTCGCGTAGCCGCAAAGACAGTAACCCAATGGGTAAGGCAGCGAACCCTGCCAGCAAGGTTGCGCAGATAAAAGAGATCAGCAGTGGTACACCGGCAAGGGCCAATAGCGCAGAGGTGTAAGCCCCGATCGCAAAAAACGCCACAATGCCAAAATTGACCAGGCGAGTTAAACCGAACTGCAGGTTTAGCCCTAGGGCCAGCAACGCATAGATGAGCGAGACGATGCCAATCGCGACAAAGTAGGCGATCATGCGATATACCGGTTGATCAAACGTTGCACCTTTGCCATTGTCTTACCTGACTAACTCGGTTCGACCCATCAAACCAGAGGGCCGTATCAACAGCACGAGGGCTAAAACGCCAAAAGACAAAACCAATTTATACGATGGTCCAAGCAAGGGAACAGAAAGTTCTTGCGCGACGCACATGATCAGTGCGCCCAAGACGGCACCGACCGGACTACCAATGCCGCCAAGCACCATCGCCGCAAAGGCTGGTATCAAATGGTCCCAACCCAGTTCAGGCATCACAACTGCTTTCATCCCAAGCAGCACCCCACCAATCGCTGAAATCATCCCGACTAACAGCCATAAGCCAATCATCAAGCTACGGGCGCGGATACCGCTCGCGCGCGCCAAATCTGGATTGTCAGAGACGGCGCGTAATTGCCGACCAAAACTGGTTTTGTACAGCAGAAAAAAGACGAGTAACAAACACACGAGGGCGGCTGCCGCAATATTGAGATCAGAGGGCAAAATGCGAACACCATCGAAATTCCAGGCGCGAACAAGCGGCAGTTTGAAATTGCGTTGATCGTGGCCTGCAAAAAATGAGATCACGCTACGCAACAAAAATCCGAGCCCAATCGCAGCTAACAGCGAGGCAATCATGGGTTGTCGCGCAAGTTTTTTAAAAATTAACTCGTAAGAGATCACCGAGATGATGGCCGTACCCAAGGCCGCCAACACGGTGGCACCAAGCAAGGACGAGACCCCGAGCGCCTGCAGGATCACCGCGGTGTAGGCGCCTGTGGTCATGAGATCGCCCGTCGCGGCGTTTGGAAACCGATTGACGCCCATCACGAGTGTCATGGCCAAGGCCGGTAAGGCGACTACTAGGCCTTCAATGACACCGTTGATGAGCAGGTTTAAGAATTGAATCAAAACATTACAAGCTTAGGCACCGGAAGCGATTGACACCACATCGCGACGCACGAGCTCACCTTTTTCGATGACGTAGACACCAAAGTCAGGGGTGACATCACCAAACTTATCAAAGTCGAGTTTGCTTGAGGCGCCCTCGTAATTGATTTTTTCTTTTTTCGCCAGCAGCGCTTTACCTTCGGCAAACGTATAGACTGCGGTCCCACCTGGGTTGCCGACTTCACGAATTTTTGCATTGACTTGCGCGACCGTTGCGCCGGGGCCCGCGGCCTCGATAGCAAGCCCTAACACAATGGCCATGTCGTAGGTCATGGCGGCGTAGACGTTGGTCGAGCCTGCCTTGCCCGTTGCCTTGGTGTACATCTTATCGAAGTGAGCGTAAGACGCGCTCTTTTCGTTCGAGACGCTATCGACCGAGATCAGGCCTTCACAGACTTCATTGCCTAAGGCCTTGACCAGATCAGGGTTTGCAGCCCAGCCGGGCATGATCCATTTGACCGGCACACCAGACTGAAACCATTCGCGCAAAATAATAGTCGAGTCAGGCAAATAAGAGCCCGTAACAATGACATCTGGCTTTGCATCGAGGATTTTTTGTAGTTCGCTGCGATAGCTTGGCCGATTGGGTTCGTATGTCACATGGGCGACCACTTTGCCACCAGCGGCCTCCCAGGCCTTAGTGAAGCCCTGCGTGTTGCCTAGGCCCGAAGCATTGTTAAAGGCCATGGTGGCGGGGCGCTTGTAACCATTCTTTTTGCAAATCTCGGCAAACGCTTGACCGAAACGATCGTTAGTAGCTTGGTAGCGCCAGACCAAATCTTTGGTATCAAGATTTGAGATCGCTGGCGCACCTGAGGTGTTCATTTGAATAATGTTGGCCGCGTCAGTTAAAGGCATGACGGCAAGCGTGACCCCCGAGGCCCAGGTACCCAACAGCGCCTGAACCTTGTTAATTTCAATCAGTTTCTTTGCAGCTAAGACAGCGGCATCGGGCTTGGTCTGACCGTCTTCGGTAAATAATTCGAGTTTGACGCCACCTGCACCACCGGCTGCATTAATTTCATCAACCGCCATGCGAATCGCCTGTTGCATACCAGGGCCATAGGGGCTGCCTGCACCCGTGACAGGGCAAAGACTGCCAACCTTGAATACGCCGCTCGCTTGAGCCAGTGCCAAGCCGGGCAACATTTGCAACGCTGCGCTTGTGGCTGACAGTTTCAGTAGGTTTCTACGATTCATGCTGCGGTCTCCGAAAAATTAAAGTGAAGTTTTGTAGGTTTTGCCATCTTTGATGATGACTTCGATGTGATCACCCTGGCCTAGCAAGCAACTGATGTCGGTGAGCGGGTTGCCGTCCACCACCAACAGATCAGCAATCGCACCGACTTTGACCACGCCTAGTTTGTCGGTCATTCTGATGATTTCAGCGCCGACTAACGTCGCCTGTTGAATCGTCATCCCGTTGCCTAAAATATCCGCCCGTAACTTAAGCTCTTCAGACTGGTGGCGATGTAGCGCGCCAAGCAAGTCTGTGCCCAGGCCCATCTTGACGCCAGCTTTTGCCAAGATCTCGAGCGCCTTTTTGCCGTCGCCTCGCACAGCTTCAATCTTAGCAACTGACTCAGGCGGAAACCCAAGCCCGAGTCCTTCGTTTGCTAACGCCTCGTAGGTAATCAGGGTGGGTACCATAAAGGCTCGATGGTCGTGCATGACGTGAGCCGTCGCAGCATCCACTAAGTTACCGTGTTCGATGGTGCGAACGCCGAATTGCACGGCTCGTGTAATAGCCTGCGGCGTGTAAGCGTGGCCCATCACATAGGTACCCGCGTTTGACGCCTCTTCAACGATGGCGCGAATTTCGGCTTCTGAATAGCCTAAGAAATGGATTGGATCATTGGGCGAGGCGACACCGCCTGAGGCCATGATTTTGATCTGTGTGGCACCTTTTTGAATTTCTTCGCGAACGGCCAAACGGACGTTATCAACGCCGTCTACCACGCGCCCGATATTGCCGACTTTTTGCACGCAGGCGCACGGGTCAAGAATATCGTTACGTGCCCTGAAGTCGCCGTGTCCGCCCGTTTGTGAAAGCGCGCGACCGGCCAGAAAAATACGTGGGCCGTCAACGACGTCGGTGCGAGTGGCCTCAGAAAGCGCCCAGTCAGCCCCGCCTGCATCGCGCACCGTTGTAAAGCCGCGCATCAGGATGCCAGCCAAAATCGGCACAGCCCGCAGCGTGGCCAAAGCGTTAGGCAGATTGGCATTTAAGCCCAAGTTTAGTTGCGAGGCCACGATGTGCGTATGGCAATCAATCATGCCCGGCATCACTGTTTTTCCTTTGGCATCAATGATTTGCGTGCCAGCAGGGGGCGTCAGTTTGGGGCCGATCTGAGTGATGTGACCGTCTTGCACCAGCACGTCGGCGGTCGCGAAGGTTAAATTCACTACGTCAAGAACATTACCGCCTTGAATCAATAAGCTGTTCATATAGGACTTTTAAAGGTGATCGCTGAGGGACTCGCTTGATTATTCCACAAGCAAGGCAAGTTTCGGTTAAAAAGGAGCCAACTTTTGCTTTGAAATGATTCGCTGTTATGTCTGCCACACCTCCTGAAAGCCCGCGCGTGCGCCGTCCGCCAACTCGGCCCTCTTTTGATCCAATGACCCAGCCCTGGGTGCCCTCGTCGTTAAAGTTTGGCCCGGTTCCAGCCAAACACTTGAATCCCGACTGGTTGCGAACCGTGTTATCAAAAAATATTGAACGCCAGCTTGATATTCCGAACGAGTCGCTGAGGCGCATGCCGGGGCGCGAGGGAACGCCCGTTGAGGCCGCAGTGTTGGTGCCCATCGTGATGCGTCCTGAAGGGTTGGCAGTGCTGTTAACTCAGCGCACGGCTCACCTCAATGATCATGCGGGGCAAGTCAGCTTTCCGGGTGGGCGCTGCGAGGCCAGTGACCTTGATGTACGGGATACGGCTTTACGCGAGACCGAAGAAGAAACGGGCTTGCTGCGCGAGCATATCGAATGTTTAGGGGGGCTGCCGCGTTACCTCACGGGCTCAGGTTTTGCGATTAACCCAGTGACCGCCTTGGTACGTCCTGGCTTTACGCTTGCTCCCGATGAGTTTGAGGTAGCCGAGGTGTTTGAAGTGCCCTTGTCGTTTTTGACAGACCCTGCGAATTATCGTTTTCATCAGGCCCAGCTGCCTGATGGCGGCTTGCGACAATTTTATTCAGTGCCTTACAAACAGTTTTTTATCTGGGGTGCAACCGCTGCGATGTTGCTTGGGCTGTGCCAGGTGTTGTCTGAGGCGGCTACCGAGAGTTGAACGCCATTGTGTGAACGCAGATCACGTGAGCGCCTGTGTGAGATCAGTTGACGCAAAACCTTCAAGCGGCCTGTGGTGATATCGAGTCGACGGTGTTATTCAGACCTCAGTAAGACTCGTGTGCAGCTTTGGCTTGCACCAGTCTCACGTACAAAGCGTGGCGGCCCGCATCGATCTCGTGGCGCGCTAACGCCGCGAGCACCCCACAGTTCGGTTCGAGTTGATGGGTGCAGTTATAAAACCGGCACTCTGGGACATACGCATCAAACTCAGGAAAACCGCGTTCGATCTCTTCGCGGTCAAGGTGCAGCAAGCCAAACCCCTGAAAGCCGGGGGAGTCTATCAAATCACCTCCAGCTTCTGGCAGATGGTACAGGCGGGTGCTCGTAGTGGTGTGTTTGCCGGCACCAAGCGCAACAGAGTGCTCGCGTGTCGCGGCTAAGGCCAAAGGCACCAGCGTATTGAGCAAGGTGGATTTCCCCATTGCGCTTTGCCCCAAGAGCAACGAGGTTTGCCCTGTGAGCAAAGGCAAAATCGTCGACATCACTTGCTCGGTATCCTTTGCACAGATATCAATGATTTGGACGCCAAGCTTGTAAAAGGGTGCGAGCTTCGCGCGAGCGGTAGGTAGGCCGTCAAGTAGATCGACTTTGTTGAGCAAAATGATTGGCGTGATGCCAGCAGACCAGGCGCCCGCAAGCGCACGGCCTAACAGATCATCCGAAAACGCCGGAGCTACCGCGATCACCAGTAACAGTTGGTCGACATTGGCCGCAAACTGCTTGCTGCGATTTTCATCCGACCTGAACAATAAATTTTTACGCGGCAACACAGACTCAAGCGAACCTTCGTCTAAGCCCTGGCGTGTGAGCTCAACATAGTCACCCACTGTGGCCTCATTTTTTTTGCCACGCGGAAAACACTTAATCAGAGACTGGTCTTGCAATTCGACCGTGTAGTGTCGGCCGTGTGCTGCAATGACGCGCCCCTGCGTGCGTTCAGTCATGACGCAAGCAGATGCTGGATACGAATCGCTACGGGTGGATGGCTGTCATAAAACGCTGAGTGCACAGGATCTGGAGTTAGCGTTGAGGCGTTGTCATCCACCAGCTTGACCAGGGCAGATACCAGTTGTTCGGCCGAGCTTTGCTGGGTGGCAAAGTGATCGGCTTCAAATTCATCTTTGCGAGAAAACCAGCTAAACAAAGGCGTTAAGGCAAAGGTAAAAACGGGGACCACCATAAAAAAGAGCAATAAGGCCATGCCATCGTTACGTCCGCCTAACTGAGGGATCACGCCCAGATCGGTATAAAACCAACTCTGTTGGGCGATCCAGCCCAAGATCGCAAAGAAGAACAGGGCACCAGCAAAACTGAAGACGAGTCGCTTCAGAATATGCTTGTGCTTAAAGTGCCCGAGTTCGTGCGCTAGCACAGCAATGATTTCGTCGGGTGTCAGGCGTGCGAGTAGAGTGTCAAAAAAAACAATTCGACGGGCTTTACCAAAGCCTGTGAAATACGCATTGCCGTGCGCCGAGCGCTTAGAGCCATCCATCACAAATAAGCCATTGAGCGCAAAGCCGCAACGGTCAGCCAGTGCACGAATGCTGCTGGCAAGCGTTTCGTCAGTCAGTGGTGTGAACTTATTAAAAAATGGTGCGATCCAGGTCGGAAAAATAAACAGCACCAGCAGATTAAAGCCGGACCAGAGCCCCCAGGCCCATACCCACCAATAGGTGCCGGCCTCGGCCATCAGCCATAACACTGCGGCCAGCAGGGGGAGCCCCAACGCCAGACCAAGCAAAAGCCCTTTGAGCATATCGCTGACAAACACCCCTGGGGTCATGCGGTTAAAGCCAAACTTGGCCTCAAGCTTAAATTGACGATAAATCGAGAAGGGCAGGCCAAGCACACCAAGCAGTACGCTGACGACCACGATCAGTAACACTTGCCTGAATAAGTCTTGGGTGGTGAGTGAACTGACCCAAAGATCAAGGGTTTGCAAGCCACCTAGCAACGTTAAACCCACCAACACCGCCGCATCGAACACCAACTCAAGCATGCCCAGACGCACCCGAGCCGTCGTGTAGTCTGCCGCCTTTTGGTGACTAGCCAAGCTAATGCGAGTCGCGAACTCGGCCGGCACCTCGGCCCGATGCGATAGCACATGTCGTATTTGACGATTGGCGAGCCACAACCGTACTCCAACCATACCTAGCAAAAAAACAACAAATAAGAGTGTCAGCATAAGACCTGTTGGCCACGTGGCCGTGTGTGAGAAAATCACGGTTTAAACGGATTGATTATATGGCTAACACTCGCGCTCAGGCTGCAACAAAGCAAACTACCAAGTCTCATCCCAATGAGTTTCGTCTGGTTTGGCTCGATATGGAAATGACGGGGCTGGATCCCGAAAAAGAGCGGATTATTGAGGTTGCCGTGGTGATTACTGAGCCCGATCTGACCATTGTGGCCGAAGGCCCGGTGCTGGTGGTGCATCAGCCCGATAGTTTGCTTGATTCGATGGATAGCTGGAACAAATCGACTCATGGCAAAAGCGGCTTGGTAGATCGCGTGAAAGCCTCGACGCTGAACGAAAGCCAGGTCGAAGACCAATTGATTGCCTTTATGTCGCAATATGTGCCTGCGGGTAAGTCACCGCTCTGTGGCAATACGGTCAGTCAAGACCGACGGTTTATGTTTAATTACATGCCTAAGCTCGAGCAATTTTTTCATTACCGCACGATTGATGTCAGCACGCTTAAAGAGCTTGCGCGACGCTGGAAGCCAGAGTTATTGAAAGGGTTTGAGAAGCGCAGTAAGCACGAGGCGTTGGCAGATATTTATGAGTCGATCGACGAACTCAAGTATTACCGCGAACACTTTATCAAACTATAGTGCTAGGGCGGTGCGTTGCTTAAACTGGCGCACTGCCTACGCGAAGTTTTTTGCGAATGATAAGTCGGTACCAGCAATGCAGTAACACGGTTGACGTTGCCAGTCCGATGGTGGCCATTAGCCACATGCTTCCTGCTCCAACGGGCGACCCAGCCAATAGTTGATTGCGTACCGGTTCGATCAAACTCTTGCCCGGGCCAAACCCCATCCACCAACCACCTAAAAGCCCCACGACCATTAGGGCAAATGTTTGTAATAGCATTGGCACAAAAGCAATTTTGTGTGCGCGTAGCAAATAGCTATTAATGCATTGCATCGCGTCCACAAGATGAAAGAAAGGCAGCAACACAAGTAGCGATAGCGCAACACTCGCAACAGCGGGGTTATTGGTATAGGCAGCGACGATCCACTCGCGCCCAAAGTACAACACCAGGGCTGTCACGACCGCGCCACACAGGCCGATGACCAGGCCCATCATGCTGGTGCGATGCGCCTGATGAAGTTGTTGTGCGCCAATTGCTTGCGCGGTGAGGGCGGCAGTGGCCACACCGATCGACATCGGCATCATGTACGCTAATGCTGCTAGGTTAGACATGACTTGATGCCCGCCGATCGCTGCAATGCCTTCTTGTGCGACGAGCAACGACATAAAGGTGAAGGCGCAGACTTCAACCAGATAAGAGCCACCCATCGGAAGCCCTAGCTTCAAAATTGTGCCGATACTTTTAAAATCGGGCATACCAAGGGTTAAATGAAATTGTCGATAAAAAGGCTGGCGAAAGACAATCCATAATCCGAGTGCAAGGGTGATCCAAAATACGATGGCCGAAGAGATCCCGGCACCAGTTGCACCGAGCGCAGGCAAACCCCAGTTACCAAAAATCAGTAGCCAGTTCAAGAACGCCTTAAGGGCGATACCGATCAGGTTCAGACTCATCACGAGTTTGGGTCGAGATACAGCGTTAGCTAAGCCATAGATGGTGCGAAACATCAACGCAGCGGGTAGGCCGAACGTCAAGGCCCAAAGGTAGTGATGCACACTTGTGCGGACTTCGGGCTCGATTTCACCCGAGAAACTGAGCCAGACGTCGGGAAACAGCATGACGATTCCGCCGATGACCGACAGCAGTAGCGATACCCAGACGCCTTGTCCCCAAACTTGTCCGACCTTTTTAAGCTCACCAGCGCCAAAATGTTGTGCTTGTATCGGGATCAGAGCGTGCATGACGCCGATCAGACCGATAAAGACTGAGATGTAAATGGCGATCGAGAGCGCCATCGTGGCCAAGTCGGTTGGGCTCGCGTGCCCGGTCATCGCCGTGTCTAAGACACCAAAGGCCATGCCCGCCCACGAACTGATTAATACGGGCCACGATTGCTTGAGAATCGCCAACAGGGTCGCTTTGCGAGACTGCGGTGCCGAATGTAATCCGGTCATTGTGTCGAGACACGCAGCAGTCGATAACGGTCATAGCGATCAGCGCCGCGCGAGCCTTGCCACAACACTTTTGCGACGTCACTGTAGCCTGCCGAGCCATCTGTGATTCGTTTGAGCGTTGTTTGCTGAAGGACGAAGGGGCAGCGCGAATCGTACGTAAAGTTAATGCCATCAAAGACGTAGAGCGAAGCACGTGGCCCCAGCGATAAGCCTTGCGCACGCATGCAACTCGGTAGCCCTGACTCAGCGACTGCAAGTGCCAATGCTTGCTTGACCTGTGCTGACATGGGACGATAACTGCGTACATAATCAAGCGGGGGCAACCACAGCAAAACCAACAGCACCCAGGTGAGTGTTAAACCAGACGCGCATAGCAGTGAGCCACGCCATAACACGGTGGGCCGCAAACGCAGACGCCAAATGACCAGTGCAATCCAACACAAAGTGACCATTGCAGCGGCAAGGACCGGCCACCAAAGCAGTTGTGGCTCGTAACCAACGGTCAGGCGAGCGATGTTCAGTGAGATTTGTTTGGGAATCCCAAAGTGCAGAGCGAACCAGCCCACCCACACACAAACGATCGTGACTGAAAAGCACATCAAGGCAAACCAGTCGAGCGCATTGATCACACCACGCCGCATAGTGGGCAGCGCAAACGCGGCCAGCGCGGCTAGGGGTATGACAAATAAAACATATTCTGGTTCGCCGGGCTCTTGCAGTACGGGTAAGGTAAGTAACACACCTAAGAGAAAAGCGAGTGGCAACCAAATGTGAGGGGCGGTGATCCAGCGTCGCCACTGCCAAAGTGCGAGCATGGCCAAAGGCCAAATCGGCCAAAGAAACCAGGGCAAGTCGCGCAGCGGGCGCATGGCGACTTCGAACTCTGGCAGACCAAGCCGAGTAGAGTTCCAGTGCCGCCAGGTTTCGATCCAGCTGAGGTCTGCGCGCGTGGCGAGGGTCCACCACGTTGTAATGATGGCGCTTGCGATCACAATCGCGCCCAAAATATAGTGGCGCTTTTGCCACAAACCACTTCTGGGGTGAATAGCAAACAACAGCGCAAACAATATTGGGATCAGGCCGGGCCAAGCGCGGCTAAAAAAAGCGCCGGCAAGTGCGACAGCTAGCAAGACTGCCCCAGATTTTGGCTTATCTAGCATGCGTGCCAAAGCAAAAAAGGCCAATGCATGACAAGCAATGTGCGCCGGCACAATTGAGGTTTCGTGCAGCCGAGACAAAATGCCAATTGTGGCTAAGAGCAGCAGCGTGGCCGAGTCGGCGAGTAGTCTGCCGTAGTCTTTGACAGAGGGTTCGCCTCCGAAGGGGAGTGCCAGGGGTTGCGCTTCGGTACGTCGGCCAAGCAAATACGTGCCGTACCATAACGACGCCAGGGTCAGCGAAAACCAAACTAAGTTCGCAAGTCGGGAGGCCACGATATCGCCAAGCAGTGGCCCGAACAATGCAATGAGTCCACCCCCTACCCACATTGCCAGTGGGCCATCTTGCGCTAATCCTAGCGACCCAATATGCGGAGTCAGCCATCCCGTGTCGCCGTGCAAAGCCGAGAGCATGCTCGCTAAGCCGACCACATCGTCGGTTTTCCAGGGATCACGCCCCAGTAAACCCGCTACGATGTACGAGAGTGCCAGCACAAACAATAACAGCCGCGGCAATTTAACCGTGGCTGGTGCAGTCATTCGAGCGGGAGTCGAGGGGTGTTTGGGTGACACGTGTTAACTATAGCCTGCCGAAGCGTTCTGACAAAAAAAAGGCAGCCAAAGGCTGCCTTGGTTTACGCAAACTGATCGTAGCAGATCAAATTACGCAGATGCCTTTTTAGTGCCAGTGGTACGAGCAAAACGCGCACGGAATTTCTCGACACGGCCGGTTTCAACCAAGCGTGTTTGCGCGCCGGTGTAAAAGGGATGTGATTCGGATGTGACGTCGCATTTGAACAGGGGCATGGTCTTGCCATCGATTTCGATGGTCTCGCGGCTTGTGAGTGTTGAGCGCGTTACAAATTTGTTGCCGGTTTGCAGATCAACAAAGGCCACGTCTTGATACTTTGGATGAATGCCGTCTTTCATTTTGAATCCTTAAAGGTTGGTCGGGTCGCCGGTGGGTGAGCTGGTGTCTAAAGTAGACTGCCACTGTTAGCCCGCCACGTATCCTAAGTTCAGCCAACTATTCTACAATAAATAGGTGTTTTTAGCAAAGTAGCGATGGTATTCTGCGAGTG
>JAURJT010000076.1 GCA_030832095.1 Gammaproteobacteria bacterium | reverse complement strand
GCACGAACTAGCAGTTAAAAGAAGATTTCAACAGGTCTTTCACCCCTTGACTATTCGCAAATCTACGCTGGTACACCCGCTGCAGCGATCTGCGCGCCCTCGTCGCCAAGATCCCAAAATAAGCCCGCCATTAACTGCAGAGACTCGCGGGCGACCGAACCCAGCATGTGTTCGTTTGGAGCGTGTTGCGAGCAGGCCGCGTACGAGTGCGGCACCCATACGGTTGGCAGACCTAAGATCTTAGAGAAGGCATCGTTCGGTAAGGTGCCGCCCAAGTTGGGTAAAACATCAACCGTTTTACCGGTGCTGCGCGTAATAGATGCCACCGCCATTTTGACCCAAGGATTATCGGGATCTAAGCGCGTCGCCTCAGCCGCCTCACCACGACTGGCGGCTGCCTCGACATCGGTAAAGCCGTGCGCATCAAGGTGGTCGCGAATATGCTTTAAAAAGTTTTCGTTATCGCTACCGACTACATAACGCAACTGACAAAAGGCAATCGCGTAGCCGGGGATCGCATTCACCGGCGCGTCTGGATTGCCAGTTTTAAACGCAAGAGTTTCAAAGGTGTTCCAGGCAAAGACACGCTCGGCCTGTGTCAGACCGGGTTCGGCCCAGTCAGGATCGACATCAGGATCGTTGGGCCCGCCCCCCACTTCAATATTAGCGAGTGCACGCTTCACGTTTTCAGGCAACGAACTGGGCAACAGTTTAGGCACCAAAATACGCCCCTTTGCATCGACCATCGAAGCAATCGCATGCGCCAGACGAATACCAGGGTTACGCAGCAACCCGCCCCAGTTACCCGAGTGATGTGCACCTTGGCGCAGATTTAACTTCAACTCAAAGTTAAACGCACCGCGTGACCCTAAAAATAATGTTGGGCGTGAGGCTGATACGCGTGGGCCATCTGAAGCTAAAAACAAATCAGCCTTCAACAAGTCACCATACTGTTCGCACACTTCGCGCAAACCAGGTGAGCCCATTTCTTCGCCCATCTCGATCAATAGTTTGATGTTGTAGCCTAAGCGCCCAGCACGCGTGTTGATGACTTGCTCTAACGCCGCGAGGTTAATCGTGTGCTGACCTTTGTTATCTGCGGTACCGCGGCCATACCAACGGTCACCTTCAATTTTCAAGTCCCAGGGGGCTAGGCCTTTGTTCCATTGCGGGGCATAGCCACGCACGACATCACCATGTCCGTAGCTCAACACGGTGAAGTCAGCACCTTGTTCAAGACGCTCTGCCACTAAAAATGGACCGCGATCCTCAACCGGATTCGGGATCATTTTGCAGGTAAAGCCCATGGTCTTCAGATAAGGCGTGAGCTCTTGCGTGAGATATGACATAAGGATCTCGACCTTGCCTGGTTCTTGGCTCTCGGTGGCCATCCCAACGCGACGTGCGAGCGTGGCCTGGAAGTGACCTTGATCAAAGTAGGCAGTAGCGAGATCGATGGATTGTTGACGACTCATGGGTAGGCTCACGCAAACGTTATCTGGATAGAAAATATTATTAATTATCTGTTATCACTGCAGTGCTAGCGCTGAATGCACCATCAGCGTTTCATGCATGATTGATGAAATCACTTGTATTCAATGATACGTCACCGACCCTTGGTTTGGCATCAAATCCATTAATGCTTCTTTACTTGTCTCGCGCTGACCAATTGCAGTCACGTCAAACCATTGGGCACGACGGGATAACTCAGTCAAGAGTTGAGAAACGCCCAAGCCCAAGTGCGCTGAGAGATTCAAATTCACGGGCTGCAAGGGCTCAATCAAAAAGGTAAAGGTCAACCCGGTATCCGTTTGCTGGCAAGCCGCGTTGTTCACCAAGACCGCCGCGCTGCCAACATTCAACACGTTACCTTCTGGGGCACGTTCTTCAAACGGTGCCGTGTCTTTGCCAATTTGTCCGAGCGCAGCCGGCGCTTCGTTTGCACTAGCACTAGAGTGCGGTGCGATTGGCTCAGCAGGCGAAATGCGCTGCAACAAAACCGAAAGGCTGTCGAGCATAAAGCGCACAATCCGTCGAGTGAGCACCAAGGTCAAGTGTTGCTCAACGCCCATGTTGATCCGCAGCACCATGCGATCTTCAACATCGATGTAGTTGAGCTGAATTTGAGAGATTTCCATAAACTCGCTTAAGAAAAAACGCCAAGAATCTTAAAGCAACGTACTGGCGGCAAACGCTTGAACCAAACTTGGTTAATAATAGCCTGTGCGGCCAACCAACCAAACCAGAATTCAAACGACCTACCGCGTTGGCTGACTTGCCGTTTAACCTTTAAGTCCTGACCCAATGACCAACCGCGTCTATCGAACCGTCACCGTCGTGGGTGCTGCTCAAGTGATTTCGCATGCAGGCGCCTATTACCTGCCCGCTGTGATGGCAGTTCCCGCAAGCATTGAGCTATCTATCTCAAGTGCCACGGTGTATGCCGGCTTATCGCTCGCGCTCGCCGTCTCGGGGCTTGCCGGCCCAACGGCCGGAAAACTGGTGGATCGCTTTGGTGGCCGACCCGTACTGATTGCCTCAAACTTGTTGCTGGCAGCTGGGCTTTCGCTGTTGGCGCTTGCACAAGGGCTTGGTCTACTGTTGCTGGCTTATGCTGTGTTAGGGTTAGGCATGGCCACCGGCATGTTCGAGGTCGCCTTTGCCGCAATCGTACGAATATTTGGCAAAAAATCACACAATGCGCTCGTCGGGGTCACGATGGTCGCAGGGTTTGCCAGCGTCGCGGGGTGGACGATCTCAGTGTTTGTCGAGGCGCGCTACGGCTGGCGCGGGGTCTGTTGGTTTTGGGCGGCTATGAATGTCTTGGTCGCGCTGCCCCTCAACATGTTTATCCCTCGAGCCTCTGACAATGTCGACACCGCGGCCCCTGCTGAAACACACAATCAAACCGCTCAACCAAGCGCAGTCGTGCACGACCCCAAGCGTGAAAAATACATTACGGTGTTACTGGCCTTTGTGTTCGCTTCGAGCGGCTTTATCAGCATGGGCATGATGTCACACCTGCCCCGTCTATTAGAAGGGGTCGGCGTACCTCTGGCGATCGCCTTTTCGATTGGTGCGCTAGTGGGCCCTGCTCAAATTACAGGTCGAATCCTCGACTTCACGTTTTTAAGACGGCTACACCCCTTAATTGGTACGCGAATTGCTGCTGTGGCTCACCCATTGGGTATCGCTGTGCTAGTGGTGTTAGGTGCCCCCTTTGCTGCGCTCTTTGTCATTTTGCATGGCTTGGGCAACGGCATTTTAATTATTGCCAGAGGAACCTTACCCTTAGCCCTGTTTGGCCCGCAAGGCTTTGGCCGTCGACAGGGGTGGCTCACCATGCCCGCTAAGTTTGCACAAGCCATCGCCCCCTTCACGTTTGGCTTAGCGTTAACGCAATGGGGCACTGGCGTACTTTGGCTGACCTTTGGGCTGGCCATGTGCAGCTTTGCGGCGCTGTGCTTGATTTCAGTTAAACCGTCTGCGGAACCGACGCGTGAGGTTTAATTTTTTTCAACACCGCTTTTAACGCATTTTTCGCCTTTCGCTGGTCTAGGTCAAATTGCAAACCTGTCCAAAAATCATCTGAAGTTCCGAAGTAGCGCGAAAATCTTAAACCGCTGTCAGCCGTCACTGCGCGGGTGCCAGCGATGATTTCGCCGATGCGGCGCTGCGACACGCCGATCTCTTTTGCTAAGCGATATTGGGTGATGCCCAAGGGTTTTAAAAACTCTTCAACCAGAATTTCACCTGGGGTGGGATAGGCAACGGTTGGCATATTTACTCTCTCAGTGATAGTCGATCAATTCAACGTCTTGAGCATCACGCCCCGTCCAGCTAAAACACAAGCGCCACTGGGCATTGATTCGGATGCTGTACTGCCCGGCACGATCACCACTTAGCAGTTCAAGGCGGTTGCCAGGCGGCACCCTTAGGTCATTGATCGTGACCGAACGATTCAGCATCGCCATTTTGCGCATCGCGACCGCTTGAATATTGACAAAGCGGCGCACGGATTTACCCTCGAATAAATCTCTAGTGTCTTTGCAGCGAAAAGTTTGAATCATCTATTTAGTAACGAGATAAGATAGTAACATATGACGATAGTATTGCTATGCGATACTACGCTTAGAGAAGATGTCAAGTCTGATCGCTTTCAGCGCGGCGCAACATTCGGGCTTTCCACGCTGGATACGCCATACCAAGGCTCTCTTGACACCAAAACATCGCCGGAATCCCGAATGCAGGGTTCTTACCTTCACTCCCACGTTTTCCGCGTTTGAACCAATCCGATAAATTGGGCACACTACGCCCTTAACAAATAGAAAGCCTCACTAGGAGACCGCAGCCACCATGATGCTGCTTGAACACGACGCCAAGGTTTTGCTGGCGCAATTTGGTATTTCAATTCCGGTTGGCGTACTCGCCAATCGCTCAGCTCGCCCAACAGTGAGCTACCCCTGCTTTGTCAAAGTACAGATCCCCGTTGGGGGGCGCGGCAAAGCGGGCGGCATCGTCAGAGCCAACAATGCGTCAGAGCTTGAGCAGGCGCTGCACAAACTGGTGGGCGCTACGGTGCGCGGCCATCGCGTGCACGAGTGCCGCATCGAGCAACCCGCCTCGGGGCAAGAGTGCTACGTCAGCCTGATGCTTGATCCCTCTTCAGGCAAAGTCATCATTTTGATGTCAGCAGAAGGTGGCGTTGAAGTTGAGCAACATTCGGCCAGCGGTGCCATGCTCCAGCAGCAAGCGAACTTTGAAATCAACTCAGTGAAGCTTGCCGCTCAACAATTGGCTCAACAGCTACCAGCCTTTGCACAGACCGCGTTAACGCAAGCGGCGCATCAGCTGTGCGACGCTTTATTTCAGCTCGAACTGACTCTGACTGAAATCAACCCTCTCTTTGTGCAACCCGACGGCAGCTGGATTGCGGGTGACGCGAAACTAGTCGCCGACGATAATGCCATCGAACGCCAGCCGCTCTTACTCGCTTTGCTAAAAGAACGTGGCCACGCCTACCCTGAGGCCTCTCTCAAAATCGATCACGGTTTTGATTTTGTGCGACTCGATGAAGACGGCGATGTCGGTATGCTGACGACTGGCGCGGGCTTGAGCATGCAACTGGTCGACGAGCTCACCCGTCGTGGGTGCAAGCCTTTTAATTTTGTAGATATTCGCACGGGGCAATTTCGAGGCGAGCCTACCCGCTTAATTCAAGTGCTTCGCTGGATTGGCGAAGGTAAAAACGTTAAAGTCATTTTGATGAACTTTTTTGCTGGCGTCACCGATTTAGCAGAGCTCTCGCGCCTGATTTTGATCGCACTCGAACAAACCCAAGATATCAAAATCCCGATTGTGATTCGCTTAATTGGTAATGGTCTCGAAACAGCCATCCAGACACTGACAAGCGCCAATGCCTCATTGGTCGTAGAAACTGATTTAGAGAAAGCGGTCGATCAAGTCGTTGCGCTCGCTCGAGGGCAAGCAGCATGACAACTCATCTCTTTCCCAATGATCCTTTAGCACTTTTATTTGATCCGACTGCAGCGCTGCCTACCATTGTGCAGGGCATTACCGGCCGTATGGGTCGTAAGCATGCCGCCTTGATGCGCGCCTATGGCACGGCTATCGTCGGTGGCACCGCCCCTGCGGGCAGCAAGTCGGCTGACTTGAAAGACGTAGACGGTGCGCCTGTCTTTCGGTCTTGCGCTGAAGCCGTCAAGGCAACCGGTGCGGTGGCTAGCGTTGCGATGGTTCCCCCTTTTGAGGTGCTCGCCGCCATCAGCGAAGCCGTTACTGGCGGCATCAAACTGATCGTGACCGTCACCGAAGGCATGCCTGTGGCCGATGCGATACGGGCTCGCGCGTTGGTGCAGGCTGCCGGTGCACGCTGGGTGGGCGCCTCGACCCCAGGCGTGGCCGTGCCTGGTCGCACCAAACTGGGTTTTATTCCGTCAGTATCTTTGCACCCAGGCTCGGTTGGCGTCATCGCCAAAAGCGGCACCCTGTCTTACGAAACCAATCACCGGTTGGTGGACTGCGGTCTGGGCCAAAGTGTTTGGATCGGCGTTGGTGGCGACGCGTGCAAAGGCACTCGTTTTGCTGAAGTGCTGCCCTTTTTTAATGCGGACCCCCGTACCAAACAAATCGTTTTAGTAGGCGAAATTGGCGGCTCTGAAGAAGAAGAATTTGCGCAGGCCTTAATCGACACCAAATGCACAAAGCCCACCTTTGCCGTGATTGCCGGGCATGGCGCGCGCGAGGGTGTGGTGATGGGGCATGCGGGCGCGGTGGTGCATGGTAATACGGGCACCTTTGAGGCCAAAAAACGTGCGCTCGAAAACGCGGGGGCACGCGTTTTTGCAAGTGTCGACGATTTAATAAAAGCCATGCTCGCCGCGCATTAAACTTGCGTGCATCTGAATAACCTATTTATTTTAGATAGACCTCATCAAGGATTGAGCAGCATGGATTTCAAACTCAGTGACAGTCAACGGCAATATGTTGAAGCGGTGCGTGCACTTGCGCAAAACGATTTCAAACCGCGGGCCGCAAAATATATGGATGGCACGTTTCCGTGGGAAAACATGAAACAGCTCGCTCAAATTGGCGTGCTGGGCATGACGGTCTCTGAGCAATACGGTGGCTTAGGCTTGCCTGTGTTTGAAACCGCGTTGATTCTTGAAGAGATCGCCAAAGTTTGCTACCCCACCGCCATGGCAGTACTGGGCGAAGCCGGTGTGCAAACGCGCATCATTGAAACTTACGCACCCGACTCAATCAAGAATAATATTCTGCCAAAAGTTTGTTCAGGCGACGCGATTTTATCGATCTGCATGACAGAGCCTCATGCTGGCACCGATGTCAGCAGCTATCGCACCAACACCCGTTTGCATCTCAATCATGCAACCGTCAATGGCGTCAAAACCTTGATCAGCCGCGCTCAAGAAGCCGCGATGTTTGTCGTGTTCACGCGTGTCGATGATCAACCTGGGCGGGAAGGTATTGGTTGCGTACTGATCGAAGGGGGCACACCCGGTCTTGAAGTCACTGCTAGTTATCACACCATGGGTGGTGAGTACTTGCACGAAGTACGTTTTGATAACGTCGAAGTGCCGCTTGAAAACGTGGTTTTAAAAGAAGGCGGTTTTCGCAAACTCATGAGCGCCTTCAATACACAGCGCTGCTTAAACCCCAGCATCTCATTAGGCTTGGCCGAAGGCGCCTTTGAAGAGGCGGTGAACTACACACGCAACCGCCCAATCTTTGGCAAAACACTCACTGACTTTCAAGGCCTGCGCTGGAAACTCGCCGAGATGTATCGCGACATCGAAGCGGCTCGCAGTGTGTTGTATCGTGCGTGCGCTTCAGCCAATCCGTTTCCGGATCCGTTCTTAGCAGCTGTTGCCAAAATCACCTGTAACGAAATGGCGTTGCGCGTGACCAATGACGCCTTGCAATTGCATGGCGGCTACGGCTTCACCGACGAGTATCCCGTATCACGCCTGTATCGCGGTGCGCGCTATGGCTCTTTAGGCGGCGGGGCCACCGAAACACTCAAAGATTTAATCGCCAAGCGGATACTTGACGGCATGGATCCGACTGAAGGGATTCTCTCCTTCAATAATTTTTGATACAAACACTCCCCTCCGAAGAGAACACCAGATGATGTTACTTTTGAAGCTGCGCGGCGCCAAGAAGTACAAAGCCCATTTGCCGCGTCTTACCGCGATGAACAGAGCCTCTTTACTGGGTCTTCTGGCGTCAATAACACTGCTGTCACTTGCCTCGTTCACCCAAGCGGCACAGGCACAAACTCGACAGGCCGCAGATCCGCAGGTGGCCATCAGTCAATACCCAACCCGCACAATCAAAATGCTAGTCGGGTTTCCGCCGGGCGGACCCAACGATCAGTTGGCGCGCTTACTGGGTTTGCGTCTATCAGAACGTCTGAAGCAGCCCATTGTGATCGAGAACAAACCAGGCTCGAGTGGCGAAATTGCAGCCACGCAAGCCGCAGCGGCAAACCCTGATGGCTACACGCTTTTGTTCGGTTCGAGCGGCGCGTTGACCATCAGCCCTAGTCTGAATAGCAAACTCCCTTACGACCCGCTCAAAGACCTGACCCCGATCTCGATGGTGGCACTTAACCCAATGTTGCTTGTGGTGTCGCCTAAGTCGGGCATCACAAGTGTGCCAGATCTGATCACACGCGCCAAGGCTCAGCCGGGCAAACTAACCTTTGCATCAGCCGGCACCGGGAGCCCAACCCACCTTTCTGGTGAGTTGTTTCGAAATATGGCAGGGATCGACTTACTGCATGTGCCCTACAAGGGCGGCGGCCCAGCCATGAACGACGTCATGTCAGGCGAGGTTGACATGTATTTTGCAGGCCTGTCGACCGCCTTACCACTCGTGAACGCCGGTAGACTGCACGCACATGCGATCACAACCAGCAAGCGCTCAGATACCGTACCGAATCTACCCACTATTAGTGAGTTCGGTTTTCCAGACTATTCATCCATCATCTGGTACGGCGTCTTGTCACCTGCGGGCTTGCCACAACCGATTGTGACCATGCTGCGCGAGCATATTTTGGTCATCATGAACATGCCAGAATTTCGCAAACAACTATCCGACTCAGGTGCCGAGATCTTTGACCAAGGCCCAGCTGAATTCAAAGCCTTCATGAAAGAGGACTTAGACAAGTGGGCAAAGGTAATTGCTGAAACGAAAACTACCAAATAATTGACAGCTGCCGGACGAACAACCAAAGCCGCTCGAAGCCTACCTGCACGTCGTGAATGCGTGCAGATTTCTCTTTGAAAAATAAAACCTGGTGCCCAGTTCGCGAAGATTGTGGCAGAAGGCCTTAAGCAATCGCAGCAGGCCAGTAACGATCGCGTAAGATTTTTTTATAAAGCTTTCCGGTGGGATGGCGAGGTAACTCAACCGCGAAATCAATACTACGCGGGCATTTAAAATCGGCCAACTGTTCTCGACAATAAGCGATGAGTTCGGTTGCTAAACTATCGCTGCCACTCTGATCTTTCACAAGCTGCACCACCGCCTTCACTTCTTCACCAAAATCCAGATTGGGGATCCCGAACACGGCGACATCCAACACTAAGGGATGACCAATCAGAATAGCTTCAATTTCTTGAGGATAAATATTGATCCCCCCCGAAATGATCATAAACGCCTTGCGATCGACTAAGTACAAGTAACCTTCAGCATCCATACGTCCAATATCGCCGAGTGTTGTCCAACCCAACGCGTTGCGGGTCTCAGCTGTTTTCGCGACATCACCATGGTACTCAAATTGTGGGCCCTCAGAAAAGTAGACAAGACCCGTTGCGCCGACTTCAAGTGCCTGCCCCTCTTCATCGCAGATGTGTGCCACTCCTAGCGCGGCTTTACCCACTGAGCCTTGATGCAACAACCACTCGTCACTCGTAATTGAACAAAAGCCATTATTTTCTGTGCCGGCGTAATACTCATCAATGACAGGCCCCCACCACTGAATCATCTGCAACTTCACATCAACTGGGCAAGGCGCGGCCGCATGAATCGCCCGCTTCATTGAGCTCAGATCAAAACTCAACCGCGTGGCCTCAGGTAACTTGAGCATTCGTACAAACATCGTCGGTACCCACTGACTGTGCGTAATCTGGTGCTGTTGATGCAATGCCAAAGCCGTTTGTGCGTCGAACTGACTCATCACAAAGACCTCGCCCCCAAGCTTGATGTTGGTCATACTGTGGCGCAAAGGTGCGGCATGATACAGAGGCGCAGGCGACAGATAGCGGCAGCCCTGGCCATAGCCGTAAAGGCCTTCTAATAAATTCACCAAGAAGGTACGCATGCCTGAAGAGCCTTCGGGTAAAGGCCACTTCACACCTTTAGGCCGACCGGTTGTACCAGATGAATAAAGCATATCCAGGCCCTGCGCTTCATCTGAAATTGGGGTCACAGAAAACTGCCCCGCGCGAGCTTGCCAACTTGGCCAACCAGCTTGCGCCTGACCCACGACAAATTGCTGAATGGACTTGTTCATGGTTTGACTCACTTTTTCACCAAGCTCAAGTAAATCCTCACCAACAATTAATACCTTGGCGCCACAATCTTGCACAATGTATGCGATCTCGGCAACGGTCAGACGAGTGCTCATCGTGGTGTAGTACAGGCCGGCTCGCTCTGCACCAAAACATATTTCAAGAAATTCGCGCTGGTTTTTGAGCAAAATCGCGACATGATCGCCGAGCCGCGCGCCGCAAGCCCTGAAGACATGAGCCGCCTGATTCGCCCGTTGTTCAAGCTGACCATAGGTCACGACTTCGGGTTCACCACAAATTCTGAAGGCGATCGCGTCGGGATCTTGATCGTTGGTGTCGATTGGGTAAAGCAGTCTCATTTCAGTTCGTGCGAAATACAGATTTTCCCGAACTGAGCACCGCTTTTTAGATAAGCAAAGGCCTCTTTCAATTCTGCAAAATCAAATACCCGATCAATCACAGGGCGAATTTGATGTTGCGTCATCGCACGCAACAAAGCCTCAAACGCATCGCGATTGCCCACCGTGATCCCCTGCAAGCGCACTTGACGCGTGATGATTAAGCCCAACGAGGCAGACATCGCAATGCCTGACAGAATTCCAATCATCGATAAGGTGCCGCCTGGCCGAATACAACGCAATGACTGGGGCAAGGTTTTTTCACCTCCTAGCTCTACGATGTGGTCGTAGCCGTTGCCTTCGGTCAATTCACGAGAAGCTTTCGCCCACTCTGGCGTGGTCAGATAGTTGATGGTGTAGTCAGCGCCCATTTTTTTTAAGCGCTCAATCTTGGTATCACTTGACGAGATGACCGTCACCTGCGCACCCAACATTTTGGCAAACTGCAAAGCGAAAAGCGATACGCCACCCGAGCCTTGCAACAATACGCGATCGCCTGGCTTGACCTGACCGCATGTCACCAAGGCACTCCAGGCTGTCACGGCCGCGCAAGGAAGCGTTGCGGCCTCAAGATCAGACAAATAAGCCGGGATCTTAACCAAGCCCTCTTCAGACAAACACATATACTCGGCCATCGTGCCATCAATGGGTCCGCCTAACGAATGCGTCAAGCGCTCTTGATTCGGCTCGCCTGAAATCCACTTTTGAAAGTACGTCGGACACACGCGGTCACCGACTTTAAAACGCGTCACCCCTGTGCCGATTTCAACAACCTCGCCCATCCCATCCGAAACGGGTATCAAGGGCAAGGTACCCGTCGCAGCGCCATAGCCACGCTCGGGGACAATCGGGTCGCGATAATTCACTGACGACGCTTTCATTTTGACCAACACTTGCCCGGCAGCCGGGTTAGGGGTCGGTCGCGTACTGAGCTTTAAGTGCTCAAGCCCCCATTCACCCTCAATTTGAAATACGCGCATAACATTCAACCTGTGTTTTTTAAGTTTTTACTAATTCTTTCAAGCAACATTTCAGTTGAACCATCAACCAACGTCGCAACTTGTGCTGCGGCAACGTGCCGCAGCAACGGATAGCTGTCGCGCAACCCCTCTGCGCCCATCGCATGTAACAACGCGGGCAAATGTCGTTGCGCAGCACGTGTCGCAAACACCTTCGCTTTAGCCGCGAGGTCTTGCGATTGAGTGCCCTCATCTATTGCCTGCGCCGCACACTGTACTAAGGCGCTTGCCGCTTCAAGATCAACCGCTGCCTCAGCGAGCATCCAACGCCAACCTTGGTGTTGCGCCAAGGGCTGGCCAAACGTCTGTCGATGCTGACCATACGCGTGTGCGATACGCAGGCTTTCTTGCAACATACCGACACACATCGCTGCAACATACACCCGTGCACCGTTGATCGATTCGAGGGCTCGCTTAAAGGCAAGACCGGGGGCATGCAACATTTCATCGGCCTGAGCAGCGTATCCCTGCAACCGAAAGCCGCCTGTGCCGCTCAAGGCCGCAGCTGAAGTAAACGTATCACTAGACCGTTCAAAACCTGGTCGCGTGGCTTCGACTACAAAAGCGGCAATCCCAGCGGCACCCGCGTCAGGTTGTGTCTGCGCATACACCAAAAACACATCCGCAATTTTTGCATTGATAATCCAAGTTTTCTCGCCTTGCAGTCGCCAACCGTCTGAGGTCTGAACCGCGCGGGTCGTCACCGCTGAAAAATCCGACCCCGCCCCAGGCTCAGTCAAAGCGGTACAACCGATCAACTCGCCACTCAACAACCCAGGTACCCAACGCTTCGAGACTGCGGCGGGCAACCAACGTGACAGATCATCAGCCACGTTCTGCGAGTTGATCACCGCCATTGACACACCAAAATCCACACTGGCCAAGCGTTGAGCGAGCTTCGCTTTGGTCGAGTAAGGCGCACCAAAGCCACCGTGTTCATGTCCAACTTGAATCCCAGTTAAGCCAAAGCTTGCGGCAACGCGCATCCGCTTTCGCTCGCGGGCAGCATCATAGGAGCCAAGTAAAGAATCGGCGCTTATCGCTTGAGCGCAAAAGCGCTCAAGCTGCTCGAACCATTGGGTCAGACTACGCGTACTGTGGGTCATTGCGTTCAACGTCTTTTAAAGAGACTCGTAAACAAATGCCAAGCATACGCCAAGAGTGGAACAATCCCGCGTGGCATAAATATTGTCGTTAACACCAACAACAAACCATACACGATGAGCCGATACGTTTCAGCAACGCGCAAGAACTCGGGCAACGCGACGACGAGAAAAGCACCCACGACAGGGCCTGCCAACGTGCCGCTGCCCCCAAGAATCACCGCCAAGATCGCATTCAGAGACTGATCCACACCAAAGGGTTCAGGGTTTAAGAAACCAATGAAATGTGCATACAGCGCCCCGGCGACACCGCATAACGCGGCACTCAACACAAAGGCAAACATCTTGTAGCGCCAGGCGAATACTCCGGCCGCGTCTACTAGCGGCTCATTTTGTCGAATCGCCAACAAGACTCGCCCTACCCGCGAATGTAAAACTAAACCACAAATCACCGTGGCACAAACCGCGCACATCAGAGTGAGATAGTAGTAAGCGTTACGTGTTTCAAAATTAACAAGCAGGCCAAAGACAGAAAAGTTTTCTGGCTTGGGAACACCCGTGATGCCCGATTCACCACCCGTCAACGAGCTGTAGTTAATCAGCAAAATGAAAATGACTAAGTTATAGGCCATCGTCACAATTGCAAAATAATGGCCCTTCACTCTTAGGCTGGGGTATCCCACCATAATGGCCAACAGGCCCGCAATCAAGGGTGCGCAGGCCATGCTAGTCCAGACAGACCACCCGAGCTTAGTCGTCAGCAACGTCGACGCGTAAGCACCGACTCCCATAAAGCCCGCGGCGGCAATTGACACATAGCCAGTGAAACCTTGCACTAGATTTTGACCTTGCGCGACAATCACCCAAATCAAAGCCAAAATCCCTAAATGCAAAAAGTAGGGAACCTTCACTAACGCGGGTGCGAGCGCAAGCACTAACAGACTCAGCAAGGCCCAGCCAAGGTGTGTTTTGACTACACTCATTTTTTACCCAACAGGCCTTCAGGCCTAAACAACAACACCACAATCATGACTAAAAAGGCGATCACATCTTTATAAGCCGACGATAAATAGCCTGCCGCCAGTGCCTCGCTGACACCCAGAATCAAGCCACCGACAATCGCGCCCGGCACCGAACCCAGGCCACCTAAGATCAACACGGCAAAACCTTTGATCACTAAGCTTTCACCCAAACCAGGTGCAAGCGCAAGCATGGCCCCCACCAAAGCACCGCCAGCCACTCCTAGTGCCGACGACAAGCCAAAGACCACCAGCGCGACCGCATTGACATTGACGCCCATCAAAATCGCTGCCGAGCGATTTTGCGCCACGGCGCGAATCGCGCGACCTGTTTTCGTTCGACTCACAAAAAAAGACATGGCGACAATCAACACTGCAGTCGTCACCATCACGTATACCCGCAACTCTGTGACCACCAACCCCGCCAGATTGAATACACTTTGAAACGGCGTACGGATCACCATTTGGTCTGGACCAAAGGCTAACAAATTCAAGCCATCAATCATCATCGTCAGCCCAAGAGCAATGATGAAGGCGTTGATATGCGCAGCATTTTGTACTGGACGATACGCAAAACGCTCAACGAGCAAACCAAGGATCGCGCCCACCACCATCGCAAGCGTCATCGCAACAAAAAATGGCACACCCAATTTTTCGATTAAGAAAAACGTGACATAGCCGCCCGACATGGCCACAACCCCATGGGCAAAGTGCGCAATCCCTAAGATGCCGAAAACAATCGTCAAGCCGATGGCGATCAGGGTGTAAACCGCCCCAATCGCCAGCCCATTAAAGACCTGTTGCAAGAACTCAATCACACGAGCATCCCCGTACTGGATCGCTAACGATCATTTACGCAGACCTCTTAAGTAGGTTGAATAGGCCGCAGGATCAGAGGGCAAATCTTGTACATAGACCCACTTACCCTTTTGCCATTGAAACGCACCATTTGACGTATAGGCCTGTCCGTTTTGATCAAACATCATGCCCGCAACGGGTAGATATTTCATCACCGCCTCTGAGGGCACACCGATTTTGAAAGCCGCCGCAGCGACCTTCAGAGGATCGCTTGCGCTACCAGCAGCTTCGATCGCATTTTTCAAGACATAGACTTGGTCATACGCGTAAGGTGAGCTCGGCGATGGGGGTGTACCGTATTTTTTTGTATAGTTCGCAACGTATGTCTTGGCGGTAGCGCCCAGTGCCTCAAGAGTCAACTCTGTCGGGCGCAAATCCCACACGCCTTCCATTTGCTCGGTGGTGGCAACCCTTAAAAATTGCTCTTCGCTACCGCTCGTGAAACCATAGCGTGCAACCTTCATCCCCATTTCAACTGATTGTCTGTACACAAACGCGGCAGGCTCAATGTAGCCCAGCACCAGAATTGCATCAGGGTTCAAGGCTCGTACCTTGGTGAGTTGCGGCGTCATGTCACGATCTTTTAAACCAAAGGTTTCTTTGGCAATAATCTTGCCGCCACCCTTTACGAACTCTTTTTCAAACGCTTCAAGATATTGCGTATAAAAGCCCACATCCAACGAGCCAATGACCGCGATGTTTTTTGCGCCCTTGCTTGCAACAAACGTACCCGCTGCTGCACCCGTAAAATCTGCAGGTGGTCTTGTACGCAACAAGTTTGGCGCACCCAGCGTCGTGATGCTACGCTCAGCCGCATTACCCACTAACATCAAGACCTTTTCTTTACCGATAAATGAAGCAACGGCGCTCGTTGGGCCAGAGCAACAAAAGCCAACGATGTATTGAGCGCTATCACGATCGATCAGCTTACGCACGGCGTTCGTACCTTCAGTTGGATTCGCCTTGTCGTCGTAGGCAATCACATTCAGCTTGTAGGTATCGCCGCCCGCTTTAATCCCTCCTTTCGCATTGATCTCTTCGGCAGCCATTTTTACCGCATTGGCCTGAGGCAAGCCGTACACCGCGCCAGGCCCAGTGAGTGAATCATTTAGGCCAAGCGTCAATTGCTTTTCAGCCGCACTGGCAAAGGCCATGGCTACGGCTAAAGCACCGCCCAGCATGCGCGACACTATTGTTGTGGTGCGAGTTTTCATATTGTGCTCTCCTGATGTTTTTAAATGATTATTGTTAAGACCGAATGCTGTTAGACGAAATTGTTTGTACGCTGAACCCTGACTAGAAAAAGTTGGCATCCTTCACACGACTGTCAATGCATTCTGCTATGCAAGGCAGAATGACACACTCCCTAAAACGTTAATGACCGAGATAGGCTTTACTCACTTCTGGATGCGACAGCAATTCAGCGCCGCTTCCTTCTAAAACGATCTCACCTGCCTCGTACAGATATGCGTGATCCGCTAAACCAAGCGCCATTTTTGCGTTTTGCTCCACTAATAAAATTGTCGTGCCACGGGCCTTGATTCGCGCAAGTGTCTCACCCACTTCTTGCACAATCTTAGGTGCCAAACCAAGCGAGGGTTCGTCAAAAATACACAGCTTTGGACGCGACATCAGTGCTCTGGCAATCGCGAGCATCTCTTGCTCGCCACCCGATAAGGTGCCAGCCATTTGCGCAGCACGTTGGCGCAAGACCGGAAACATTTCGAACATCTCGTTCAGATCGTCTGCCTCTTTAGTATCCCTTCGAGTATGCGCACCCATTTTCAAATTTTCTAACACGGACATTCCGCCAAACACTTGGCGCCCCTCGGGGCACATGGTGATGCCATGGCGTACGATCTGGTGACCTGATAGTCGTTCAAGCGCAACACCTTCAAACTCGATCGATCCAGAACGCGAGGGCAACAAACCTGTGATGCATTTCAAAGTGGTACTTTTTCCGGCACCGTTAGCGCCAATCAGTGAGACACATTGCCCAGCCTTCACTTCAAAACTCACACCATGCAAAACGTCTGTCTTGCCATAGCCTGCATAGAGATTATTCACCCTCAGCATTTAGTGCTCCGTTCCGAGATAGGCATCAATCACGGCCGGATCCGCACGCACCTGCGCGGGCGTGCCATCAGCAATTTTTTGTCCGAAATTCAACACCGCGATACGCTGACAAACCTCCATGATTAAGCCCATGTGATGCTCAATCACCAAAACAGCGACGCCGCGGTCACGGATTCGCAAAATGATCTCTGAGAGCTCAGCGCGTTCTTTGGCAACCATCCCCGCAGCTGGCTCATCCAGCAGCAAAACCCGCGGCTCCGTTGCAAGGGCAGTCGCAATCATTAATAAACGTTGCTGTGCTGATGAAATCGCTGAAGCGGGCGCGTGCGCGACACCCAGCAACCCCATAAACTTAAGCAAGGCTGCGGCACGGTCTCGCTGAGCCGCGTCTTCTTGGCGATAGGGTTTAGTGCGAAAAATTGCTTGCGCCGCTTTGGTTTCGAAGCGAGTATGCGCCCCTAACAGTACCTGGTCTAGCAAGCTAAATTCTGGAAAAAGACTCGTCGTTTGAAAGGTGCGGGCAAGGCCGAGGGCCACACGCTCACCGATCGTCGCAGTCGAAATGTCGTAGCCATCCAATAAAATCTGCCCGCGTGTCGCACGCATCGTGCCCGAAATCAAATTCACGCTGGTTGATTTGCCCGAACCATTCGGGCCGATTAGCCCAACAATTTCACCCGCAGCGATCTCAAGCGACAAGCCCTTGACAGCTTGAACACCACCAAAATTTTTATCGAGCTCACGTACAACGAGCAAAGGCTCAGTCATACATCACACTCTTGGACTTGATTGCACCGATCAACCCGCATACACATCTTTGTTTCACTTCAGACAAGACTCGCCCTCAACATTGAGGACGACGCACGATTCAGTCGTAACGAGAGTGATATTAGACCGATCGTCTATAAAATCGATTGGTATTTACCCTCAATGAATGTCTTTTACAAAAAAATGTTATACATCAAGCGAATAGAATATCTATTCGTGTGATTTTTTTATCTTTTTGTTTACTTTTTAAATATTAGTTAATCAAAATCTATGGGTACCCTCCACGCCATCGCACCACCTGACGGCGCTCGCAAAGACAATGCGTCAGACGCAGATATGCAGTTCAGGCACACCCGTTCGTTGGCGGCCAAGCAACGCGGCGATACCCGCTCGGCAATCATCTGGTGCGGCACCGAATTGCTAACAGAGCGTGGCTTTCAAATTACGGGCATCGACGAAATTTTGTCTATCGTTGGCGTCCCGAAAGGCTCTTTTTATTATTACTTCAAGAGCAAACGCGAATTCGGTGTCGCGGTGGTGGATAACTACGTTCAGTTTTATGCCCAGAAGATGGCTCTCCTCTTCGACAACCCCGAGCGGACCCCCTTGCAACGGTTGCAAGATTTTGTCGACGACGGCAAGGTCGGGATGACGAAATATGATTTCAGGCGCGGCTGCCTGATCGGCAATATGGGGCAAGAGCTTGCAGCGCTAAACGACGAATTCAGAGAGCGGCTTGAGCAAGTGATGCAGACGTGGGAAGCTCGCGTGACAACTTTGTTTGCACTCGCCCGTGACACTGGTGAAATCGCACAAAGTCACGACCCTGAAAGTCTGTCTCAGTTTTTTTGGATTGGCTGGGAGGGCGCAATTTTGCGCTCGAAGCTCACCCGCAGCGTCGCACCACTTGATCGCTTTGCGCAAATCTTTTTTAGTAAAGTGCTGCGCCATTAACACACCATCAAACGTCGCAGAACAAATTTAAAGATTACGCTAAATGGCGTATTCCAAAAAGATGTACGCGAATCTACTCCTCAAAATGATTGAGCTGCAATATCATCTTTTTAATTTATCAATTAATTCGCGCTTAGTTAGGCGAAACGTCTTGCCTCCATCGCAACGCGCAGAGGCCTTACTTTCGATCACTCGACTGTTTATGAAACTGAATTTTAAAAAAACTCTTCTCGCAGCTTCTATCGCTAGCACTCTTTTTGCCGGCCAGGCACTCGCCGCTGATCCTCCAAACATCCTGATCATTTGGGGTGACGATATTGGCCAGTTCAACATCAGCGCGTATAACAACGGCATGATGGGCTACAAAACACCCAACATCGATCGCATCGGTAAAGAGGGTGCGCTGTTCACCGACTGGTATGGCCAGCAAAGCAGTACTGCCGGTCGGGCCGCGTTTATTACTGGGCAATCACCTATTCGCACGGGTTTGACGAAGGTTGGTTTGCCAGGCATGCCCGAGGGCATGAAAAAAGAAGATCCAACCTTGGCGACGCTGCTGAAAGCGAAAGGTTATAAAACAGGTCAGTTCGGTAAAAACCACTTGGGCGACCGTGACGACATGCTACCCACGGCACACGGCTTTGACGAGTTTTTTGGCAATCTGTATCACCTCAATGCCGAAGAAGAACCCGAAAACCCTGATTACCCAAAAAATCCAGAATTTAAAAAGAAATTTGGTCCGCGCGGCGTCATCCACAGCTTTGCGGGCGGCAAGATCACCGACACTGGGCCACTCACCCGCAAGCGGATGGAAACCATCGACGACGAAGTCATGGTCAAAACGCTTGATTTTATGGATCGCGCAAAGCAAGAGAAAAAACCGTTCTTTATCTGGTGGAACTCAACCCGGATGCATATCTTTACGCATCTCAAAGCAGCTTCACAAGGCAAAACCGGTTTGGGCGTGTATGCCGATGGCATGGTCGAACACGATGGGCACGTTGGCCAGTTGCTGGCAAAACTCAAAGCGCTTGGCCTAGACGAAAACACCATCATCATGTACTCGACCGACAACGGCGCCGAGACCTTTACCTGGCCCGATGGTGGTACCACCATGTTCAGGGGCGAAAAGAACACCAATTGGGAGGGCGGCTATCGCGTACCGACCATGATCAAGTGGCCGGGGGTGATCAAACCTGGCACGATCAACAACGACATCGCGTCGCACGAAGATATGCTCACCACCCTCGTGGCTGCCGCAGGCGACAAAACAGCCAAGGCCGATCTCAAAGTGGGTCGCAAGATCGGCGACACGACCTACAAGGTGCACCTCGATGGCTATGACCTTGGGCCAGCACTCAAGGGCGAAGCTGCCTGGCCACGCAAAGAGTTTATTTATTGGACAGACGACGGCAGTGTCGCTGCCTTACGGTACGAGAACTGGAAAGTCACCTTCTTGAAACAAGATGCTGAGGGCTTGAAGGTATGGCAACAACCTTTCACCCAACTACGCGCCCCTAGCCTGACCAATCTGCGTATGGATCCGTTTGAGCGTGCCGAGCACGAAAATGCCATGGGCTATCAACGCTGGTATTTGGATCGTATGTTTGCGATTGCTCCGGCCGCAGCTTACGTGGGCCAGTGGCTGCAAAGCTTTCGCGAGTTTCCACCACGTCAAAAACCCGGCAGCTTCAATCTTGATCGCGTGATGGAAATGGTGTCTAAGCCTGCGCAAAACTAGGGAGAGTGCCCGTTAACTTCGGCTTAACTTCACGTGAATTTCGGCTTAAATTCACGTGAGCTTCGACTTGAGCTCGGCTTAGCTTCCCTTTACCGCAAATGGCCCAGATGTCGCAAAATACGAACGACATCTGGGCCGATGTGTTCATAAAAGCGATACAAGCCCGAGCATAAATAATTCAGCCCGACCTCGCCCTCGCGCGTTTTAATCAGACGATTTTTAGGGCACTCACCCCAGCACAACTTTAAGTAATCGCACTCGCGACACTGCTTAGGCAGAGTGTCGCGCTTGTCCATGCCAAATTTTTCTTGCGTCGCTGAAAACGCCAAATCGCCTAGGTGTGTTTGCGCGATCGTACCGAGCTTGTACTCTGGATACACAAAATGGTCGCACGAATACACAGAGCCATCGTGCTCAAGCGCCAGGCCTTTACCGCAAAACTCGGCCTGCGTGCACGTTTGCGCGGGCATGCCTGCAGCTTGCGCGACAGCGGTTTCAAAGAGATTGACGTGGATACGACCAAAGTCAGTCGCCAACCACTCATCCCAAACGCCTGACAAAAAACTGCCATAGTCGTCTGGGTCAACCGACCAGTCAGTCACAATGGATAACGGGTGGCCTGGCTTTGCGCGAGCGCTATCTTGCAGGGGTGCGGCAGAGAAATCCATTTTTGCTGGTGCTGCTTGCTTGAAGGCGCGTGGCTCGACCGCAGGATTAAACTGCACGCGCCAAGTACCGACCTCGTCGGCCAAAAATCGATACACCTCTTTAGGATGCAGCGCATTGCGGCGATTCACAACGCACAACGCTGCAAACGATACGTCAGCATCTACCAAACGTTTTGCCGCACTCATCACATAATCAAAGGTCGGCTTGCCATTGTTTGTTTTGCGATAAATATCGTGCAGCTCACGTGGGCCGTCGATCGATAAGCCCACATGAAAATGATTCTGTTTTAAAAACTTTACCCAGTCAGCGTCAAGCGCAATGCCGTTGGTTTGTAAATCGTTTTCTATTTTTTGATTAGGTTTTGCGTACTTGTTTTGCAAAGCCACCACTTGCTGGTAGAACGGCAAGCCTAACAAGGTGGGCTCACCCCCTTGCCACGAAAACACGACTTGCTCGCCGGTTTGGCTTTCGATGTACTGCCGCACGTATTGCTCAAGCGTGGCGGCATCCATCCGCGCATGCTTGGGTTGCTCAAGCAGTTCTGTTTTATGTAGATAAAAGCAATAATCGCAATCGATATTGCACTCGGCGCCCGACGGTTTAGCCATCGTATGAAAACGATAATGCCTACCTGCGGGCAGCGGCGGCAGGTTATGCGCGGGCAAGGTCACTGCAAACCATTCGGATTAGCGAGAAGACAACGCAAACACGCGTTCACGACGCACACGCTCACTTAGTGATTTTAGTAATCTTGTTACCTTGAATCCCGATGCCAGCCATCAAGCCTTTTTGATTGAAGATAAAAGCGTAGATATCATCTTGCATCGTCGTCGTGGTGTGCGTCACACCTTTACCCTGATCCATCACCACAATGCTTGGGCCTACGCCAACTTCAAAGCCCTGAGTCGAGTCAAGCGATTTCAAGGCGCTTTCTGTCATGAAGAACATGGCATAGCCGTACTCTTGCACACCTGCCTGAAAGCCATACGAGGCCCCGCCTGTGTTGTAGAAAGCGGCAGCCTTGCCGCCGCGCCACAGCACGCCCTCACCAAATTGACCACCCACAATTAAGCCGGCTTTTTTAACATCCGGAAACACCAGCACGGCCACTGCGCGTTTGCTCAGATCGCGTGCCGAAGCATTTTGGGCAATCAAAGAGTTTAAGGCAGCCTGCGAGTGACGCTCAAGACTGGCACGATCTTCAGCGCGCACAACCGTCGATACACAAAGGGCAGCGACAGCACTCACCAACACAAAAAAACGGACAGCTTTTTGGAACAACATGGAAACTCCAAGATTAGTGAATCAATCAATCGGTGAAGCAGTGACACCAAAAAAAAGGCAGCACTGCGTTGTCAATCAAGCTCGCCAAGTCGCAAGATTACACGATCCGAAACAGTCGTGAAGCGACCGTTGAGCTATTTCTTTTCAAGCCCAGAGAGCTCAACCATTTCACCCCAGAGCTTGTAATTATGGGCAACAAACTGACTAAATTGCGCGGGGCTTTCACTACTCACGACCTCGGTACCTAAGGCCACAAGTTTACGCGCGGTCTCAGGGTCAGACAGAGCACGATTGAGCGCGCCATGCAACTTGTTGATAATCGGTTGTGGCGTATTTTTGACGGCAAACATACCGATCCAAGCCCCTAAATTAAAACTGCCGAGGCCTTTTTCTTCGATCGTGGGTATTGAAGGATCCATCGCCGTGCGTTTTGTTGTGCTCACGGCCAAAGCATTCAAACGACCCGACACCACATGTGGATACACCGTCACCATCGTATCAAACGTGGCGTCAACGTTGCCGCCAATCACATCGGCCTGGGATTGGGTACTGCCTTGATAGGGCACGTGCACCATCTTCACCCCAACTTTATTCAGCATCATCAACATCACGAGATGGCTCGTTGTGCCATTACCAATCGAGGCATAGGTCAAAGCATCTGGATTTGCCTTCGCGTAGGCAATATATTTTTCAAACGTATCGAGGCCTTTGGTTTTGTTGCTCACCAATAAAAAGGGTAACCACGACGCTTGACCAATCGGTGCAAAATCCGTCAAGGGCGAGTAAGGCAAGTTTTTCATCAAATGCGCAGCAGTACCCATCGGAGCCGTCGCGCTCAACAGCAAGGTATAACCGTCGGGTTGCGACTTGGCAACCTCAGCGGGGGCTAGGGTGCCGCCAACGCCCGGCTTATTTTTGATGATGATCGGCTGACCAAGATCTTTGCTCATCTTATCGGCCAAAATTCGACCGACAGAGTCGGTTGAGGTGCCGGGAGGAAACCCAATCCAAATCGAAATCGGTTTATCAGGGTAGGCACCCTGCGCTTGCGTCAGGGTCGAGAATGACAGCGACAAGAGACAGGCACCAGTTAGCGCAAGGGATCCAAGCAGTTTCATAGATTCAGTCTCCGTGGGTTTATCATCTGTGTTTGGGTAAAGTCTAACGCGAAACCGCCTGTTTCACGCTAAAAATTGCCGCCTCGGTCGACAGGGGGCGCACCAGACAGGTAAGATTCACACAAATAAGATTATTCACCAGAATTTTTAGGGATTGTCCGACATGCCATCCTTTGCCACTCGCGAGCACGCTCTTGCAAACCGCCACTACAACAAACTGCCCAACGGCACGATCACGCACGTGTCTTCGTGTATTGGCGTGAACTCTGTTGAACGCAAAGCTACCGGCTTGCCAGCGCGTCCGCCCGAAGCGTTTCCGCCCCCACTTGAGCCGATCGCTTTTTTGGTCGAGCAAGCGGCCAATATGTCGATCCCTGGTCATTATCACCAAGCCGATCAGTTTCAGGTATTTGTTGCCGGTGGTGGCAAGTTCGGCATTAAGCCCATCGAGGGCCTGACCGTTCACTACGCCATGGGTTTCACTCCCTACGCACCGATCCACGCGGCCGAAGCGGGTGTTGAATACTACACTCTGCGCAACGGTTGGGATCCGGGTGCACGTTGGATGCCCGACTACAAAGAAGGCCTGAAAGGCCGTACAAAAGACTATCGCCATGGCCTGGGCCTCGTTCCGGCTTTATTGGGCGATGCGGATGGTCCGAAAAATCTTACCGGCGTGGTCGAACATAACGTCGTCCCCTTTGAAGCCGATGGGTTGGGCGCGACGCTTTACCATGCAGCGCCAGGCCAACAAATCGCAGGTCCTGCGCCAAGCGAGGGCCGCGGGCAATACTGGATGGTCATGAGTGGCGAGTGCCAACTCAACGAGCATTTGGGTGGCAAACAAGCCTTGCTATTCGTTGACCCCAATGAGCCAGCCCCCTCAATCAGGGCAGGCAGCACGGGCGCCTCGGTTTTATTGATGCAATTTCCGAAGCGCACGCACTGATGTAGGACGCTGCACGCGATCCGACTTAGTCTCTTGCAGGTATTCACAAGAGGTCTCAAGCGGATGGGGGGCAACCCAGATGATTACCCCCTGCTACCCAAAGAACAGGCCTGCGTGCAGGCCTGACATTCAGAGTAAGAGCGTTTATCGCGCCGAGGTAAGCGCGGCAAACTTGGCCTGAGTGCTTAGCGACCCTTGAATTGTGCAGGGCGTTTTTCTAAGAACGCTGCCCGGCCTTCTTTGAAATCATCGCTGGCAAAACACGCCTTCACCATTTCAACAGCGCGCTTTAAATCTTGCTCGTCTGGCTGAGCACAGACTTGGCGAATATTGAACTTGCTGGCAGCCACGGTTAAGGGCGCGTTTTCAGCGATCAGCTTGGTGTATTCAGCGATCACGGCATCGATCTCGTCACCCCGACACACGCGCGACACAAACCCCATCCGCAACGCATCGTGGGCATCAAAGCGACGTGCCGTCACAAAAATATCAGTCGCGTTGGCCAAGCCAATGATGTTGGTGAAACGGTTGATCCCTTTATGACCATAGCCCAAGCCCAAACGAGCGGCAGGCATTCTGAAGGTTGCGTCTTCTGTGCAGATGCGAATATCGCAGGCCGCTGCAAGGCCTAAGCCACCACCAAAACAGAAGCCGCGAATCTGCGCGATCACAGGCTTTGAACACTCGACCGGCGCATTCATTGAATCTGACACCGCATCTTCGTAAGCCAATTGAGTTTCTGGCGAGCTGCGCAAGGTATCAAACTGAGAAATATCAGCGCCCGAAACAAAGGCTTTTTCGCCTTGCCCGACAATCACAATGACCCGCACTTCAGGATCGGCGTCAAAGGCGCGGATCGCTTTAGGCAAGTCTGTCCACATCTGCACTGACATGGCATTCATTTTGTTGGGGTTCGAGATCAGGATGGTACCGATCGGGCCCTTTTTCTCGGCAATGATGCTGCCAACGATGATTTTTTTCTCTGTACTTGACTCTGCCACGAAAATTCCCCTTTTTGGACATTGTTAATCGTTGTTAGTCTAGCAGTATCACTTGCAAAAACACCGAAAGCAACATATAAAAGACTTCGAATCTGGGCAGTACACTCGAAATCACAGAAAAATCTGCCCGACCGCCTTTGCCTTTCAATCAAAATCGAAAATCATGTCAAAAATTCAGGCCTCTTCCGCACTATCCAATCTTAAAGTTCTAGATATGTCACGCGTGCGCGCGGGCCCAAACTGTGTGCGCCTGCTCGCCGACTTCGGCGCAGATGTGATTCGCATCGAGCCCCCCAAAGGCGTCGACCCTAACGAAGGCATGTTTGCCGCTAACCGCGAGGGTGGCGACTTTCAAAACCTGAACCGCAACAAACGGGCGATCACGCTGAACCTTAAAAAGCCTGGCGCACTAGACATCATGATGCGCCTAGTCAAAACCGCTGACGTCGTTGTTGAAAACTGGCGCCCAGACATCAAAAACAAACTAGGTGTTGACTACGAGTCACTGGCTAAAGTGAACCCGCGCATTATTTTGGCCAGTATTTCTGGCTACGGCCAAGAAGGCCCCTACGCCTCGCGCCCGGGCTTTGACCAGATCATGCAGGGCATGGGCGGCTTGATGTCAGTGACTGGCATCCCAGGCCAGGGCCCAGTACGCGCGGGTCTGGCAGTTGCCGACATGAGTGCAGGTCTCTATGCCGGCATTGGCATTCTGACCGCGCTGCTTGAGCGCGAGCGTTCAGGCAAAGGGCAGTGGGTACATGCCTCGCTGTTGCACGCGCAAATTGCAATGATGGATTTTCAGGCTGCGCGCTACCTCAATGAAGGTGACGTCGCAGGCCAGGCTGGCAACGACCACCCCACCTCGAGCCCAATGGGCTTGTTTGAAGCCAGCGATGGCGTCTTTAACCTTGGCGCTTCAGGCCAGGGTAATTGGGTGCGTTTATGCGAACTCGCTAAGCGCCCTGACTGGATGGCGGACCCTGACTTTGCCAACGAAAAAACCCGCGCAGTAAACCGCGTCAAGTGCAACAAAGCACTCAACGAAGTCTTTCGCACACAGACGGTTGCCTATTGGGTCGACAATCTGAACAAGGCAGGCGTGCCTGCGGGCCCGGTGTACAACGTGCCAGAAATGTTTGCCGACGAACACATCAAGCAATCGCACATTTCTAAAATGGTGAAAGATAAAAACGGCAAAGAAAAAGGCTTTATCACGCTGCCAACCATACTCAGTCGTACACCAGCTGATGTGGTCACCACCGCACCACAATGGGGCGAGCACACAGCTGAAGTCTTAGGCGAAGTCGGCTACTCAGAAGCGGAAATCGCCAAGTTCTACGAGCAAGGCGTGGTCTGACACTTTGTGATCCCTGAACGCGATTCTTTATGTGATCGCTTCAGTCCGGGATAAGTAAAAAAACTCGGCACCTGTTACAAGTGCCGAGTTTTTTTTGTGGCATTCAAAACGGTCGCTGCACTGACTTCAGTTATTCGTCGGCAATCGGATTACTCAACACACCCACACCTTCAATGTCGATCTCGATGGTATCGCCGGCCTTCATAAAGACGGGCGGCTTTCTGGCGTAGCCAACACCGGCTGGCGTACCTGTGATGACGACATCGCCCGGTTCTAAGGTCATGCACTCAGTGATCAGCACGAGTGTTTCAACGATGCCCCACAAAAAGTTTTTGGTGTTGGCATCTTGCATGATCTGACCATTCAGACGCGACTGAATCCGCAAGCCATCGGCTGCGCGCGGCAACTCATCAGGTGTCACCAACCAGGGGCCAAAGCCACCGGTAGCATCAAAGTTTTTACCGATCGTCCATTGCGTTGACTTGCGCTGATAATCGCGCAAGCTGCCATCATTAAAGGCGCTGTAGCCAGCTAAACAATCAAGCGCGTTTGCCGCAGTCAAATGTTTGGCCCGCTTACCCACCACGAAAGCGAGTTCGGCTTCATAGTCAAACTTATCAGACACCTTGGGGCGAATCATGGGCTGCAAGTGACCTACCATTGAGCTCGGACCGCGCATAAAGAAACTTGGGTACTCTGGGCGAGCGTGTCCACCTTCGGCGGCGTGGTCAGCGTAGTTCAGACCCAGGCAGATAATTTTGGTTGGATTGTCTACTAACGGAATGAACTTGATACCCTGAATCGATTTGATCGAAGCGGTTGAACTTTTTGCCAACTCAGCAATACGCGTCATTGCACCAGCTGTTGAGATCACGTCGAGTAGCGTCTTGGGCAGGCTGGCGTCGGTTGCTGCGAGATCGATAAACTCGCTTGAATCTTTGGCACGCAATAAGCCCACACGCTTTTGCTGGCTTTGGTCTTGATAACTAAATAAACGCATTCGATTTCCTTGGGTGTTGATCTACTTAGAGCGCTCAGGCCTTAGGCAGAAAATTTTTAAACTTGCAAGAAGTTACTCCTAAATCGGATGAATCGCAAAGCGACGCCCACGCCACCATACCTCGGATACCCTGCTGCATCGTCCGCTCACAGGCTCGCGCTCACAACCGCCAGTCGGCTCCTCGGTGAGCCTGTAGACGAAGGTCAAGCCGCCTGCTAAAGTCGCATCACGCATAGGCGCGCATTTAGGCGCGTAGATGCCCCGCTGTGTGGATCCTAGAACCCCTTGAATAACTAAAAAGATCACCGAGACAATATGCACATCGCTCACTATTTTTGCTCGCGCCTTGCCACTCTCGTGTTTGGTGCACTTGCTCTCGTGACCCAGTCAGCCACTGCGCAAACAAACGACGCCTGGCCAACCAAGCCAGTTCGATTTGTCGTGCCTTATGTCGCTGGTGGCGCCTCTGACATCACCGTACGCAGCATCGCGCAACTGTTAACGACTTCTCTTGGTCAAACCATGATGGTTGAAAACAAAGCGGGTGGTGGCGGTAACATCGGCACAGACTTTGTTGCCAAAGCTGCACCTGACGGCTATACCTTTTTAATGGCCTACGCAGGCCCGATCGCGATTAATCCGCACCTGTACAAAAATCTTGCGTTCAGCGCACAAAAAGACTTTGCACCTGTATCGCTAATGGCCGATGCTCCTTTAATCTTGGCGGTCCACCCCTCAATACCAGCTAATAATTTAGCTGAGTTAATCGTCTATCTGAAGGCTAATCCTGATAAAGTATTTTTCGGTTCGTCGGGTACCGGTGGCGCCGATCACTTGGCGGGTGAACTCTTCAGGTTACAAGCGGGCGTGCGAATCAACCACATTCCCTTCAAGGGCGGCGCTCAAGCTGTGATCGATTTAGTCGCTGGTCGAACTCAGTTAGAGTTTTTGACAATCCCTGGTGGGCTGAGCCATATCCGCGCGGGTAGGCTCAAAGCGATTGCCTTAGCGTCAAGCAAACGCTTCGCTTTGTTTCCAGATGTCCCTACCATGACTGAAGCCGGCATGAAAGATTTTGAGATCCATAATTGGTATGGCATCTCGGCACCGGCTGGCACACCTGCCCCGATTATTCAACGCTTGAGTCGTGCCATTCACGAGGCGATTCAAGATCCTAACTTGCGCACTCGGTTTCAAGAGATCGGGCTCGTGCCGATGTCAAACACGCCAGAAGAATTTGCCGAATTTATTAAGCGCGATAGCGACAAATGGAAAAAAATTATTCAAGACTCGGGAGTCACTGCTGAGTAAATGCTTTACGGGGCGACAGCTAGCCGTTTCAAGCAATTACCGCGGCGCACTACCGCCCCAAAAATAGCCACGCCCCCACCACCACACCCAGCACAATGCGATACACCGCGAATACGCGGTAGGTGTGGCGCGATACAAAGGCAAGTACTGCACGCACAACAAAGAGAGCACTAAAAAAAGCGCTGATGAACCCCACTACGATAGCCAGCATATCTTGCTGACTAAGCAGGGCAGCATGCTTGTAGGTATCGTAAAGCGCAGCAGCTAACATTGTTGGCATGGCAAGAAAAAACGAAAACTCAGTTGCGGTTTTACGTTGAATACCTGCGAGCATGCCGCCAATAATCGTTGAACCCGAACGAGAGGTTCCGGGCACCATCGCCAAGCACTGACATAAGCCCACCACCAGCGCTTGGCGCCACGTGATCTGCTCAAGCGTGAGTGCAGTTGCACGCGGGTCGACACCCGAAGCTGGCCGATTGCGCTCGACCCAAAGCATAATCAAACCACCAACGACCAAGGTCACCACCACAACACCCGGATGAAAAAACAAAGCCTTAATTGCCTTGATGAACAGTAACCCGACGATGGCAGACGGCAAAAAGGCGATTAGCAAATTACGCGTGAAGGCGACTTCAACGGGATCGAGTCGTACTGTGCCCACAATCAATTGAACCAAACGCGCTCGAAAGATCCACATCACTGCAAGTATCGACCCCAGCTGGATCACCACCTCAAAAACTTTGGCTTCATTTGAAGAAAATTCGATCAAGTGACCGAACAGGATTAAGTGCCCCGTACTTGAGATGGGCAAAAATTCAGTTAGTCCTTCGACAATGCCTAGAAAGAACGCTTTGAGAAGATAAATCGTTTGTTCAGTCACGCAATGAATCCTGAAAATCATGAATGAATGAAGTCTTTGTAAAAAAGACTTGCTGTGCCAACTATACTATTGTTGATGGTCGACACCGCGCAAGCGCCAGGGCCTTTTTAGGCACATCAAACTAGATTCGAGCGAGAAATTCTAGGTTAAGCTTGCGCAGAGCCAATGATCTGAACCCTACGAACCGTTTCTCAGGCTTGAGGTATCGTCGGACCAAACACCTTACGCGAGCACATACATGTCAACGAATCTTACCCGCGAACAGCGCGATGACGCCTACAACAACTCAAAGGCAGTGTCGAACAGCGCTCAGATCATTGCCGCGTGGGGCGTACGTAGTCAAGAGTTTCGAGCGGCGCATGCTTCGCACTTGGATATCTCGTACGGCAGCGGTGCGCGCCAATCGTATGACTATTTTTCGGCGGGCGACCAAAGCCCTGTAGTTGCCTTTATTCACGGCGGCTTTTGGCAAAACCGGGCCAAAACTGATTTCACATTTATTGTGCCCGCCTTCATTGAAGCGGGGATCAGTGTCGCGATGATGGGTTACACCCTCGCGCCCGAAGCCAAAATGGATCAGATTGTGCAAGACATTCGTTTGGGCTTGCGAGCGGTCAGTCAAAAAATTGCCGCGCGTCGCTCAAGCGATCCTGGCATCTGGCTTAGCGGTTGGTCGGCGGGCGGTCACCTGACCGCAATGGCACTTGACGAACCCTGCGTGCTGGGTGGCACAGCGATTAGCGGCATCTTTGATTTAGAGCCCATGCGCCATTGCTATCTCAACGAAAAGCTGAGCTTAGATGAAGCGACCGCGATGCGATTTTCACCGATCAAATTACCCCCGCTCAATGGCAAAACTCTTGATCTGTTTGTAGGCGAGGCCGAGCTACCAGCCATGCAAGCGCAAACCATTGAGTTTGCTCAGTACCGCGCCAACGCCCAAGCGCCAGGAATCTTTGAAAACCTACCCGCGCTCAACCACTACACAATTCTTGACGAAATGGCCAGCGTCAAGGGCAGGATTTTACGGTCAATCAAAGCACACTTCTAATCTTAGGCTACGGCCGGGGGCTAGGAAACACTTGATGTGACACGTGGCTACCATCAGGTGTGACACGCACCAGCACCATATCACCCACTGACACAACTCGCCCCGTGAGGGACTGGATGTTGACATGATGGGTCACGAGAATCAGGGGCTGTTTCGGATGTGCCTTCAGGCTTGCTGTGATGAATCTTTGTAAGGAAGCCGTTTGCGAAGTCGCAAAACTCATGTCATCAAAAAAAGAATTCAATGATGGCTCGACCGTCACGGACCCCAGCGCTAACAACCGCGCCGTATCTTTACAGCGACACCAGGCACTACTAAAAATTTTAGGGGTGCTCACGCCTTGTGCTGCTAGCCAGCGCCCGATCAATACCGATTGTTGCCGCCCCACTTCACCCAAATTACGTTGCGTCGAGCATTGGTCAAGTCTGTATCCAGGTGGGTCACCGACGCCTGGAGCATCAGCATGACGCATCAACAAAACGTGCTGGCCATCCGTCAGATCTTCAAGCAACCCAGCCAGCGCAGGTTGCCCCCCCGACAGCAGCAGACTAAGACATACCAACAGAAGAGAGCTCGCCCTTAGCCATGACGGCACAGCGACGATTTTTTTGCTAAGTGGTTGTGGCAGTAATTTAAGGAGGCATTGCATGACAAATTCTCGCGTTTGATGATCTTGCGTGACGGATGCGTTATCACGAACATTGATCGTGATAGAGGTGACGGATACGTGATCACGAATATTGATCGTAGCCTTGTGGGTTGATCATCCCACAACGCAAGGGAAAATCAAGAAAAACCACACCCAAGCAGTCACTTATGCACGACGTATTAGCCAAACTTTCGCAATGCGCTTGATACCCAAAATGGGGATACGGCTAAGGCGACACTGATCATCGAAAAAATAATGCTGGTCGCGTAGCCACCTGTCTGATCGTGAAACCAACCCGACAATAAGGCCCCAGTCGCAGCTCCAACCGACATAAAAGCATACAGCGCACCGTAAACGGTGGCTAACCCAGGGCCCGGAAATAGCTTTGAGCAAAGCCCCGAAATGATCGGCCCGCGCGCGCCCTGTGCAATCCCAAAGAAGACCACAAACCCCAGCAAAAACCACGGGGACGGGTAAAACACCATGGCCAGCAAGTTGGCGAGGCCTAAAAAAGTACAGCTAAACGTGATGGTCACAATCAAGCGATGACCAAACTTATCAGCCAACTTGCCCGAAGAGCCTACCCCAAACACAGAGAGCATACCCGCAACGCCAAAGGCACTGGCCGCCTCAAGCGCAGAAAACCCTGACTCAACTAAGAAGGCAATGGTCTGCACCGTCACGGTATAAATCACTAATGAAGTAAAGAAAAATGCCTGCCCTAAGGCCCAAAAACCCGACGAACGAACTGCGAGCCGCAAGGGTGCAAAAATATTTTTAGATAAAGGTGCTGACCCAAGAGACCGTGCATAGTCAACGTGTCCTGCGCGAATGATGCGCCAAGGTAACAACATCGCCAGAGGCAAAAGCACCAACATCAGCCCCCCTAGGATATGGTACGCGTTGCGCCAGCCAACCGTATCATTTAGGAATTGGGCAAACGGCACCATCACCAAGGTGCCGGCGCCAAACCCTGCGTAGGCAATACCAATTGCCGTACTCGTGTTCGTTGGAAACCAGCGACTAATCAGGCTCTGTGAAGGCACCATCCCTAAAGAGGTCACTCCGATTCCGCCGGCTACGCCCACACACAAATGAAACTGCCATAGCTGCGTCAAGTTGCCGGCCACCAAGTAGCCCAGGCCTAAGCTCGCAAAACCGACAGCACACACAATGCGCGGGCCCAGACGATCAAACATGATGCCAATCAGTGGCGCTGAGAAACCGTTGGCCAGCATGTAAACAGAGTACACGCTCGAGATCTCTGAGCGGCTCCAGCCAAATTGTGTTTCGATGGGCAGCAAAAAGGTGACATACGCGTCACCGATCCCACGACCAAGCAAGTTAAAAAGAAAACAGATGACCAACACCACAAAAGCCATTGTGGCGTCGGTTGGCTTGGCGTTGGTGAACGCGGGCCTCACCTTATGCGGGTCGACACTTCATAAACCCCGAGCGCACACAGATGCAGACAATTTCGCCGCGCTGATTAATACCGTGATGTTCAAACTCGACAATACCAGCGTCTTTACGCGATTTGCTCAAACGTTTCGAGAGAATTTTTGTCTCGACGTGAATCGTATCGCCATAAAACACCGGATGCGGAAACCGCGTGTCAGTCATGCCAAGGTTGGCGATCGTCGTACCAAGCGTCGTCTCACCAACGGTGATCCCGATGACCAAGCCCAAGGTAAACAGACTGTTGACCAGAATTTGGCCAAACTCAGTTTTAGACGCAAACTCTTTATCTAGATGCAAGGGCTGCGGGTTCATTGTAAGAGTCGAGAACAACACGTTATCCATTTCAGTGACTGTACGCGTCATTGAATGCTTAAACACTTGACCGACTTCAAACTCTTCAAAATACAAACCTGCCATGATGGCCTCCTAGTAGGATTTGGGTAAACCAAGCACGCGCTCGGCGATAAAGCACAAAATCAATTGGGGGCTAACAGGCGCGATACGCGTAATCATGACTTCACGAAGGTAGCGCTCGACATGATATTCCTTCGCGTAACCAAAACCACCATGCGTCATCACCGCTTGCTGACAGGCATTAAAACCTGCCTCACCGCCTAAGTACTTTGCCGCGTTGGCTTGCGCGCCACACGACCCACCCTTGTCAAACATCGAAGCCGCCTGAAACACCATTAGGTTTGCCGCCTCAAGCTCCATCCAGTTAGCGGCCAGGGGGTGTTGAATCCCTTGATTCATCCCGATCGGACGATTAAACACGACCCGCTCCTTGGCATACTCAGTGGCTTTTTTGAGTGCGACACGCCCTAGGCCTACACCCTCGGCACCAATCAAAATACGCTCGGCATTCATGCCATGCATAATGTAATGAAAGCCCTTGCCTTCTTCGCCGATACGATCTTCGACAGGCACCTTCAAACCATCGATAAACAACTCGTTTGAATCAACGGCTTTGCGTCCCATCTTTTCGATCTCGTGGACGCGAATAAAATCACGATCGAATTTTGTGTAGAACAAACTAAGACCATCAGAGTGCTTGGTCACCTCTTCAAGTGGCGTAGTACGCGCCAAGATCAACATTTTTTCAGCGACCTGCGCAGTTGAGATCCAAACCTTGGTGCCACTCAACACATAGTGGTCACCCACGCGCTCTGCTTTCACCTTCAATTGCGTGGTGTTCAAGCCCGTATTGGGTTCAGTTACGGCAAAACAAGCGCGCTCTGCGCCAGAGATCAATGGCGGCAGCATGCGACGCTTTTGCTCTTCGGTACCAAACTGCACAACCGGATTTAAACCAAAAATATTCATGTGTACCGCCGAAGCGCCACTCATGCCCGCACCCGATTCACTAATCGTTTGCATCATGATCGAGGCTTCGGTGATGCCTAGCCCTGAGCCACCATACTGCTCAGGGATACAAATCCCGAGCCAGCCATCTTTCGCCAGTGCCTGATGCAGCTCAGTCGGAAACCCGCCGTGTCGATCTTTTTCAAGCCAATAGTGATCATCAAACTGTTCGCAGATTTTGCTGATCGCCTCGCGGATGCTCTCTTGTTCTTGTGAAAATGAAAAATCCATGTTTGCCTCTCGCAATATTTGATCAAACCACTTATCAACACTAATATAACAACCACTTAATGTACGTGCCTATCACCAAGCGGCTAAGCCCCCACAGTACTAAGCCTTTCGAGCCGTGACTGTCCTACGGCAAAAGTGGTCATGCCGCGCTGTATCCTTAACGAATACCCTGTTCATGCACCTCACGCGCCAACCTTTCTCTGTGCTCAGGGTGGGCAATCGCAATCATGCGCTTGACCCGCTCGTGCAACGTCTGCCCCTTTAACTGCGCACTACCCCACTCTGTCACCACCACATCGGCATCCGTGCGCAAGCTCGTCGCAGGCCCCTGCAGGTTCACTACAATACGGCTCAGTTGCCCGCGCTTGGCAGTCGAGGGTAGCGCAACGATCGAGCGTCCGCCTTTAGACGCGAGCGCGCCACGGGTGAAATCCACCTGCCCACCGGTTGCGCCAATGTATTTTCCGTCAATCACTTCTGCGCCGACCTGCCCAGTCAGATCGACTTCAATCGCAGAATTAATTGCGACAAACTGCTCAAGCTGCGCTAGCGTAGTGTGGGTGTGTACGTAGGTAAAGGGCTGAATATTTAGCAAGGCATTGTGCCGGGCAAAATCGTACAAGCGGCGCGTACCCATCAATACGCCTGCAGTGGTCAGCCCGCGGTCGAGCGCTTTGAAAGCATTCGTCACTGCGCCGCATTCGATTAAATCAACGGCAACGTCGCCTAACATTCCGGTATGAATGCCTAAATCTTTACGGTCACTGAGCGCCGACAGAATCGACTCGGGTATTGCACCGATCCCCATTTCGAGAACCGACCGGTCACCGATGAACTCTAGGGCGTGTTGAGCGATACGGCTCTCGACCTCTGAAATCGCGCTTCGTTTCAGCTCAATCAGTGGTCGGTCTGACTCGACGATTGCGTCAATCTTTACGCCGTCAAGCGCGTGCGACGTGAAGGTCCAGGGCATTTGCTGATTCACTTCAGCAATCACGACCCGAGCCTGTTTTGCCGCCGCGATCAGATAGTCATTGGCAATGCCAAGACTACGCCGACCGTCTGGCCCCTCAGGGCTTAGATGTAAAAAGACCACGTCCGCTTTTGCCGCCCCCTCAGAAGGCAAGCGGTGCAGCTGCGAGCAATGACTTGGAATCAATTGCATCGCACCGGCTTCGAGCAATTTTCTATTTTCACCAATACCGCAGTAACTCAGCATTGACAGCCAGTCAGTATGCTCGGGTTGCAACGTCGCCGTATAAGTGGGGCCCACAAATACCGAGCATCCTCCAAGAGCCTGACGCTGACTCACTAGCGCTTCGGTCAACGTCAAGGGTTCGGCCGTGCATTCATTCCACCAGATACCGTCACCGGGCCGTATCCAACGGGTGAAATCGATGGTCACGCTACGCGCCTGCTTTGGTCTTTGCTGTGAGCGTCACGCCTTGCGCCATCAAAGAGGCGACCTCAGCGTCTGAATAGCCTAGCTCTTTTAAGATCTCAACGCTGTGCTCACCCAACTGTGGTGCGGCGCGACCAGGCGTAGGCTGGCTGTCGGTCCAGGCTGTTGGCACCGCGACGCGTCTGATACGCCCCTCTGTTGGATGCTCGGCCCATTCAAACATGTTGACCGCTTTTAAATGCGGATCATCAAAAATTGTTTCAAGGGTATGCAAGGGCATCGTTGGGATATCAGCCTGATCCAGCAACTCAAGCCAGGCATTCGTCGTGCGCTCTAGAAATATTTTTGCCGCAAGCGCTTGCAAATCATTGATGTGCTGTGTGCGCACTGTCAGATTTAAAAACCGTGGATCGTTTTCAAAGATTTCTGAACGACCGATCGCTTTAAAGAACGAGGCCCATTGCTTGTCGCTGTAAATCACGGCACAGACAAAGCCATCTGCGGTTTTGTAGGGACGGCGCTCAGAGGCCAGAAGCCTTGGGTAACCGGGCGGGCCGTTGGGCGGATCAAAGGTTTGGCCACCAATATGGTCGCTGAGCAAATGACTAATCATTGTCTCAAACATGGGGATATCAATCTTTTGCCCACGCCCGGTTTTTTCTCGGTGAAACAAGGCTGCGCACAACGACGTCACAGCATACAAGCCAACCGTGCGATCGACAATATTTGAGGGCACGTAGCGCGGCACATCAGCACCCGCCTGTTTAATGAGGGACGGCAACCCAATCGCACCTTGAATCAAATCATCAAAGGCGGGCTTGGCGGCATAGGGGCCATCTTGTCCAAAACCAAACGTGCCAACATACAGCAGTCGAGGGTTAATTTTTTGCACGACGTCGTAACCCAAACCTAAACGGGCCATCGCTTGCGGGCGCACGTTGTACAACAGCACATCCGCGGTTGCGAGCAACCTTTTAATCGCCTCAAGCCCAGCGGGCTGTTTCAGATCAAGCACCAAACCACGCTTACTACGATTGACGTGCAGGTACAACGCGCCCATTCGAGGGTGTTGCATCGGCCCTAAATCACGCACCATATCCCCAACAGGTGCTTCGACTTTGATGACATCGGCACCCATATCGCCCAGCAACTGCGCGGCATAGGGCCCCATCAATATCGAGGTCATGTCAACGACACGTACACCTACCAGAGGACCGGCCATCTTCACAATCCTCTTAAGCGAGCTGCGTCGCGGCAGCAATTTTTTTGGCTAAACGAAGATGCGGTGTATCGAGCATCTTGCCATCAAGCGTGGCCACACCCACACTTGTGTTTGCGGCAAAGGCTGCAATCACGCGCCGCGCCCACTCTTGCGCCTGAGCATCGGGTGTCATCGCTTGATTAATCACAGGCACCTGACCTGGATGAATCGCGGCTTTCGCTGAAAAACCATCGCGATAGGCACGGCGCGTTTCGCGCAGCAAAGCCTCGGGGTTGTTGATGTCAGTCGGCACGGTGTCGATCGCCGGCACCCCTGCAGCAGCAGCCGCAAACAGGCAGAGGTTACGGACTAGGCCAAAAGGAGAGGTCCATTGCTCTGGCGCCTCTTCATCTTTGTTCGTCAAGGCTCCAATGTCACCAGCCAGATCCTCAGCACCCCACATCAAACCGGCTAAACGCGGCGAGGCACCTCGGTAACTATTCAACCCAGCAAGAGCTTCAGCAGTTTCTGTCACGATCGGTAAAATCGAAGTTTGAGCGGTTTCGCCTTCAACCGCCGGAAACATCTGTTCAAAGGCTTCGAGGTAAGCGGCCAGCAAGGCAACATCGGCCGCGCCAGAGGACTTAGGCAGTGCGATACCATCAGGGCGGCAGCGCATCACCGCACCCAAATCAGCCAGGGTCATCCCCGTCGTCAAAGCATTGACGCGCACGTAGAGCTTGGGCGTTTTGACTCCCGAGGCCTTGACCTGAGTCAAAAACTTAACAACTTCAATACGACCATCCTCTTTGCGCGCGGGGGACACGGCATCTTCAAGATCAAAGATCAAGACGTCGGCACCGCTTTGCAGTGATTTTTCGAGCTTACGCGGGCTATCGGCTGGTACAAATAGTAATGAACGCATGTGAGGTCTCCGTTTTTTTATGCAAAGCGGCGCGTAGTTCAAACAGGCGCGCCGCGTTGAGTCAATATTTTGACTTGAGTATAGCTTGGCAAATTCTATGGCTTCGGACCGTCATAAAACTGAGGCCAAAGTTGTAGCGTCACTTCTCGATTGCTGGCGTAGGCGTAGCAGCTGTCAATTTTGACAGGTCGCCCATTTGCATCTAACACCTCTGGCCGATCGCGCACCACCGGCCACAGCGCCTGATACGCCGCGGTGGCCATAGGGCCTAGCAACTCCATCAAATGCGTGCAGCTTGCGGCGCCCTTTAAT
>JAURJT010000075.1 GCA_030832095.1 Gammaproteobacteria bacterium | reverse complement strand
ACCGATTTTGCGACAAGCTCTGAACCGACCGTCCCACTGGCACCGGCTTTGTTTTCAATAATGGCTTGCTGTCCCCAGGCTTCAGTCAGTTTTTGACCTAGAATTCGAGCGACAACGTCGGTGCCTCCACCCGCAGGGAAAGGCACAACGATTCGGACCGATTTGGTCGGATAGGCCTGAGCGAGTGCCAGGCAGGGGGCGAATAATAAGGCGGCAAGTAAGCGTTTCAAGTTGGTCTCCTGGCTCGAGTTTTACCGAGCTTCTGTTTGAACCTCTACAATAAGGCTTTTGCCACAAAATTGGAACCTTTCTTATGTCTGGCCCTCTCTCCCACATCAAAGTTCTTGACCTGTCGCGTGTACTCGCTGCGCCCTGGGCCGCACAAAACTTAGCGGATTTAGGCGCAGACGTCATTAAGGTTGAGCGCCCAATCAAGGGCGATGACTCGCGGGCCTTCGCGCCACCGTTCTTGAAGGATCAAGACGGCAATGTCACTCGCGAGTCTGCTTATTTTTGTGCAGCCAATCGCGGTAAGAAGTCGATTACGATTGATTTGTCCAAACCCGAAGGTCAGCAGTTAGTACGTGAGTTGGCCAAAAACGTAGACGTGATTTTTGAAAACTATAAAGTCGGTGATCTGGCGCGCTATGGCTTGGGCTACGAAGATATCAAAGCGATTAACCCCGCGATTATTTACTGCTCGGTGACTGGCTTCGGGCAGACCGGGCCTGAAAAAGACCGGCCGGGCTACGATTTTATGGCCCAAGGTATGGGCGGTTTAATGAGTATCACCGGCGAGCGCGACGACGTGCCTGGTGGTGGCCCGCAGCGTGTTGGTGTACCAATTATTGACTTGACGACTGGGATGTATGCCTCGATTGCTGTCTGTGCAGCGATTGCGAATCGTGCGGTCACAGGTCAGGGACAGTGGATCGATGTCTCATTGCTCGATTCGTGTGTGGCCTTCTTGGCGAACCAGGCGATGAATTATTTTGCCACCGGCGAGTCGCCTAAGTCGATCGGTAATGCGCATCCGAATATCGTGCCTTACCAAACCTTCAAAACCTCGGATGGTGCGTTGATTTTGGCTTGTGGCAATGACAATCTCTTCAAGAAGTTTTGCGAAATTGCCGAATGCACTCATCTTTCGCAAGACCCGCGTTACGCCACCAATGGTGAGCGCGTTAAAAACCGCGTCGAGATCACCGCGATTTTGGATGAGATTTTTTTAAAGCACACGACACGCGAGTGGGTCAAGCTTCTAGATGAGGCGGGGGTCGCGAACGGGCCGATTAATACAGTGGCACAAGTGTTTGAAGAGCCTCAAGTACTGGCACGTGGTATGAAAATTGAATTGCCACACGCCGTAGCGGGTACGGTGCCGTTGGTTGGTAGCCCAATGAAGTTTTCGGGCACACCGATCAAACACGAGATTCCGCCGCCAGCTTTAGGGCAGCACACGGATGAGATTTTAAGTACGGTGTTGCATAAAAATGCTGAACAGATTGCTGCCCTTAAGGCGACAGGAATCGTTTGATGATTCAAAGCGAGGTGATCACCTCGCCTATATGTATTCAAGATAAAAAATGGAGACGCTATGTTCGATTTAATTATTCGTAATGCACAGGTATTTGATGGCTTAGGGCACCCTGCGGTGCATGCCGATGTGGCCATTAAAGAAGGAGTCGTTGCTGAGATTGGCAAAGTCACGGGTTCGGCAAAACAAGAGCTCGATGCAAAGGGCTTGTCTCTCATGCCCGGTATTGTTGACTTGCATACGCACTTTGATGCGCAGGTCACCTGGGATCGCACGATGTCTCCTTCGCCTGCGCTTGGGGTCACCACCGTTGTCATGGGTAACTGTGGTTTTGGCATTGCACCTTGCCCTGCGCCACAACGTGAAACGATGGTTAAGAATTTATCTGTTGTGGAAGGGATGGACTTGACCTCGTTATTGACTGGCGTCAACTGGGGCTTTGAAACCTTTCAAGAGTATATGGATCAGTTGCGCGCAATTAAGCCGTATCTGAACACGGCAGTGTTTGTGGGGCATTCGGTGGTGCGCACCGCTGTGATGGGCGAAGCAGGTTCAGAAAAAGCCGAGCCCTCGCCGCAAGAGCTTGAGGCGATGTGTCAACTCGTCCGCGACGCAATGAACGCGGGTTCAATTGGTTTTGCTTCCTCGTTTTCGCCTAATCATAGCGGCTACGCTGGTCGTCCGATGCCCTCGACGATTGCCTCTGAGCAAGAGTTACTGGCGCTTACGGGCGTATTGGGCGAGACCAATAAAGGCGTGTTCATGATGGCAACGGGTTCGCGCGCTACGCCCGAAGTCATGGAAAAAGTGTCAATCAATAGCGGTCGGCCTGCGTTCATTTCGACTGTCTTGTCGATGTATAACCCAGCAAATCCAGACCTAGCCCTCACGTACTACAACAAAGCGGCTGAGATGCGTGCGCGTGGTAACGAGGTGTATATCTTGACGAGCTGTCAGCCACTCTCGTTTGACTTCACTTTGGCTGAGCCATATCCCTTGATTAGTCACTCGGCTTTTGATGCAATCAAAAACAAGTCGGCTGATGACATTAAAAAAGTCTACTTGGATCCGGGTTTTAGAAACGCGTTGCGCGAGAATTTAAAGAATCCCAAAACAGGTATCTTATTTCTGGGTGATTGGAAATATCTGGAAGTGGGTGAAACAGCGCTTGTTGAGCATGCAGACCTTGAAGGCCTGACAATCGAAGCGCTAGGTAAAAAATGGGGTAAAGACCCACTTGATGCGTTTTTTGATTTGTCTGTCAAAGAGAATTTAGAGACTCACTTTACGGGTAAGTTCTTCAATCATATCGACGAGGGTGTGGCGCCACTGCTGAAGCATCCCTCCGCGGTTGTGACGTTATCTGATGCGGGTGCGCATTTGATTTATATGTGCGATGCAGCGTTTGGCTTGCACTTCTTATCGCATTGGGTGCGCGAGACGGGTTATTTCTCATTAGAAGAAGGTATTCGCCTGCTGACCAGCGAGGCGGCCGATCGTTTCAAAATTCCAAATCGCGGGCGCTTGTTAGTGGGTAGCCCTGCCGACATGTTGCTGTTTGATCCAGCGACCGTCGGCAAGTCAAAGGTCGCAACCTTGAATGATTTACCCGGCGGAGGTTCACGAAAAGTTCGCTCAGGGCTTGGCATTCACGGCGTTTGGGTCAACGGTTGCTTGGTGCATGACGGCAAGGATTACGTCGAGCTTGAGCAAGGCCCAGGTCACGTGTTAGACCACTTCGACCACTAAGCGAGAACGATGGCAACCACCGCAGCACTCATGCAGGTTGCCATCGCACCAATCAACACCGAACGTAGTCCTAAGGCGATAATTTCTGGACGCCTGGCAGGTGCCATTGCGCCTAAGCCGCCGATCACAATGCCGAGACTGCCAAAATTGGCAAATCCGCACAAGACGTAGGTCATGATCAGTTGGCTGCGGGCCGACAGGGCACCTTCTGGTAGTTTGGCTAAGTCTAGATAAGCAATCATCTCGTTTAACGCAATTTTGGTACCTAACAGTTGCCCAGCAACGCTGGTTTCAGCCCAAGGGATTCCCAGCATCCACACAATTGGTTGCATGGGTACGCCTAACATGCGCTGAAGAGTGAGTGGTGCCTCTGCAACATTTGGCAGTCGCGCAAGAGCGCCATTCGCGAGTGCGACAAGTGCCACCAGCACAATCAGCATTGCAGCAATATTGACAACAAGTCGAACCCCATCGCCTGTGCCTGTCGCAATGGCATCCATGGTGCTGCCGTAGGCTGAGGTGGATTGAAAGGCGGTTTGAGCGGTGGCTGGACTTTGCGGAACCATCAGACGGGCGAGCATGATGACCGCAGGTGCACTGACTATCGAAGAAATCAAGAGATGGCTTGCTGCATCTGGGACGATCTGACTGAGCACACCGGCATAGATCACTAAGACGGTACCTGCGATACACGACATCCCAGAGGCCATGACAACAAACAGATCAGACCGACTGAGCTGCGCAAGATACGGACGCACGAGCAAAGGGGCCTCGACCATCCCAACAAAAATATTCGCTGACACTGCAAAGCTTGTGGCCCCATTCATTTTTAATGCTTTGCCTAGCAGCCATGAAAATACCCCCACAATCTTTGGCAAGATACGCCAGTGATATAACAGTGCGGCAAAGGCACTGATAAACAAAGCGAGCGGTAGCGCTTGAAACGCCAGAATATAGGCTGCTCCGGGCTGGCTTTCTTGAAAGGGAAGGGGCGCACCTCCTAGATAGCCGAATACCAACGAGGTGCCGGCTTCACTCGCCTTCTGTAACGCCAGCACACCTTGATTGATCAGCGCGACGGTCTCTTTGATGAAGGGGACCTTCAGCAACAGCATCGCAAAGACAAACTGTATGCCGACTCCAGTCGCAATGAGACGAGTTTTACTCGCTCGACGATCTTCACTGAAGATGATTGCAATGATTGTCAGTGCCACGATGCCGGTCAAGGGCTGCAGAAAAGAGGTCATCTCGGAATACCTTTGTTTAGGTCATTGGGTGAGTCGACTAACACTGCAAAAGTGATGTGCTTAAAAATGCAAAAGACAACTATTTTTTGCAGCCTAAGCTAAACGCACAAAGCACCAAGGTTTTACTGCTTAAACTTCGCTTACAGCCGCGAGTCAGGCCAACACACGGCGTGTTTACCTCTGAACCCTGAGCAATTAGCGCACCCTAAGGCCGCATCGTAATGCATATTGAATTGGACTTGAAAGCACGCGGACTAAGTGTCTTGGTCTTCGTACTGTCATTTTGCTATCTAACTTATCTCTATCGTGCTTTGCCGGCGCTGTTCACGATCGGGTTGTCGGTGCTGATCTGGATACTTTACCGTGCGATCGCTGCAGCCGAGTTACCTCGAAAGGCCTTGGCCTACGGCGTTTTTTTTATCACACCGTTTTTGACCTATTGCGGACAAATCGCCGTGTTAACGGGGTTTGGAGGTGAGGGCGCTTCGTTGCCATGGGTGGGGGTGTCTTTTGTGACAGCCGCGCTAGCTTTGCATATTTACCACCAGAAATTAGATGTTCTAACGCTTTGTCTCAATATTTTGCAGCCAGCGCGCATGGATTCTGGGCCGGTCGCACTGAACAGTGCGTCGCGTGGGCGTTCGTGGGTGAGACGACTGAGGGTGTATGGTAGTTGGATCGCACTGGGTATCTTTTTTACACAGTACTCGCGACAGGCTTAGTGCCGTTTTTGGTGTTAGGAGACTCAACTGAACCGCTTGATATTTTGATTTTTTCAATTGTTTTTGAGTTCTACGTGTACTTCAATTTTAGTGGTCTGACTTTTGTTGTGTTTGGTTTGCTAAATGCCGCAGGCGTTCGCACCACACTCAATTTTAAAATGCCTTTTTCGGCCCGCAATTTGATCGACTACTGGCAGCGTTGGCATGTCAGTTTGAGCAGCGTTTTAAAAGACATTTTCTTTACACCCATCAAGCGACGATGTGGCGTGCTGATCGCGGTGATGGTCGTGTTCTTATCCTCTGCAGCTTGGCATGGAATGTCGCTGAATTTTTTTATTTAGGGGCTGTTTCATGCGATCGGTTGGCTGCTTACGTATGCGGTTATCCGTCATCTCTCACATAAGCGTGTGGCGCTCGGAATCAATTTGCTGTTGTTTCCTTTTTTTGTCGTTGTGGGTCGCTTGATTTTTTCAGAATCCAATACCGCTGTGCTGGGATTAAAACTGAAACAGCTATTTTTTAATTTCTCGCTGAGCCCGCAGACTTGGTTGTTTCATTTGAAAGTGGATTGGCAAGCGCTATTTTTACTGGGCGTGATGATTGGCTGTGTGGTGCTCGAGATTTTTGCTAAGCGTGGTCGTCGGCGCTATCAATGGCTTAGAAAAAAATGGGTGACGCCTTTGTTGTTATTGCTGTCGATCTTTTTCGGTTCGACGGGGCTTGGCGGAGTGTACGGTGCACGTTAATAAGGTAAGAAAAATATGTTGCTAGCAGGCCTAACGGTTTTAGTAATCGGCGCCAGTCATTTGGCGAAGCCAACTTATTTGATCAAAACGCTTCATGATGAATTGACTGAGCGTGGTGCTCAAGTACACAGTGTTGGTGTGTGTGGGGTGATGCCTAGCGAATGGCTAAATAAGACCACTAGTCGTTGCGGAGGCGCCGAGCGTCTGGGTGAAGATCCCATTGTTTATCGATGGCGAGCGCGGCCCAAACCGTGCCGTTTGATGCCTTGCTTCAAGAGAGAAAACCCGATGTGGTGGTCATCGTGATGGGGGATAATCTTGCAAACTACAAAGCCTCGAGTTTTTCGCGCACTGACGTAAAAAAGGAGGTGCTCAGTCTGACGACAGTGTTGGGCAGCAAATCGATTCGCTGCGTCTGGGTCGGCCCGGCGTGGGGCGAAGACAACAAATTAGCCGGAAAAACCCTGAAGCGTACGCAAGAGATTTCCGCTTTTCTCGAATCGCAGGTCAAGCCTTGTGATTACGTAAACTCTCTTGAGATGTCTAAGCCGGGCGAATGGAAAACAACCGACGGACAGCATTTTTTCGCAGAGGGGTATCAGGCCTGGGGGGCAGCCATTGCCAACGAGGTCGAGCAGCTGCCCTGATGGCGTTGCTAGTTGACTTATACTAGCAAAAAAGAGTCCTACTGGGCTCGCATAATGAACTCATCAAACAAGGTTTGGTGATCACGGAGCAAGCTATGTCTGAAGTTGGTGAGGGCGCGAGCCCGGGCGCCAGCCGTGCCTCGAGGGCAGAGGCGTCGGTGTTCGCGGATTTGACTCATTTTTTTGCACCTCGCAGTGTGGCGATGGTGGGTGCAACAGAAGATCTTTCAAAGTTTGGTGGGCGCTGTATGCGTCAAACGATTGATTTCGGCTTTAAGGGCAACGTTTACCCGATTAATCCAAAGCGCGAGACCATTTTCGGTCAACGTTGTTTTGCCTCAATCGCGGATTTGCCTGAGGCACCTGATCATGTGGGGATCGTATTGCCTGCGCACGCTGTGCCAACCGCGCTCGAGCAATGCGCTGCGAGAGGTGTGCCCTTCGTCACGATTTTTTCATCCGGGTTTGGTGAGTTGGGCACGAGCGAGGGACGTGCTGCGCAACAGCGCCTCATTGATATCGCTCGGGCAGGCAATATTCGGATGATGGGGCCCAATTGCAACGGCATGGTCAATTTTGTGGACGCCTTCGCACTGACCTCGACGGCAACGATTCAAGGCCCACGCCGCGCTGCAGGAGAGCTTGGGGTTGTCAGCCAGTCGGGCGGGGCGGGGCAAGTCAATGTGATGTGGCGGGCGCAGCAAGCAGGCTTGGGGGTGAGCTATCAGGTCAGTTGTGGTAACGCCTGCGACCTTGATTTGATGGATTACGCGGCTTTTATGCTTGAGAGCGAAGCGACTAAGGTCGTCGCCATGTTGGTAGAAAGCCTTTCGGACGGTGAACGTTTAAGAGCGCTCGCCGAACGCTCTTACCAACTCAATAAGCCGATCGTGATGGTGAAGGTCGGGCGTACCGAGGTTGGTAGTCGTGCTGCCGCCTCTCACACAGGGTCGATTACCGGCGCAGATGATGTCTGTGATGCTGCCTTGCGCCAACTAGGAATCGTTCGTGTGGACGACTGCAACGAACTCTACGAGACGGCGATGCTTTTGCGGCAACAAAAGTCTTTTAAAGGGCGTGGTGCGGCTGCAACCTCAATATCGGGTGGCAATCTTGTCATGGTGGCTGATTTAGGTGCTGCGCTTGACATCGAGTGGCCCCAGTATCAAGCAGAGACTTGTGAGCAACTTGCACAGCTGTTGCCAGGTTTTGGTGCCACAGCAAATCCGACGGATCTCACCGCGGCAGCGATCGGCCAGCCCGGAGCCTACGCGCGAGCCACCGAGATTATCTTGCAAGATCCAGTCGTTGATGTCTTGATTCCGGTGATGACCATTGCGAGTGCTGAAGACGTGCGCAGTGTGGCCGAGGTTTCTGCTCGTAGTACTAAACCTGTGGCGCTGCTTTGGACCGGTTGCACCTCGAATGATCCAGCCCTGACACATCAGGCATTAGTGGCTCAGGGGCATGCGGTGTATTCGGACGCGTCTCCTTGTCTAAAAGCGGTGCGACGTGCCATGCAGTACTCAGAGTTTCGCGAAAATCGCTTGAGTTCAATGCCCAGTCGTCCCGCAGGGATCGACCGTGGTGCCGCACGGTTATTGCTCGAGCAACAAAACGGACCAATGACAGAACAAACGGCCAAGCGTTTGCTCAGTTGCTATGGAGTACGGGTGACCCAAGAGTACTTGGCCACGTCGAAAGAGATGGCTGTGACGCATTGGTCGAAGATCAAAAGTCCAGTCGCGTTAAAGATTGTGTCGCCTGATATTTTGCATAAGACTGAAGCGCAGGCCATTCGTTTGAATCTAAATAGTGCAGAGTCGGTTGCGCAGGCTTATGGCGAAATCATGGCTGCAGCGCTGAATTATCGTGCTGATGCAACAATTGAAGGCGTGCTCGTCCAAGAGATGGTGGGACAGTCACGCGAAATGTTCGTTGGCATGGTGCGGGATCCAACCTTTGGGGCTGTCATGACGTTTGGCCTTGGTGGGATCTATGTCGAAGTCTTAAAAGATTTGGTGTTTCGGTTAGCGCCTCTGTCGCGTCATGATATTTTAGAAGCCTTGAACGAGCTACACGCGATGAAGTTATTGCGAGGAGTACGCGGGCAGGCTGCTGCAGATATCGACGCTTTAGTCGACTGTATTGAACGCGTGTCTTGGTTGGCGGCAGATTACGCTGACAAAATCGCAGAAATTGATATCAATCCTTTATGTGTATTGGAACTCGGGCAAGGTGTTCGAGTCGTCGATGCATTGGTGATCCTCTAATGTTAAAGATAAATCTAGACAATACGGTACTGACGCTGTCGCTCGATCGTGCGTCAGCAGCCAACGCATTAAACGCTGAGATCTATGAGGCGATGCATGAGGCGTTACTTAAGGCGGCCACGCAAGAGAACGTTAAAGTCTTGGTGATCACCGGCGAAGGTGCCCGTGCCTTTTGCTCGGGTGCTGATCTAAAAGAGTTTTCGGATTTGAAGCCTGTAGCGGCTGCGCACCAGCGGCTGAATTTGCTGATGCGCTGTTTTCTTGAGCTCATCGATTTTCCTAAGCCAGTGATCGCGGCGGTTCAGGCACCGGCGGTGGGGGCAGGGTTGATGCTTGCGGCTCTGTGCGATGAGGTTCTGATTGCAGATCACACTTGGGTGTCATTGCCAGAGGTGAAATTTGATATGCCAACTCCGATTGGAGCAGCGATTGTGTTGGCGCGTTCAAATCGCTCAGTCTGTCACCGCTTGGTGCAGCTTGGCGATCGACTAAACGCTGCGCAGTGCGTGAGCGCGGGCTTGGCAGATCAAGCGGTACCACTGACTGATTTGCCCGAGTTGTGTGCGCAACGTGCCAGCGTGCTTGCGCAGATTCCTTCGTATGGCTTTGCGGTAAACAAAAAATGGATGAATCGCGAGATTCGGCAACAGTTGGTTGCTGCGGCTGAAGTTGCCGAGGCGGCTCACCAGCGTCACTAATTAGAAGAGAATCGATCATGCAACTAGAGATAACGCCAGAGCTTGCAGAACTTCGTGCCGCGTTACGTCGGTTTACGACAGAGGTCCTTGAACCCCTTGCCCTTGAAATTGATCAGACCGGTGAGGTGCCGACCAGGGCGTGGGATGTCATGCGCGCGCAGGGCTATCTCGGTATGCGTATGCCAGCGCAATTTGGTGGCGGCGATGTTGATCTATCAACCTATTGTTTGGCACTTGAAGAATTTAGCCGATCGCATCGCATTTTTACCTTGATGTTAGATGCAACAAGTGGCTTAAATCCGATTGCGATTGCGAAGTTCGGAACACCTGCGCAGCAAGAACGCTATCTTGATGGCTTATGTACCGGACGTTTATTGGCCTCCTTTGCGCTGACCGAGCCCGGCGCCGGGTCTGATGCGCAGGCGATTTCTACCAAGGCAGAAAAAACGCTCACGGGCTGGCGCTTAAATGGTCGTAAACATTACATCAGCGGAGCACACCAGGCAGATGTTTTGCTGGTGATGGCGGTCAACGACGCTGAGAAACGATCTCGCGGCGGGATTTCTGCCTTTTTGGTGGACAAAGGTACACCTGGCTTAACGATCACACGCGTCGACACCACCATTGGTTCAGATCCGATCAAGATTTGCGAATTGACCTTTGAAGATTGCGAGATTCCAAACTCGGCGGTGCTTGGTGAAGTCGGGCAAGGGTTCAAAATTGCGATGAGTTCTTTGGTCAGTGGTCGCATGGGTATTGCTTGTTCGTGTATTGGCGCTGCCGATCGTCTGCTTGAGATGTCGGCGGCCTATGCACGTGAGCGCCATACCTTTGGTAAGCCCTTGGCCGAGCGTCAGGCGATTCAGTGGATGTTGGCCGACTCTGCGACCGAACTGGCGCAGGCTCGAGCGTTAACGTATGAAACCTTACGCCAGATTGAAGCGGGCGAGAACGTTGGCGCCGCGGCTAGTATGTGCAAACTTGCGGCCTCTGAAATGGTGGGTCGAGTGGCTGACCGTGCGGTTCAAATTCATGGGGGGGCTGGTTTGGTGAGAGGTGTGCCGGTCGAGCGGTTCTATCGTGATATCCGCCATTACCGAGTTGGCGAAGGCTCTTCAGAAATTCAACGGATGCTGATTGCGCGTGAGGTGCTGGGATGACACGGGTCAATGGGTCGCGCAGACCGCCGCTCAACGCTGTGATTGTTGGTATTGGCGAGAGCACCGTTGGACGAGTTCCTCATCTTGATGCCTTGGGCTTACAGCGTATGGCAGCTGCAAACGCCCTGGCTGATGCAGGGTTAACGTTTGCCGATGTGGATGGCTTGTTAACAACGCCAATCCGTGTCGAAAATTGGGCAATGCCCTGTGGTGTCGTCTCGGAAGGGTTAGGGATACAGGCGCGTTATCTGGCCACCTTGGATGTCGCCGGCGCCTCAGGTGTTGCGATGGCGCATCATGCAGCCATGGCGGTCGCCTCTGGGCAGTGCGAAACGGTCTTATGTGTTGGGGGTCAAAACATGTTGTCGTTTCAGTCGCGTGGCGATGCCGTACAAAAACTGGCCGATGCTGGTTGGGCACACCCTGACTTTGAGATGCCGCACGGCCCGTTAGTCCCGACCTTGTATGCCTTAGCAGCGCAACGTCACATGCACGAGTATGGAACGACTCATGAGCAACTCGCTCAAGTGGCGGTGACGATGCGTGAAAATGCCTCTTTGAATCCACTCGCGCATAAAAAAGAGCTGATTTCAGTTGCGGATGTGATGCAGTCTCGCATGATCACCTCGCCGTTAAGAATGTTAGATTGCGCCTTAGTGTCAGATGGTGCCGTGGCATTTATTGTGACAACGCCCGAGCGTGCCCGTGATTTAAAGCAAATGCCAGTTAAGCTTTTGGGTCACGGCTATGGACACTCGCATACCTACATTGGTGACTATAAAAATGTGACCACCACAGGCGCGGTTCGTTCGGGCCAAGAGGCCTATGCGATGGCGGGTTTGACCCCTCGTGATATTGATGTGGCTCAGTTGTATGATTGCTTCACCATTACGGTTTTGATTGAGCTAGAAGACCTCGGTTTTTGTGCCAAAGGTGAGGGCGGGCACTATGTTGCGAGCCAAGGGATTGGCTTAAGCAGTCCTTTGCCAGTGACGACGCACGGAGGCTTGTTGTCGGCGGGCCATCCTGGTTTAGCGGGTGGAATGTTTCATTTGACAGAAGGGGTGCGCCAATTACGCGGTCAAGCACAAGCGCGACAGGTGCCGGACGCGCAAGTGGTACTGGTGCACGGTAATGGCGGGATTATTGGCTTGCACAATACTTTGATTCTAGGAAAAGGCTAAGACGAATGACGACCTCCGTGAATCCGCTCACCAGCCATCAATATTGGGAAAGTCTGCGAACGCAGGGGTTTTGTTTGCCCCAATGCCAAGCATGCAAAGAGTTTCACTTTTATCTTCGTCCTGCATGCCCTGCTTGCGGCAGTCTGAATATTCAAGCAGTCGTGACGAGCGGTCGCGGCAATGTCTATAGTTTTTCAATTGTCTATCGTGCGCCAAGCCCGGCCTTCGAAAAAGATGTTCCGTACGTGGTTGCGATTGTGGCAACCGATGAAGGTCCTCACTTAATGACTCGCCTGATCAAGGTCAAGCCCGAGGAGGTGACAGTTGGAATGCGTGTGATGGTAAGTGGCTGGCGTACACGCGATGAGCCAGCAGAACGGCTGTCGGACGGAGTCGCTCCGCCTTTGTTCGAGCCTGAGTCGTTGTAATGTTTCATATGTTTGACCGAAGCCGCGCTGACTGCAAGGCATGGTTTCTTTAAGAGCCTTATCCTGTCGGATGGGGAAGACAGTAACGCTAACTCACAAAGAGTCCAATCATGACTACGTACTTTTTTGGTTTGAATCGCTTAGAAAAGAATCTCATTGGCTTGACCAAGCTCTTAATCGCGATGTCTGTGACGACGAGCGCTTTGGCGGCGGATTATCCAACTCGTACGATTACCGTGATCAACCCGTGGACGGCCGGAGGGCCCGCAGACACCGTCGCCAGGCCGATCTTACAGAAGCTCTCAGAAGCGCTCAAGCAGCCCGTTGTGTTAGAAAACAAGGCGGGCGCCAATGGTGTGATTGGGGCAAACTATGTCGCGCGCGCGACCCCCGATGGCTACACGCTGTTGTTTTCGCACGTTGGCCCAATCACGATTAGCCCAGCTGTACAAAAAGAGATGCCTTTTGATTCGGTGCGTGACTTTGCGCCCATCACACAGATTGTGTCAGCGCCAACAGTCTTAGTGGTTCGTCCAGATTTGCCGATCCATAATCTAAAAGAATTTGTTGAGTATGCGCGAGCAAATCCGGGCAAGCTGTCATATGGCTCAGTGGGTACCGGTAGCACCACGCACCTTGCTGGCGAAATTCTGGCAACGATGGCCAATGTCAATATGCTGCATGTCCCCTACAAAGGGGCGGCACCCGTGATGACTGATTTGCTTGGTGGGCAAATCAATTGCACCTTTTTAAATATCGCAGCGTTAATGCCCTACATCAAATCTGGTCAAGTTCGGCCGATCGGTGTGAGTACACTCAAGCGTTCACCTTTGCTGTCAGAGTTACCGGCGATTGCTGAGACCTATCCAGGCTTTGAGGTGAACTCCTGGTACGGCATGATGGCTCCTGCCAAGACACCAGCAAATATCGTGAATCTTTTGCAAAAAGAAGTTGCCAAGATTTTGCAAATGCCTGAGATCATCCAGACTTTGCAAGCCGCTGGCTTATCTGTCGAGGGGACGACTCCAGAGCAGTATGCCGAACAAATCAAGCGTGATCTGAGTCGTTGGCAAACTGCAGTGGCGAAGGCCGGCATTCAGAAGCAATAGTGAGTCAGGATTACGACTTCTTGGAACGTTAATCTCGTTCGTCTGAGTAAACAGTGTCGTTTGCGCTTGAGCAGTCAAATTTTAAGCAGCTATAAAACTGAGGTTCGTCAGTAAAGCGCGACGACGGTGTTTCAGATGACTGTGGAGCAGGGCGGGTTGCAGATTTCAGCGTTCAATGATCGCCAACACTTGACCTTCGCTGACCGAGTCACCCTCGTTGACACAAATTTCAACCAGGGTACCGCCGTCTTCAGCGACTAAGGGGATTTCCATTTTCATCGATTCAATAATCAGTACGGTATGCTCTGTATCAAGAGTTTGACCGATCGTTGTTTCAATCTTCCAGATTGATCCAGTGACTTCTGCTTTTAATTCGTGCCGACTCATGTTGTGGATTCCTGTGGGGCGAGTGCCAAGTGAGTTGGCGTCATTATAAAATCAATCTTGATTATGATCGAAAAGGATCGTTGTATGCGCAGTAAATTATTTGTACCCGCCTCGCGGCCTGCACTATTTACAAAAGCGTTGGCAAGCGCCGCAGATGCTATTTCTTTCGATCTTGAAGATGCTGTCGAAGAAAACAGCAAACCTGCAGCACGCACAGCGTTACAAACGCTGTTTAAAGACGATTTGTCGGCCCATCATAAACTGATTGTGGTTCGAATCAACGCGATTGATACGCCTCATTGTTTGGTAGATCTTGATGCGGTCGTCTGCTCTGCTACGCACACTGTGAATATCCCAATGGTCGAAGATCCGGACACCATCCGAGCGATCGCAGTTGAGCTTGAGCGACTAGAGCGAGCACGAGGCTTAACACGGCCAATTGGTATTTTGGTCAATATTGAGTCACCCAAGGGTCTGCGCCGCGCCGCAGAACTCGCCTGCGCTCACCCACGTGTCGTAGGTTTACAGATTGGTTTTGGTGATCTATTGGCACCCTTAGGTATTGTGTCGTGCGAGCCCGCAGCGTTACAAGCAGTGCGTGTTGCCGTGCGCTTTGCCGCGGGCGAAGCAGGTATTCATGCTTACGACGGCGCATTTGTTGATATTGCCAACCCTGAAGCATTTAAACTTGATGCGCAAGCGGCACAACGGTTGGGATTTTCAGGGAAAAGCTGTATTCATCCAACACAGATCGCGTTGGCAAATGAGGTGTTTCGACCGAGCGACGCGGCGATCGCGCATGCTGTCAGAGTGCTCGAAGCGACTCGCCAAAAATTAGCAGAAGGGGTTGGGGCGTTTGTCGTTGATGGCCGACTGATTGATGGCCCGTTCATTACCGAGGCCGAACATACCGTCGCTCTTGCTAGGCGTTTGGGGCTACTGACATAGCGCACGACGCGCTTGTTTGTTGGTCGAAAACAGCTTAATTGGTTTTTCGCCGACCTGTCTGGTGCTGTGAGCACCGGATGGCTAGGGTAATCCTCCCTCTAAACAGCGAGGATTATCGGAGCTGCTATCAAACAATCGTCAGTACGTCATCCACTGGTAAGCGAGGCTTTTGGGGCCAATTGCCAGGTGCTGCGTAGCCCACTGCAACAAGCATGGCAGGGATGTCGTTCGCAGCAAGTTTAAATTCGCGCGAAACATCAGCGGGCACAAACCCAATCATGGGGCCCGTCACCAGACCCATCCCCTGAGCCGCTAACATCAACGTCATTGCACCCATCGAGGCAGAACGAATCGCCTCGTCTCGTTGACGCTCTGGGTTGTTTTCGTGACCGCCTGCGGCCATCGTCACCCAGCTATCGTGCATGGCCTGATCGATTAAGCCTGCGTCAAGGGTTGGCTTTAACGCTTTTGCAAGAGTTTTGTGTGCTTCGAGCGTGCCGCAGACAATGAACGTAACCGAGGCATCGACAATTTTTTGTTGCCCATACGACACCGCCTTCAAGCGCTCTTTGGCCTCTTTAGACTGCACAGCGATGAATTTCCAGTTTTGAAAATTAAAGGCAGTGGGGGCACGGGTGGCCAGACGCACGAGTTCTTTAATTTGTGCGGCACTAAGTGCTTTGGTGGGGTCAAACTGGTTGGCTGAAATACGCTGTTCAATGATGGCGTTGATAGAACTAGTCATGGCGAGGCTCAATCTGTGAAAAATTAAAAATAAAAAATAAAAAAATTAAAAACTCAATCACTACTTTTAGTTCAAAGACATGGTCACTGATTGAATCATGTGACCAAAGCACAAGTTGATTTCTGTCGTCAGGCGAGCATCATTTTGGTAACGCTTGCGCTAATAGCTGTGCCGTGTGAATAGCCTTCACTTCAGCACCATCGTGTATTTGATGTCGGCAACTCGTGCCATCGGCAACCACCACGGTGCTCGCTGTGCGATTACGTACGGCCGGCAAAAGCGAAAGCTCAGCCATCTGCATCGAGGCTTGATGGTGTTCGGCCTCGTAGCCAAAGCTACCTGCCATGCCGCAACACGAAGACTCAATGGTTGAGACCTTTAGCTCTGGGATCCAACTCAACACTGTTTGCACTGGTGTGAGCGCATCAAAGACTTTTTGGTGGCAATGACCGTGCAGCAACGCATTGTTGTAATCAATGGCTTGTAGATTCAGCTTAAAACGCCCGGTTTTTTGTTCACGAACTAAAAACTCTTCGAATAAAAAGGCTTGCTGCGCAAGTTGTTCGGCCTCAGCACCATAACCGTAGTGCAAAAACTCGTCGCGTAGCGTCAGCAGGCACGACGGCTCGAGCCCGACAATTGCAATGCCCTTTGTCACATAAGGCATCAGTGTGTCGAGCGTGCGCCTTGCTTCGGCTTTAGCCTGATCGATGAGCCCAGCCGACAAAAATGTTCGACCACAGCACAGCGGACGTTCGCCCGCACGAACGTTCAGATGTACGGTATAGCCCGCAGCTTGAAGTACACGCTGCGCAGCGTGCGCATTTTCAGCTTCAAGATAATTGCTGAAGGTATCGACAAAAAGTAATACGTCTTTAGCGCTTGTCTTGGTTGCAGTGTTGTCGCTTGCTGCGGTATTGATGTTTTGTGTGCTCGTTAAAAAGGGCGCTTTAAATTTCGGTAATGAACGCGCGGTTGCAAAGCCCAGCGCGCGCTTAACGAGCGCTCCAAGCACCGGCGTTGCTTCGGCGATACTTAACAAACTGCCAAAACGACTCGCCCAAGGTGCGTAATGGGGCATGAAGGCAATCAGGCGCTCTCGTAGCGTTAAGCCGTGTAGCTTGCCCCACGCGGCACGAGCTTCAATTTTTATCTTGGCCATGTCGACGCCAGTCGGGCAGTCGCGCTTACAGCCTTTACAGGACACACACAGATCCAACGCATCCTTGACCTCTACGCTGGCTAAGCCCGCTTGCCCAACCTGGCCTGATAGAGCGAGGCGCAACGTATTGGCGCGCCCGCGGGTGACATGCTGTTCGTCTTTGGTGATGCGATAACTTGGGCACATGGTGCCCGCATCAAATTTACGGCAATGACCATTGTTATTACACATCTCGACGGCAGAAGCCAGTCCGTTACTGAGGTCTAAGCCCGTACCAGGCTTCGTCTCGTCACCGGTTAAGGGATCACGCAAGACGTTCCAGGCTGACCAGTCCAGACCTGTTTGAAGCACTGGAACTTGATAGCCCGGTGCATAACGAAAATTGCTTCGGTCATCCATCTTTGGCGGCCGAACAATTTTGTCTGGATTGAAGCGATTGTCTGGATCAAAGAGGGCTTTGATTTCGGTAAAGGCTTGATGAATGCGCGGGCCGTACTGCCACGACACCCATTCACCTCGGCATAAGCCGTCGCCATGCTCGCCCGAGAAGGCACCTTTGTATTCACGCACTAAGGCAGACGTTTCTTCTGCAATGGCGCGCATCTTGACGGCACCATCGCGGCGCATGTCTAAAATCGGACGAACATGCAGCGTGCCGACGCTCGCGTGGGCGTACCACGTGCCCTCGGTACCATATCGATGAAAGACTTCAGTCAGGCGCTCAGTGTATTGGGCAAGATGCTCTAGGGGTACCGCGCAGTCTTCGACAAAAGAGACAGGTTTGCCATCGCCTTTCATGCTCATCATGATGTTCAGACCGGCTTTACGCACATCCCATAAGGCCTTTTGTGCTTGAGCCTCTGGCATCTTAACGACGCTGTTGGGCAGCCCCTGATCGCTAAGCAGGGCATCTAAGTCCTCTAGCTTTTGAACAAGTGTGGCGTGATCTTCGCCTGCAAACTCGACCAGCAAAATCGCAGCAGGTTGGCCAAGCAGGGCTTTTTCGACGACTGGCCGAAACGCTGGATTCGATAGCGCCAGCTCAATCATTGTGCGATCAACCAATTCAACCGCGGTCGGTTTGAGCGTCACAATATGTTGCGCCGAATCCATCGCTTTATAAAAGCTTTGAAAATTCACAACCCCCAACACTTTGTGTACAGGAAGAGGGCATAACTTGAGTGTAATTTGACGACTGTAAGCTAAGGTGCCTTCTGAGCCGACGAGCAGATGCGCAAGATTTGCGACACCATCGTCGGTGTAGGCACGCGGATTTTGGCAATCAAATAAATCGATGTTGTAGCCGGCGACGCGACGCAATACTTTTGGAATACGCTCTGCAAGTTCGGCGCGCTCACGGGTGGCAATCGTTTTGAGTGACTGCAGTATGTGTTGTAGTCGGGCGCCAGACACAGGCGTGTTTAATGAACCAAAGTTTGCCTGCGTGCCATCGGCCAACACGGCATCAACGCTAAGCACGTTATGCACCATGTTCCCGTATTCGATTGAGCGTGAGCCACACGAGTTATTGCCGGTCATGCCGCCGATCGTGCATTGCGCGCTCGTCGACACGTCAACCGGAAACCACAATCCATGGGGCTTGAGCCACGCGTTTAAGTGATCGAGCACCATGCCAGGCTCAACGGTGATGGTCATTGCGTTCGCGTCAAAAGCAATCACGTTACAAAGGTATTTGCTGTTGTCGATAATCAGTGCGTCGCCGACGGTCTGTCCACATTGACTCGTGCCAGCACCCCGCGAAAGGACCGCCACTTTTTGATCACGGGCGATCTCAAGTGTGCGCAGTACGTCGGCTTGATCGCGCGGCACCACTACACCGATGGGTGTGATTTGATAGATTGAAGCGTCGGTTGAATAGCGCCCCCGCGAGGCGGCATCAAACAGGACCTCGCCGCGTAAGTTTTTGGCGAGTAACTGGGCGAGTGGCGAAGCACCGCCCGCGTTAGCAGGAAAAAAATGCAGGGGCTTTGCGATTGCGGTGGGTGAGAGCACGTTTAGGCTCCGTTTGAGAAATAGTCCATGCCCGCTTGTACGCCGCTACCCGCTAGCTTAACGCCAGAGAGCTTGAGGCCCATCTCGACACCCGCCAGGGTTGCCAAGAGGGTCAGATCGTTGCTGTCACCCAGGTGCCCAATGCGAAACATCCGCCCCTTGACTTTGCCCAAACCAGTACCCAACGATAAATCAAACCGTTGTTGAATCAATTTACGGATGTCGTCGGCGTCAACGCCTTCGGGTGTGATGACGCCAGTCAAGATTGGGGAGTACACGCTTGGGTCAGCGCACTGAATGGGGAGGCCCCAGGCGTTGACCGCGGCGCGTACGCCAGCGGCCCAGCGCTGATGACGCGCAAAGACCTTATCCATGCCTTCTTCGGCAAACATGTCGATGACTTCTGAGAGACCATATAACAGGTTGGTGCTTGAGGTTGAAGGCCAGTAGCCCCCTTTATTCATCTCGATGACTTCGTCCCACGCCCAAAATGAGCGAGGCATCTTGGCTGTTTTTGATGCTTCGATCGCGCGTGCGGAGAGGGCGTTAAAGCTCAGGCCCGGAGGTAGCATTAGGCCTTTTTGCGAGGCAGCCATTGCGACATCGACACCCCATTCGTCGTGGCGATAATCAGCACTGCCTAAACCCGAGATCGTATCTACCATCAAGAGGGCTGGGTGTTTGGCGTCATCAATCGCCTTACGCACCGAGACAATGTCTGAGGTGACGCCGGTTGAGGTTTCGTTGTGCACGACACAGACCGCTTTGATGCTGTGTTCGCGATCTTGCACCAGACGATCATGAATTTGATTGGCTTGCACACCGCGTCGCCAGCCCGCTAAGGCGGGGAACTGGTCGTCGTGACCTTGAAACGACAAGACTTCAGTTTTGAGCCCGAGTCTGGTTGCTAGGCGATTCCAGAGAAAGGCGAAATGGCCGGTCTCGTACATCAAGACATGATCGCCAGGGCTCAAGGTGTTGGCGAGGGCAGCTTCCCAGGCGCCAGTACCCGAGGCCGGATAAATAATGACCGGTTGTTTGGTTTTGAAAATGGTTTGCATGCCGTCGATGGCTTTGCGTCCCAACCCAGCAAATTCTGGGCCACGGTGATCGATGGTGGGCAGACTAATGGCCCGTAGCACTCGATCTGGCACGGGGCTTGGACCGGGAATTTGCAAGAAATGGCGGCCGGTAGGGTGAAAGTTAAGCTTAATCATCGGGACTCCAGGCGATTGATACGGGCAAATTACCACAATCGGCGACCCTCTGAGTACGAAGCCGTGCACTCAATGAAAAGGCTTAGGGGCAGGAGCGCAAAGAATTAGTGAGTAAATAATGGTATCTTGTGGCTCTAAGTACTTTAAACGCAGCACGATGTCTGCCCAAAAGTCGCTAAACAAGACGGAAAAAAGGCACTTACGCGGCCTGTGAGACAAAGATTTGTTCGCTCTAAGGCCTTGGGTGGTCTGTTAATGACGTTGGTGGTCTGGTGTCAGACGGGCTGTGCTCCCCTGCCGCCTGCCGACGTCAGATTCACTGAAAAAACGAGTCAAGACTTTGCGACAGCAACATCGTTTGTTGCGCCCCCACTTTCGTGGCCAGAGCAACAGTGGTGGGTGAGTTATCAAGACGAACAGTTAAATCAACTCATGCGTGAAACCTTAGCCGGTTCACCTGATCTTGCGATTGCCCAGGCTCGCGTCCAGCGCGCACAGGCGATGGCTGAAGTGGCGGGTGCGCCGTTGTTGCCTCAGCTCTCAGCGGTAGGCACGGTGACCTCGCAGCGCCTGAGCTACAACTACCTGACACCAGAGGCGAGTGTGACGCGCAACTGGAACCAGTTTGGTCAGGCCGCACTTAATATCAGCTGGGAAATTGATTTTTGGGGCAAATATCGCGCTGGCCTTGCTGCGGCAACTTCAGAGCTTGAGGCAAGGCTTGCAGACCAGGCCCAGGCAGCGCTCGTGCTCACTACGGCAACCGCATCCGCGTACGCAGAGCTTGCGCGTTTGTTTGCGCAGAAAGAGGCAACCGAGCGCGCGGTGGCGATTCGTGAAAAAACTGCCAGCTTGTTTGCTGAACGTTTTATCCACGGCTTGGAAACACGCGGCGGCGTGCGCGAGGCGGATGCGAAGGGCGCGCAAGCCAAGACTGACCTCTTGGTCCTGAACGAGCAGATTGCGCTGCAACGTAATCGCTTAGCGGCGCTAGTGGGTGCGGGGCCAGATCGTGGTCTGTCGGTACAAAGGCCGAGCGTGACGCTGAGCAAGACCTTGGGCTTGCCTGAGCGTTTAGCGGCTGAGTTGTTGGGGCGACGCCCAGACGTGGTGGCTGCCAGGGTGCAAGCACAGGCGCAGGCCGCACGCATCGATCAAAAGCAAGCCGACTTTTATCCCAATATCAATTTGGCGGGCTTCATCGGTTTGCAATCTCTTGGGCTTGACCGGTTGGGCCAAAGCGGCTCAGTGTTTGGCAGCGTGGGCCCAGCGATTTCGCTGCCTATTTTTACGGGCGGTCGTCTGCAGGGTGAACTAAAGGGCGCACGTGCCAGTTACGATGAGGCCGTCGCAAATTACAACCGTACGCTTGTAAACGCCTTTCAAGATGTTGCCGATGCGGTGACGAGTCTCATAGCCTTGAGCGGGCAAACTGAGCAAGCTGAAGTGGGTCTTGCTGCTGCGCAAGAGGCTTTTCAAATTGCCGCGAATCGCTATCGTGGCGGTTTGTCGAACTATCTTGATGTGTTGATTGCTGAGGATATTATGCTGTTGAGCTTGCGTAGTGTGACTGAGCTTCGCGCGCGACGTTTTTCTTTGAATGTTGCCTTGGTACGCGCCTTGGGTGGCGGTTACCAGTCGTCGAACACGAATTCTTTAATTTCACCTCGATCATGACAGAACAGACCTCGGGTATCGAGCGGTCAAACGGTACGACGGCGCGAATCGACCAACGCAAAAAATGGCTGTTTAAATTGTTGTTGGCTGTCATCGTCTTGGGTGGCGCCTGGCTAGCCTATTGGTTCTTTTACAGTTCTCACTTCATCTCGACAGACAACGCCTATACTGCGGTCGAAATTTCTCAAGTGACACCGTCCGTCGAGGGGACGGTGAAGGCAGTCAATGTGAGCGATACCCAACAAGTGAAAAAGGGTGATGTGCTAGCGCTCATCGACGATGCCGACACACGCTTGGCTTTGCTGGCTGCACAGGCTGAACTTGGTCGTGCCACGCGTCGCGTAGAGGGATATTTTGCAAATGACAGGTCGTTGGCGGCCCAAGTGTTAGCGCGCGAGGCTGAAGAGCAGCGCGCTCAAGCACAGTTGACCGCTGCGCAGGCGGATGACAACCGCGCGAGTATTGACTTACGTCGTCGCAAGGCACTCGAAAAATCGGGCTCAGTCTCTGGCGAGGAGCTCACGCGTGCTGAAAATGCTGCGAGTGCGGCCAGTGCAAACTTGGCCGTTGCAAGCGCAAATTTAGCGCTTGCGCGTGCCAATCTTGAGATGACGCGCGGTTTGAAGTTGATGAATCAAACCTTGATTGCTGGCACCGCGGTGCACGACAACCCCGAGGTGGTCTTTGCGCGAGCCAAAGCTGAACAGGCCCAACTGAATCAAGAACGCACCACCGTTCGTGCTCCGGTGTCTGGTGTAGTCGCTAAGCGGCAGGTCCAAGTTGGGCAGAGAGTGCAGGCTGGCACCCCCATGTTATCCTTGGTACCGGTGCAACTGATGCACGTAAATGCAAATTTTAAAGAGGTGCAATTGCCGAAAGTGAAGGTTGGTCAGGCAGTCGAGCTGACCTCTGATTTATACGGCGATGAAGTGGTGTTTAAAGGTGTTGTCGAAGGGTTTGCGGGCGGAACAGGTTCCGCTTTCGCCGTGATTCCGGCTCAAAATGCGACCGGCAACTGGATCAAAGTGGTACAACGTGTGCCAGTGCGTATCAAGCTTGATCCAGACCAATTGAAAAAAAATCCCTTAACGGTCGGTCTTTCGATGACCGTGCGTATCGACGTTTCGGCTCGCTAAATGCTCAAGTCCCTTAAAGAGAGTCGCGACCAACCCATCGCCCCGCTTGAGGGGCGCACGCTTTGGTTGGCTGCGGTCGTCATTGCCGGGGCAAATTTCATGGCGGTACTGGACATGACGATTGCGAATGTCTCGGTTCCGAACATTGCGGGTGCGCTGGGCGCAACGACCAGTCAGGGGACCTGGGTGATTACCTCTTATGCAGTGGCCGAGGCAATTATTCTGCCCCTGACCGGCTGGATGGCTGCGCGCGTTGGCCTGGTGCGTACGTTTCTTTGGGCGATGAGTTTGTTTGCTGTGTTTTCGATTTTCTGTGGGTTGTCGACCTCACTCGAAATGCTCGTGGTGGCGCGCGTGTTGCAGGGTTTCGCAGGCGGTCCACTCATGCCTTTGTCGCAAACCTTGTTGTTGCGTATTTTTCCAAAAGAGAAGGCGGCGACGGCGATTACGCTTTGGTCGATGACAACCTTACTTGCCCCCATTAGTGGTCCAGTGGTGGGCGGCTGGATTTGTGAAAACTGGTCTTGGTCGTGGATCTTTTTTATTAACTTGCCCCTGGGTTGTATTTCTGTTTATTTTGCGGCTAAGTTGCTGTTGCGCTACGAATTGCCTCGCAAGCTCGTGCCCATCGATGCGATAGGTTTGGTGTTATTGGTGGTCTGGGTGGGGGCGTTTCAGATCATGCTTGATATTGGTAAAGAGCACGACTGGTTTGCCTCGAAGCAGATTGTGGCGCTCGCTGTGATCGCGGCGATTGGTTTTGCAGCGTTTCTGATTTGGGAATTGACAGCTGAACATCCGATCGTAGACCTTAGGGTCTTCAGACATCGCGGTTTTACGGTTGCGGTCGTGGCAATGAGTATTGGTTACTCTTCGTTTATGGTCTTGAATGTACTGACCCCCTTATGGTTGCAGCTTAATATGGATTACACCGCTGGCCAGGCGGGCAGAACGATTGGCTGGACGGGAGTTTTTTCTCTGTGCATGGCGCCCTTGGTGGGCAGGCTAGCGATAAAACTCGACCGTAGAAAGCTGGTCTGTGGCGGTTTGCTTTGGTTGTCGGCAGTGACCGCCCTGCGCTTTTCTGGCAGTACTGACCTGACGTATTGGCAGATCACGTTTCCGTTAATGGTGATGGGCTTAGGTATGCCCTTTTTCTTTATTTCTGCCTCTGGTATGGCGCTCGCGAGCGTCAGCGCTGAGGAAACAGCCTCGGCGGCCGGGCTACTGAATTTTTCAAGGACGCTGTTGGCTGCTTTTGCAGTGTCATCTATGGCAACCGTTTGGGACGATCACACAACGCTGAATCACGCAGAATTTGTTGGATTGGTTGACGCTGACGGTTCTTTAATCAATGGGTTGTTACAAAGTGGCCTGTCGATGGACGCGAGCCGCGCGGTGCTTGATAGTTTGATTTCTACCCAGAGTGTCATGATTGCCACAAACGAAATCATGATGGTCGTTGCGGGGACTTTCTTTATCGGTGCTTGTGTGATTTGGCTGGCACCTCGCCCGCGCGCTTGGCTCGGTCCTTCGGGTGGTCAGGCCCAAGCGCCAAAAAGGTTAGTAGGTGTGACGCGCCGAGCTGCAAAGATTTTTCGGTGATATGACAGTTTTAATTGAACCTCTACCCCTATACTTGGTCAGATCGATACCAGTAACTGCTTTGACGAGGTTTGCCCATGAATACCCAAGAACGTGACATGTTGAATGCGTTTCTTACGCAGCTGACACAAGCCCAAGTTGGCGCGAAAGAACCTGAAGCCGATACCCTGATTGCACAGGCTCTGGCAAAGCAGCCCAATGCGGGCTATCTGCTGGTTCAGCGGGCGATGCAGCTGGATTTTGTCTTGCAGCAATCGCAAGCAAAAGTCGCTGAATTACAAGCTCAGCTTGAACGTCAGAAACCGGTCGCACAGGCGAGTTTCTTGAACGACGTACACGCCTGGGGCCGAGGTCCCTCGGCGCCTTCGGCAGGCCTAAGCCCAGTCTCGGCTGCGGCTTCAGGGCCTAGTGCTGCACCCGCCATGGCCAAGCCCGCAGTGGCTGGCGCCCCGGTTGCCAACGCAGCGCCTGCGCCTGCTGCCGCTCCGGCCGCGGCCACAACACCTTGGGGCTCGAGCATGCTGGGCACCGTTGCCACGACCGCAGCCGGTGTGGTTGCCGGTTCGTTTTTATATTCAGGCATTCAAAGCTTGATGGGTAACCACAACTCTGGCGGAGCGTTTGGCGCGGGCAACAAACATGACAATCAGCAACCAGCCAGCCATACCGAAAATACCACCGTGGTCAATAATTATTATGCCAACGAGCCGGCGCCCACCTCGGCCTACGATTCGCCAGAGTTATCGGGCGGCTACGATGTGGCTGATTCGGGCGGTGATTTCGGTGGTTCAGACGACACGGCCTAGTCAGCGCGGCGCCTCTTGACTGAGGTGCCGCCAGCTCTGTACAACGCTAGAATCGAATGACAGAGATCAGTATGACAACCATAAAAAAAACCCAACGCTTTGGCTTGTTGTTGCCATCTTCAAACACCACTCAAGAGCCAGAGTTCATACAAGTCTTACCAGCGTCGGTGTCGCTGCACTGCGCACGTTTGACGCTGAGTCAGATCGACCCTGAGTCGACCATCAAAATCGTAGCCGAGCTTGAAACTGAAACGCGCAAACTCAACGACGCTCGTGTAGATGCCGTCGTGCTATCTGCCACTGCGCCTTCAACGCGCATGGGTAAAGGCTACGATCAAGAAATCTGTCAGCGTATCGAAAAAGCCTGTGGCAAACCTGCGACGACTGCAGCGACTGCAATGCTGCAGGCGTTTAACGTGCTTAACATCAAAAAAATAGTGTTGGCTGCCCCTTGGAGTGCGAGTACCAACCAAACTGTCGCCCACTTTATTGAGGCGAGCGGCGTACAAGTGCTGCACCAAGCCGCGATGGGAATCGTCAGCAATATCGAAGTGGGCGATCTCGATGCGCAAACAGCGTATGACCTAGGTCGACAGGCCGACCGGCCCGAAGCCGATGCAATCTTTTTGGCTTGCGGCAACTGGATGACGATGGATATCATCCAAGCGCTTGAACGCGACACAGGCAAACCTGTTCTAAGCACCAATAGTTGTGCGCTTTGGGCAATGTTGAATATTTTGGGTGGCCATGTCGCGGTACCGGGTTACGGGACTTTGCTTAACGACCATCTGGTCGCTTGAGTACGAATCTGCTCCTGCGCCGAGCTTTCAACGCTTTTTACGAATAGGCATACGCATGCGTTCTCAAGGTCTCGCCCTCTCTTTGCGCCTGTTGTGCGGGGTGTGTGTCGCGTTGATGGTGATTGTGCCCGCTCAAGCGGCAACCACGATTCGCTTTTATGCCATCGTTGCCGCCGGCGGCAGCGTCGATGCGATGGCGAGAATCGTAGGTGAAAAATTTGGTCCCCTTGTAGATGCGACGGTAATCGTTGAAAACAAGCCAGGCGGAGGGGGCAACTTGGCCACGCAGACGGTTGCGCGCGCGGCACCTGATGGTTTGTCTATTTTGGTGAGTGGCAATAATCACACGTCAAATCTGTCTTTGTACAAAGAGACTGGTTACAAGCTGGATGATTTGATTCCGGTCGCCGAGCTCATGCGCGGGCCTGCGGTGATTGTTGTGTCTAGCGCTTCTGCGTATCAGTCGTTCGACCAACTGCTGTCCGACGCCAAACAGCGTCCCGGACAGGTCTCTTTTGGCACGGCGGGGATCGGCACGGCAAGTCATTTCGCGGCTGAATACACTTTTTTTACAGCGCAGGTGAAAATGACGTCTGTTCCGTACCGAGGTTCTGGGCCTTCGCTGACAGACCTGCTGGGTGGTCAGATTCCGGTGGCGGTGTCATCGCTTGTTGCGGCAATGCCTTTGATCAAAGCTGGCAAGCTTAGAGCCTTGGCAGTGACCTCGCTCAAGCGCTGGCCCGGCGCCGAAAATATCCCGACGGTCGCTGAGTTCGACATGCCAGGTTTTGAGCAGTTATCTTGGATTGGTTTGTTTGCGCCCAAGGGGACTCCTCCTGAACTCATCGAGAAATACAGCCAGGCTGCAAAAGCCGTGTTGGCTGATCAAGAGGTACGGCGCCGAGTGGCGGGGTTAGGGGGCGTGGTGGGTGAGTACGGAGCAGCCGAATTTAAAAAATTTATTGAGCAAGACTATGACACTGTGCAGAAGATCGTTAAAAGCGCCGGGATGAAACCAGACTGAAGTGTCAGTCAGGGTGCTTTAACTTCATCCCGGGGTGTACGCCGTAGGGATCCTCGTTTTTTAGGGCGTGGAGGAAGTCAACGCGAGTCTCAGGTCACAGGAGCAGGATTAAACAGCACCAGTGCATTTGCAATGTTCCAGTGCTCAGCCCAGGTCTTACGACCGCTGGCGACATCAAGCATTAAACGAAAAATCTCCCAGCCGAGTTCTTCGATTGAAAGCTCGCCATCGGCGACCCGCCCGGCGTTGACATCCATGATGTCATGCCAACGACGTGCCAAATCCGTGCGGGTCGCGACCTTGATCACGGGGCACTCTGCCAAGCCGTAAGGTGTACCTCGACCCGTTGTAAAGATGTGAAGGTTCATGCCTGCAGCGAGTTGTAAGGTACCGCAAATGAAATCGCTAGCGGGTGTGGCGGCATACACCAGGCCGCGTTGGTCACGGGCCAGTTTTTCACCTGGTGGTAAACAGCTTGAAATGGCAGAGCTGCCACTCTTGATAATCGAACCCATGGCTTTTTCTACAATATTAGACAAGCCGCCCGCTTTGTTACCTGGTGTCGTGTTGGCGCTGCGATCAACGTTGGCTCGGGCCAGGTAGCTATCGTACCAAGCGAGCTGCGTCACGATATCTTGCGCGACGCTGGCGTTGATCGCGCGTGAAGTGAGTTGATCCACACCATCACGAACTTCGGTGTTTTCGCTGAACATCACGGTGGCACCAGCACGTACTAATAAATCTGCCGCAACGCCTAAAGCGGGGTTCGCCGTGACCCCACTCAGGGCATCGCTACCACCGCACTGCATACCAACAATCAGCTCACTTGCCGGTACCATTTGGCGGGTGCGTTGATTCAGGCGAATCAAATGCACGGTGGCTTCGGCCATGATGGCTTGAATCATTGACATAAAGCCGACATGTTCAGCATCTTGCAGGCAGACCGTGTCGACACCGGTCGAGCGCTCATCTTTAATTGGGAAGCTGCCGGGTGGCATGAGGCGATCAGGCTGCAATTTCTCACAGCCCAGGCTCACCACCATCACTTCGCCCCCAAAATTTGGATTCAAACTGATGTTTCGAATCGTACGAATGGGAATGATCGCTTCGGCGGCATCAATCGCCACGCCACAACCGTAGCTGTGCTCAAGGCCCACCACGTCGTCAACGTTTGGGTATTTTGGTAGTAACTCGGTTTTAATACGTTGAACCGCGTATTCGACCACCCCAGCCACGCATTGGACGGTGGTCGTGATTGCCAGGATGTTGCGCGTGCCAACCGAACCATCTGCGTTACGGTAACCTTCAAAGGTATAGCCCTCAAGAGGTTCGGTCGACGCTGGTTTGACCGTGGCGATGGGTAGATTCTCAAAATTGCGCGCCTCAGGCATACGTAAGAGGCGTTCATGCACCCAACTGCCCGCTGGGATTGGCTTCAGGGCGTACCCAATCGTCAGCCCGTAACGAATCACTGGCGCCTCTTGTGCGAAATCGATGAGAGCCACCTTGTGCGCTTGCGGGACCTTGTTCACCAACACTAAGCCAGAGGGCAAGACGGTACCAGCTGGTAGCCCGCCATCGTTGCCAACAATCGCGACGTTATCGAGATCGTGCATTTTGATGAGATGGGGCTTGGGGTGTTGTTGATTGATTGTCATCGGTCTTCTTTTTTATCAGTCAAGAGGCGGCACTTTGGTTACCATTGTTCGTTCTGAGTGTATCGTATTGCCTGCTACCAGAACAACTTATTGCCAGATCCCTTAACAATCTCCTTCTGACTTCGTCGCAATAGAGCCTGACTCATGAAAATTACAGAGATCCGCGAATCCACCCGCCCGATCAAGTCCAATATCCGCAACGCCTATATTGATTTTTCGAAAATGACCTTGAGCTTGGTTGCCGTTGTCACGGACGTGATCCGAGACGGTAAACCCGTGATTGGCTATGGCTTTAACTCAAACGGGCGTTATGGGCAGGGTGCGTTGATGCGCGAGCGGTTTATTCCCCGTGTGCTTGAAGCTAAGCCCGACTCGTTGCTAGATGCGAAAGGTATGTTGTGTCCGCACAAGGTTTGGGCGACCATGATGAATAACGAAAAGCCTGGCGGTCATGGCGAGCGCTCGGTGGCGGTTGGTACGATTGATATGGCCGTTTGGGACGCAGTCGCTAAGATTGAAGGCTTGCCGCTGTATCAACTGTTGGCTGAACGCTATGGCGACGGCAAGCCAAAACGCGAGGTGTTTGTCTACGCAGCTGGTGGCTATTACTGGCCCGGACAGGGACTTGAAGGCCTCACGCGCGAGATGCAAAGCTATCTTGATCGTGGGTATTCGGTCGTGAAGAAAAAAATCGGCGGAGGCTCGTTAGCTGAAGACTGCAAGCGAATTGAAGCAGTATTAAAGTTGCTTGGACCTGGGCAGAGACTGGCCGTCGATGCCAACGGTCGCTTTGATTTGAAGACTGCCATAGAGTACGGCAAGGCCTTGGCGCAGTACGATTTATTTTGGTACGAAGAAGCCGGTGATCCGCTTGACTTTGAGTTGCAGGCAGAGCTAGCCAATCATTATGACAAACCGATGGCCACGGGTGAAAATCTGTTTTCAATGCAAGATGCCCGTAATTTGATTCGCTATGGCGGCATGCGGCGCGATCGAGACTGGTTGCAATTTGATTGCGCGCTCAGCTATGGCTTGGTTGAGTATTTGCGAACGCTTGAGATGCTCAAAGAGTATGACTGGTCGCCCAAGCGCTGTGTGCCGCATGGCGGTCACCAGATGTCGCTTGCGATTGCTGCGGGTTTGGGTCTTGGGGGCAACGAAAGCTATCCCGACCTCTTTCAACCCTATGGCGGGTTTCCGGATGGCGTCAAGGTAGAAAACAGCATTGTGACGTTGCCAGAATTAGTGGGTATTGGATTCGAAGGCAAAGCAGATCTTTACGCTGAGATGAAGGCCTTGGCAAGTTAGGGCGTACAAACACTGAGCCAACTGCCTAAAATTGAGTATGCTTTGCCTGAACTGAAGTTGCGGTCTGCGCTCCTAGTTAAATCGTTTGTTTTTTTGGATATTGGTATGCGGCTCACCCAACGCGGATTTTTGATTGCGGTTGCAATCTTGGTTGTCTTGAACCTGTTCGTCTATTTGTGGTGGATGAACCGGCCAATGGTGCTACTGGCACCTGCTCAGATCAACCGTGAAATTGTGGCCGGACTGCAAACAGAAAGTCAGCGACTACAGCTGATTTTGGACGGCAGTTGCGAGAGCCCCGAACTGCAGTCGTTTAGGCGTGGTGAAATTGGTCCGCTGGTGCGGCAAGAGCAAAGCTCGCCGACAAGTGTGCCACCGCAAGCGCTTGGCCAGCGGCCAGGTGCAGTCAGTACACCAACGCCAACTGCTACCGCGAATACGCCAACGCCAGTCGTCACAGCGAATCCGGGGCAAGTCCCCCCAGCACCGGTCGTCACGGCCCCAACTGAACCCAGTGCCGCAGTGCTCGCGCAAGACAAACTGGTGGCATTGCTTGATGCTGCAACGGTCCGTGTGTTGGTGTTTGACGCTAGGATGAAATTTCTTGGGCACGGCAGTGGATTTTTTATTGATACGAACGTGCTCGTGACAAATCGACACGTCATTGAAGCAGGAAAGATTTTTGCAATTACTAGCACGCTACTTGGAACGGAGCCCTTGCCCGCCAAGTTGGTGGCTGTCACCAAAGATTCTGACATCACCAATCCAGACTTTGCCTTGCTCAAAGTCGAGCAAGTCCCGGCGGGGGTACGTCAGCTTGCGATCGCCACTGAGCCCCAAGTACTACAGACGGTCGTTGCCGCTGGCTATCCTGGGTCTGATATCCGAGGTGATACCAATGTGGTCACGCCTAATACTGTGTTCTCGCAAGGAGAGGTCAGTGTCTTGCAGCGGCAGGCCAATAACTTAGTGTTGGTCTTACATACAGCCAAGATGTCGACTGGTAGCTCTGGGGGGCCTCTGGTGAATCGTTGTGGCAACGTTGTTGGAGTCAATACGTTTATTGGAGCACGAGAAGATCAATTCACTGACCGATCGTTGTATGCCCTGTCTGCGACATCGTTACGTGGGTTTTTAGACCAGCATCGCCAAACTTACACCAAGATGTCGAGTGTCTGCACTTCAGAGCTTAAGAACTGAGCTTGCTTCAAGACAAAAATTACAGAGCCAACTGATTATGCAAACTCTTCCACTTATTACCAAGCGCACATTGATCGATGTCAAGGGGATCAATGGGCAGCCCATTTTTAGCTACTACCAGCAGCTTGTGAGCTTGCTGCAACGGGACCCGAGCGATCGAGGTCTGCCCGTTTTTTTTGCTGAACCGGTTGTCAATGCCATGCGAGGTGAGGTGGCGTGGGTGACAAAACTTGAAGGTCCGATTCGCGGTTTTCACGAGTTGACGCCGGATGAGAAACTACAGGTGTCATCCCAAATTAACAAAAAATGTCTGCAGGTGAGGGCGATTGCAGAGAAAGTTGGAGCGAGCGCTAGCTCGTCCTCAGCCTACGGCGCACAAGCTTTACTGGCGATGTTGGCGACCCCCGATGCACTCGCTTCAATTTTTATGGTGGGCGAGCAACTTGTGATTGCTCAGTGGGGTTGCGTGCCTTTCGGCGATAAAGGCGGCGTGTTTGACCTGGATGCGCAGTTTTCTAAGGCGTTTGCCCCGGGTGCAAAAGTGATTGCGTCTGAGAACGCAGCGCTTGCGTCAGCGGCGGTGGCGACTGGGTCGGGCAACTGGTGGCGTTGGCTCGTGCTTGCTTTACTCACCGTAATGTTGGTGATGGGGTTGTTTCATAAACAATGGCTGGCTGTCATTTCACCTGGCCCAACGCTCGAGGTTGAAAACGGCTTGCGGACGCGGATCGCTCAGTTATGGGACAAGATCGGCGATAAAGCTGGTGCATGTTTTCCACCGATAGCCCGTGTGACGCCCGCTCCAGCGCCTACGCTCACACCAGTGCCCATTCCAGCACTGACACCAGCACCTGCACCCGCACCCGCACCCGCACCTTTCAGTGTTCCTGCGCCGCCGGCAACAGTGAGTTCGGATGAAATTGATAGACGATTAGAACGTAGCGCAGTCACACAAGGAAAATTCGTCAATATCTCTTTGGCTTGGACCGATCGCGCTGATCTGGACTTGCTTGTGATCGAACCCAGTGGTGTCAAAATCAGTACGTATGATGACGGTGTGAGGCAATCGCCCAGCGGCGGCAGTCTCGATATTGATGCCAATGTTTGCGAAGCGATGTCGGGTTGCCCCTACCGTGACGAGCCGATTGAAAATATCTCATGGAATCAAAAGCCGCCAAGCGGTCGCTATGAGGTCAGAGTGGCACTTTTTAGCGCGAATGAATTGATACAAAATCGTCGACCGATTCCGTTTACAGTCGTGGTGTCTTTGGATGGAAAAAAATCTAGCTATGAGGGAGTGATTAATGTCAACGATATGGTCTGCCGACCTGATCGCTGTCGCACGAAAACTCCGTTCAGCGTTACCAGTTTTACGATTCAATGAGTCGCAGCAAGGTGATGAACAGAGAATATGAACGGCAACCGGTCCGTGAATGGTAGCGATCACGTGAACAACAACAAAGCTTACCGGCTTGCCGTTGCCAGCGTGCTCAATGCACTAAAGCCTCAAACGGTACTGGATATCTGTTGTGGCGACGGGTGGTTGCCCGGCGCACTCACGCACCCAGCACAGGTGCATGGAATCGATTTTTACGCAGAGGCGCCTGCGGGCTATGCTCAGTTTCAAGCAGCCGACTTTAACCTGGGTATACCAGAGACCTTCGGACAGTACGATGCTGCGGTTTGTTGTGAGGCAATGGGCTATCTGCAAAATCCGGGGCTATTTTTGCAAAGCGTGCGCGCGCATTTGAAGCCGGGTGCCACGTTTGTGTTATCCCTGCCCAATCCTAACTATGCTGGGGCGCGTATCAATCACCTCATTCAAGGGTTTCCACGCTCGTACTCTTGGTTTGCGCAAAATACGACAGCCGAGCCTCACATGCCTTGGCTCACCTTAGGCTTATTTCAACTTTGGTTATTGCTTGGTTTGAATGGCTTCACTGACGTGACTGTGCACGACGTTGACGAAAAAAAACCCCGACGTCAATCTGAGAGACTCATTGGTTGGTTAATTAAGGGCTACGCTCGAAAAAAAATTAAATCCGCTCCGTCACCTGCGGTCGCACAGCTTTGGCGTCAGGCATTGTCTGATCAGGTGGTGTACGGTCGGCAGTTGGTGGTTTCTGCTAAAGTGGGTATACGGGTTGCGCGCTGAGGTGGATTGACCCCAAGAGCTTGCATACTGATCCTATTTGCAATACCTATTTTCGATTTAAGCTTTCAATGACAAACACAGCTAACCACTCTGCCGTAGATGTTTCGTTTCCTTTGGCACAATTTATTCAAAACTGTCGCTGGAGTGATATTCCAGAGGTGGTACGACACGAGGCTAAGCGCTCGTTATTGAATTATTTTTCAACAGCCTTATCAGCTTGTTTTGACCCAACGATTGAGCGTGCCGCCCAGGTTTACGGACGTTTTTCGGTTGGTCAGCAGGCCACGGTGATCGGGCGCGGGCAGCGACTCGACATGCTGACGGCGGCCGCACTCAACACCATGGCTGCTAACGTGTTTGACTTTGACGACACGCACATTCCAACGATCATTCATCCAACTGCACCGGTGGCACCCGCTGTGTTTGCCTGGTCTGAAACGCAACGCACGAGTGGCATCGATTTATTACTGAGTTTCATTTTGGGTGTCGAAGCCGAGTGCCGCATTGGTAACGCTGTGTCGCCAGGGCACTACGCTCGCGGCTGGCATATCACCTCAACGTGCGGCGTCTTTGGTTCTGCGCTGGCGACCGGTAAGCTGCTTGGCTTGACTGCGCGACAACTGGTTTGGGCGTTGGGCTCTGCCTCTGCCCAAGCCTCGGGCTTAGTCGAGACGCTTGGCACCATGTCTAAAAGCGTGAGTATGGGTAATGCTTCACGTAACGGCATGCTGTCTGCGCTGTTGGCGCAACAAGATTTTGATGGGCCTGCTCACCCACTTGAAGGCGTGCGCGGTTTTTTAAATGTGACCGCTGACGCACCCGATTGCCAGAGTATCGTCAGTGGGCTAGGTGAGCGTTGGGAAATTCTCAACAACACCTATAAGCCGTTTCCGTGCGGAGTGGTCTTGAACCCAGTGCTTGAGGCGTGTTTGGGCTTGTCCACACATCCTGAACTGTTGCAACAAGGCTTGGGTGCGATTGAACGTATCGAATTGATTGGTCATCCCCTGTTGCGACAACGCACCGACCGCCCCAACGTGTCGACGGGCAGAGAGTCGCAGGTTAGTGCACAACACGCAGTTGCCGTTGCCTTAACGCGAGGCAAGGCGGGTTTGGCCGAGTTCAGCGACCTGGCTGTTGCAGATACGACTTTGCGCACCTTGGGTCAAAAAATTTCTTTCATTGACGATGCCTCGTTTGCCGTCGAGGCAGCGACTGTCAGATTGCATTTGCAGCGCGGTCAGACACTTGAAGTTGCCATCGATATCGCACGCGGGGCTCGAGCCAAGCCGCTTTCGGATCAGGATCTTGAAAACAAAGTTCGCACCTTATGCGAGTATGGTGGCTCAGGCTGCGATCCAGAGCCGTTAATCGAGGCGGTCTGGTCAATGGAACGTGCAGTAGACGTCGGACAACTGATGCAACGAGTTACCGGACACGCAAAATCTTAACTTGATATGAGAGAGGTCAACGATGCTTAACGTCAGTCGTAGGTTAAAGTTTCCGCAACGCTGGTTTTCTCGATTGGCGGTGAATGTAGGTGTCATAGGCCTGTTGGTCAGTACCTTGACGGGTGCGCAAGCGTTCGCCCAGTCTGCTTTCAAGCCAACGGGGCCCGTTAAAATTGTGGTGATGTTTCCGCCTGGTGGCGGCACCGACGCAGTTGCCCGAATCGTGGGCGAACGATTGACTGACTTATGGCAGCAACAGGTGATCATCGAAAATAAGGCCGGGGCGCAAGGCAACATTGGCACAGCCTATGCTTCGAAAGCCACTCCTGATGGTCAAACTTTAATGATCGCGCATCAGGGGGTGATGACGGTCAATCCGCACCTCTATAAAGATATGGGTTTTGATGTCCGAAAGGACATTGTCCCGGTGGGGCGACTCACTCAACAGCCGTTTGTGCTTGTGGCGCACCCCTCGGTGCCGGCAAACACACTCAAAGAGCTTGAAGCGCTAGCAAAAAGCCAGCCTGGCAAGCTGTCGTATGGCTCGAGTGCTGCTGGCCCTCAACTTGCGGTTGAGCTATTCAAGTTCATCACTGGGGCCGATTTATTGCATGTTGCCTATAAGGGCGCAGGCCCCGCGGTGATTGACGTCTTGGCTGGCAATATCAACTTGTTGGTCGCAAATCCGACCTCTGTAGCGCAACATGTTCAGGCAGGTAGACTGCGTGCCCTTGTGTTGTTCGGCGCGCAAGGGGTAGGAGTCTTACCAAGCGCACCCACTGCAATCGACGCCGGCTATCCTGCGCTGGGCGATATACCTGAGTGGTACGGGTTGGCCGTGCCTGCCTTGACGCCGGTTGCTGTGATCGCTCAACTCAATAAAGATGTCAACGCAGTACTTGCTGAGGCGTCGGTGCAAAAACGGATCAGTGCCTTGGGTTTGAATGCGTCGTCCAGCACCCCAGCCGAGTTTTTAGAACAAATCAATCGAGACTATGCTCGCTGGGGGAGTTTGATTCAAAAGGCCGGCATACGGTTTGAGTAACCCGTGAGCCCGGCTCTTGGGCTAGCCAATTGCTTGGGGCTGGGTGAAAAAGGTTGTTTTAGGCTTGGCGGTTTTCTTTTTGGGTGCTGTGCTTTTTTTAGGAGTTGTCTTCTTTTTCGCTGCCGTGGTCTTCTTTTTGGGGCTGGTTTGCGCGGACTTAGTCGGGGTTGTTTGTGCGGCGGCGGGTGCAACTTGAGCAAAACCAAACGCGGTGAGCATTAAAAGTACAGCCAGTTTTTTATTCATCATCCTTCCTTCAGATTGCAGGGGTAACCGTTCTCAGTAGGCGTGACTTCACCCTGAGTCTATTTTAGCCTGCTCAGGCAGAAACACAATTTGCAATCAATCAGTTCTGTTTCAAGGGATTACAAAATGCCTAAAAACTTGAAAAATACCCCTTCAAACGTCGATTTTGATGGGGTTGTGTTGTTTTTAGCATTAGGATTTATTGTTGGTCTGCCTTGTTTTATTGTTGGCACGGCATTGTTTATGTTGGGTTTTTCAACGAACAATCCTGATTTGGTTAGCATCGCCAGTCTGCTCTATGGCATCGCGGTCTCGGCGCTAGGCGGGAGAATGATTCTGCGTAAATACCCACCACAAACAGAGAGGCAAGCGCTGTTGCTAGGTGCAGGGGCGTTGGTTGTGAGTGCTGGTTGCTATGGGGTCCTGAATGCAACATTCTGGACGTTTCACCTGCCCAGCGGCTTTGGTGGATAATTCGATTAAGTTTGATGTTTTCAAAATTGGGATTGAAATGCTGAAGCGGATTTTTTTGGTCGGGCTCGCAAGTTTAGGTGTTTGGTCAAGTTGCGTGGTTGGTCAGTCAGGTACGACCACACAATGGCCCACGCAGCCGGTTCGCGTGATTGTGCCGTTTCCGGGTGGCGCCAGTACGCTGGATGCTGTGGTGCGTTTGTTGGTGCCCGAGGTTGCACGCGATTTAGCAGGCTCTGTTTTTGTCGAAAATAAGCCTGGCGCTGGCACTGTCATCGGAGTCGATGCGGTCGCCAAGGCAGGCGAGCGACACACCTTTGGCGCGGTTGCGAATAGTTTTGCAGTCAACCAGTCGCTGGTTAAAAACTTGCCCTACAACCTAGACACAGATCTAGTACCGATAGTCTTACTGGCGCGCACTGCGAACGTTCTTGCGGTTCGGCCTGAGTTGCCGATTCGAAACCTACCCGAGTTAATTGCCTACGCCAAGAAAAACCCGGGCAAGTTGTCGTACGGCTCGTTTGGTAATGGTACGACGCCGCACTTTGCCGGCGAGATGCTGAAATCCATGACGGGTATTGACATTGTGCATGTGCCTTATAAGGCTCAAGGGCCCGCGCTCAACGACCTACTAGGGGGCAATATCGATCTGATGTTTGGCAATTTGCCTGACTTTTTGGCACATATCCGTTCGGGTAAGCTCAGGGCGCTGGGTACGACCTATTTGACTCGCGCTCCCCTAGCCCCTGAGATCCCCACCATTGCTGAACAAGGTTTGCCAACCTTTGAAACCGACTCGTGGTACGGGATCATTGCACCTGCTAATACCCCCCAGGTCGTTGTCGAACGGATCAATCGTTCGTTCAATGAGGCTCTGACGCGAGACAGTGTTCGGCAAAATCTGCGTGAACGCGGCATTGAAATCATCGGTGGCACGCCAGCAGAGTTTGGCCTGCACCTTAAACGCGAAGTCGCCAAGTATGCCGACATCGTAAAAACCGCCAATTTGAAAATTGACTGAGCACATTCATGACTAACACTACCAACAAACAACCGTTACGTATTGCTATCGCTGGCTTGGGTGCGATCGGCAAATCCATCGCCACGTCTTTAGCCAAAGGCGCGGTACCAGGCGTTGTGCTGACTGCGGTCTCGGCTAAGCATCACGATAAGGCGCAAGCGTTTGTGGCAAGCCTTGGGGCGCAGGTCAAGGTGCTGACGCTGGCAGAACTTGAGCCCGTGGCAGACTTAGTGATTGAGTGTGCACCGGCAGCGCTCTTGCCCGAAATCGTAGCGCCCTTTTTAAAGGCAAAAAAACAAGCGATTGTGTTGTCGGTAGGGGCCTTACTGTTTAATCAGAATTTGATTGACATGGCGCAGCAAGAGGGTGGCATCATCCACGTACCAACTGGGGCATTGATTGGCTTAGACGCGATGATTGCAGCGGCCGAGGGCAAGATTCATTCGGTAAGGATGGTCACGCGCAAGCCGCCTAATGGGCTTTCGGGCGCCCCACATTTAATCGAGAACAACATTAGTGTTGAAGGCCTGACTGAGCCTAAAAAAGTGTTCGAAGGTAATGCGCGTGCCGCCGCTAAAGGGTTTCCGGCAAACTTAAATGTGGTGGTGGCGTTGGCGTTAGCAGGCGTCGGGCCTGAAAATACCTTGCTTGAAATTTGGGCTGATCCAACGGTTGTGCGCAACACTCACAGCATCGTGGTCGACTCAGACTCAGCGAAGTTCACCATGACCATGGAAAACATTCCATCTGAAAACCCCAAAACCGGCCGAATCGTGGCGCAAAGCGTGATCGCCATGCTGCGCAAAATGCAGGCGAGTTTTAAAGTGGGTACCTAAAAGTCACCCCTCAGGCTGCGGCGATTCTAACTTAGGCCGCTTGCGCCGCAACCGCCTTGCGCGGCAAATCTAGCGTGGTGACGCGGGTGAGTTCGCGTTTGTATGTTTTGTCGTCAAACGGACGTGCGCGATGCATCGTGGTGCGGTTATCCCAAATGACCAGATCGCCCAAAGCCCATTCATGATGGCTTAAAAACTGAGGGCGCGTTGCATGTTCAATTAAGTCGCGCAGTAGCAAGCGGCCCTCAGGAACCTGCCACCCGATGACGCGCTCGGCGTGGGAGGCAAGATAAAGCGACTTGCGAGGTGAGCCTTCGATCACACGCACCAAGGGGTGCGTCGCCCCAAGTAACTTGGCTTTTTCTTCTGGCGAAAAATCAAAGCCCATCGTGTGGCGCGAATAGGCAATTGAGTGATGCACGCGCAGATCGGCAATCGTTGCCTTGGTAGCGTCGTCAAGCGCTTCGTAGGCAGCACGCATGTCAGCAAATTCGGTATCGGCACGCACCGGAGGGATATTGCGCGCATACAGCATTGAGTAACGCCCTGCGGGGTCTTCAAATGAGGCATCGGTGTGCCAGATGCGATTACTGATCCCGTTCACACGGCGACGGTCTTCGGCGGCCAAGATGTCCCCATCTTGGCCTACGTTTGAGATGTCTGTCAGCGCTTCGTTGCCAAAGCGATTTTTGACTAATACCGAAGAAGACGTTTTGGCATGCAGCACGCCGTCGAGGCGTTGGGCAAAGTCAAGTTGGTCTTGATGAGAAAATTGTTGACCCTTGAATACCAAGACACCAAACTCAGTCATCCCCTCGCGCAGGCGCTCAAGGCTTGCTTCGTCGCTTACCTGGCGCAAATCAAGCGCACTGACTTCTGCCATAAAGGTCGGGTGAAGCTTTTTGAATGTTATGGTCATGCTTGTGTCTCTCTCGTTATTTTCAGTACTCTGAGCGCCTAGCGCCCTGTGTACTGTGATCTCACTAGAATAAATATACTCCTTTAAGACTAAAAACCATGACCTCAAAACTGATTTTTTTAACGAATCCGATCCACCCGTTGGTGCACGCTGAAATGGAAACGTTCGCGCGGGTGTCGGTGGCGAAGTCAACTCGCGAGGACGACCTGATTGCAGGCGCACGCGAAGCTTCGATTGTGGTGGTGCGCACGCCCATCCCCGCTGCGTTATATGACCAGGCGCCCAATTTGCTGGGCGTGATTCGCCATGGGGCTGGGGTCGACATGATCCCGATTCCTGAGGCCACTGCGCGAGGCATCGCGGTGGCTAACGCGCCCGGCACCAACGCAGTCACCGTGGCTGAGTTCGCGGTGGGTCAAATGTTGTCGCTTGCCCATCGCAGCGCTGCGGCCAATCAACGGATGCGGGCAAGCGGTTGGGCAAGCGCCCGAGCGTTGGCCGACGACGGGATAGAGTTAGCCGGTAAAAAAGTCGGGTTAGTGGGCTTGGGGGCGATTGGACAAGCCGTTGCAAAAATGTGTCATTTTGGGTTTGGGATGAGTGTCAGCGGCTATCGACCAAGCGGCCGTGCTTCGCTCGACTTTATTGAAGTGACGTCGCTTGAGCAGGTGCTGGCGCAAGCGGATTTTGTGGTGCTGGCTTGCCCGTTGAACGACTCAACCAAAGGGCTCATTAGCCGCGCCTTGCTGGGCAAAATGAAAGCTTCGGCCTACTTAATCAACGTGGCGCGCGGTGCGGTTGTGGATCAACAGGCCCTAGTTGAGGCGTTAACTGAAAAGCGCCTGGCCGGTGCGGCGCTTGATGTGTTTACACAACAGCCCCTGCCGGTAGATTCGCCCCTTTATGGGATGGAAAATGTGCTGCTCTCGCCGCACATGGCTGGGGTCACGGACGATAGCTTGAGGGCGATGGGCAGCTCAGTCGCACGGCAAGCCCGGCAAATCCTAGGTGGCCAATTACCCGACCACTTAGTGAATCACGAGTCAGCTAGCCAAGTGCAGCAGCACCTCGCGCGTCGGTTGGGCAAGTCTTAGGTCTGTGCTAAGTCCGCAATCAGCCCGCTTCGTGCAAGGCATTAGCCTCAATTGCGTAAACAATAGGCGCCACTGGTGTGATACCCGGACGGGCAGCTTCCGCTTTTGACGATCGCTGCTTTTGATGAGTTGCTGCTCGCTAGGCAATAGCCTCCGCTCGTGTGATAACCCGAGGGGCATGAGCCGACATGGGGCAGGGCCGCGCGTGCGCTCGATGACGAAGGGGTGCAGTAATTGCCACTGCTGTGATAGCCGCTGGGGCAAGAGCCTTGCTTGGCCAACGGTTGTGCAACTGGCGCTTGGGCGAAGCCGGGCGTGCTAACGAGTGCAAAGACAACAGCGAGCAGCCAGGCCGCCAGTGAAGTTTGCTTGTTGTGGATCGGAGAGTTGGTTTGGTTCAGTGCCAGCATGGCCAAGCCTCTTGGTGAAGTTGCAGGAATAGGCTAAACATAACGCTGAATACGCTTAGGACGCAATTTTTTTGACGCCAAAGAGTGAAACATCCATAGCTAAGTAAATATTAGCCAATTCAGTCAAGTGACAACAAGATAGGTCAAGCAGAATAAGTCAAAGATTAGCCAATACGATAATGATGAAGCGAGTAGGGTATTGACTCGATGGTCAAGCGAAATTGCATAAAATCTGTAACGAGTACCGCGGCGTTTCCAAAATATTCGACCAAATGCGCAATCCTTGAGCAAAAGGTGCACTTGTTTGGTACCAAATTGGCTCAGGTTTTCGTCAATGCACGCGCGGTGCTACTATTTCGGGTTACCGAAGTATGACCATTGCAATCCAATTGAAACAAGCCAATGAATCTGACCTTAAACGCACCTGATTACGTTCGCCACGATGGTTTAAAAAAGTGGGTGGCTGATATTGCAGCAAAAGCCAAGCCCGCCAATATTGTGTGGTGTGACGGCTCTCAAGAAGAATACGATCGACTTTGTGCCCAAATGGTGCAGTCGGGTATGTTGCACAAGCTCAATCCTGCCAAACGACCCAATTCGTTTTTAGCTCGCTCGTCACCCGATGACGTGGCGCGCGTCGAAGACCGCACCTTTATCTGCAGCAAAAACAAGGCCGAAGCAGGTCCAACTAATAACTGGATCGAGCCCGCAGAAATGCGCACCAAACTCGATGAGTTATTCGAGGGTGCGATGGCCGGCCGTACGCTGTATGTGATTCCGTTTTCGATGGGCCCTTTGGGGTCACCGATTGCGCAAATTGGCGTTGAGCTATCTGACTCGCCTTATGTGGTGGTCAACATGCGCATGATGACGCGAATGGGCAAAAAGGTGTACGACGTGCTTGGCTCGACAGGTGAGTTTGTGCCCTGTGTGCACACGGTCGGTGCCCCCCTGGTTTCAGGTCAGGCCGATGTGGTGTGGCCTTGCAATACGACTAAGTACATTGTGCATTTTCCTGAAACACGCGAAATCTGGTCGTATGGCTCTGGCTACGGTGGCAACGCGCTGCTTGGCAAAAAATGTTTTGCCCTGCGAATTGCGTCAAATATGGGTCGCGCTGAAGCCAGCGCAACCTCGCCGGGTTGGTTAGCTGAGCACATGTTGATTTTGGGTGTGACAGCACCTTGGGGTAAAAAATATCACGTGGCGGCGGCATTTCCGTCAGCCTGTGGCAAAACCAATTTTGCGATGTTGATCCCACCCAAGGGTTTAGGTCAGCAGGGCTGGAAGATCACCACCATTGGTGACGATATTGCCTGGATCAAGCCCGACGCCAAAGGTAACTTGCGCGCGATCAACCCCGAAGCAGGTTATTTTGGTGTGGCGCCAGGTACCAACGAGCAATCAAACTTTAACTGCATGGCCACTTTGGCCCAAGACACCATCTTCACCAACGTGGCGTTGACCGATGGCGGCGACGTGTGGTGGGAAGGCATGAGCAAGGTTCCACCGGCGCACCTGATTGATTGGCAGGGGCGTGACTGGACTCCTGAACAGGCAAAGGAAAAAGGTATTAAGGCTGCGCATCCAAATGCACGCTTTACCGTCTCTGCTACGCAAAACCCTGTGTTGGATCCTGAGTGGGATAACCCTGAGGGTGTCGTCATTGACGCCTTCATCTTCGGCGGTCGCCGCTCGACCACAGTCCCCCTAGTGACAGAGGCACGTGACTGGTCAGAAGGCGTTTACATGGCTGCAACCATGGGTTCAGAAACTACTGCCGCGGCCGTTGGCGAGCAAGGTGTGGTGCGTCGTGACCCATTTGCGATGTTGCCTTTCTGTGGTTACAACATGGCCGAGTACTTTCAGCACTGGTTGTCGTTAGGCGAGCATTTGCAAGCCTCGGGCGCCAAGTTGCCGCGTATTTTCTGTGTGAACTGGTTTCGCACCGATGCTGACGGTAAGTTTGTGTGGCCCGGCTTTAGCGAAAACACCCGCGTACTGAAGTGGATGTTGGGTCGCATTGAAGGCGAGGCTAAAGGCAAAGAGCACGTCTTTGGGATTACGCCAAGCTATGAAGATCTTGACTGGTCTGGCATGGATTTTTCTCTCGAAAAATTCACTACCATCACTTCAATCGACAAAGCGGCGTGGCGTAAAGAGTTTGAGCTCCATGCCGAACTCTTTGAAAAACTGGCCTTTGGGTTGCCACCAAGCTTGCTTGAGATCAAGGCGGGCTTTGAGAGTCGCTTAGGCTAAGTACCGGTTCAGTCGCAGCAAACTATTCGCTGCGACTGAAATCAAAGCAAAGAGCCCCGCACCGAAATGCTGCGGGGCTCTTTGCTTTTTTGTCGAGCGGTTGCTCTTGAGGTCAGAATTCTTGAGGTCAGAACGACCCACTGGCCATCCGTTGGTCATACCAGACCAGGTTCTTACATTTGACTTTCCCAGGTCGTATCTAAATCAAACGGATACACAGGGCGGGCAAGTTTGCTGTACGGGAACCGTGAATAGTCAGAGCTTGTGACGCCGCCGCCATCACATTCGACCACGGCCTTGGCGATCGGTACGAAAACTGGCCGACAATACATTCTGGATTTGAGCAATACAAAACGATGCTTGGTCGCGTCAATGCCGATGTGACTGAAAATACCTAAGTCCCAGTGTTCTTGAGGGGTCTCGGTCACCATCACCAGCGCTTGAGGCAATTGCAGTAAGACCGTGCGCCCCATGTAAATGCGCTGGCCCGTATAGGTAGGCCCGCTGATGACATATTCGCCATCGGTGATGCGCAAGACCACACCAGTGAGCGTGCGTGGGGTCGTTGTGATGCCCAGTTGCGTTAAAGGAACTTTGTCACCGACAGCGACTGACACCGTTGCGCCAACGCCGGCCTCAATCATCAGTGCGACAGCCTCGGGGTCGCAAACTGGCCCCACAACGATATCTTGTAAGCCTTGCGCCAAGGCTTCGTGCAACACATTCATGTCGTCACAGGTGCCGCCCGACATGCAGTTATCGCCGTGATCGAGCAGCAATACGGGGCCCGTGCCTGGTTGCTGGGCAAGCTCTTGCGCCCGAGTGATCGAGGCGGCCAAGGTTTCGCTTGCATAGACGAAGCCTTCGCGGTTATCCCAAATGAAGCCGGCCACGACCTCGGCAAATTGCTCTGCCGCCTCTTGGTCGGCGTCGCTGATGACAACCACACTGATACAGGGTGCGGCGATATCGGCCAAAGAAAACCCCGCCAACACTGACACACCCAGCATACCTGCAGCTTCAGCGGCACGCGCGAGCTCGACGGCTTCGTGCATGGCGCCGATATCGGTGCGACTGCAGAGCGTGTGCGAGAGCAGGGGCAGGCGTCGCCAAGCCATCGTCGGTTTGATTTTTTTATCCAACATCTCAATCAACAAACGCGCGGCGTGAGCGCCGGTTTCGTACATATCAATATGAGGATAGGTTTTAAAGCTCACTACGATGTCACTGTTTGCCATCGTTTTATCAGTGATTTTGCCGTGTAAATCAAAGGCGACAGCAATGGGGGCGTTAGGTAATGCTGCACGCAAGCGCTCTAGCAGATCACCCTCGCCATCGTCAGAGTTTTCGGCCACCATGGCGCCGTGCAGATCGAGTGCGATCGCATCGCAGCCGGCCGCCGCTGTCACAATCACATCAGACAAATGGGTGTAAGCCTGTGCAGCCACGCGACCGCTTGGGTTGGCGGTGGCACTACACGCCACGACAACCTGATGACCAGCTTGTTCAAGCAGGTCGATATAGGCTGCGATGCCGGTCCGCGTTCCCTTAGAGGCCGCGTAGGCCTCGTCGCCATAGGTTGGGCCGTGGTCGCCAAACGAAGAGAGTGGCGTTGGGACCGGAGAAAACGTATTGGTTTCGTGATTGAGTCGTGCCACCAGGATTTTCATGGCTGGCTCGCGCACGCAAGCATGGCGTGCATCAACACGTTGCAGCCCGCTTCAAGATGCTCAGACTTTGCATCTTCGATTTCGTTATGACTGATGCCGTCTTTGCAAGGGACAAAAATCATCGCTGTGGGGGCAACGCGGGCCATATAGACGGCATCGTGACCTGCGCCACTGACGACATCCATCTCTGAGAGCCCGATAGTGCGTGCACCCGAGCGTACCGCTTGCACCAGTTCACTGGCGAAGGCCGCAGGAGGAAAGTACACCACTTGCGTCAATGCGATGCTGACCTTGCCCTGTTTGGCAATCTCTTGCGCCCGAGCGTTGAGCTTGTCGACCATCGCGGTCAGGGTTGCGTCTGAGTCTGCTCTCAGATCGACTGACAGCTTGACCGAGCCTGGGATGACGTTACGTGAATTAGGGTAGACGTCAAGCATACCGACCGTACCGCGCGCATTCGGGGCGTGGTCAAGTGCCAGTTCGTTGATGAGTTGCACGACGTGCGAGGCAGCCAGCAAGGCATCGTGACGCAAGGACATGGGGGTGGGCCCGGCGTGGGCCTCAGAGCCTGTGATCACCACATCAAACCAGCGTTGGCCAAGCGCGCCGGTGACGACGCCAATGGTGATGTCGTGGGCTTCGAGTACGGGTCCTTGTTCAATATGGGCTTCAAAGTAGGCACCAATCCCGCTTGGGCTGACCTGATCTTTGCCAGCGTAGCCAATTGAATGTAGAGCTTGTCCAACGGTGATGCCATCGCGATCTTTTTGCGCCAGAATAAAGTCAGTCTTGAATTCGCCGATAAAGGCACCCGAACCCATCATGACAGGCACAAAGCGTGAGCCTTCTTCGTTAGTCCAGACCACCACCTCAAGGGGGGCGGCAGTGGTGACGCCCGCATCGTTCAGTGTTTTGAACACCTCAAGGCCAGCTAGCACCCCATAATTGCCGTCAAACTTGCCACCAGTGGGCTGGGTGTCGATATGGCTCCCCGTCATCACGGCTGGCAAACTGTTGTTAAGCCCAGCGCGTCGGGCAAAGATATTACCGACGCTGTCGATCCGAATTGAACAGCCAGCCGCTTTGGCTTGTGCCACAAAAAAATCGCGTCCCTGACGGTCAAGCTCTGTGAGTGCCAAACGGCAGACCCCACCTTTTTTAGTGGCACCGATCTGCGCTAACTCCATCAAACTGTTCCAGAGGCGAGCCCCATCAATGCGCAGCGCCGCGTGTGGTGTTAAAGAAACAGTAGACATCGAAAAACTCCGAAGATAAGGTGAGTGAATCAGGTAACCTAGAGGATATACGTAATAGTGCCTGAATTTGGTTCAAATAGCGCCTGACTTAAATGCAAAATTTAGTTCAACGCGCACGTGGCTTGAATGCTAAGAGTGTTTGAATTTAGTCTGTGTTGTGCCCGAATATCGTCTTAATAGCGTCTCAATGTCATCAGATAAGGTTTAACTCAACATGAAACTCGATGCGATTTCGCACCGTAATCGTAATACCAAAATTGTAGCGACCCTGGGCCCTGCCAGTAGCGAACCTGACATGATTCGACGGCTGTTTGATGCGGGTGTTGACGTGTTTCGCCTGAACTTCAGTCATGGCACCCATGCAGATCACAAATTGCGCTATGACGCGATTCGACAGATTGAGGCCGATGTTGGCCGGCCTGTGGGTATTTTGCTAGATTTGCAAGGGCCAAAGCTAAGAGTTGGAAAGATTGTTGGAGGTAAGCAGTCTCTCGAAGCGGGGCAAAAACTACGGTTTGACCTAGATCCAACACCAGGTGAAAACGGACGGGTGCCGCTCTTGCACCCTGAGATTTTTGCAGCGCTCAAGCCTGGCGATGATTTATTGATTGACGATGGCAAAGTGCGGGTGCGCGTGTTGACCTGCGACCCTACCCATGCGAATGTTGAAGTCATCAATGCCGGGATGATCTCGGATCGTAAAGGCGTCAATGTGCCGGGGGCGATTTTGCCTTTGTCTCCGATCACGGCCAAAGACCGCGAAGACTTGGAATTTGGTTTGAGTATCGGTGTGGATTGGGTGGCGCTTTCGTTTGTACAACGGCCAGAAGACATTGCCGAACTCAGGGGTCTGGTTCAAGACCGTGCCTGGATCATGGCCAAGCTTGAAAAGCCGTCTGCAATTGAGTCTCTGGAGGCCATTGTGGCGGCCTGTGATGGTGTGATGGTGGCGCGCGGCGACCTCGGTGTTGAGCTGCCGCCAGAAGAAGTGCCCGTCCTACAAAAACGTATTGTGCGCGTCTGTCGTGAGGCGGGTAAGCCGGTGATCGTTGCGACGCAAATGCTTGAATCCATGATTTCTTCGCCAGTGCCGACCCGTGCCGAAGTCAGCGACGTGGCGACCGCCGTGTACGACGGGGTTGATGCTGTCATGCTCTCGGCCGAGTCGGCTTCGGGAGCCTACCCGATCGAGGCGGTCAATATGATGGATCGCATCTTGCAAAGCACAGAGCGTGACCCGATTCAGCGCTTGACCATGGATGCGACGTTTCGGCGTCGTCACCGCGACGCCCGCGATGCGATTTCAGCAGCCATTCGCACGGTTGCCGAGACGTTGCCAGTAGCTGCCACAGTGGCGTATACGTCTTCGGGGTCGACCACGTTGCGTGTTGCGCACGAGCGCCCTCGCGCACCGATTTTGAGTATGACGCCAGACGCCGCGGCAGCGCGTCGCTTGTCGTTGGTGTGGGGCGTGCATTCGATTCAGGCAGCCGTTGTGCAAAGCACAGAAGATATCGTGTTGCGCGCGACGCAAGCTGCTGAAAAAAATGGGTTTGGACGCCCAGGCGAAGCCCTGCTGATTATTGCGGGCACACCCTTTGGCGTGTCAGGGACGACGAATTTATTGCGCATCGCGTGGATCGGTGATGCACCGGCTGCAGCCTGATCCGGTACACTTGAAAAAAACATCAAAAATAAAATTGGTAGGAGACAAAGCATGGCACACGCAGGTTTGCGTTTCGGTATCTTTTTAGCCCCGTTTCATCAGCTTGGTGATAACCCCACCCTGGCGTTAGAGCGCGATCTTGAACTGATCGAATGGCTCGATCATTTGGGCTATGACGAAGCTTGGATCGGTGAGCATCACTCGGCTGGCTGGGAGATCATTGCTTCGCCTGAGATCTTTATTGCGGCCGCCGCTCAACGCACCAAACGCATCATGCTGGGTTCAGGCGTCACCAGCTTGCCGTATCACCATCCCTTTTTGGTCGCGCAGCGTTTTGTGCAACTTGATCATATGACGCGTGGCCGCGTGATGCTGGGTTGCGGGCCGGGAGCGCTCGTGTCTGATGCCTACATGATGGGTATCGAAGCAGAAAAACAGCGCACGATGATGGATGAATCTCTGGGAGCCATCATGCGGCTTCTTGAGGGTAAAGAACCTGTCACCTTAAAGACCGACTGGTTTGAATTGAAAGAGGCGCGGCTGCACCTTGCCCCGTATACCAAGGGTTGCTTCCCGATTGCAGTGGCAACCTCGACGACACCCTCGGGTGTGTTGACGGCCGGCAAGTATGGCGTTGGCATGTTGTCTTTAGGTGCTGGTCTACCGGGAGGTCCACAAAAGCTTGCCGAGCAATGGAAGCTTGGTGAAGAGCAGGCTGCAAAATTTGGCAAAACGATGAACCGCGAAGACTGGCGCCTAGTGGTCAACATCCATGTGGGTGAAGACGACGAAACTGCGATGCGCGAGGTGCGTGCCCGTGAGCGGGTTGAAACGCTGAGCTACTTTAGTGAAACACTCGGTCGTCCACCGATGCGCAGCGAAGACCCCCTGGGCGACGGCCTGAAAGCAGGCACGACGATTGTGGGTTCGCCCGAGACTGTGGCAAATGGTATTGCCCGTTTGCTCGAGTTCACAGGCGGTGGGGCTGGCGCGGTCATGTTCCGTTCACACGAGTGGGCCACGCGCGAGCAAACGATGCGCAGTTATGAGCTTTTTGCCCGCTGGGTGATGCCTAAATTTCAGGGCAGCATGGATTCGTTGTTTGCTTCGCGCGAGTGGGTCAGTGATAATCGTAGCGGCATTTTTGGCCCACATATGGGGGCAATGCGCAAAGCCTTTACCGATGCAGGGCAAGACGTGCCTGATCACATGCGCCTAAAGTTGCACACGGGTCCGACGCCTTTGGTTGAAAAGTAAGAGAGGTGGTTGCAGTGGTGCGGCACGAGGGTGAGTCCTCGGTAGTGCTCAGCCCTGCAACGATCAAAAGGCAAACCGATCTGAATAGGTAGGGCGTCTGATGTGCGATCATGGTAAAGCCGATTTTTGTGGCTGGAAAGGTTGGAGCCAGGTGCCGACACCGGAGGCCGGCGGCGGCAGCGGCCCTTGGATCGATCTGACCCATCGGTTAACCGAAGAACTGTCTCGCGCATCAGTGTTTCCGCAACCACGGATCAGGCAAATTGTAAAAATGCCTGAAAGCCCACTGAATGTCACCGAGATTCATATGGTGGCGCATCACGGCACACATGTGGATGCGCCGCGTCACTTTTTGAGTGATGGGCCTTGCTTTGATGAAATCCCCCTTGAGCGTCTTTACGGCCCAGGTGTCGTTTGGCGTATTGAAAAAGGCCCGCTCGAATTGATCGAACCCGCTGATTTTGAAGCGGCCCGCCCCTTGGTGCAGCCTGGCGATATCGTGCTGTTGGATACGGGCTGGGCACAGCATGTCAATACCGAGTACTACGAAGATCACCCGAGCCTGAGCGCTGCTGCCGCGCAATGGCTGGTCGATCACGGGGTAAAACTACTTGGGGTCGATTTCAGCACGCCTGATCTGACGATTCATAAGCGCCCCGTAGGCTTTGACTGGCCCGTGCACCATATCTTATTGGCGCATGGAGTCTTGGTGGCCGAACATGTGACGAACTTACGTGCGCTTGCCAATCAGCGAGCTGAAATTTTGTTCTTGGCACTGCCGCTGGCCGGCTCGGATGGGGCGCCTGCACGCGCGCTAGCCCGACCGTTTGCCGTTGCCTAGGCTAAGGCACGGGTTTTCATGCGAGACTGTTGTCAAACTCGGCTTAAGTTGCTCAAGCACGGTTGCGTAGTGACAGGCCATCAGGCACTATGTCGACCAATATCATCACTCTTTCTTTCTATTAAATTTTAGGATTTAACTCATGGATCTCAGCCGTTTCCCACGCCGTCGCTATTCGCAAGGGCCTTCGCCCATTGAGTTTTTGCCTAATTTCACCAAAGCCTTAGGTGGCCCACGGGTTTGGATTAAGCGTGATGACATGCTGGGCTTGGCTCCAGGTGGTAATAAAACCCGCAAGCTTGAATTTTTGATGGGCGATGCGCTGGCAAAGGGCGCTGATACGCTCGTGACCTGCGGTGCACCGCAATCAAACCATTGCCGCATTACGCTGGCCGCGGCCGTCAAAGAGGGGCTGAAGTGCCGTTTTGTGATTGAAGAGCGCGTGCCGGGTAGCTATAAGTTTGACGCCACAGGTAACCAGTTCATGTTTCGTTTACTGGGTGTTGAGGCGGTTACAGTTGTGCCAGGTGGCAGCAACATGGCCGAAGCAATGGAAAAAGTCGCCCAAGAGGTGCGTGCCGGCGGCGGCAAGCCTTACATCATTCCAGGTGGTGGTTCAAACGCCATTGGTGGTCTGGGCTACGTTGCCTGCGCCCAAGAGCTTCAGCAGCAATTGTTGCAGATGGGGCAGCCGATGGATCACTTTGTCGTGGGTTCGGGTAGTTCGGGCACACACGGCGGTTTGGTGGCTGGTTTTCTTGGCAACAACATTCAAATCCCGCTGGTCGGTATTGGCGTCAGCCGCGACCCGTCAGATCAAAATCCCTTAGTCCATAAAGAGGCGCAAGCGATTTTGGATCTGCTTGGGGTCAAGATCCAGGTACCTGCTGAGGCCGTGTTGAGTTTTGGCGACTGGTGGCGCCCCAAGTATTCGATACCTAACCCCGCGATGGTTGAGGCCGTGCAAATGCTGGCGCGCACCGAAGCGATTTTGCTTGACCCGGTTTACACCGGCAAGATCATGGCAGGGTTGATTGGTTTAAGCCGCAAGGGCTATTTCAAGCCGACTGATAATGTCTTGTTTTTACATACTGGCGGCGCGACAGCACTGCACGCCTATGAGTCTGTTGTGCTTGGGGATCCCGCGGACGCAGCGTAAGCCCATGGGCTTGAGAACAACATCAGTGCAACGCTCGGCGCGACCTCGGCTGACAAGCTGAATCTGTGTCGAGCGCCAACGATCTATTCTTGGCGCATACCGCATCCAAATAAAAATAAATATATCCGGAGATAATAAAATATGAAACTTGGTTTAATCGGCCTTGGCAATATGGGTCATCATTTTGGTAACCGGTTTTTAGCAGCTGGCCATGACCTTGTCGTGTTCGACAACAATCCTCAGGCTTTAGAGCGTTTAAAGCAAAAAGGCGCGCGCGTGGCAGCCAGCGCCCAGGCGATGGCCGATGAGGTCGAGTTCGTCTTGCTCTGCTTACCCATGCCTTCAATTGTTCAGTCTGTGGTGCAAGGCCCGGCCGGCGTGATGCACGGCAAGGCCGTCAAAGTGATTGTTGATTTATCGACGACGGGCCCTTCGGTGACCGATTCGGTTGCCGCTGCTGCTGCTGCCAAACAGATTCAATGGGTAGGGGCGCCAGTGAGCGGAGGGACGACCGGTGCCGAAAAAGGCACCTTAACCCTGATGGCATCGGGCCCAACAGAGGCGTTTGAGCGGGTCAAGCCCATCTTGTCTGTGTTAGGTACAAATATTTTTTACTTAGGCGAGCAAGCAAGTCTAGGGCAGACGATGAAGATCATCAACAACACCCTGTGTGCCGTCAACATCGTGGCAAGCTGCGAGACCTTGGTGTACGGTGCTAAAGCTGGTTTAGATGCCAAAACAATGCTAGACGTGATTAACGTGTCGAGCGGTCGCTCATTTATTACTCAAGAAAAAATGCCACAGTGCGTGTTGACTCGTGAGTTTCCCACCCGTTTCACCACTGACTTGTTACACAAAGATATTAAACTTTGTGTCGAAGAGGCTGAAAAGCTCGGTGTGCCCATGACGGTCAGCCCAGCGGCTCGCCAATTTTTATCGTTCGCCATCGGGCAGGGCGATGGCCCCAAAGATTATGCCAATATTATTAAACATATAGAGTGTTGGGCGGGCGCAGAGTTTGGCTCTGCTACGTCTAAAAATTCGTAAGATCCATTGTGCAGTTTTTCTTAAACTTTTTTGTCGAGGTGCTTATGAAGTTTCGTGTTCTCGTTCATGTGACAGCCCTTGCTGTTGCCTTTGCTGTCAACCCAGTGTTTGCCCAGTCTGCTGAGTCAACCAAGTTGGGTGACGAAAAGTATGAGCCGCGTGTCGGTCAGAGTGGTAAGGATGTGATCTGGGTCCCGACCAACGACGCAGTTGCTGATGCGATGTTGAAAGTCGCAAACGTCAAACCTACCGATTTGGTGTACGACTTAGGTGCCGGTGATGGCAAGATTGCAATCGCAGCAGCTAAAAACTTCGGTGCCACAGCGGTTGGTATTGAGTACAACAAAGAGATGGCTGAACTTGCGACACGCAATACCCAGCGCGCAGGCGTTGCAGACAAAGTCAAAATCATTAACGGTGACATCTTTGTTGAAGATTTTTCAAAAGCTACGGTCGTGACGATGTATCTGTTGCCCGATTTGAATTTGAAGATTCGTCCAACGATCTTGAAAATGGCGCCAGGCACTCGGATTGTGACGAACTCTTTCAACATGGGCGACTGGGAGCCTGATGATAAGGTTGGTACCGGCTATGCGCAGGGGTATTTCTGGGTTGTGCCTGGAAATGCTGCGGGCAAGTGGTCGTTAAAAGGGTTTGAGGGCTCACAGCAGCCGGTGACGCTCGAGCTCACCCAGCGTTATCAACGAGTGGGGGGCACCTTGAACATTTACGGAAAACCACAACCGATTCTTGGGGGTAGCCTGACCGGGAATCGCTTGAAGTTTTCCTTCTTGGATCAAAGTAACCAGTCGCGGATTGTCGATGTGACACTGAATGGCAACGAGCTATCAGGTCAGGTGCTTGAGAATTCACCCCTTTATTCTATTACTGGTACGCGTAATTAATAATGACTACCCCAACTACCCCGAGTAATCAACCGAAGCAACAACTCAGCACCTTTAGTGCCATCGCAATCATTGTTGGCATTGTGATTGGTGCAGGTATTTTTAAAACACCTTCGATGGTTGCAGGCGTCACGGGTGACGCGGGGTGGTTAATTGTGGCTTGGGTGCTTGGGGGGGTAATCTCGATGGCCGGCGCGCTCTGCTATGCAGAGCTCGCCACGACCTATCCTCACGCGGGGGGCGATTATCATTTTTTAGCACGCGCCTTCGGTAAGCCGGCCTCTTTTTTGTATGCCTGGGCGAAGGCAACCGTGATCAACACGGGGTCGATCGCTTTGCTAGCGTTTGTGTTCGGCGATTACATGAGTAAAGTGGTGAATCTGGGGCCGCACTCAACGGCGCTGTGGGCTGTCGGCGTTGTGGTTGCAATGACGCTGATCAATTTGATTGGCTTACATGCAGCCTCATGGGTGCAAACTTGCCTGACAATGATCGAGGTCACGGGCTTGTCGTGTGTCGCGGTGGCAGGGATTGTGTTGTCGGGCGACGCACCGGCATCGCCTAGTATGTTTTCTTCTTCACCAAGCTTAGGTATGTTTGGCTTGGCGATGGTGTTTGTGTTGTTGACGTATGGTGGCTGGAACGAAGCGGCGTACATCTCAGCTGAGGTGCGCGGCGGCAAGCGCGCAATCGTGCCCGTGATTGTGATCAGCATCATGATTTTGACCTTGATTTATGTGCTGTTCAATATTGCGGTGTTGGCTGGTTTGGGCTTGTCTGGCTTGGCGGGCAGTAAAGCGGTGGCGGCTGATCTGATGGGTAAGGCGTTTGGTCCTTGGGGCGAAAAAATGCTTGGAATTTTTGTTGCGGTGGCTGCCTTGACGAGTATCAATGCCACCATGATTGTCGGGGCGCGCACCAATTACGCACTAGGGCGCGACTGGCCTGCCCTCCGTTTTATGGGCAACTGGCACGCAGAGCGTGGCTCACCAGTAGCCGCTTACGTGGTGCAGTCGATCTTGAGTTTGGCGTTGGTTGGTTTGGGCGTCTGGCAAACCGATGGGTTTGAGGTCATGGTTGAGTTTACGGCGCCGGTATTTTGGGCCTTTCTGTTTTTGGTAGGGGTTTCGCTTTTTGTGATGAGAGTCAAAGACCCTCAGACAGAGCGCCCGTTTAAGGTGCCTCTCTATCCCTTGACGCCCATCATATTTTGTCTGACGTGTGCCTATTTGACCTATTCAAGTGTGACCTACGCCATCAGTAAGGGGGCGGTCTATATTTCTTTACTCGTGATGGCAGTGGGCGTGGTGGCGTTGGCGATCACACATTTTTCTAAAAAAGACGCATGAGCGTTAGGCAAGATGCCACGAGTGTTTGAGTGCGAAATCGCTCTGACTTCGAGGCAACTGCTGTCCGACCCACGCTTAGACACTTGGGTGGGTCACACGCTTGAGCTGTGGTTGTTTGAAGGTGTCCAGGCGCGGCAGGCGTTAGCGATACAACTACAGCAACGAGGGATCCATGCGCTGGTACGCAGTGCATATAAACCTCTGTTGCATGCGTTTTTAGAAGAGATTGATACCAGCACGCTTGCCTCGGTCGTGATCGAATACCCGCGCCACACCGCCGCAGATCCACGGCGATTTTTGCTTGAAGGTTATCCTTTAGAAGCGGTGATCCCAGGCATCGAGGTGTCTTGGGTGGCAGCGCAAGATACCGCAGCAACCTCAACCTCAACCGAGCAACCCGTTTACCAGCTTGCGTTGACGGATCGCAGCGGCTTGGTTCGAACGCTTCAGCTTGTTGCGCCAAACGCACTCAAGACGGATTTGGCACTGGGTCAACAGTCGCTCTGCCCAACAGGTTATCTTAGAGTGAGCGACTCGCAGTCGGGGCAGCTCCTATTGGCCGAAAGGCTTGAGACAGAATTTGAGCGAGCTTTTCAGACGCTTATGCGTTGGGTAAGTGAGCAGTCCTGGGGTTCTTCTGAGCCTTACTTTGAAAGACTCTTGCTGCGCGTTGAGCTGCCTGGTGCCGAGATTGTGGATCCGCAAGGCCGGTTACTTGCGAGCACCTTTGAGGCACTGCACGAAGATTTATATTTTTCAGTGCTTGAGTTTTTTCAACACCGCTCGAAAAGACCTTCAGGTAATCGAGGCCTGCAACCGGGCCAGATTGTGCCAGACATACGCGTTGGGCATGGGCTGGTTAAGGTATGCGTCGAATGCTATCCCGTCGGCTCACCGCTTTTCGAATTGCAACAGCCAGAGCACCAAAGTGCACCGAACGACTCAGGTGCGCGTACCCAACAGAGCGTTCATACGAGCAAACAAGAGATCAAGCAAGAGATCAAGCAAGAGATCAGTCAAGCGAGCGCGCACGAAATCAATCTTCAAACATGTTGCGAGCCACTGTCGTCTGAGTCGGTTCGGGTCGCAATGACTTTATTTTCTGGGCAACCGTTTGAGGTGCTTTCGCGTCAAGGTCGTGCCGTGACTGGCGTGTATCGCCGAGGCACGTTGCCCGCGATCGTGTTAACCGGTGGGCAACACGCAAATGAGGCTTCGGGGGTGGTGGGTGCACTCAGAGGTGCGCAGTGGCTGGCAGCGCAGCCAGAGGCGCACTTTGCCGTGGTGCCGCTCGAAAATCCTGATGGCTATGCGCTCTTTGCACAATACCGTGCAATTCATCCACAACATATGCATCATGCGGCGCGTTACACAGGGCTCGGTGATGATCTCGAGTATCGGGAACAAGCGCCCTGGTATGAAACCGAGGCACGTCAACGAGCTATCGCACTCACGCAAGCGCAGTTGCATCTAAGCTTGCACGGCTATCCAGCACACGAGTGGACGCGACCGTTAACAGGATATGTGCCCAGGGGCTTTGCTTTGTGGAGTCTGCCGAAAGGTTTCTTTTTGATTGTGCGCTATCAAGCGGCTTACAAAGACCTTGCCCTGCAATGGCTTGAAGCCTTGGCCGAGTCGGTATCTCGCTTGCCTGGCGTGGCGCAATTTAATCGCGTGCAACTGCAACGCTATGAATCTTACCTTGGCGTGAGCGGCTTTGAACTCAAGCACGGTATCGCCTGCATGCTTTCACAAAACGATCAGCAAAATGTCGGGGTGAAGTTGGTGACAGAGTTTCCGGATGAGACCATTGCAGGCGAGGAGTTTGTGTTTGCACAGCAAGTGCAAACCGATACCGTACGCCTGGCTTGCACACATTGGTGGCGCCTGCATGACGCTTCCTAATGGTTGAGGCTCTGCTTAGTGCTTGGGGTAGCGCTTAGTGTTTAAGGCCTAACACGGCCAGACTTTCGGCGTACACCACAGCGTTTTCGCATAAAAATACAACGATGTCGTCGGGATCCATGTTTTCAAGCACTTGTACAACTTGTTCTGTGCTGTCGCCGATCGCTTCAACACCCGCGACGTGAACTTGTGTACCGCTTTCAAAGACTGAAAGCGGCACAAGCGCTTCGACCACAGCCATATCAACGTCCGAGATGACGATATAAGCCTGCACCTTCAAATCGTCGGCTTGCACCTCAAGCAAGACCCCTCCCTTTATAGTTTTGAGCACTTGACTGTTAATCATGAGATCCATGGAGGGGTCCTTTACATGTTGAGTGAAGCGGCTACCCGGTCAAGGCGCTGCCTCGTTTTCAGCTCACCGTTGGGGGCAGGGGCAAGTCAGGCAGCTTTAGCTGTTAAGACTTTTTCTTCAAGCGCCTCGAGCAGGGCAGAAAGCATCTGGTTTAACTCGGCGCACATCAAGGTAAAGTCGCCGTCAAATTGTTCGTTGGCATCAACAGGCATGTTTTGTTCTGATTGATCGAGAATATCTTGCGCAGCCACTCGCTTGATATCTAGATTTTCAGTTAAGACAAACGAGACACGATCATTGAAGGTGAGGGCGAGTCGCATGCATTGCTTGCCACCTTTGATGTGCTTCTGAATATCATCACTGTCTAACGCATGTTTGACATAACGCACCGCTGCGGCTTTGTCGCCTCCGGCGCGCAATTCGGCATCTTGATCAACCGAAAAATTGGCTGGACCGTGCCCGCTCAGTACCCAGTCTGTCATGGCTGCGGCTGGGCTAATGGTGACTTGCACGGGTTCAACTGGGAAGGGGTAGATCGCTTT
>JAURJT010000074.1 GCA_030832095.1 Gammaproteobacteria bacterium | reverse complement strand
GCTTAAATACTCTCATGCCCCATCAACACACCCACCTCGCTGAAGTTGAATTTGATCCCAAGCTAATCGCTCGCTACGATGGCAGTGGCCCGCGTTACACCTCGTACCCCACTGCAGATCGCTTCAGCGAAGGGCCGATCGATTTGATTTACGGCTTACCCAAACAATCTGTTCGCACGATGCAAGCCACGCTCAGCACAGTCTTAACGTGGCGTCCTGAGCGTATCGCGCTATACAGCTACGCGCATTTGCCTGAACGCTTCATCCCACAGCGACGCATCGAAAGCGCTGATATGCCTAATGCGACCGAAAAGCTCGCCATGCTTAAGCTCGCTGTGACCACATTGCTTGAGGCAGGCTATGTCTACATCGGGATGGATCACTTCGCTCTACCCGAAGACGACCTTGCGCTGGCTCTTGAGCAAGGTACCTTGCAACGCAATTTTCAAGGTTACTCCACACAAGCGGACTGCGATCTGATTGCGCTTGGGGTGTCGGCGATTAGCCGCATCGGTGACACCTACGCACAAAATTATCGAGACTTGCCTGCTTATTACAACGCGCTTGATCAGCAACAACTGCCGCTTGCAAAGGGCTTAGTCATGACGCGTGATGACGAACTCAGACGCGCAGCCATCCATGATTTACTGTGTCAGTCAACGCTCGACATACCAAGCTTTGAACAAGCCTGGGGGATTGAGTTTGCCAACTATTTTTCGCTTGAACTTGCACAGCTGCAACCACTCGAACGTGATGGCTTGGTTGAGATCACAGACGACTCCATCGATATCACCCCGCGCGGCCGCTTTTTGGCTCGCGTCGTTGCGATGGGTTTTGATCGTCACTTGCGCGAAGCGACATCTAGCGCAAAATTTTCGCGAGTGATTTAACCCACTAAATTATTTTGATATACCCGCCAACTTTACGCGTTTGAATCATTTTTTTAGGTGAATCACGGTGACTAAACAACTTGATATTTGCGAACTCTTGCTTCGTGTGCCACTTTTTTCCTCATTAAATCGAAATTGGTGTGAAATTTTGGCGAGCTCGGCGCAGGTTTATTGCCTTCTGAAGAATCAATTTTTATACCGGCGCGGCGATGCAGCCACTGGAGTCTATCTCGTTGCCGTAGGTCAGATCAAAGCCTCGATCCCTATTGCGCGAAGCCGGCACGGCAGGGTCATCGAGATGTTCGGTGCCGGTGACTCATTTGGCGAAACGCTGATGTTGTTAAATCACCGACACATCGTTGACGCACAGGCGCTTGATGACAGCGTTATCATCTGGCTAGATAAGCACGATATTGAAAAAATTCTCTCGCTTGAAGCGGAATTTGCGCTAAAGCTGCTAAAAAATGTCTCGCTTCGTTTTGAAACTCTTCTGCACGATATCGAGACAGTCAGCACGCACAGCGCTAGCGAACGCGTTGCTGACTATCTTTTAAAGCAACCCAGACAAGGTACGCAAACACAACTAAAGTTTAGTAAATGCCTAATCGCTTCGCGCTTAGGTTTGCAGGCCGAGAGTTTGTCACGCGCGTTACAGCGCTTAACAAAAGATCACCTGATTTCGGTTCAAGGCTCGCATGTCGAAATTTTGGATGAGCCGGGCTTACTAAAATTAAACCACTCTAGCCACTAGGGCGACCACGTCCTAACGCGTTTGATGGGTACTGCTATTTCGATGAATACTGCTCATCCCCCGTTAATGGGGTAGAGCCTAGAGCTAGACTCTCTGGTGCCCCGAGCCGGAATCGAACCGGCACGCCCTGAGGCCTGAGATTTTAAGTCTCATATGTCTACCGATTTCATCATCGGGGCAGTTTAGACAGGCGCTATTGTAACGAAAGCGCCAAATCTTGTTTGGACAGGCCTAGCCCTTGCAAGGAAACTTGATTGGCAGGTAGCGAATCACCGTTGCAGCCGCCTTGTCTTTGTTGTACTGAGGGTTGGCCAGCGCCCATTGAATGAACTCGGCCAAGACCACGTCACGTGCGACCCCAGCTGCTGGCAAACACACAGTTTTAGGCACTTTCGGGTCAAGATTCAGTTCATAGGTTTGGTAGACACCCTCACCAAAACCATAGCAAAAGGTTTGCGCTTCGAGGTCGGTGCGGCTTTGGCACAGGGCCACCATCGCCTCGGTTGAAACGTCGGCACGTGGCAGATTTTGCGCCGTAGTACTTTGCGCCAACGTCGCTGACAAGGGCAATAAAGCAAGAGCAGCGGTGGCTAAAATTTTTTGGATCATGTTCGTTCTCGATGACTAAATATTTAGATCTTGGATGAAACTAGCTAAGTGACAGAAAGGCCAAGCGCTTGGTACGAAACGCGGCGCCTTGATTTAAGACGCGGCGCAGAACATCCCGCTTAGCGTCTAAACCCACCCATGTGCCCGCCGCCAAAACTGCGGCCACCGCCACCAAAACGATCTCCGCCGCCGCCGCCAAAGCGATCTTGATTGAAATCGCTGCGCCCCTGGCTGCCTAACTGTCGCTCTTGCGAGGCCTCACGCGAGTAACTGGGGCTTGCGCGATCTTGCGAAGCATCACTACGCGCTTGCGAATTCAAAGAGCTGGCTTGCTGTCTTTCTTGCGGTGTTGCATTGCGTTGAAACGCGCTGTTGGCATTTTGACGCGCTTGATCGGCACGCTGTTTATCTTCGGGGCTTGCGTTGTTTTTCCAATCATTGGCCGCAGCTTGCTGACGCGCAATGCTCTGGCGATCGATATCACTATGATTGCCAACACCGTACCGATTATTGAGCGCTGAGCTGCCGTAAGGCACGCCATCGCGATGTGCCACATCATGCGCCCAGGTGCTATTGGCACCTATATGATTTGCCGCTTGATTGGCCAACGAGTTGTAGCGACCATTAAAGTTATTAAAGTTAGTGTTATTAATCGTGATTGAGCCACTGCCCCAGTGTGGCTGCGCCCAAAGCGATGCGCCAACAGCCATGCCCACGCCAAAGGCCATGAAGCCCCAAGCTGGGTTGTAGACAGGATACGGAGGATACGCAGGGTAGCCCCACGCGCCATACACCATCATTGGATTGTAGGTGGGCACGTAGATCACCTGAGGGTTGGACGGCACAATAATGATATTTGCTTGACTATCGGTTGAGACCACTGATTGCGACGTCGTTTGCAAATTGCCTGCCTGCTTGGCCTTCAAGCGCAACGCCTGAACCGCCTGCATCAAATCCTTGGGTTGTGCCAAGTAAGCATCGCCTAATTTTTGCGTCCAGTCTAATTTGTTGCCCAACATATTCAAGGCATCAGGAAACGTGACCAGCGACTTCACGCTGTTATCCCAAGTTTGTGGCTTTAACGCATCTTGTAACGCGGTGCTTGACAAATGGTTATTGCTGCGCAGCCAGTTGGCGGCCTCGGCCACTTCAAGCGGATACGTTGCGGCGATCAGCATCTGCGACAGCAGCGAATCGGGATAAAGCGCAATAGGTGAAATCAGTGACTGTAATTCTGGCATCGACATATTGCCGGCTTGCTGAGCGGTTTGCGCATAGGCAGGAGCCGTAAAAGCAGCCCCAACAATTTGACCGCCTGTGGCTAAAGTCAGCGCAAGCGCTGCCGCGGCAGCCGAAAAAGTGAAGGTACGCATGTTGATCCCTGTAAAAAAAGACATTTTTAATGTTTGCAATCTGCAAACCACCAACGCAAGCAATGCTGCCCTGATCGCAAAGCCAACAATAGCGTTGTGCCTGCAACCTGAAGCTCAGCCTAACTTCAGTCACACAGGCACATATTATTGCTTAAGTCAGCGCGTTCAGGGGCTTACACAACACTTATTTAGCGATCGCTTTAACCGCCTCGTAAATCTTGCCAAATACTGCATCAGCATGCGCTGAATTCAACCAGCGAATAATGACGACCATATTTAATTCAGGCTCAATCCAAGTAAATGAACTCCCTGCCCCCACTGCAAAATAGCTCGTCTCAGGCAAGCTCGGAAACACCTTGCGCTGGTCATTGAGCCACACCAAGTAGCCATAAAACGGCGCAATCGCGCAAGGCGTACGCATACGCTTGATCCACTCGGTAGAGAGCACGCGTTTGCCTTGTGCCATCCCGTTATCCAGCAGCATCTGGCCAACTAAGGCCTGATCTTCGCTACTAATCGACATCCCGCCACCCCAATGGGTACCGCCGGGCACCGATTGCACACGCTTGCCAGCGATGTCAACCCAAGCGTCGTCATAACCCACCCAGTTCCAGGTGTCTGAAGCGCCGACCGGTTGCATAATCGCCTCGCGAAACACCTCGGGCAGTGGGCGCTGAAATAAGTGCAACAGGGCGAGCGACAACTGATTGATACGCACATCGTTGTACTCCCAGTACGTGCCAGCCGGCTGCAGCGGCCGCGCATCACCTTTTTTGCCGTCTGGGGCCGCAGCAAACGTCACCGCACGGTAACGATCGACCTGATCGGGCAAGCCAAAAAGCGTGCCCTCCCATTCACCGGTTTGCTGCAGCATGTGCTCCCAGGTGATCAAGGCGTTGTTGCCTGAGTCAAAACCGATGCCCTTCAAGGTATTACCAACAGGGGCATTGACATCTTTAATCAGGCCACGATCGAACGCCACGCCCGCCAGCAAAGCCAGATACGTTTTGGCGACGCTAAACGTCAGATCAGCGCGCTTAGGCTCGCCCCAAGAGACCAGCGCCTTGCCCTTGAGCAAAATCGTGCCAGACTCAGGGCCGCGATCGTGCACGGGGCCTCTTAAGCGGTTGTAGGGCACGGGATCCGGGTGATGGACACCCCAATTGGGCGAGGTGCAGTCACGACTCCAGGGGCTTTCGTGTTCAATGGCAAACTGAATCGCCTGTTCGAGTGTCGGGTTCTGCATAAACGCACCTTTGATGAGGTAAAAAGTCAGCTAAGTAGGGGTTCGCACCAAGTACATTCGTGTGCGCCGCGATGCCAGCTAGTGTTATAACAAACTTCGAGCAATAACCGCGCGAACACCGATCTCTGGCACGCTATTTGCTGCTCTGCCTTGCCCCACCACTTGCCCTACTGCTTAGTCTTCACTTTTTGGCACTTACCTTGTTTGCACTCTCTTTTTACAAGTTCTTTGAATACTTACGATCACTTCAAAGTATGACGAGCACCCAAAGGAAAAAAATGACAGCTTCAGCCCAATTCCGCAACTTACCCCTCCACCGCGTCACCTCGCGCCGTCGGTTAGGCCCACTCTCTTGGGCGGCCTGTGCACTAAGCGCTCTTTTATGCTTGAGTACCCCGAGCATTGCAAATAAGGCGAACGACACGCTGGGCATGGCTTACGATCAGGCACCTGAAAATATTGATCCTTACTTTAATAATGTTCGCATTGGCGTGATTATTGCCGCCAATGTCTGGGATACCTTGGTCTATCGCGACCCGGTCACCAATGAGTACAAAGGTCAGCTCGCCAAAAGCTGGAAGCAAATCGATCCGCGTACGCTTGAGTTTGACTTACGTGAAGGGGTCAAGTTTCACAATGGCGAAGACTTTGACGCAGACTCAGTTGTCTTTACCTTGAACTACGTGTCAGATCCCGCAAACAAAGCTACGACACAAGCAAATGTGCGCTGGATCGAGAAGGTCGAAAAAATCGATAAGTTTAAAGTTCGGATCATCAGTAAAGAGCCGTTTCCGGCAGCGATCGATTATTTAGCCACCACTTTAGCGATTCACCCTGCCAAATATTACAAAGAGGTAGGCCCCACGGGCATGAATGCCAAACCGGTTGGCTCGGGCCCTTACAAGATCATTGAATATATTCCTGGTAAGTCGGTCACGCTCGAACGTAACGCCAATTACTTTAAAGACTCGCCCAAGTCGGCTGGAAAAATCGGTAAAGTGAAAATTCGCTTTATCCCAGATCGTCAAACGCAAATGGCCGAGGTGATGTCGGGCGGCGAGGATCTGATCATGCATGTACCCAAAGATCAGGCCGAAAAGCTCAAAAGCCTGCCACATCTGCAGGTGCTCAGTGGCAACACCATGCGCATTGTGTTTTTACAAATGAACACCCGTGAAGGCACGCCTGCGCCTGAACTACAAGATATTCGCGTACGCAAAGCGATTGCTCACGCCATCGACCGCGAAGCCATTTTGAAAAACATAGTGGGTGGTGGTGAGTTGATCAATACGATCTGCACACCTTCTCAAGTTGGCTGCAGCAGCGATGGCGCGACCGTGTACAAGTATGACCCCGCTTTGTCGAAGAAACTCTTGGCTGAAGCTGGGTTTCCAAATGGTTTGAGCATCGACATCATGGCGTACCGCGAGCGTCAACAAACCGAAGCTATGATCAACTACCTTCAGGCTGTTGGGATCAAAGCCAAATTGGGCTTTATGCAATATGCTGCGATGCGCGATTTAGCACGCGCAAACAAAACGTCACTTACCCATCAGACCTGGGGCTCAAATCTAGTCAATGATCTCTCGGCTTCGACCCCCGTGTATTTTGGCGGTGGAAGCGATGACGTCAGCCGTGACCCCGAAGTCATCGCCTTGCTGAATAAAGGCGATAACACCGTTGACCCTGTTGAACGCAAAAAGGTGTACAACCAGGCGCTCGTGATGATCTCTGAAAAAGCCTATGCGCTGCCCTTGTGGTCTTTGCCGGTGTATTACGTGGCAAACAAAGATTTGAACTTCAAGCCGTATCACGACGAACTCGTGCGCTTTTGGGAGATGAACTGGAAGTGATTGCTTATCTTGTGAAACGTCTGGGCTTGGCGGTGCTGGTCGCACTCACTGTCTCCGTCATCGCCTACCTGCTGCTGTATCTTTCGGGCGATCCGGCGCTTGCCATCGCAGGCGAAGGCGCCCGGCAAGCCGACATTGATCTGATCCGCAAGACCTACGGGTTTGATCGGCCCTTGATTGTGCAGTATGGCGACTGGTTACTCAAACTGCTCAGAGGTGACCTGGGCGTCTCGATGTACTTTAAAACAGACGTTGCACCCTTAATTTTTAGCAAACTCTCGACCACGCTTTTATTGGCTTTATATGCGCTGACCGTTGCCTTAGTCATTTCAGTACCCTTGGGTGTGTTGGCCGCGATTTATAAAAATAGCTGGATTGATCGTCTTTGCTTAGCCGTCGCAGTGGTGGGACAGTCGATGCCCAATTTTTTCTTCGCGCTGATTCTGATCATGCTGTTTTCAATTTCGTGGCGCCTGTTGCCCGTTTCAGGTAGCGGCACTTGGCAACACTTTGTGATGCCCGCCATTACCTTGGGCTATTACGCGGCGCCCGCCTTTATGCGTTTGATTCGTGCTGGCATGATCGAAGTGCTTAGCGCGGATTACATTCGCACAGCGCGCGCCAAAGGCTTGCCTACCCACACCGTCATCTTTAAACATGCCTTGCGCAACGCGATCGTACCGGTCGTGGCCTTGGCTGCGGTGCAGTTGGGCTTTTTGCTAGGTGGCTCAATTGTGATTGAAACGATCTTTGCACTAGATGGTTTAGGCTATCTTGCCTATCAAAGTATTACCTTTAAAGACTACCCCGTCACGCAGATTATCGTGCTGTTGCTCTCTGTGATTTATATCTTCCTCACGTTGGCCTCTGACATCGCCAATGCCTGGCTTGATCCACGCATTCGGGTGGCCTGACATGCGACTCAGTCTCAAGTGTTTCCAAAACAAACGTATGACCCAGCACCTCGTTTCAGGCAGCGTGACGTGAAAAACAACAAAGCACTTTACGTCGGCTGCGGGTTGCTACTGATTATTTTTTGCATGGCCATCTTTGCGCCCTGGTTATCGCCGCACGACCCATATTTTCAAGATCTCACTTACCGCACCGTGCCACCGGTTTGGTACGAGCAAGGCACTTGGTTGCACCCGCTTGGCACCGATCAACTTGGTCGCGATTACTTATCGCGCTTGTTTTACGGCGCACGCATTTCGTTATTGATTGGAGCAAGCGTTGCGGTCATCTCGGGTTTGATTGGCTGCACCATGGGTATGCTGGCGGGTTATTTTGGTGGCCGAATCGATATGATCGTGTCGTTTTTTGTGACGACTAGACTCTCAATGCCTGTCATTCTGGTGGCACTGGCTACCGTCGCCTTGGTGGGAAGCTCAATGTGGGTGGTCATCATGGTGCTGGGCTTGCTAAAGTGGGATCGCTTTGCGGTTGTCATGCGAAGCGCCACGCAACAGGTGCGCGCAATGGAATACGTCGCTGCTGCGCAATCCGCGGGCGCATCCACGCTGCGCATCCTGTTAACTGAAGTGCTGCCTAACGTGTTACCTCACCTGATCGTGATTGCAACCCTTGAAGCTGCCAGCGCCATTTTGCTAGAAGCCGCCCTGTCCTTCTTAGGCTTAGGTGTGCAGCCCCCCTTGCCGTCGTGGGGCTTGATGATTTCTGAAGCTAAATCCTATATGTTCTTTTCATTTTGGCTAATCGCCATCCCCGGCACCGCACTTGCCGTGTTGATCTTTGCGATCAATTTGGCTGGTGATGGCTTGCATCAGTGGTTGACTCCACAAGAGCGGGGCTAGCCAATGACAAGTCAATACCTTACTGAAACACGAGTGTCTCAACCGCCCACTTTAGCCAAGCGCTCAGGCGAATCGACGACTGTACCCGAGAACGTTCTTGACATCGCCGGCCTGACCGTTGACATCGCCACACCGCGCGGCACCTTGCATGTTGTGCGCGATGTGTCGCTACACGTCAAGCGCGGTGAAACCTTGTGCATTGTGGGTGAATCAGGTTGCGGCAAATCGATGACCTCGTTAGCGATCATGGGTTTGTTGCCAAAGTCTGCCAAACGTAGCAGCGCACGCTTTGAGTTTTTGGGCGAAGAACTCAGCCAGGCCAGCAAAAGTCATGTCAATGATTTACGTGGCAATAAAATGGCCATGATTTTTCAAGAGCCGATGACTGCGCTCAACCCGGCCTACACGATTGGCGAGCAACTCACTGAGCACTACCGCCATCACCTCAAGGCATCTGAATCCGACGCGCGTGCACGCGCGGTGAGCCTGCTTGAAAAAGTCGGCATCGCCTCTGCCGCGCAGCGACTTGGGCAATATCCTCATCAACTCTCGGGTGGCTTACGCCAGCGCGTCATGATCGCCATGTCGTTGATGTGCGACCCCGAGCTCTTAATTGCTGACGAACCCAGTACGGCACTCGACGTCACCATTCAGGCACAAATTTTGCGCTTGCTGGCCGACTTGCAAAAAGAACTCGGCATCGCCATGGTCTTGATTACGCACGACTTAGGTGTTGTCGCACGCATCGCGGACCGTGTTGCCGTCATGTACGCGGGTCAGATCGTTGAACAGGGCTCGGCCGCTGAGATTTTTTCAACCCCCCAGCATCCCTACACCCGTGGGTTAATTAGTTGCATTCCGATCCCCGGGCGAACGATCCCTGGCGGCAAACTCGGCACCATCCCTGGGGTCGTGCCCTCTCTACTTGGCGATATGACGGGCTGCGCCTTTCGAGACCGCTGCGCATCTGCGCTTACCGCGTGCCCAGGCAGCATCCCAGTGCATCAAACGTCTCAAGGTCACCAGTGGCGCTGCGTGCTTGAGCCTACCGAGGTCGCAGCAACATGAGCGCGCTCATCCAAACCCACGATTTGCAACGCAGTTTCAAAGTGCGTGCAGGTTTGTTCAGACCCAATCAAACCCTGCACGCCGTCAACGGCATCAACCTGTCAGTTAATCGGGGTGATGTGTTGGGAATTGTGGGTGAATCGGGCTGCGGTAAATCAACGCTCGCACGTATGCTGTTAGGCTTAACTCCGCCTAGCCGCGGTAGCGTGTCCTTTGACGGACAAGACCTCAGCCTGATTGATCGGCGCGAGCTTGCGAAACGTGTTCAGCCGATTTTTCAAGATCCGTATTCGTCACTGAATCCGAGGCGCACCATTGCTTCGATTGTGGCGTTTCCATTAGATGTCGCGGGGCAGGGTAGCAAAACTGAGCGTCGCAACAAGGCGCTTGAAATGCTTGAACGTGTGGGCTTACCTGCGCGCTACGCCGACAACACACCCGGGCAATTATCAGGCGGGCAACGTCAGCGTGTTGCCATTGCACGCGCCTTGGTGATGCACCCTGAGATCGTGGTGTGCGATGAACCTACCTCAGCCTTGGATGTTTCGGTACAGGCGCAGATTTTGAATTTGCTACTTGATTTGCGCAAAGAATTTAACCTGACCTATGTATTTATCAGCCATAACTTGGCCGTAGTTGAACATATCGCCACGCAAGTGGCCGTCATGTATTTGGGTCGTGTTGTTGAGCTTGCGCCCACCGCAGAGCTTTTTAAAAACCCTCGCCACCCGTATACGCAGGCCTTACTCGCCTCTGTACTTACACCAGAACCTGGCCTAGGACTACCCGACCTTGGTCTTGGGCTCTCGTTTCCTGACCCGCTGCACCCCCCGTCAGGCTGCACGTTTCATCCGCGCTGCCCACAGGCCACCGCCGAGTGTTCGACGCGAGCGCCTGAGTTAGCAAAAAATGGTTTGGGCGAAGTGGCTTGTCATTTGTATGACTCGCAACCACAGAGCGACATCTGAATAGACTCATCGTTTAGGCCTGCGTGTTACGACCTATCTATGTTTACTGCTGACCGGACCGGTCACACCATATCTGTGTACCCGAGCCCTTAAGCCTCGCTAATATTCACAATTTGATTCAATACCATCAACGCTTGACTGAGCACGGGTGCCGACACCTTTTTATCAGCATGTGGTTTAGCGCTGCGAAGTACCCAGTCAAACGACTTGGGTTGATGACAAAGGATATAACTCGTTTTGCCGGCTTTAGACGTGCCGGCTACAACCGCAAACGGATTGCTCTCGTTGTACACAGCCGTCGTCATCGGCAAGCCGATCACGAGTGACGTACGCTTATTGAAAGCTTTAGGCGACAGCACTAAAAACGGATGTAGCTCTCGCATTTCTCGACCTACCTGAGGATTGCAATCGATCCATATAATGTCTTGACGATCTGGCACCCAGGTTGACTTTGCTGTTACCAACGCTCAGCCCCACGCAGATCATCAGACATGACTTCACCTCCGTGCTGTTTTGGATCAAACTTTGCCAAACGCTGCGCTAAGGTTAACTCGGGTTGAAATATCGGTGTAATGATGACCCGGCCATGATCAACCACTATTCTGACCTTTTGATCAGCCTGCAGATGCGCCTCACGCGCAATACTGGCGGGCAAACGCAGGCCAAGGCTATTACCCCAGTACTTCAGGTCTAACACGGCTTGTTTCATGCGTGCGATCCTCTACCAGATTGTATAGACATAAGTATAAACATTGGGCATTGATTTTGCAAGCGAATGTCAGGCACTAAGACAAAAATCTCTTGACCGCCTCAAACAGTCCAATTAGCCTATCTCTGCTTAAACTTCGCGCACGCAAGAGTGATAAAGTGACCCAAGTCAATCCTGATAGCTTTACCCAAACCACGACCACGAGTTGGCTGAGCCGTCTTGGTTCAAGCCTGACTGGTGTGTTGATTGGTACGATCTTACTGCCCTGCGCGATTGTGCTGCTATCGTGGAACGAAGGTCGCGCGGTCGCTGCGGCTGCGGGGTTAAAACAGGGCCTCAGCTCAATTGTAGAAATCAGTGCCGAGTCTGTTAACCCTCAACACAACACCAAACTGGTGTTTCTCAGTGGCACGGCAACTGGCATCACACCCGCCACAGACAGTTGGAGTGGACTCTCTACAGCAGGCCTCTTGCGCTTACGGCGTCATGTCGAGATGTACCAATGGCTTGAAAGAGAATCCGAAACAACAAGCAATAATGTCGGAGGCTCGCAAACAACGCAAAAAACGTACACCTACTCTTTGGGGTGGACCGAAACCGCAGTCAACTCGGCGCAGTTTAAAGTTCCGGCAGGCCATCACAACCCCGCAATGCCGTTAAAGTCACAAAGCTTCGATGCAAGCCTAGTCAAAATCGGGGCTTTTACGTTAGACAAAAATTTAGTGCAAGACTTGACTAACTTTGAAGCAGTTGAAACGCTCACCCAGGCGCCTGCAGGCTACCGAGTTCAAGGCAATCTGCTTTACAAGGGTGTAAATCCAGATCAACCGGTGCTAGGCGATGTACGTGTGACCTATAGCGCGATTGCAGCGCAAACCTATTCAATCGCTGCGCAACAAAACAACGGCACCTTGACCACCTATCACGATGCAAAAAATGATTACAAAATTGCACTGATTGAGCCTGGCGTGGTCAGCGCTCAAAAACTGTTCGCTGATCAAGCCTCGACTGAAAAACTGATCACATGGGCCTGTCGCATCGGTGGCTTTCTGCTACTGCTGTTTGGCTTCAATCTCATCATGAGCCCGCTCGCAATGCTGGTTTCCTTTTTGCCTTTTTTACAGGGGCTGGTGGGTGCAGGTACCTTCTTTATCGCGCTCGGCTTGGCGATACCCATCACCTTGATCACCATCGCAATCGCTTGGATCGCGAGCCGGCCGTTGATTGGCGGGGGTATCTTGCTGTTAGCCGTGGCGGCGACGTGGGCGATTCGCAGTGTGGCGATCAAGAAAAAAACCACTACAGCGACGGCTTAGCATCACCTCAGCACGCATGACTCAGCGAGACATGCGTGCGTTCGTGAAACATGTATTCATTAACGTGATACGCGTTCGTTCGAATAATACGTAGTCGTCAGCGCAGCACGTATTCGGCAGAACAACGTGTATTGATTAACGCAATACGTATTCAAACGCCCAGTAGTACTGCCACTGTGTATACGTCGGTTGCACCCCAAAAGGCGCGACTAACTCGCACAGGTCAAACTCATTGGGATAATTTTTAAGCACGCGATGGCTTGAACCATCAGCCAACTTGCGGATCTGGTACGTGTTGCCCTCTGCATCAGGCTCTGTCAGTGGCGTGCTGTTGCCCTCGACATACAAGTTATCAAGCATTACCACGCGTGCGCCTGATTTAAGGGTTTTGTTCAAACCCAATAAAAACTCTTGTTGACGCCCAAGTGGTACATGCGAAAACCAAAAGCCTGCAAAGGCGGCATCATAGAGTTCGAGCGAGACAGGCAACGCATAGGCATCACCCACCAGCCATTGAGCGCGCGCATTATTTGGCCTAGTCTGTGCAATATCAAGTGTTTCGACTGACGTATCTAAGCCCAACACGCTGGCGGCAACTGGTGCAATGAATTGGGTCCAGTAGCCGGTGCCCGCTGCAATCTCAAGCACCCGAGCACCTTCAAATCTTGAAGGCAGCCATTGTTCAATCAACCGTAAATCAGACTGACGCTCGGGCTTCGCATAAATTTGGTCGTATTCTTTTGCACGTGCGGCGTAATACTCTTTCATTTAGTGCTCCAAAATTTTCGACAAAAATTGCTGCGCACGCTCGCTCTTCGCCTCGGTAAAGAAAGCCTCTTTGGTGGCATCTTCAACGATCTCGCCCTCATCCATGAAGACCACGCGATGGGCCACTTTGCGGGCAAAGCCCATTTCGTGGGTGACCACCATCATGGTCATGCCTTCTTTGGCTAAGGTGACCATCACATCCAACACTTCACCGACCATTTCAGGATCGAGTGCCGAGGTGGGCTCATCAAACAACATCACCACAGGATCCATACTCAAGGCACGGGCAATCGCCACGCGCTGCTGTTGACCACCAGACAACTGGCCGGGATGCTTATCTTTATGTACGGTCAGGCCGACTCGATCAAGCATCTTCAAGCCACGCTCTAAGGCCTCAGCGGGGCTGCGACCCAATACTTTAATTTGTGCCAAGGTCAGGTTTTCAGTGACGCTTAAGTGTGGAAATAATTCAAAGTGCTGAAACACCATGCCGACCTGGCTGCGCAGCTTC
>JAURJT010000073.1 GCA_030832095.1 Gammaproteobacteria bacterium | reverse complement strand
GACATTCTAGAGATCGCTATCACAGACCCGAGGTGGCAACGCCGTCTCGAGGTATCTTGAAAACGACGATACGAGTTCGCCCTCAGACTGAATAATTGTTTTTTTCCTTTAATGACCAAAATGTCGAGTCAATCATGTTTAAAAAAATCAACTACCTCATCTGCACTTTAACTTCATGTTTCATCGGCTTATCTCAGGCTCACGCCTGCACCTCAATGGTCTTGGCGGGCAACGATGACGGTCGCGTCTATGGCAGAACCATGGAATTTGGGATTCCACTGAAATCTGCAATATTGAAAACTCCACGTGGTTATGCCTTTCAAGGTGTGGGCATTGATGGTGCATCGGGTTCGGGCAAAAACTGGGTTGCTAAGTATGCGACTGTTGGTACAAATGCGTTTGGCTTGCCACTTTATGTCGATGGGATGAATGAAGCGGGTCTTGTAGGCGGCTTATTAAATGCCCCCAATACTGCGCAGTATCAAACCCCCACTCAAGACCAGTCATCTAACAGTATTGCGCCACAGCAAATGCTGTTGTATGCATTAACCAATTTTGCAACGGTTCAAGAGGTAAAAGAGGCGCTGCCAAAGATGTTTGTGAACAGTGCGCCGCTAAAAGAATGGGGTGGTGTCGCTAAAGCGAGAATGACCTTGCATGATTCGCAGGGCAAAAGTTTGGTGGTTGAATATCTTGACGGTAAGTTGGTCATGACCGACAACACGATTGGCACGATGACCAACGACCCAGCATTTTCTTGGCACCTTCAAAACATTGGCAACTACGTCAATTTGTCGGGTACAGATAAGGCGCCCTTAACAGTCAAGGGGCAGAAATTTTCAGCTGCTAGCTCTGGAAACGGCATGCATGGGTTGCCTGGTAGCTTTTTAAGCCCCGATCGCTTTATTCGTGTGTCACAGTTTGTTCTCAATACTCCTGCTGCCACCACAGCCATTCAAGAAAGCAGAGCTTGGCACATCATGAATAATTTTGACATACCCTTTGGCGCGATTCACTTAGATAGCTCGAGTGGTTATGGTGGTGGCGTAAATTCGTATGAATTTACTGAGTGGGTGATTGTCGCCAATTTAAAGTCCAAAACCTATAGCGTCCGTTCATTTGAAAATCCAGGAATTCAAAAGGTAACTTTTTCAGATTGGGATTTGAATGGAAAGTCTCTGCACTCGATCGCGCTACTAAAGTAATGTGCCAATGCTAATCGTCACCTCAATCATCGCCGCCGTATTAACAGCCGTCTTCATCAGGCTCTCTTTCAACGTCATTGGGTTGAGAAGAAAGACGTGAATATCAGACCCTTCATCAAAAGCGATACTGAAAGCGTCGTTAGTCTATGGCAGACTTGCGGGTTAGTCCGTTCATGGAACAATCCACACTTGGACATTGAACGTAAACTAGCTGTCAACCCTGAATGGTTTATCGTTGGTGAAGTCAATCATGAAATCGTTGCAAGTGCCATGTTTGGCTACGAAGGCCATAGAGGCTGGATCAACTATCTAGCCGTGTCACCTGACTATCAGCGACGTGGCTACGCTAGGCAACTCATGCAGTTCGGTGAACACCTACTCTTAGCAGTTGGATGCCCAAAATTGAACTTACAGGTTCGTGATACAAACGTACAGGCCTTGGGCTTTTACGAAGCACTCGGCTACAAAATCGATGCCTCTGTGAGCCTAGGTAAAAGGCTAATCCCCGACGAATAGTTTCAAACTCAATGACGCACCCTCACGGGTATTCTTCAATATTTCAGGTAACGCTTAGCCATGCATGGAAATCTGATTCAAAACACACACCTTGACACGTTAGGCAAAGGTTTAGGCTATGTAGCGCTTGGCAGCACCTTCGCGAACAGTGGTTCGCTAGGCTGGCATATTTTGAACGAAGACGTGAGTTTGCCGGTTGCCGTGTTACGCCAAAGTCGTATCGAGCACAATCTTTTATGGATGAAACAATTCATCGAACGCTACGGCGTCGAACTTGCACCGCATGGCAAAACAACGATGGGCCCAGAGTTGTTTCGAATGCAGCTTGAACACGGTGCTTGGGGCATCACCCTTGCAACCGCTTCGCAAGTGCAAGCGGCAGCGGCGCACGGCGTACCTCGCATCATCATGGCAAACCAATTGGTCGGCAAGGGCAATATGGCGATCATCGCCCGCTTGCAACAGGCAGATCCAAACTTCTATTTTTGTTGCATTGTTGATTCGGCGGCAAACGCTGACGCACTTGGCAAGTATTTTTCTGAGCACAAACAAACATTAAGAATATTGCTCGAATATGGGGTGGGTGGCGGACGCACTGGGATACGCGACATCACGCAAGAACAGAGCGTGCTTGACGCTATCGCACGCTGGCCAGAAGCGTTAAGCCTGGTTGGCGTTGAACTCTATGAAGGTGTCTTAAGTGAAGAGCCTGCGATTAGAAGCCTCTTGCAACATGTACTTGCTCGCACGCAAGCGCTCGCGTTACAAAACAAGTTTAAAGAGCCGCGGGTGATACTCAGTGGCGCGGGCTCTGCGTGGTTTGACGTTGTCGCTGAAGAATTTGGCAATAAAACCCTGTCTAACCACCAAACTTTGCAAGTGACTTTACGGCCGGGCTGCTACCTCACTCACGACGTCGGTGTATATCTAAACGCAGAAAAACGTATTCAAGCCAGCAACCCTGTTGCACGCGAAATGGGGCGCAGCTTATTGCCTGCGCTTCAATTATGGGCCTACGTTCAAGCTGTACCTGAGCCAAACCGCGCGATTGTCGCCTTAGGTAAGCGCGACACAGCGTTTGACGCTGGGATGCCGATCACTTCGCTGCACTATCGCCCGGGCGCAAGCCTCGTGCCACAGCCTGCACCCACCGACTGGAAGATTACCGCCATGATGGATCAGCACGCGTTTATGAGCATCCCCACCGGTGCCGACATCGAAGTCGGCGATATGCTGGCGTTTGACATTTCGCATCCCTGCCTCACCTTTGATAAGTGGCGGCAAGTGCTGCTGGTCGACGAAGCGTATCAAGTGACGGGCGCGGTTCAAACTCTTTTTTAAAGGCACGCCTCAGTCAAGGTAGTCGATTGCACACGTGAAGTTGATTGTATTGCCTACAAACAGCCTGAGTGATTTCAATCGCAAAGCCTACAACATGCATAGCGCCCTTTCAACGTGTGCTATGTCTTATCAACTTGCAATGCTCTTTATTGGCGTGCGCTGCGTCCTAGCGTCGGCGGTTTGACATCAACGGTCGCACGCCAAGGATTAATGTCTAACCCACCGCGACGGGTATAGCGCGCATACACAGAGAGAGAGGTGGGCGAACACTGCTTCAGGATATCAACAAATATTTTTTCAACGCAATGCTCATGAAAACCATTGTGCATTCTGTATGAAACGATATATCTCAAGAGGCTCGCATGATCGATCGCGGGGCCCGTGTATTGAATCTGTATACAGGCCCAATCAGGCTGATCCGTGACTGGACAGTTGGATTTGAGCAGCCTTGAAAATACGGTCTCAGAGATACTCGTAGGCTCAATCATTGGTTGCGCGCTTGTGTCTGGTGCGTCTGAGGCGTTTAACGCCGCTTTGATATCTGCTTGCTCACTAGCGACTGCCGTTTTGGACGTATCGCCTTGCAATTTTAATAGCGAGGCATCAGGCTGATAGCAATCAATCTCAACATCCAATTTATCTAGATCAACGCCAACAAACTCGGCGATTGTTTCATTTGCAAATTGATCAGCCCCAACAAGTTCAAGCTCAATCTCGGCGCCAAGGGCTAGCGCAAGATCTTTGCGCAACAGATCAAATACGTGATGTACCGTTTCAAAGCGTGTTTGATTAAAACTATTTAAATAAAGCTTTAAGGATTTTGACTCAATAATATTGGGACTATTGCACGGCACCTTTAGGCGCAGCAGTGCGACCTTAGGCAATCCTTTTGTATTTAGCCAAGAGAGTTCGTAGGCGTTCCAGAGATCGAAGCCTTGAAACGGCAAAGCGCTTGCTGTCGTCACCTCGTTGGGCAAATCTGCAAGACCAAGCGTGCGTCTTGCGTCTATTCGAGGCATCAGAAAAAGTAATGAGGCGTCATATCCGGTTGGATAAGACGTGTCTTTACCTAGCGGGACTGCAGTCGGGATATTAGGCGAACCATGACTCACTAGAGGTTACTCCACCGTCACGCCAGCCGCCTTAACCACTTCAGCAAAGCGCTTGATTTCGCTTGCAAGATATTGCGCGTATTGCTCGGGTGTTGACCCTAGCACTTGGGCACCTTGATCATCGAGTTGCTTCAGCACGGCAGGGTTTTGTAATGCTTTGCGGATTTCTGTGCTGAGGCTGTTGACGATCGTTGGATCGGTTCCGGCTGGCATCATGACCCCTTGCCAGGCGCCCATATCAAAGTCTTTTAAAACCGTTTCGGAGACGGTGGGCACGTCTGGCATCGCACTTGAGCGCTTGGCACTGGTTAGCGCAAGCCCCTTTAGACGCTTATCACGCACCAACAGCATTGAGTCATTGATGGTGTTGGTCGAAAACTGAACTTGACCCCCCATCAAGTCGACCATCGCCGGTGCACTGCCTTTGTAAGGCACGTGCGTGGCCTCGAGACCCATCGCCTGGAGCAACAAAAAGGCAGCAAGGTGAGTGATGTTGCCGTTACCGCCTGAGCTATAAGACAGCTTGCCTGGATTTTGTTTTGCGTAGGCAACAAACTCTTGGATCGTGTTGACAGGTACGTTGTTGTTGACCAATAACATCAACGGCACAATGGCCGTTGAGCTGACAGGTGTCAAATCCTTAGTCGGGCTGTAGTTCAGGTTTTTATAGAGGCTCGGGCTCAACGCTAGCGACGAGGTGTTGTACAGCGCCGTATACCCATCCGGTTTTGCATTCGCCACAGCCTGGCCGCCGATGTTTCCGTTTGCACCGGCTTTGTTCTCAACCACAACCGACTGCCCCAACTGCGCCGTGAGTTGTTTAGCCAACAATCGAGCAATCAAATCGGTTGGGCCGCCGGGCGGAAACGGAATCACTAACGTGACAGCACGATTTGGCCAATCGGCTTTGCTTGGTTGCGCCGAGCTTGGGGCGGCGACAGCCATTAGCAACGTCATCGCAGTGAATGTGATTGTTTTTGAATATTTCATACGAAGTTATTGACCTTGGGGAGAGCCGAGATACTATTTTAGCCTCACCACCCATGTTTAGCTTTGCCGCGACGTTTATTCTTACTGGCATTTTTGACGTCCACACTGCCCTAAAAAAACAAAAGGGCTTCGCGCGTTGAGCCCAACCGTCGCTTAATACACCGCGCTTGATCTAGGCCCAAAGTCCTTCAATTCGTTTTGATATTCAATTCTTTGATCACCGGGCTCCAGCGATTCACTTCACTTTGAATGAACTGTTCAAGAAACGCTGGGGTTGAGCTAACCAGTTCAATTGAGGCGAGGCGATCGCCGAGCTCTGGATTTGCCATAATCTGCTTAACCTCGGCGTTCAGCTTGGCGATGATATCTGGTGGTGTCGCTGCAGGCGCGAGCAAACCAAACCACTCAACGGTCACCACATCGAGGCCTTGCTCTTTGAAGGTTGGGATATCAGAAACCGAGGCGTAACGCGTATCGGACGAAATCCCAAGCGCTTTTAGCTTGCCCGATTTAATCTGCGGCTGCACTTGACCAAGCGTCGCGAAGGTCAACGCAAGATGGCCAGACATCACGTCCATCATCGCAGGTGTACCGCCTTTGTAGAGGATATGCGTCAAATCCAACCCAGTCTGTTTTTTAATGAGTTCTGCGGTGAGGTGCGTCATCGTACCTACCCCCGCTGAACCATAATCAAGCTTGATTTTTCCGGCCTTACCAAGCTCAATCAGTTCTTTAATGTTGCTTGCTGGAAAATTCGGGTTAGCGACCACCAAAACTGGTGCTCTTGCCAACATACTAATCGCCTTAAAGTCGTTTAGCGTATCGAACGGCATACTCGAGTGCATGGCAGGATTGGTAGTGTGACTACTCACCGAAACGATCAAGGTATAGCCGTCAGGCGCAGCTTTTGCCACAGCGGTTGAGCCGATCAACGTGCTCGCACCAGGCCGATTTTCTACAACGACTGGTTGCCCCCACTTTTCTTGCAATTTTTGAGCGATCGCTCGCCCAAGGGTATCGGTCGAGCCTCCGGGCGGAAATGGCACAACTATCTTGATCGCTTTTTCGGGGTACTTGTCGGCAGCACTTTGCGCCACCACCTGGCCGCCACCAAAAATTGTGCCCAGCGCAACCACAAGAGCGATGCCGTGGCGTAACTGGCTCATAAGTTTGCTATTCATTTAACGTCTCACAGGAGTTTTTTATTCGTTTTAACACAGCGCCTGAGCATCCTCTAGCATCTTGACCAAGGCATACACACTTTGATTGGCTGGGGTCGCGATACCGTACTCTTTACCTTTACGGACAACCAAACCGTTTAAAAATTCAATTTCGCTCGGTTTTTTACGGGCAAGGTCTTGCGCTGTTGAAGATAGTTGGCCCGGCATCGTCTGAGGGATCATGTCGTTAGCCTGCTGGGCCTCTTGATGCGTGAGCGCAATCCCTTGATGCTGCGCCACACTCACCACCTCGTCGGCCAATTGATTGATCAGCACGCGCACCGCTTCAGTCTGCACCATTTTGCCGTACGTCAACTGACCGATCGCTGAAATGGCGTTGTAGCTGCAATTCACTAGAAACTTGCTCCATTGATCTTTTCGGATGTCTGGCGATACCACGCAAGGTACGCCCCCCTCCGTCAACAGTTTGGCCAGTGCCGTCAGTTGTCCAGCGGCGCCAACATCATTGTGATTGCCTGGTGACTGCCCAATGGCTAACTCGCCTCGCCCCAGATGCTTGAGGCGGCCAGGCCCCGCCATAATCGTCGCCACATACACAACAGCCGGAAACACTGGGTTGCTCACAACGGCGCAAATGCGCTCACCATTATCGACCCCGTTTTGCAAGCTCACAATTGCGGTGTGCTTTTGTAAATAAGGTTTAATTGCTTCGATCGTCTTGGTGGTATCGGGCGATTTGACGCACAATAAAATTAAATCTGCCTGAGCCACCACGGCAAGATCTACGCTTGCAGAGACGGCAACGTACTCTTGAAAGCTTTGACAATCCAT
>JAURJT010000072.1 GCA_030832095.1 Gammaproteobacteria bacterium | reverse complement strand
ATACTCGGGTGGCAGTGCACGCATGGATTGGCTATTGACGTACGGGGGATTGCAAATAATCAGGTCATAACGAGCGGATACCGGCAGAGGATCAAACAAACTGCCGTGATGCAGCGTTAAGCGGTCTGTGAGGCCGTGCTCGGCGACATTGCGCTGAGCAACCTCAAGGGCTTGCGCTGAAATGTCTGTGGCGTCAACAAAGGCCTCTGGAAACTGGTGTGCGGCAATAATGGCCAGACACCCCGACCCCGTGCACACATCTAGGATACTTGTGACCTCGTAGGGGTCAAGTACCCAAGGGCTGAGTTGCGTCATGAGCAATTCTGCAATCGGTGAGCGTGGCACGATCACTCGCTCATCGACATAAAACGCATAACCCTGCAGCCAGGCCTCGTGCGTGAGGTAGGGCGCCGGCACCCGCTTGTCACAACGGGCATCGATATATTGCAATGCTTTTTCCCGCTCTTCGGGCAACACGCGTGCATCCATAAAGGGTTCGAGTTGATCGGGCGGCAGATGCAGGGCGCTGAGGACCAAGTAGACAGCCTCATCCCAAGCGTTGTCTGACCCATGGCCAAACGACAACTTGGATTGATTAAAGCGCGAGACACCGTAGCGGATTAAGTCGCGTACGTTTTGCAAGGCTTCGCGCGAGGCATCCATACTTGCCTTAGGCTCGCAGCAAATCGTTGATGCTGGTTTTGGCACGCGTTTGTGCGTCGACCCGTTTGACGATGATGGCGCAGTTCAAACTATGTGTGCCATCGGCCGAAGGCAACGAGCCAGGTACAACGACCGAACCAGACGGTACACGCCCGTAGTGGATCTCTTTGGTTTCACGATCGTAGATGCGGGTACTTTGCGATAAAAACACACCCATGGCCAAGACGCTATTTTCTTCGACAATGACGCCTTCTACGACTTCAGAGCGTGCGCCAATAAAGCAGTTGTCTTCGATGATGGTGGGATTGGCTTGCAGAGGTTCGAGCACACCACCGATACCAACGCCACCCGACAGGTGCACATTTTTACCAATTTGCGCGCAAGAGCCCACGGTGGCCCAGGTATCGACCATGGTGTTTTCGTCGACGTAGGCACCAATGTTGACGTAAGAAGGCATCAGCACAACGTTGCGACCGATAAAGCAGCCACGGCGCGCCACAGCAGGGGGCACAACGCGATAGCCTGCGGCTTGAAAATCAGCCTGACTGAAATCGGCGAATTTGAGTGGAACCTTATCGTAAAACTGCATCGGGGCCTGGCCCATGACACCATTGTCATTCAGGCGAAACGAAAGAAGAACAGCCTTTTTGATCCATTGATGGACAACCCAGTTGCCGTTGATTTTTTCGGCAACGCGCAGGCTACCTGTATCGAGGGCATCGAGTGTGTGGGCGACGGCTTCGCGCACGCTTGCGCCGGCCGCTTTGGGTGACAGGTTAGCGCGATCTTCCCAGCCGCTTTCAATGGTGTTTTGCAAATCTAAGGTCATGGCAGGCCTTTATAAAATTGAAGAGTGAATGAAGTAAATATCTAAGGATGATTGGCCTAGGGGTTACGATTTGCGCACAAAGTCTGCGATGCGCTGTGCCGCTTCGACGCAATCGGCTAACGGCGCGACCAGCGCAATCCGGATACGGTTTTGTCCTGGATTCACACCGTTGACGGTGCGCCCAACAAAACTACCGGGCAGCGTCGTCACGTTGGTGTGGGTCAGCAAGTCGCGCACGAAATCTGCATCGGGGCCTTTGGTGCCAGCCCAAAGGTAAAACGAGGCATCCGGGCGCGTGACATCGAGTACAGGCTCAAGAATTGGCAGGACCGCATCGAATTTTGCGCGATATTGTTGGCGGTTGTCGATGACGTGAGCCTCATCTTGCCAGGCGGCGATGCTGGCCGCCGATACAACCGGCGACAAGGCGCTGCCGTGGTATGTGCGATAGAGCAAAAACTTGGCCATGAGCGTGGCATCGCCCGCCACAAAGCCAGAGCGCATTCCCGGTACGTTTGAGCGTTTGGACAAACTCGAAAAGCTGACTAAGTTGCGAAAATCAATGCGCCCCAGTTGTACAGCAGCTTGCATCCCGCCCAAGGGTGGATTGGCCTCGTCAAGATAGATCTCTGAATAGCATTCGTCAGAGGCGATCACAAAGCCATAACGATCCGACAACTCAAATAAGGTACGCCATTCAGCAAGACTCATGACGTTGCCCGCAGGGTTACCTGGCGAGCAGATAAACAGCAGTTGGGTTCGGGCCCAGATCTCGCTGGGTACGGTTGACCAGTCGCAGCCAAAATTCAGCTTCGGATCTGAATTCACGTAGTAGGGGGTGGCGCCACCTAACAACGCCGCACCCTCATAGATCTGATAAAACGGATTTGGACACACCACAATCCCATTTTTAGTCGAATCGAGCACGACTTGGGCAAAGGAAAACAGAGCCTCGCGCGAGCCCAACACCGGTAACACCTGTGTTTCCGGGTTTGGGCAGGGGATGCTGTAGCGTTTGCCAATCCATTGGCTGATCGCCTCGCGCAATTTGGAGTCGCCCTTGGTGGGCGGATAGACGGATAAGCCATCGAGCGCGCCCACCATCGCGTCTTTGACGCATTGTGGGGCAGCGTGTTTGGGTTCGCCGATCGACAAATTGATCGCCCGCAGACCGGCAGGCGCGGTGCCCGCCTGAGCCAACAATAGGCGAAGTTTTTCGAACGGATAGGGCTGTAAGGTGTCGAGGCGTGGATTCATTTTCGTATTTTAACCAGTTGCCGGCGTGATGGGTGCGGGAAACCTCAACAGGGTGCGCTACAATGCTCGGCTACTGCGAAGGTGGCGAAATTGGTAGACGCACCAGGTTTAGGTCCTGACGCCGTAACAGGTGTGCGGGTTCGAGTCCCGCCCTTCGCACCATTTATTACCTAGTTGGCGTGGGCTGTCTGCTGCGCTCTCCGTTCTCTTTGTTTGGTAGATCTTCATGCAACCTGTGGTTGAAACCCTCGCCGGCCTCGAGCGCCGCGTTGAAATCTCGGTCTCAATGGCCGATGTCGAAAAAGCAGTCCAGACCGAACTCAAGCGCGTCTCGCGCACAGCGAAAGTGGCTGGTTTTCGTCCTGGCAAAGTTCCAATGGCGATGCTTGAGCGCACTCACGGCGCAGGCATTCGTTACGACTCAATCAACACGATGGTCGGGCAGGCCTTTGAGCAAGCCATTATTTCGTCAGGTTTGCGGGTCGCCGGCGCCCCGAAGTTAGCGCCCAAAACCGAAGGGCAGGCTGAAAACGACTTGTCGTTTGTGGCAACCTTTGAAGTCTATCCAACCATCGCGCTGCCTGATCTGGCCGCCTTGAAAATTAAGCGTGCTGTGACAACCGTTGGCGAGGCCGAGGTGCAGCGCACGGTTGACGTCTTGCGTAAACAGCGTGCTCAGCATAAAGCTGTTGAAGGGCGCCCTGCTCAAGACGACGATCAAGTCAAACTTGATTTTGCAGGCACAATCGACGGCGTGCCGTTTGATGGCGGTAAAGCAGACGATTTTCCGTTTGTTCTTGGACAGGGTCGCATGTTGCCCGAGTTTGAAGTCGCTGTACGCGGCATGAAAGCTGGTGAAACCAAGGTATTTCCCTTGCCGTTTCCGGCCGATTACGGTGGTAAAGACGTTGCAGGAAAAACTGCCGAGTTCACCATCACAGTCAAAGAAGTCGCCGAGCCAATCTTGCCTGAACTTGATGCCGAATTTGCCAAAGCGTTGGGTCAACCCGAGGGCGATGTTGAGAAGCTCTTGACTGACATTCGTGCCAATATCGAACGCGAAGTTAAAGCGCGTACGATGGCCCGCACCAAAAATAGCGTCATGGATGCTTTGGTCGCTGTGGCAACATTTGATGTGCCAAAGGCGCTGATTGATAGCGAATGCGAGGCTCGCGTTGCTGCGGCTCGTGCCGAGCTGACCCAGCGTGGCGTGCCGAATGCAGACAAAATGCCGATTCCGGCTGATGCGTTTGCCACTGAGGCCGAGCGCCGCGTCAAGCTCGGTTTATTGGTATCAGAGCTGGTTCAGGCCGAGCAGCTGCAGGCCAAGCCTGAGCAGGTTCGTGCCCGCATCGAAGAATTTGCCTCAAGCTACGAAAAACCCGCTGAAGTCGTCAGCTATTATCTGTCAGATCGCGCACGTCGCTCAGAAGTCGAAGGTATCGTGCTTGAAGATAATGTGGTTCAACATGCGTTAGCGAAGGCGCAAGTTGAAGACGAGCAAGTGCCCTTTGACCAAGTCATGGAAACTAAATAAATGCAACGCTTTACCGACTTTTATGCATCCATGCACGGTGGTGAGTCTGTGACTCCTACTGCGCTTGGTTACATCCCGATGGTCATTGAGCAGTCTGGGCGCGGCGAGCGTGCCTATGATATTTACTCAAGATTGCTCAAAGAGCGTGTCATATTTCTGGTGGGGCCGGTCAATGACCAGTCCGCCAACGTCATTGTTGCTCAGCTGCTCTTTCTAGAGTCAGAAAATCCTGACAAAGACGTGGCGTTGTATATCAACTCACCGGGTGGGTCGGTTTATGCGGGCATGGCCATTTATGACACGATGCGCTTTATTAAGCCTGAAGTGTCAACGCTTTGCACTGGCCTAGCCGCCAGTATGGGCGCATTTTTGTTGGCTGCAGGCACAAAAGGTAAACGCTTTTCGTTACCAAACTCTCGCATCATGATTCATCAGCCCTCAGGTGGTGCGCAGGGTCAAGCTTCAGATATCCAAATTCAAGCCCGCGAAATCTTAGATTTGCGTGAGCGTTTAAACGGGATGTTGGCCGAGAACACCGGGCAGACCATTGAGCGTATTGCTTTGGATACTGAGCGTGACAACTTCATGTCTGCGCCTGATGCAGTATCGTATGGTTTGATTGATAAGGTTTTAACCTCGCGGGCCGACACCGTATAAGTATTTACCCAGGCCTCGATGGCTCAGTCATTCTGAAACATCGGTTAAAACAAGGCTTGGTACAACTGGTAATGGATCGTTATGTCAGAAAAAAAAGGCTCAGCTAGCACTAAGATCTTGCATTGTTCATTTTGCAACAAGAGCCAGCACGAAGTACGAAAACTCATCGCTGGGCCTTCGGTCTTTGTGTGTGACGAGTGCATTGAGTTATGTAATGACATTATTCGCGAAGAAGCCCAAGCGAGTGCCCGCGCTTCGATCCGTACCGATTTGCCAACTCCCGCTGAGATCAAAGCCTTTCTTGACCAATATGTAATTGGTCAAACTGCGTCAAAGCGTGTGTTGGCTGTTGCTGTATATAACCATTACAAGCGTTTGCGCCATGGTGAAGTCAAGGGCGACGACGTTGAGCTTTCTAAAAGCAATATCCTGCTGATTGGCCCCACGGGCTCTGGCAAAACCTTGCTTGCACAAACACTTGCACGCCAACTGAACGTGCCGTTTGTCATGGCTGACGCGACAACACTGACCGAAGCCGGCTATGTGGGCGAAGACGTCGAAAACATCATTCAAAAATTGCTGCAAAATTGCAATTACGAAGTGGATAAAGCGCAGCGCGCAATCGTCTACATCGACGAAATTGACAAAATTTCTCGCAAGGCCGATAACCCTTCTATTACCCGTGATGTGTCCGGCGAGGGCGTGCAACAGGCACTGTTAAAGCTGATCGAGGGTACGGTAGCCTCTGTGCCCCCACAGGGCGGGCGTAAGCACCCCAACCAAGATTTTGTTCAAGTTGATACGACCAACATCTTGTTTATCGTTGGTGGTGCGTTTGACGGTCTTGAAAAAGTCATTCGTAATCGTACCGAGCGCTCTGGCATTGGTTTTAGCGCAAAGGTCGACTCAAAGATTGAACAATCAACCGGCACCACCTTTCTTGAGGTAGAGCCTGAAGACCTGGTGAAGTTTGGCTTGATTCCTGAGTTAGTTGGCCGTCTACCTGTGATTGCAACCTTGCAAGAACTCGATGAAGACACCTTAATTCAAATTTTGACCGAGCCTAAAAACGCCTTGGTGAAACAGTTTCAAAAGCTCTTTGCGATGGAGGGTGCCGAGCTTGAGATTCGGCCGGCTGCGCTTCGGGCGATTGCCCGTAAAGCGGTTAAGCGTAAAACTGGTGCGCGTGGTTTGCGCTCGATCCTTGAGTCTGCCTTGCTAGACACCATGTACGAACTTCCCACGCAAGGCAACATCAAACGCGTGGTGCTCGACGAGGCCACGATTGACGGCCAAGGCAAGCCCTTGCTGGTGTATGGCGACGAAACTGAGCAGCCCAATAAGCCCGAGCGTAACTTACGCGACGCAGCCGCCTAAGGCTAATGGTGACAGCAAAGATTTTCGAAAAATTCGAATGACGCTTTAGATGAGGCTCAAGATTTTCGAAAAATCCAAATGCCCTTCAAAATCTATGTTTTTTCTCAGCCCCTTGTAGGGGCTTTTTATTATGTCTGCGTCACGAGCTTGAAATTTGAGCTATCGTCTACATAACAGACATATTCGTGTCATTACGGTCGTTATGTCGGTGGCTCACTTGGGCTTTACCGAGTCTTTATTAGGATTTTCTCATGTCTGAAAACCAGACCTTGCCCTCTGAATCGATTCAGTTGCCGTTGCTGCCGCTGCGCGACGTGGTGGTGTTTCCCCACATGGTGATCCCTTTGTTTGTTGGGCGCCCACGTTCTATTCGTGCGCTAGAGGCCGCGATGGAGGCTGGCAAAAGCATCATGCTTGCCGCTCAAAAATCGGCGGGTAAAGACGACCCAACACCCGATGACGTCTATGAGATCGGCTGTGTCGCGACCATCCTGCAAATGCTTAAGCT
>JAURJT010000071.1 GCA_030832095.1 Gammaproteobacteria bacterium | reverse complement strand
TGACTGCGCAGTTTAAACAGTCGGATGTTTAAGGCTCTTTGATGCAAACCATTAAGCCCATCGCCTTGTGTACTTCGTCTAGGCCCATCGCGATAGCGGGTGGACGAACGAAGTTAGTTGTCACTGCGATGGCGGGCTTCGAGATGATGGGCGCGTCGGCGCAATTGTGTTCAGAGCAAACGCTCTGGAAAGCACTGTCGTCAGTGTTACCTGCCAAGACGAGCCCCGATTTAGGTTGTTTAAAGCCAAGGTCAGAGTGGCTTGCCTTTGGTGCGATTTACCCAGCCACGCGCGACGCCGTCTCGGCTAAAGCGCGCGTTGAGGTCAAGCGTGGGGGCAAGGTGCTTGCTGAAAAACAATTGCATGTGAGTGGTGCGCGTGTCTGGCAGAGTAAGGCGGGGATTGCGTGGCCTTCTGAACCAGCGGCGTTAGAGGGCCCAATGTTGTTGACTTGGCCGTTAGCCTTCGGCGGTAAAGGGCACTCTGTGAACCCCACAGGTATTGGTATGTGCGAAGATGGTTGGTTAGGCAAGCCTTTGCCTTATCTCGAAAATTTTAATCAGTTAATCAGCAGCCCCGACGACCGACCAGAGCCCGCCGGTTTCGGGCCGCTACCACTTGATGCACCAAATCGTTTTAAGCCTCACGGAACCTATGACGACAAGTGGTTAAAAAACGATTACCCAGCCTTGGCAAGTGACACCTCGCCCGATATTTTCATGGTTGGGCCAAAAGATCAATGGCTTGACGGTGTGTTTTTACCTGGTGATCAATTTACCTGCGAAGGGATGAGCGCGGACGGTAGTCCTCTGCGTTGGCAATTGCCTGCGTGGCAGCCACGCTGCATGATTCGGCGTACTGTAACCGGCAAGCAGTTGATCCCAATCGACTTGAAATTTGATACCGTTTGGATGATTCCGCACGCAGGCTTATTGGCCATGATGTGGCGCGGCGAAATTGATATCACTGAATACGATGCAGCCGATGTGAGTCTTCTTTTTGCTGCGCTGGAAGACCTCGACGCGCCGCGTTCGCTTGATGACTATCAGCAACAGCTCGCCCTGCGTGAGACCAGTCAGAAAGATGCGGCTTTGGCCGCGTTAGATGACAGCCCGCTGTTGCCGGCGGGGCAAATTGGTTCATTGCTGGTGTCTGCGCCGCCCGAGGCGCGCGCGCGTATCGAACAGGCGCGCAAAACCTATGATGACGCAATGGTAAAAGTCAATGCGTTAAAGTCACCTGAGCCAACCCAAAGCCCGACAAGCGAGCAAGGCGAAGAGCCAAAGACCTTAACGCCGCCCGAAGAGTCGGTCGCGATTGCAAATGAAATTACAGACATCCTTTTGTCGCCAAAACCTGACGCCAAGAGGCTTGCTGAGTTGATCAAACGCGCCCGTGAGCTTGGGCTTGCCGCAAGAAAATTAGCCATGGAAAAGGTCAAAGCTGTGATGGCTGGGCAGGTGGCTAAAGAGGCCGCAGGCGCAGCACCACCAGCGAAAGACCCCTTTGCAGGCCCCCCAGTCAGGCAATTCAAGCGAATGGTCGATCAGTTAAATGATGCTGTCGCAAAAAAAATGATGAGCCCAGCTGAGCTTGAACAGATGCAACCCTCATTATTACAAGTGCTCCAAGCGGGGGTCGTACGTTATCGCAGATCGGCACATATGATGCCTGAGGGTGGCGCCTTGGCAGACCCCAAAGAGCTTGGCGATCATATCGCCAGCCAGGCTTTGTTGGCTGCGCCTGTGCTACCCGCTGGGAGTGATTGGGTCGGCGCGGATTTGTCTGGCAAGAATCTTGACGGGATCAATTTAGCGGGTGTTTTTTTAGACGGCGCAAACTTTTCGGGTGCGTCAATGGTTGGTGCGAATTTAAGTGACGCGACTTTTGCGCGCGCTAACTTCAGTAATGTCGATTTGTCGAAAGCAAATATGGCGGGTGCCAATTTAGGACGCGCTAACTTTACGAGCGCAAAACTGGATGGTGCGAATTTGACGAAAGCCGTTCTAGACTATGCGGTGCTGCAAGACGTTTCGCTGGTGGGTGCGGTCTTAGAAAAAGCAACCTTGATTGGCGTGCATTTGCGCGGCGTTGACTTGTCTGGTTCGAATATGAATGAATGCAAATTCATTGGTCTGAAAACAGAGGCAGGCCCTGAGGTCATTGACGAAATTGCCTCGGGGATGCCGTCTTTAGATTCTCAGATTGAACCGATCGATTTTGGACAAGTCGATGCGACCGGGGTGTCGTTACATCGAGGTCTGCTGTTAGGCTGTCGGGGGCAAAAAGTTAAATTTTCTGGCGTAGATTTGTTGAGAGCCTCAGTGGCGCACACAGAGTTTTTAGAATCAGATTTCACCAACGCTAATTTTCAGTCAACCAACGTGGTGTTAGACAGCAGTTTGGCAAGATCGAATTTTCAAGGGGCTAGGCTGACCGCCAGTTTTTTTCGAGAGGTCGATTTGAGCGTCTGCGATATGCGGGGTGCCGACCTGAGTAACAGTAATTTTGGTTTGGCGAATATGACGAGTGTGAATGCGGTTGGGGCGCAAGCGGGTGGAGCACGATTTGAGCGTACCGAGCTGAAACAGGCCACCTTTGCTTCGGCACAGTTAACCGGAGCGCTCTTCATGGGGGCTTCACTGACTCGTACAAATTTTATGAGCGCTGACTTGACTCATGCAGATTTTTCGAAGTCAAACTCGGAGGGCGGCACGAGCTTTGCTGATGCCACAATACTTCACACCAAGTTACCTAAAGAAGCATAGACCGGACTGACAAAAAGGCTGCGCAATGTTTGCAAACAATATGATGGTCATGAATTTAGGGTTTCCGGACGTGTGTCTTGAAGGGCCGATACCGGTGCCATTGCCTAATATTTCTGAAACTGCCGAGGCGCTACCGACTGTGCCAAATGTGTTGATCGAATTTACACCGGTGCAAAACTTGAGCTCTATGGTCATGATGTCTGAAGGCGATATGGGTTTAGGTGTTGCCAGTGGAATGTGTATGGGACCGACGATTCCTTTGTTGGGTTCGTTTACGGTGTTGGTTGATGCGATGCCCATGACAAGATTGACGAGCTTTAATTTGCAAAACTTAGATAATTGCCCTGGGGTATCCTTGGTGCCTGGTCAATTCACCTTATTATGTCTTTCGCCCTGAAGCCCAACGAGATGACTTTCTTTTACCGCGAGCCTTTGAATCCATGAATTTTTCGAAACCAATTTACTGGCGGCAGGGTATTTTTTTGCAGCCACAGCATTTTCAGTACAGTGATGCCTTCCATCGTGAGGCGCAAGCACGTTGGTTAAATTTCTCGGGTATGACTGGTGGTGTGGTTGCCGCGCTGCAGCTTTCAGCTGAACGCATCCAAACAGGGGCGTTGGCCTGCGGACAGTTGCAGGCATACCTGCCCGATGGTCAGTGGGTTGACCTCAGGTTGAACGCGCGGCTGCCAGATCGTGATATTCGAGCACTGTTGACAGAAGAGGGTACCTATGAGGTGGCGGTGGGCTTGCCTAACCTGGTCGCGGGTACACCTGGGGTGGCTGCAGCAGGTCTCGACGGTCGCTTTGAGACGGTGATTTATTCTGAGCAACTTTCTGATCTTTACGATGACACCCCAGACCTAGACATTGAGCGGCTCTGGTTCAAATTACGTTTTTTGGTTGGTGATGAGATTGTGCAGGCGCAAGATATGTCGGTCTTGGCTCTAGCGCGTGTCATCGTTGAGGCCGGTGAAATCCGCTTTGACGAGGCGTATGCACCACCCTCGGTGACAATAGACGCTCATGCTGGGCTGTCCAAGCGTTTGCGTTTGATTTGTGAAGGATTGCAGTCCAGACAGACTCGTTTAATAGAAATGGCACGGCCTTGGCGGATGGATGGTGAGCCGATTGATCCGGCCTGGATGCGCGATCGGTTAGTGCATGCCGAGATTAATCAAGCCCTTATTTCGCTTGAACAACGGGTACAAACGCAAGGCGCACCCGCCGAGCTGTTTGAAATCTTGAGCGTTTTATGCGGCCGCTTATCGGCGGTTGGCGGGATTAAATGCCCTAATCTTCCGTTGTGGGATCGTAATGATTCTTATCGGTCGTTTGACCGCATTGGTGATATTGTTGTGGGGTTGCTTGAGCAGTTGCATAGCGGGCCTGACAGCGTGGCAATTTTTAAAGCGCGTGAGGGCTGGCTTGAGGCGCAGGTCCCTACGACGGCGCGTGTTGGTGAGCATTCGGTGTATCTGATTCTGCAACAAGTGACTGAAACCCAGTTAATTCAGGCATCACCGGCAAAGATGGCTTCGCTAACGAGGATTGAAACCGTTGTGAGCCGTGCTCTTCCTGGCGCCCTTCTTGAACGTCTCGAACGCATCCCCTATGGGCTTGGAGAGGCGACAGATGCAGGGGTATGGCGCGTGGATACTAAGGATCCTCTCTGGCAAGAAGCCAACGCGAGCGGTACGATTTGCCTGCATTGGCTGGGCTTGCCTAAGTCGAGCCGTGCGCTGTTAGTTTATTATCGGGCTTAGCTCTTACGATTGATAAGCTACCGAGTGCCGTACCTGCTTCATTATTTGAGGGTGTTGTGATGCGTCAATTGATTGTGGCTGGTGGTTGTTCTGTCTTGCGGGTAGTTTTTTTGTCGCTCAGCGCGGTGCTTGTGGCTGGGGCACTGGCCGGCTGTTCTTCAGTCAACTCTATGCTTGGCGGCAACAGTTCAAAAGAGGCGCTTGCTGACGTTAAATACAGCGCAGATCCTCGCGGGTTGCGCATGGATATTCATGCAGGTAAAAATCTAAACTCAGTAAGCGGCACACCCCACGCACTCGCGTTGGCTGTCATCCAAGGCAACAACCCGAAGGCAATACTCAAGCTCTCGACAAACGCGGCTGAACTCGATCAGTTGCTGTCTGGGGTGCCCTCTACGGATCCCGCGATTTTATCGGTGGATCGTTTTGTGGTGCAGCCAGGCGCAATCGACTCAATCGTCTTAGCACGTCGTCAAGAGGCACAAGTTGTGTTGGTGTATGCCGGTTACTACAACTCGCCTGTTACGCAACGGGCCCGAATGCTCGAAGTCCCTATTTTTGTTAATCAATCAGGTGTTTTTGTGAAGACGCACACGGCGGCTCCGGTGGCCATGAATGTGTCGCTAGTGCTCTCTGAGGTGATGATTGAAGAGTTCAGCTTGCTTGGACCAACGCCTTTTGTCTTTCCGAACCCAGACAACAATATGCTCAAAGGCGGGCGCCCAACCGTTGATCCGACGGGCGATAAGGTGCTGCAATTATGACCACAAGTGAATTAGGGCTCTATCACCAACGCGTGCAATTTTGTCAGCCCTACGTCGAGTTTATGACCCAAGTTGTTACGCTTCTTGGTACCCAAAGGCTCAGCCAAGGTGCCCTAAGCACGCAGTTGCGTCGACAAATCGAGCGTGTCAAGACTTATAGCCTTGAGGCGCGTCAAGCCCCGGCCGCCGTGGATGAGGCGATCTTTGCGGTGTGCGCCTGGGCCGATGAGCAGATCATGAATGCGCAGTGGGAGGGGGTCTCTGAGGGGTGGTCTCAAACGCTGCTGCAGATGGAGTACTTTCAAACCAACCTTGCAGGCGAACGTTTTTTTGAGCGCCTGGATAACTTGTCTGACGAGGCGTTGCCGGCTCAAAGCGTTTACGCGCTGTGCTTAGCCAATGGTTTTAAGGGGAAATACGTCTTTAACCTGTCGGTTCAAGAGCTAGATTTGCGGCGACAAGAGGCGATGAACAATGCCCTGATTGAAGTTGGGCTGATTCAGCCGGGGGCGCATACGTTTCCGAGCATTACAGAGCTGGCGAGTCAACAAGCAGAGCCGGTTCGCGACTGGCGGCGATACTTGCCAATTGGTCTGTCCTTGCTTTTTCTGGTCTTATTGGCAATTATTCTTAATAGCCTGTTGCAACTAAACATCGCTTTGGTCCTGGCAAGATGGCTTTAGCTAAAAATAAACAAAAAATCATCTAGTTATAAACTTATTCTGATACAGTTTCTAGCATTGAGATAGCTGTCGCCGTATGCGCGCGCCCTGATGCTTAAAAAAATACTAAATTTTTTACTGCTCTTTTTACTGCTAACGGTATTGTTGGCGGTT
>JAURJT010000070.1 GCA_030832095.1 Gammaproteobacteria bacterium | reverse complement strand
GATTTAATGCATTCTGGCGAATCGATTCGTAGCGTTGTCCTCTACTGAGCACACCATGACACAAAAACTTTTGATCTATCAATCACTGTGGGCGATGGAGCGCAGACGTCCTGATGGGCATGAGTGGGATCTGCAAGAAAAGCTGCGCATGATTCGCGATGCGGGTTTTGATGGAGCGGGCGTTCGGTTTGCTGAGCACGACTACGTGTCAGAGGTGACTCAATTTTTGCGCGATCATGACATGACTTGGCAAGCTCAAGCCTATCCACAGACGATTGATGATCTCAAGCCGATACTCGAGCATGTGCTCAAGTTCGGTGCGGATCATTTAAATGTGCAGCCAGACGTGCGACCTTATACGGTGCAAGAGTGCATTCCGCTGATTATGGGTTGGCGCGAGTTAGCGGCGCAAGCCGGTGTGCGTATGCATATCGAAACCCATCGAAACCGCATGACGACTGATTTGTTTTTTACGTTGCATCTGCTGGATGCGATCCCTGATTTGCGCATGACCGGCGATTTGTCGCATTACGTTGTGGGACGAGAGTTTTGGTATCCCATCTCACCCGAAGACGATGCGATGATGCAACGAATTATTGATCAGTGTTGGGGTTTTCACGGACGGGTCGCAAGTCGCGAGCAGATTCAATTGCAACTGTCGTTTCCACAGCATCAGCATTGGGTGGCCGTCTTTATGGACTGGTGGCGGCGCGGTTTTGAACAATGGCGTAAAAAGGCTGGCGCAGATGAAACCTTTACGTTTTTATGTGAGCTTGGCCCGCCCGAGTACGCCATGACAGGCGCGGATGGCTATGAATTATCGGATCGGTGGGAAGAATCTTTAGTGATGAAAGATCAGATCAGAGCGTTGTGGCAAGCTGGGCTGAAAAGCTGAACAGGCTTTTCATAACCAATTTGCTTCCTAAACTTTTCAAACACACGTCATAACCAAAATCTACATTGCCACCATCGAAATCTCTTATCCTAGATGGACATTTTTGTAACAAAATCGTACCCGACCGATACGACGTTTGTCTTGTTACGCTTGAGCTTTAGGTTTGGCCTTTGCTTTTGCTTTTGCTTTTTTCGCGACGGGCAGTGGCTTGGGAGGGCGACCAAGTCTGTGCAAAGTTTCGGAGGCTTGGGCGAACGCATGATTACCTGCAGGTACCCCGCAGTAGCACGCGGCGTGCATGATGACTTCTTTAAGGTCGTCTTCAGTTAAGCCATTGTTGAACGCAGCCTCAACGTGCAGATTGAATTCTTCCCAACGACCAAGTGCAATCATGAGCGCGAGCGTCATGCACGAGCGTTTTTGACGATCTAGGCCAGGCCGTGTCCAGATGTCACCCCAGACAAATTGGGTGATATGAGCTTGCCATTCTTCGTTGAAGGTCGTGCGTGCCGTAGTAGCTTTGTCGACCCATGTCGGGCCCAATACAGCACGTCTGACTTTCATTCCTGCGGCATAGCGTTGCTTGTTATCCATCGTTGTCTCTCGTTGAATTGAATAGGTGTGGGGAAATCCGCTCAGTTTTGATGAAATTCTAACCGCTCTAGAGCGCTAAACTAGCGATAGACAGCAGGGTATGCGTAATCTGTGAAATCGTTCGTTCAAAGCAGCTGCTTTCGAACATTGAATCTTCAGCGAAACGGTAAGCAAAGTTTTTGAAAGGGTTAGGATGAGTCAGTCACAGCAAGTGAATGTTAGGTTGCCAGAACTCTTACGGCATGACTTTGAATTCTTTGAAGAGATCACTCTGCGTTATGCTGACAATGACGCGAATGGGCACGTAAATAATGCACACTATTACTCGTTTTTTGATACTGCGGTTGATGCGTTTTTAAAAAAGAACGATTATCGTCAGTTGATTTCTGGTCCGTTGCAGACGTTTGTCGTGGCCTCAGATTGTCGGTATTTTAGAGAAGTGTCTTCACCCGGCAATATCCAGGTCGGCGTAAAGGTCGGTCGAATAGGAAACAGCACAGTGACATATTTTTTAGGGATATTTAATGAGGATGAGCCGAACAAGCCGGCAGCTCAGGGTACGTTCACTCATTGCTGTGTCACGCGTGCCACGAAGCGGCCAACGCCTGTTCCTGAGGCATTGCGAGCTCTCGTGACTCAAGCTAGGGGCTCTTGATGCCTCGCTTAAGTATGCGGTCTGTCTCAGGTATCCGTAGTGCTTTAATCGTGGCGTTGACCTTATCCAACGGTTTTTCGTTTGCCTCTGAGTTAGAAAAATTCCCAACCAAAGCGATTCGTATCGTTGTGCCGTTTGCTGCTGGCGGTGGTGGTGATTTTATTGCCCGTGCCTGGGCCGACAAACTTTCGGAAACAATCAAGCAGCCCGTGATAATCGAGAATCGCGGTGGCGGCAATACCGTGGTCGGAACCGACGTTGTCGCCAAGGCCGCGCCTGACGGCTACACCTTGTTACTTGTCGGCGCAAGCATTGCAACCAATCCAGCCTTGATTGAGAAATTGCCTTATAAGACGCCCGAAGACTTTACGCCGATTGGCACAGTGATTACCTATGCAATGGGCTTTGCGGCACGGGCAAACCTACCTGCAAATAACGTGCAAGAATTACTTGCCTTAGAAAAAGTCCAAGGTCCGTTAAGTATCGCGACCTCCGGCGACGGTTCGGCGACTGCGTTGGCCGCAGAACTGTTTAAAGGGGCAACCGGTGTCAAGCTCATGGCGGTGCCGTACAAAGGTGCTGGTCCAGCAGCCATTGACGTCGCAAGTGGTCATGTTGATCTCTTGTTTACCGGGATGTCACAACTTAAACCACACTTGGATAGTGGACGCCTTAAGCTACTGGCAACGTCTGGTTCAAATCGCCTAGCATCGGCGCCAGAGGTTCAAACGATTGCAGAGCAGGGTGTGAAAGATTTTGAAGCGGTTGTGTGGTGGGGGATTTTGGCACCCGCTAAAACGCCAACTGCGATCGTCAACAAACTGAACCAGGCACTTGCGGTGAGTTTGAGTCATCCAGATGTGATGAAGCGCTTAGCAGTCATTGATGGAGAAGTCAGATTGTCATCCCCTCAGGCTTTTGAGACTTTGTTAAAAGAGGAAATTGCCCGTTGGGCAAAATTGTATAAACCTCAGCGTGCGGCCAAAGTAGAATAGAGCGAGCCAATACTAAGTTAAGCTGTAGGCCGTCTGACAAAGTATTTGAGCCTCAGATTTTAATTGCACCCATCGGAGATCAACTCATGCCGAAACTGTTGTCAACATCTCAGGTAGCCCAATATCAAAGTGAAGGTGCAACATGGCCCGTTCGGGTCATGTCACCTCAAGACGCATCGAGTTTTCGAGCTGCCCTAGAGGCACATGAAGCACAAACAGGCAAACCCTTGCAGGGTAACTGGCGACATAAAACGCATTTGCTGTTCACCTGGGCGGATGCGATTGCACATCATCCTGCGATCTTGGATGCAGTACAAGACTGTATCGGGCCGAACATCATTTGCTGGAGCAGCACGTTTTTTATCAAAGAGGCCAATAGTCCTGGTTTTGTCTCATGGCATCAAGATTCAACCTATTGGGGCTTAGATCCTGATGATGTCATCACGGCTTGGGTGGCCTTGACCGAGGTCGACGAAAAAAACGGGTTTATGCAGGTCATACCCGGTAGTCACAAAATCGATCAGTTGCCGCATCTGGATACCTTCCACAAAGATAATTTGTTGTCTCGCGGCCAAGAAATTTCGGTTGAGGTAGATAAGTCCAAGGCACGCGGTATCCCCTTGTCGATGGGTGAAATCTCTTTGCATCACATTAAGCTGGTGCATGGCTCAGATGCAAACCGTAGTGATGATCGGCGTATCGGTTTTGCAATTCGCTATATTCCGACTAGTGTACGGCAAACGAAATTACGCGACTCTGCTCAGCTAGTGCGCGGAGTGGATGACTACGGTCATTTTGATTGGGAGCCTCGACCTAAGGCAGATCTCGACGAAGAGGCGCTTGCAGCACATGCCAATGCAGTCGAACGGCAATTGAAAGCTTTGCACCAAGGGACGGATAAGACGAGTTTTCGCCCATAGCAGCATAGACGAAATTGTTTCTGCCACACTGATGGGGCAATGTTCCATTTCTAGGCTAATTGACGCAGCTTTGGCATGAGGATAAAGATGAGCCCCATCAGCAGCATCGCGCAAGCGGTATAGACAGCGAGTGCGAGTGAGGGCCCCCAGCTTTGCGCGGCAGCTCCTGCCAAAAGATTACCGAAAGGCAGGCTAAGGATCACTCCGGTTCGAATGCCCATGACGCGACCGCGCATCGACTCTTCGGTGTTACTTAAAATAAGTGTTGCGATCATGGTCCAGCAGATGGCTTGTGCGAGACCTGCTAAAAATATTAAAAGCAGCGAAAGGTAGTAAGAGGTCGATAGCGAAAATAGAAATAAGGCGAAGGGCCATAGCATCCCCCCCGCTACTAGCAAACGCCCTCGGTGGCCTGATTTTTTTTGTGAGACCAACCAAAGTCCTGTGACCAGCGCACCGCAGCCCGCCATTGAGGTCAAAAAGCCATAGCCCGTGGGGCCCGCGTCTAAGACGTAGCGTGCAAACAGCGGTAAGAATGAATAACGATAGGGCGCAACAAGAAGATTGAGCATTAAGGCGATCAACAGGGGCACCAGCACCGCATGGTTGTGCCAGGCGTAGTTGAACCCGCTGAGTAGACTTTTGAGGGGGGGCTCATGTGTTTTTGTTGCAGCCTGTTTTACTACTCTCAGCCGCAAAAGAACAAGTAAATCTAGGCAATAAATCATCGCGATCAGCCAGTACGCTCCGCTAATGCCCAAAATCGGAATCAATAAGCCCCCAAACGCCGGACCAACAATGACCGTGAGTTCGGTCGCTACCGAGTTCATGGCGATCGCGCTCGTGAGGTCTTCTGGTTCAACGAGGTCGGGGATGAAGGCCTGTCGGGTAGGATTGTCGAGTGCCCAAGTCAGACCACTGATTAGCGACAGACCCATTAAGTAACCGACTGTGAGCCAACCCGTGGCGAGTAAGACCAGCATGGCTACCGAGATCAGGCCACTTACAACAGAGGCAAGAATTAATAATTTTCGTCGATCGCGGCGGTCTGCGGCGACGCCCATCAAGGGCGCCAACAGATAGCCCGCCATTTTGCAGGCCGTCACAATCCCCACCATGAGGGCTGAATCAGTTAATTCGAGGGTGAGCCAACCAACCACCACGATATCGGCCCAGCGTGCGGTAGAGGACAGCAGAGTGGTGACCCAAAGCCGGCGAAAAGCCGGGTGACGCAGGGCACTGCGTTCAAAGATCTGCCTTAGGGAGCCTACTATTTTTATCATGCTTGAGTTTAGCGCGATTGGTCACTGCGGTAATATTTCGGTTGCGCTGACTGTTGAGGCGCGACCGCCCCGATATGAGTCAGGCTGGGCTGAGCGAAGCGCCTGATAACCGATGAGTTTGAAAATGACGAACAATAGAACGAAACGCCCGCACATCTTGATTGCGGGTGGCGGAATTGGTGGCTTGGCGGCGGCTTTAGCCTTGCTCAAGAGAGGCTTTGATGTTGACATGTACGAACAGGCCTCTGAACTGCGTGAGGTCGGTGCTGGCGTACAGCTAAGTGCCAATGGGGCGCGCGTGTTGCACGAGCTCGGTGTCTTGCCCGAGTTTCGCGCGTTAGCCTGTGAGGCCGAAGGCAAAGAGATTCGCCTTTGGAATACCGGCCAAGCCTGGAAATTGTTTGAGGTGGGTCTTGAGTCAGTCGAGCGTTACGGCTTTGGTCATTATTTAACGTATCGACCAGATTTGTTAGCGGTCTTGGTAGACGGTGTACGCCGTGAAAAGCCAGATGCGATCCACCTCAATGCACGTTGCACTGGCTTTGACCAATCCGCGCAAGGTGTAACGCTGCGATATGAAACTGCTGGGCAGAGCTATAGCGCTCAGGGTGATTGCCTGATCGGTGCGGATGGCGTGCACTCTCGTATTCGCCACGGGCTGTTCGGTGATGACAATCCAGTCTACACAGGCATGCTGTCTTGGCGTGGCGTCGTGCCCATGGATAAGCTGCCAGCGCATATGCGCAGAATGGTCGGTACGAACTGGGTTGGCCCCGGTGGCCATGTGGTGCATTATCCCGTGCACCGTGGTGAGTATATGAATTTTAACGGCATCATGGAAGTCGAAGGCTGGCAGGTCGAATCTTGGAGCGCACAGGGTACGCACGAAGAGTGCCACGCAACGTTTGCGGGGTGGCACGATGACATTCACAGCATGATCAGGCTTTTTTCAAAGCCGTATAAATGGGCCCTGATGGGGCGTGAGCCCCTACCTCAGTGGAGCATTGGGCGTGTGAGCCTGCTGGGAGATGCCTGTCACTCAATGTTGCCGATGCTTGCACAGGGCGCTGTGATGTCGCTAGAAGATGGCGTGGTGCTGGCCCGTTCGCTTGAGGCTGCAGGAGATGATGTTGAGCAGGGCCTGCAGCGCTATCAACAAGCCCGTATCGAACGCACCACTAAAGTGGTGTTGGGTTCAGCTGAAAACGGTAAGCGCTTTCAAAGTCGTACACTGGCAGATGCCGCAGCCGCAGAAGAATATGTTAATCGTGAGTGGACCCCTGACAAGGTTCGGGCCCGCTACCAGTGGCTGTACGAATATGATGTCACGACGGTGCCGGTGTAACAGCCATGCCGTGTTGTGTGACTAGATTTTTGATGTAAGAGCCTCGCAGTATTGTGCAGCGAGATGTTTGATGCAAGGGTCTCGCAGTGCTGTACGGCAAGGTATTTGCTGCAAGGCGTAGATCACCCATAATTATTTGAATAAGGACTGCTTCGATGACCGCTCGTTTCTATTACTCCCCACGTTCTTGTGCTTTGGCTAGCCATATTGTTCTTGAACATGTTGGTGCTGATTTTGAAGCTATTCGTCTTGATTTTCAGGCAAATCAGCAACGCTCAGCCGAGTATCTGGCGATTAACGCGAAAGGCCGTGTACCTACTTTAGTGACCGAACGCGGCGTGATCACCGAGACCCCCGCCATCTTGTTGTACTTGGCTCAAACTCATCCGCAAAGCGGCGTAGCACCCTTAGATGATCCCTTTGCGCTAGCCGAGTTACAGGCCGTAAATAGCTGGTTCTGTTCAACGGTACATGTGGCGCATGCGCACGGAACGCGCGGCGCTCGTTGGGCAGACGATGCCAGCGCCTTGCAAGCCATGAAAGCCAAAGTTGCGCAGAACATGACCGATTGTTTTGATTGGATTGAGCGCGAGCTGCTGCGCGGCCCATGGGTGATGGGTAAGGATTTTAGCGTTGCAGATCCTTATCTCTTTACCCTCACGATCTGGTTAATGCAGAACGGTGTCGAGCTTGCGCGCTTTCCACGCGTAGCCGATCACTACCAACGGATGCTTGCCTTACCTGCAGTACAAAAGATTGCGTCACTGCACAATCTTTAATGTTAGTTTTCGTGCTTCACACGAAAGGCCTGCTGTATGAAAAAGACTGATCTGTATAAAAACTTAGGCCTGAAAATTGACGGCAAACTCAAACAAGCCGGTACGCCTGATCGTTTTGCGGCAGGCGGTGTGCTTGATCGCAAAGAGCAACGCAAGATCGATCAAGAAAAAGGGTTGATCCCTTTTGCCGTCAAGCTCAATGCTGGGTTAGCGGGTGAATTGCGTGTGCTTGCTGAGACTCGGGTAATCGGGATGAACGAGCTCATTGATGAGTTGTTGCGTAAAGGGATGGCTGCCTAGGCGAGCTGATTTAATTTTTTAAAAATAAATACGAGAAAAAAAACATGAACTTATTTAATCTCAAAGGGCAAGTTGCCATTATTACCGGCTCATCGCGTGGCATCGGCAAAGCGATTGCCGAGCGCATGGCTGAGCATGGAGCTAAGGTGGTGATCTCGTCGCGTAAG
>JAURJT010000069.1 GCA_030832095.1 Gammaproteobacteria bacterium | reverse complement strand
CCAGGCGTGGTGATCTTCATGCCCGCGATATCCAGCTTGAACGATTTGCTTTCCACCACACAAACGTCCTCGTCCATGTTCAATAGAACCTGCCCCATTGAAATCAGGGTAAAGGGCATCGCCAAACCAATCAGCGCATCAGAGCTCATACCTATGATGGTGTCGCCCGCCATCCCTAAGACCGTGTCACTGGCAGAACCCTTCGTAAAGGAATCAGCGCCACCTAAAAAAGAATCAGTCAGCTTGCCCTCCACGGTTGTGACTTTATCCCCTTCAATATTATCTTGTATCGAACCTTTGTAATTCGTACTTTCAACAAACTTCATCGGATCACTAGGCTTACTCAACGCAAGCCCAGCGGTCACGATCCCAGCTGCCCCGCCGGTCGCGCTCTGCCAACCCATGTTGGTTTGATTGAGATCTGTCTTGGTCTGCTTAGTATCGCCAGAGGACTGCTTTTGAGCCACCGCAAGTTGCTGCTGCTGGGTAGACGAGTTTTGCGTTGCCACCTGCTGGGAAAAAGTTGGGCTTTGTGCTGAGGCCTGTTGCTGTTGTTGCGCAGAAGAGGTTTGCGTCGTCGTCTGTTGCGACGAGGATTGCATCGCTGCAGCTGGCGCGGCAGGCGCCAACTCTTGAGCAAGGCCTGGGTGAGCCAGCGCTCCATCAGACAGTCCGTTAGGATTTGATTTGGAAGGTGGGGGCGGCAGGGTCGGCGCTGTAAAGTTAGTCGGCAATGGGCCGCCAACCGACCTGACAACAACACCCGACTGTATGTAGTGGGTCCCTGACACAGCCTCATAACGCGAACCCGTAATTGTCTCAGAGTGAGTCACCACTGAATCATCGGTGTTACCAGATCCCGTGATCACTGTATGTGTTGCAGCCACTGCTGCACTATTTCCACTCACCACCAAGCTATGGTCGCCACCAACCTCAGTCGCGTGATGGCTAGCGATCGTACGGTTTTCGGTGCCAAGTGTTAAATAGAAGGTATCGCTATTGACCTGATGACTATGCGCACCTTCGGTAACCTTAATTTCGTCGGCTAGATTGTGGGTCATCACCGAGTCTTGGCGCGTTCGGGTCGTTTGACCACCCACCACTTCGTTATGATCCCCCATCACAGCATGCGTATGGTCAGTGCCTACAAGGTGATACGAGTTACCCGTCGCTGCAACGCCCCAGTGCTGGTCAAAACCTTGCTGCAAGCCGTCTTGAATCGCCTGACTAATAAAAGTTGGCAGGTTTGTCGTAAGCCACTGCTGCATCGCGTCTGGCATACTGTCAAAGTTCGGTACGATATCCGACCAATTCGTCGTTGCTGCCATAAAATCCCCTTAACCTACTGTCCAACACAGGCTAGCCTGCGAGTTACGAACTCTCGGTACTGCCGCCAATCTGTCCTCCATACGCGCCCATCAACACCGACACTGCCGCCGATGAGCTCTGCATGCGGATCGCTGGCGTCGCTGTCGAATCATCTAACTGTAATTCGTGCCCTAACTGACTTACGATACGATTGATCGCAGGGTTGTTTTGATTCACGTTTTGCGGGATGAGTGAATTGTTCAATACCCCGGCAATAATAGGCTGATCAAGATCGCCATCTAAAAATGCCAAAGCAACCTCAGTGCCCTGCAGCAACGGAAAATGAAAGCCGGTTTGGCCCGGGCTACCCGGACCCTGAAATGACGTTGCCACCCTCACCCAAGCCGAGGATTTGGTTGGGTCATGATCGCTCGAATCGTAAGGTAGCAAAACCTTATAGCGCCCATAGTCATCCATGTACGCGACTCCGCCGTCTTCAGCATCGATCTGAGCCAACAGGTAGCCTGAAATACGCGGCCTTGGGGTCGTCAGCGGCAATCGAAATTGCGTATTCGAAGCCAAAGCCTCGAACTCAGCAACATAAAAACTTTGTTCAATCGGGGCGTCTTTTCGACCACCCCCAACAGAGATACCAAAGCCCGCTTGCGAACCACGGTGACGCACCTTCGTCACTAAAAAATTAGCATTTAAAGCATCGCGAGGATGTCCGCTTACCGAAATCGTGGCGCCAGCACCTAGCTGTGAAACGTAAGACTCTCCCCTAAACACCTGCCAATCAACCCCAAGAGCTTGCGCCCGCAAATTAGCGTAGGCGCTGGCCTGATCTTCATCGCGCAGATCGCCTCCATACGCCATCACGGTGCCCCAACCCGCGCTGGCGTTATCCGCCGTTGCCACCACAAGATCTTGCGCACGGCGATAGTTATAGTTTTGTAGCGAGGCAGTCTGGGGCACCCCAGTTTGTGTTTCGCCAAAACTGAGCAAAGCACTTAAATATTGGTCTGTCGAGATTGCAGCACCGCCACGGTATTGCAAGGCAATCGGAGCCGTTGGCAAGGCCGAAATGTCATCAACAAAAACGACCGTTTCGCTTCCATCAGAATCTCCCTGATCAAAATAGTAATAAGCTCCCTCAAACTCAAGCCACCGCCGCAGAAAATCCATATCACTTTCGTGATATTGCGTGACAAATTTTCGTGGCGCAATAGGAGCACTTAACTGCAGTGCATAGTCAAACCCACTTTGAAACCCCTGCCGATCCATGACTTGGGTAATGAGATCTGACAAGGCCAAACCATTCGCATCATTGATGTATGCAATGTTGGTTTGCGATTGTCTAAATTGCGCAAACCACGGCTCGAGCCGCGCGCGGTAAAGCATCGAACGGTTGTCAATTTCACGAACGGCCTCAACGCGGGTTAGGACCCCATGAAAATATCTTAGACCAGCGCCCCAAGGTGAAAACGCGAACGTAGCCCCCGTCCCTAACAACTCGGACAAGTCAAGATTAAAGTTAGGCGACACCAGATCAAGATCAAAATAGTAGGTCTCACCCAGGGCCTCTACCCCATCCATCGCCGCGACCTGAAACCCCGTCTCTTGTGACGAATTTGTTGAGAGCGAGTACCAGCCAAGTGTTGAGTCAGCCATGCTTTACCCCATGTGAATTTGCTTGCCCTGCAACCTAATCAGTTTCTCTGCGCTGACTGCAGTCACAGCGCCATGCACCTCAACGAGTGCCGGACTTTCAAGCCTTAGGTGTCCTGCGCGGGTTTCGTCTAACTCATCCACTCTGCGAATGCTACGTTTCGCTCGCATAAAAAAGGTGCCAATTGTTTGTGACAAATACTCAACCGTCTCATCGACACGATCGGCGATGCGTTTCAACACCCCCACGTTGACTTCAACGTGCTCGGCGATTACTTCAATGCGCTCGCTCAGCACGCTCATCTGCGGAAAACGCATTTCAAGAGCTGAACTTGACTCCATCACCAAGGGTTGTTCAGGCTCAAAACGCTCAATCACCATCAAAATCGATGCGACCTCACCGTTACCTGGTATTGCGCACAACACGCGATCGCCCACTTGAGGCCTGATCAAACAGCTCGCAGCGCAACGCGCTACCGTTCCGCTCTGCAAACGAAGCGGCTCTTGAGTAATCACCATTGACTGAATCAAAGTCACGGCGCATTCGGTCGCTGCGAGTTTAGAAATATCAGCGAAATCCATCAGAAGTCTCCCTCAATAAGAACCATAAGCAAAACTACAATGTACTTTGCATCACAAAGGCTGCATAGCCAGGATCCTTGGGGCTGCTGACAGCAAGGCTATCCTTATCAATTTTCAACTCTTCTTGCTTGGTCAGATCTAACTTGACACCCACCATAGACGCCTGACGAAAATCGGCTCCTTGCAAATTCGCCCCGATCATGTCTGAGCCATCCAGAACAGCTGCTGTAAAGTCACTATTTGTTAAGTTCGACAAATGCCAGACTGATCTTTTTGCATGGATATCTTTAAGCAAGGCTCCAGTGACGTCACACTTCACGAGCCTTGCCTTGTCGAGCACCGCACCCTCAAGATTGGCACCGCTTAATTTGGCTCGCACAAACGCGGCCAATGTCAGTTGCGCCTTTTGCAATTTGGCGTTTGTGAAATTTGTATCTACAAAATTAGCACCACTAAGATCAGCCCCAGCAAACTCGGTTTGTTCAAAACTTGTCTCACTACATTGAGCTTGCGGCATGTAGACATTTTTCAAGTCAACACCATCAAGACGCGACGACGCCAAGACAATTCGCCGACCCCGTACCCCCTTAAACTGACACGTTCGTAGGTCAAGCGCGTACAAGCAAGTTTGTTCAAGCATGGCGTTCGAAAAATCGGTTTGATCATGAGTCGTATCAACTAGCACTGCAGTATCGAGGTTGCTTCGACTTAGATTCACCCCTCTAAACGTGCTTTCAACAAATCGTGCCTCAGTAAATTGCCCGTCTTGCGCATCAAAGCCATCTAACTCGCTATGCAAAATGGATAAACGAAACCCTTGAACCTTTCTCGCACTGCAGTCCCTAAATTGAGTCTTAAAAAACTTTGTCTGATTCAAGCTCGCCCCAGAAAAACTAACACGGTTCATTTTTGCATCTGTAAACACGGCGTTGTCTAAGTTAGCGCCATCAAACTTTACATCTTCAAATTCAGCCTGCGCCAGAATGATTCTGCTCAACTGCTCGCCGCTGCAATCTGCATTGCGCATGCGCAGGCCAACCACCGGCGCACCCAGCTCTTTCACTCGGCGTAACGTTGCAGCAACTGCCGGGCCTTCAAGCCAATCTAACAAATTCAAGCTCCGAAATTTCGCCGCCAGGTAAGGCGCCAAACGCTAATACATCAGGCTCACCCTCTAGACGAATAAAATAACTTTGTTCTGGTGTGATCGTGTTTTGCAAGCCCCAGGCGTTAAAGGCAACACCTTCAGTCTCAAACTTAAGCCCACGCAGCTCGTATTCGTTCACTGATTTGTCAGGCAAGCGCCCGCTGAGGCCGACCGCATGAAAGGTAATGTCGGCTCCGGTGCCTGATACCCCTGCAATGAAACCCTGCACCGGTTCGGTTGTGCGAGGGCGCAACTCAAGCCAAACCCCCAAACGCTCTTCGGCATAGACAGAGAGTCGCAAGGGCAACGACAACTTGCTTGGTGCGTGCGCCCGTGCCACAGCTCGCGCAACCCACTTGTCGGTTGGCCCCACCACCATCCAATCACCTAACACCGCGGTACCAAACAACTCAGGCGAAGGCTCAGCAGGGGGCGGGCCTTGCAGCAGAACGACACCATCGACCTGTCGATTTAACAAACTTTGCAGCCGCAAACGAAACAACGCTAAGGCACGCCGATTCTCGGGTTGCGCATACACAGCATGCGTCGTCACAAGAAGGATGACAGCAGTCTGCGCATCGGCCGCCTCTTTGGCCGACGCCAGCCAGGCCTGCTTTTCTTTTTCAGGCCAGTGCTGCCCCTTCACATTCAGGCCGTATTGTCGAGCGGCGCCTGCAATGATCTGAGCGGCCGGATCTACCCCCTCACCCCACGCAATCACCCACGCGCATTTGTCTGCCATGTCTCGTCCTTAAGAAAAAGTCGCGACGAATTCGCCGGCGGCGTCAACATCCAATTTCGCTTTCGAGGGGTTGGTATTTTTTGCCATGCTTTCGAGCAGACTATTTGAAAGCAGAGGCAAAACCGTACCCTTTAAGATAAAGTCGATGTTACGCGCGCCAGTTTCAACCTCGGTACAACGCGCTGTCACGGCCTCACGTGCAGGCGTAGTAATTTCAAGCGCAATCTTGTTGTTTGCAGCCATACGATTGATGACCTTCTTAAGCTTCAGATCAACAATGCCACGCAGCGCGTCTTTGGGTAAGGTGTAGAACGGTATCACCGTCATGCGCGCCAACAACGCAGGCTTGAAATGATTTGACAAGATGGGGCGCACTGCCGCCATCACCACCGAGGGATCAGGGCGTTCATCCCCAGAACACAATTCAGTGATGACATCTAGGGCTAGATTTGACGTCAAAAATACAACTGTATTTCTAAAGTTAATTTCACGCCCTTCACCGTCGGACAAAATCCCTTTGTCAAACACTTGGTAAAACAAATTCACCACATCAAGGTGCGCTTTTTCAACTTCATCAAGCAGCACAACTGTGTAGGGACGCTGACGCACCGCTTCGGTCAGCACACCGCCCTCACCATACCCAACATAGCCCGGAGGAGAACCCACTAAACGGCTCACGGTATGCTTCTCTTGGAACTCACTCATGTTGATCGTGACAATCGACTGCTCGCCACCAAACATCATGTCCGCCACCGACAACGCCGTTTCGGTTTTGCCGGTACCCGAGGGGCCCGCCAGCAAAAACACACCCATTGGTTGGTCTGGGTCACGCAAGCCCGAGCTTGCCGACTTCAACACTTCAGAGATCGCAGCAATCGCGTGATTTTGACCTTTAATTCTGGCCTCTAAAGACTGCTCAAGCGCCAACGCACTCGCGGCATGATCACGCATCATTTTGCCCAAGGGCACGCCGGTACGGTCTGATACGACCTTGGCGATCGTATCGGGCGCCACCTCGATAAAGACGAGCTTTTCTTTACTCTGTAAGTCAGTGAGCACAGCCTCAGCTTCGTGAACCTCTTGCTCAACTTGGCCGAGCGTGCGTGGCGCTGCAGTTTGTTCATTTGCTGCGGGAGTGACAGTCGCCGTTGCAGCATCACCTGAAGTGCTCGCTGGTGCCGCGACACCATCCGCTGTGGTTGTGGCAGGCACTGGGGTCGCGCCCGCTGCAGCGGCAGAGGCTTGCGCCGCTTGCCCCTTTTTTAACTGCGCACGTTCTTGACGCAAACTGACTACCGTACGTGCCGCCTGCAACTCTTTGTCAAAACGCGCCTGCAAACCAACTAACGTCTCGGTGATACTCGCTTGTTCTGTAGCAATCGCAGCTAAACGTTCGAGATCAACACCGACACCGTTATCCTGATCACGTAATAAACCCAGCTTTTCGCGCTCAAGCATTTGCAACTTACGTTCACGGTCTTCAATAAAATCTGGCTTTGACGACAAATTCACTTTGATACGCGCACAAGCGGTATCAAACAAATCGATGGCTTTATCGGGTAACTGCCGACCCGTAATATAGCGATGCGACAGTTCTGCCGCTGCATGCAAGGCATCGTCGCGCACGATCACTTGATGCACTTCTTCGTAGCGCGATTTCAAGCCGCGCAAAATCTGCACGGTCATTTCGACCGAGGGCTCGTCAAGTTTCACCAATTCAAAACGACGTGCGAGCGCAGGGTCTTTTTCAAAATATTTTTTGTACTCGCTCCAGGTGGTTGCGGCAATCGTACGCAACTCACCACGTGCGAGCGCGGGTTTCAGAAGATTTGCTGCATCGTTGGTTCCCGCAGCGCCACCGGCGCCAATCAGCGTGTGTGCCTCATCAATAAACAATAAGATCGGTTTGGTCGAGGCTTTGATCTCGTTGATCACGCCACGCAAGCGATTTTCAAACTCACCCTTGACGCCTGCACCAGCCTCTAACGCCCCCATATCCAACCCTAAAATAGTGACGTCTTTCAGAATATCAGGGACATCACCTTCAATCACGCGTACGGCCAAGCCTTCAATGACGGCCGTTTTACCAACACCAGGATCACCCACACAAATCGGATTGTTTTTGCGGCGACGCGCCAAGATATCAACCATCTGACGGATTTCAGGGTCACGTCCAAACACGGGATCAATCTTGCCGGCACGAGCTTTGGCGGTAAAGTCTTCGCAAAATCTTTGTAGCGCACTACCCGCTTTGTCGCCTTGAGGGGCGGCGCCTGCCCCAGAGCCCGTCTCGTTGCCCATTGGGCCTGACTCGCCAGCTTCGCGCGATGCTGAAGCGACTTGGCCCAAGAGCCCCATCACTTTTTCTTTGTTCAGGCCGTCAAGCAGTTTGGTGTACGAGTCGATACCGTAAAACGACAAGCGCGAGATAAAGGCAGCAAAAAGCGCACCCGAACGAATACGGTTTTCAAACAGTTCAACCGAGGCAATCAACCAGCCATCAGCAAACAGCTCAGGCAACAGCGGTGAAAATTGGGGCTTACCACCGTTACCCGTCTTAAAAGACTCGATGGTTTGATCCAACGCTCGCATCACGCGCCCCGGATCGATTCCTGCTTGTTTAAGGATCAGCTGAATATCACCCATTGGATCTTCAAGCAGACGGGCCATCAAGTGCTCAACAGTGATCTCATAATGCGTGCGGCTTAAACATGTACCGGCAGCATTTTCAAGGGCGCCACGACAACTCGTGTTCAGTCTGCTCACTAGCGGTGCAAATTCAACTACCTGCATTGCATTCTCCTTAAGACGAATCGACAGCCAGCCAGCTCACAGTCTGTCTGGATTAATTAACAAAATATGAAAAACCACCGATTGGACCTGCTTTCCCAATTGAGGCGCCCAAGCCTAATTTCGCCATACCCAACGGTTGAGGGGTTGGTTGGCGTTCAACTTTAAAACGAATGCGTAAATTGTCTAGCGCAAATAATTGCAACGACTGTGTCAAAAGCGGATACAGCTTGCCGCCAGGAACAACCGCTTCGATATCAGCAGTGACTTGGCCTTGCAAAACAATCGAAACATTATTTCTACGATCAATTAGGGTGTTTCCCAAAACGGCCTGACTCCCTAACTGATGCGAAACACGCCCCAGGCATAAACGCGCCCGCGCAGGAACCCGCATGCGAGTGGGTGCACAGGGGTAGACCTTGGTCGTGCCAGAGCGAACGATGCAATTCACCAGCGATTGCAAACCACTCGCTGAACGATGAACGGTGGACAGCAGTGGTGCAAGATGCACGATTCGCGGCCATTGATCGAAACGCTTACGGGCCGCATGACCCACCAACCCGACCCAACTGGTCTGACGGGTAAGCTGACGATCAGTAAAACCTTGCTGCAACCCCGTCAAATTACGATGCCTAGTCCATGCTTTGATCAACAGCGGATAGGCAGCATAGTGAAACATGTCTAACAAGCCACGCGCACTGGTTCGCCCTTGTTGGCTGGCCTGCATCAGGCCTTCCGTGTAAAAGTATGGCAAGGGTGATGTAACGCCATACAGTCCAAAAAAACCGGCCTCGACTTGGATTTTTCCGTCGCGGCGTTTTTCGATACTAGAAAGATCGTGCTCTGGAAAGGCCAGAGACAAGGTTGGACGTACTCTAAGCACCTCGGTCAGACGAGTCTCCCACTCTTCTGGCGAGGCCTCGATTCCTTGCGCCAACCCGTCTTGCTGAAGCGCGTGCGACAGCAAGCGCGCCATCTGAAAAAAATCCAGCTGTGCGTAATTTTTAGCAAAAAATGCGACTACAGCATCAAGTCCGGTGCCAGCAAGGTGGGCCATTCGAACTGCTCTCCGCTTACAGGGTCTGCCACCACGAGAGTGACAAACGAATTTAATCCTACGAGCCCAGCAAAAAATGGTGACAGCAACTCACCAAATAACATGAGGTCGCCAGCGCTCGCATAATAATCAAGCCTCAGTTTCAGCCGAACGATATAACCACGCACGAGGCTGCCGCGCACGAGACGAGTGTCGCTCAGCAAGGACACCTCCTCGATTCCCGCAATCCGGCGCCGTGCGGCTGTCAAACGCCCAGGGTCTCCGCCACCCTCGGGCAGATACATTGACAACAATTCTTTAAGAGTTTCAATTTCAGCAAAGGCCTGCAAATTTAGGCGTGCGTGCGCCACGACTTTCCACATGGCGTCCACCCCGAGTGCCGGCAACGACCAACCCGTTGGCAGGGTCACGTTTCTGACTGTGACTTTTTCGGGCGATTCGGTCGTACGCAAAGAGATCTCGCCAAGTCGCAGGCTCTCTGGCAATCGGCCATTGGTACAGCGCATCTTGATTGATAAGGTTTCACGCCTTGTGAGATCAAGACTCTTGTTAAGGGGTAGTCGAATATGTTGCTCAAACGCACTGCGCTTGACGCTATTACTGGCAATGACTTGATACTTCAACGCGTCATCTTCAACCAAAAGATCAGTCGTTGGCATGTAATACTTTTCTTCAGATTGGCCCTGTATGCGACCAGTCACTGTCGTCACATCATGCACCACCGCCCGACCCGACTCGTAACCCATCGGTTCAAGCCTATAACTTTCTTTAAGATGCGTCACCTCAATCGGATTCGCGAAGGCCTCAAACAAATTGACTGCGGGCACCGCATTGAGCGTGAAGTGTGACAAAGTTGGTTTGGGTAATTTTGCGGCCGGCAAGTCAAACTCAAACTCAATCACAAATTCTCGACCGCTACCGCGCGTGGTCCAGTTGTCAAAGTCTTGAAGCTGAATGAAGAAAGCCCGCTCAGGAAATGCCAAGACCTCACGAATCCATTGCAGATGCGGCGCAATGGAGCGATGTGTGGAGAACAGATGTTGCGAAGGGTCTAAGCCACCAAACGCTAAGGATAGAGGCTGGTTATCGACTTGCCCTACGTTGCGCACCGAGACTTGGCTGAGATGCCGTCTGAGCCCCATCAAAAGTGTGGTGGCCTCTGGGTAGGGGCTCGACAAATAAAGAGACAAAGAATTGCCAGACCATTGGCTGAGTGGTTGGCCCTGAATCTCAAGTTCAAGCGTCAGTGTCGAGCGATTTCTGCTAAGCGCCTGCAAATTCACTGCCGTTAAGTTGATCGGCTGTATCACAAGTGGCCAAGAGGTTGAGAACTGACATGCGGTCTCTTGAACAGGTACCGACGCGAAGGGTGTATTGGCCTTGACCCCATATCCCTCTGGCAATTTACCGCTTGCGCTCAAGGCGAGTACTGTGGCGGCGGGCAACGGATTAATGAGATCAGGTCCAACTAAAGAGACCACGTCACCGATGAACTCAGGCAACTCGTCGTCCATTTTTTGCCGAACCATTGCCGTTAAGAAGGCAAAGCCCTGCAACAGCCTTTCGACATCGGGGTCGCCACTGCCCCCTGATAAATAAGACGCAATAGTTGGATTTTCGGTGGCGAACTCTTGACCTAAACTATGCAATCTCGCCAATTCGGCTGCGTAAATCTGATCAAAGGCCATTCGCAAGTTCCACGCGGACTTGCCCAGCAGAGTCGATCCGCAAAAACATTGAGAACTCTTTTGCCACGGCGGTTAAGCCGACGCTTAGGTCTATTTCTCCGGTCAGAATAAACTTGAGCGTGATGACTTCGCGCTCTTCCACTACCTGTTGAATTGTAGGTTTGAGCAGTCGCTTTTCGTAACGGTCAATCTGAATCAGTATTTCTCGCTGTATGTCACTCACATAGCCAACCGCAAACGAGCCAGCGATGTTTGACATGTCGGGAAGCCCGTACTCAGCGTCAACCGGTACCGATCCGCGACGCACATTGAGCAGACGTGAAAGATAGCGCTGAATGGATGCCTTGACCAAGTCTTCAGGAGATCGCCGATCACTTAGATTGGGCAACTCCTGTCGACTCAGTCTTTCAAGCAATCTTTCTTTAATCACTCAATGACCTCGATTGCTCAAAGACTTAGGCTTTGGGTGAACTCCATGAATCTTCTGCCTCGATGCCATCAGGCGTCCAGGTGTCAACGATGGTCTCGTAGGTAAACGCGACATCTTCCATATGACCCATGGTTTTATTGGCGGGATCCAGACAGTTTGGCACCCAAGTATGGATGTGGGTGATGATGGCATTTTTGAGCTCAGTTGTGTAATAGAGCTCTTCTTTACCCGCTGGAGAAATACGGTAGTACGACAGCTTGACACTACTTAATTGCTCACCAGAGGTCAACGCCTGAAAAAGTTTGGGCGAAGCTTTATCGAGCTCTTTCGTCAGCGTTAAGGCACCGTGCACGCGCTTACCTGTCGGCAAGCCTGTTTGTGGTGACTTGGGGATTTCGATCATGTGCTCAACGGCTTGGATGAGCATGGTGTTTTCATGCCCTTTAATCGTACAGCTTCCGTCGATAGCGCCCTGCGTGTTGCCTGTTACGGTTAAAAACATTGGTGTTGGCATTTTTCACTCCAGTTGATTTGTTTAAAAAGTAAAAGTGCAATACAGATGGTGTTGCTATTTTTGCCGCCTTACGCTGAGGAATACCCGTCGAATCTGGTACGCCTCAGCAAAACCCTTAACTCTTGTCTAACTTTCCGACCAACGACAGCGTGAACGAAGCGCCCATGTACTTGAAGTGCGGGCGCACGCGCATTGATACACGATACCAACCTGGATCACCCTCTACGTCATTGACTTCGATCACCGCTGAACGCAGTGGGCGACGGCTTCGCACCTCAGGGCCGGGAGCATCCATGTCCGCAACATATTGGCGAATCCAATTATTGAGTTCAGTTTCAAGATCGCCACGCTCTTTCCAGGTACCAATGTTTTCACGCTGCAGCACTTTGATGTAATGCGCTAAGCGATTGACCACAAAGATGTAGGGCAACTGCGTTCCGAGCTTGTAGTTAGTCTCTGCTTCTTTGCCTTCTTTTGAGTTGCCAAAAAACTTGGGTTTCTGGCAAGAGTTCGCTGAAAAGAACGCCGCATTGTCGCTATTTTTGCGCATGGCCAAAGCAATAAAACCCTGCTCTGCCAGCTCAAACTCACGACGCTCAGAGATCAATACTTCAGTGGGGATCTTGGTTTGGATCTCGCCCATTGCTTCGTAGTTGTAAATCGGCAAGTTCTCAACCGCACCACCGCCCTGAGGCCCAATGATATTGGCAGCCCAACGGTACTGGGCAAAGCTGGCAGTCAGACGCGACGCAAAGGCGAACGATGCGTTACCCCACATAAAGCTATTGTTGCCGCCGCTTACATCTTCGTTGTAGGCGAATTTTTTTGCGGGCACGGTATCGACACCGTACGGCGTGCGCAACAAGAAATGCGGCATAACGAGTGCGACATTACGAGCGTCATCACTTTCACGGAAACCACGCCATTTTGTATAGGTGGGGCTTTCGAAAATACCAGACAAATCTTTTAGATCTGGCAACTTTGCGTAGTCGTCGAGGCCAAAGAACGATGCGCTGACCCCCCCGATAAACGGTGCGTGCGCCATGGCTGCCACACTGGCAACATATTGCAGCAGCGCCACATCTTGTGTCCCGGGCCCAAACTCGTAGTTTGATACGATCGCACCGAAAGGTTGACCACCAAACTGACCAAATTCAGCGGTATAGACGTTTTTGTACAAACCTGATTTCGTGATTTCTGGCGAATCCTGAAAATCACTCAACAAATCCTCTTTCGAAACGTTCATCACTTGGATTTTTACGTTTTCACGAAAATCTGTACGGTCGACCAGAAACTTAAGCGAGCGCCAGGCAGACTCTAGCTTTTGAAATGCGGGGTTATGCAACACCTGATCCACTTGACGGCTTAGCTTTTTATCGAGCTCAGCGATCAACTCATCCGCCAAGGCGGCTGTGATTCGGTCGGTCGAGCGCGTGGGGTCAAGTAGAGTTCCAATAAAAGACTCAATACCCTGTTTAGTGATGGAGTATGAGTCGTCGCCAGGACGAATCTTGCTTGTCTCTAGCAACTGATCAATCAAAGAGCCGGACTCAGCCGCGCCGGACGCGGCGCCTTGAGCTTTTGCTTGTTCTTCACTCATCGAAATTCTCGCTTTTTTGTATGCTTTGGAGTTTGAATGGATTACTTTTTGTCTAGGCCAAGCTCAGCCAACAGCTTTGCACGACTGCCCTCGTCACTGACAAGAGCCTGAAGCTTTTTCCGGAAGTCAGGGACATTACCCAGAGGGCCCTTCAGGGACTTCAATGCTTCGCGAAGTTCGAGGATGCTTTTAAGTTCTGGGATTTTTTCAACAATCGCATCGGGTTCAAAATCGGAGAGCGACTCAAATTTCATGCTCACTGCAAGGCTCTCGTCCGAATTCTCGCTTTGCAGGCGATTGGGGACGCTCATGTCGAGTGACAGTTTCTGAGCCTTGAGCACCTCTTGGAAGTTGTCTTTATCAACATTGATTGGTGCCCGCTCTTCGACCGGACGATCATCTGCGCGCTGGGTGTAGTCACCGACTACCAACAACTTTAGAGGCAATTCGACTTCAGCCTGTGCATCACCCGTTGCTGGCTTATACGTAATATTGATTCTCTCTTTTGGTGCAACTGAACCGGCAGTAGCCATCATTATTCTCCTAAGGTCTAAAGGTGCTCGGATATTCCGAGCGACTAAAATGCAATCTCAACACCCCGAAACTGCACAATTAGGATGCGAGCAAAGTGTGCCATTAGAGAGACGGTAACGCAAGATCGAAAAAGATTACGGTAGTCTTTCTCGCAATGCTCGCAAATACTGACGGTTACTCATTATTGCGCAGGGATTTTGAGGGTTTCCCCTAGTCTAATTAGATCGCTTGTTAGCCCATTTGCTTTCATCAATGTTTTCACATCGACCTGGTATTTAAGCGCTAACTTAGAAAGCGTATCGCCCGACACTATGACATGACTGCGCGTCGTCGCCCGCTGAACCGAAACTGGCGGACTGCTTGTCACTTCAGGCTTCTCTTGCACAGGGGCCGCGACTGCTGGCGGCGGAGGCGTCACGGTCGACGAGGTTGCTGGCAACGGGGCATCAACGAGTGAGGCAACGCGTTGCTCAATCATGCGTGGCAGGTCCATCTGAACAGACGTCGGACGTCCGCCAAGCCAGCACTGCCCAACTCGCTCAGGAATATTCAACTGCCTGCGTGCTGACAAACCTGCTGTCACAGTCGGCATCGACACTTCCGCCAGATGGCTGTAGTCAGAGGCCAATTTCAACAAAGCTTCTTGCCCCACAAAGTCGTAGCGCACATTGATCGAGCGCACGTCTTGACCCTCGAGCTTTTCTCGCAGTGCCGGAAAATCTTCGGGTGTAAAAATGCGCTCTCCATCTTGAAATTCTTCAATAAAACGGGCCAAACCTAGAGCACCGGGATAGCGACGGATCAATGACAGACTTTCAATTTTTATCTGTAACGCAACGTCGCCGCACAAATCGGGCGACCAAGTCACCGTATCGTTTGCCTGCACGTTGAAGTTATTCAATACTATTTCTTCGTTTGCGCATTGAATCGACAGAATTGCCGCATAAGGCTTAACTTTAGCACTCGCATTGACGCCGATTGGACGCGAGGTAATCGCCAACTTAACCGACTTGCCTTTAGCGCTTTCTGCTCGCTGATCTTTGACGAGTTGCTCAACACGCACACCGATCGAGCGATTCAAAAACGGCACAAAATCGCCTTGAAACGGAAACTCATACCCCACCAACTTATCGTGAGACAAGGCTTTGATCGGTAAAAACTGCCCGCCTTTCTGTTGAAGGAACGGCTTGGTTGGGCCGTTAGCAAAGGCCCACACCGAGCCTTGTTGACCAAAAAGCTGTTCGCCAACCTCTTTGGCACTCACCGCTGCCTGAGTGCGCCAGAGTACTGTCTTTTCCCAGTCTCGTTGCACACCACACGAGGCTTGTTCGGTCACATACTTAATCAGTAAATGCAAGGGGCCGCTAACGAGCGGCCATAACACCGCATCATCTGGGGCTTCAAAACCCGAGCGCTTGCGAAACTCGGCAAACGTATCTTGCAGTGCCCGTAAACTAGAAGTTTTAGTGTTGGGATCGACCCCAAAAGAGAAAAAATCTGCCGCTATCTGGTAACTTTTTCCCTCGCCCTCGATCGCCTCAGCTGCCGCCACATCAAAATCATTAATGAATTTTCGATACGCCTCGATGGTGCCAAGCGCTCGGCTCATTTGATTGGGCAAAGGTGACACCGACCGAGTTTGCACCGAGTCTTGAATGGCGCGGCCACCAATAGTATTAAAAACTCCCACCGCCGTGGTCGCCCGCGAAAGTGGGCCAGAACTTTGCGCATCCCGCCTGAATGCACTGAAATCTCGAGCAAATAACAACCATCTTGGCAATTGCGCCTGAGGCACTGCCTCGAACTCGCTGCGCAAGCGACCAATGAGCGTGTAGTACGGACTGTTGTCTTTATTCACACGACGAACCATCTCACGCCAGAGCTGCTCACTGACGAGCAGCGTGTCGCCTTCTGAAAAAGTCGAGGCAAAGGTGTACCACACGTTGAATCTTTCGGCTTGGTACCAAGACTCAAAAGATTTACGTTTCGCAACAAATTCAGGCGAATCTTTGAAAGCCCGTGAGAGCTCTTGCAAAAACTCTTGAATGCGCAGTTCGCCCGCACGCGTGAATGCAGGCCGAATTTTTACACCACTTGAACTCAGCGAGCCCGGCAGCCAAAACTCATTGAGCGTCACCGCGGGTATACCGCTTCGTGTATCCGCCCAAGAGAGTAACCACGGCATCTGCCCTGGGGCGAACACCGCTTTAGACAGCGTCTCCAAATCCAACGGAGAACCACCAACCAGATCATCATCCAGGTCGTCCCAGGCGAAATACGCGCTCACCATCCGGTCAAAGCCAGCCTTGACCTCTGGGGTCAGCACCGAATCAAGCGCCTGCAAGACCTCCAAAGGCGTACCAGGCATTTTCAGCAACTGGTCGTAGCTGCTGGCTCCACGCAAACTTGCCTGACTCTTGTTGTAGTTACGCGTGATGGTAAGGATTGCATCGGCATAGAGCGGCGAGTTTTGGTCGACGAGTAGTTTGTTAAAGCGATCGCCGTAGGCACTCTGGCGGGACAGAAAAATCTTGACCGTCGCAACATAAGCAGCCTTAAGATCCCTTTCCAGTGCGTTGACCTCGGGAGTAAACGCAAGCCAGCGAGACTGCCAGTTGTTTTCGTGATCAAGAACAAGATCAACCACTTGGCGCATCGCAGCCAAACGCTGCCTTGCCTGAGAGACATCCTGTGAGCCATCTCCCAGATCTTTCGGAAAGGCACGCTCAATTTGTACCAACGTGTGCTTCGTTGACACGTAAGACATCAAGATAAAACCAAACGCGGCCACCACGACGGCACACCAGGTCACCAGTGCAAGGTTGCGCGTCACTTGTCGCCAGCGATGAACGATCTGGGTTGCCAAAAACAGCCCGCGATCGCGCGCGAGAATGTCGCCGAAAAAATCGTGTAGAAACACGCCCGTCTCGCGAGGCGCGCGTGAGGCTGCCGGTCGCAACAAGTCACGTAACATGCCCGGCACTGCTGTACCTGTCGCACGGCCACTGCTGAGGAAAATACCGCGCAACAGCGGCTGCTCTAAATACGGAGTGTTGCCAAAGCTAGCTGTCAAAAACCCGTGTAATCCAGGGCGCAGGCGTTCGATTTCTGAAGGAAACGTCAGCGCGTCGGCCGAGAGTTCGACCCCCTTGACTGCCATATCCAGGCGCAGTTGCTTCAGGCGCTCTGTCACCTGCGCCATCGCCACGCCGACGAAATCACCCTCGGCGCCATCCCCTTGTCTGACCTTTCCAACATAACCCATCGCCTGCTCAAGTTCAGACTCGGGCAACGTGTCGCACCATTGATTAAAACCAGGAATCAAATCGCACTTTGTGACTAGCACGTAGATTGGAAAACGTTTGTCAAATAGTCGAATCAGCTGATCGACACGCTCGCGCAAAGCACGGCCACGTCTGTTGAGCAAATCACTATCGTTGCTTAACAGTCGGTCCGCATCAATCACAACAACTAAACCATCAAGTCCGTCTCGGGGACGATACTTGACCAACAAGCCGAGGATTTTTTCCCATTCGGCTTGGTCGGAGTCGAGCGCATCTGGAGAAACATAGCGACCGGCCGTATCGATTACGATCGCCTTACTAAAAAACCACCACTCAAAGTCGCCCGTTTGTTTGATTGGCTCTGTTTGCGAGATATTTTTTACGACCGAGACCAAGCTCGAGCGGGTGATGGCCGTTGTTTTCCCCGAACCCGCCTCTCCCACCACCATATACCAAGGTAGCACATACAAAGGATTGCCAAAGCGTTTCAGCCGCGACTTACGCAACAGCTCGATTGCCTGCTTCCATTTGTCGGTCAGATCAAAGAGTGTCGCTTCTTTGCCAGCCCCCTTGCGTGCAACGAGCTCTGACTGAGAGAGCCTGACACGTGCCCGCGTCGTAATCCATAACCGTCGAAGCAACTTGAAAACCAAGAGCATCGCGATGACCGAGACAAACATCACTAGACTGGTCCAAAGAGGCCACTCTAGAACGAGCGAGATGCCCCAACAAAGCAAGGCCAGCACCAGGAGCAAAAACAATTTGAAGAGAAAACTGAAGAGTGCTTTCATAGGTAAATTGAACGACGAAATGCCCGAACCCAACTGGCAAGCTCTGCATCCAAGGACAGGCCTAACAGAATGATTAACCCGACAGGAACCACCACCACTAAAATCATCGTCGGACGCAACCAGCGCGGCCAGTGACTGGTTCGACTCGACTTATTCATATCTCCGGTACGGTACGCCATCGGAAATAGCCGCAACTCAGCACCCTCGGTAGACGCCCCAATTGCCTCGAGCACCAACCGATATTGGTCTAGTCTCAACTGCGACAACTCGGCGCTGTCGGCTGCTGCACTATAACGACCAACAAACCCCATACACAGGCACAACAAATAAATCTCTCGCACTGGCGCTTCGTCGGCCGTCAAGGCCTCAAGCCGCTCAAAAAATTCTTGTCCTGCCACTGCGGTTTTAAAGTATCGGCGTTGCAATAAATAGGGTTGCCAAGCCATGGGGCTCGCCCAAATCTTGCGACGCGAGATGCGCTCGTCTACCCAAGCAGCGATCGGGAATAAACCTTGATGAAACAGCTGCACATCTAAGCCGGCATTGAGCGCCTGTGCGCTAGCTCGCTCAATGAGGCCGTCGATACTAGCAGCGACGTCTTCGGGTGAGCCCGCTGTCGCGGTCTCAAACGATTGTGCGTAGGCCATCAAGGGCATAAAAAAATCTGAAAGCCTCATCCGTCAGCCTCGCAGCACGACTATTTCAACACGCAAGTCTTCCGGTGCTGTTGGCCAGAACATCGCCAGTTCCCCCTCTTTTTCAACAGTCTCCCAGGCAGCGCTGATTTGCTCAACGCGGTAGTAACGCGTGTTGGGGCGCTGCGGCAAGCCTTGAGGCGGGCTGAGCACTTCAATCAAGTCGATGCCCGGCAAGGCATGATCTATCAACGCGGGCAGTTCGGACGGTGAGGCCAAACGGGCAGTTGCAAGAAAATCTTGTGACAGGCGATCATTATTCGAAGCGGTTTTTGTCACTAAGTAAAAACGATGGCGGTCGCCAAAGAAATCCGCAGGCAGGACAGCAACCGAAAAGACATCTCTCGGATCAAAGTAAGCATGAAACTGCGGACCCACTGAAATCTCACCTAGCAACTGGCTAATTAATTGGCGCGCAGCCAGAAAACAAGCCCCTAGGTTGAGGTGATCGTAGGGCGGAATCCCCTCATCTTTCGGATTTTGACGTCCCAGTACATCTGTTCGGTCAGAAAAGGTGCTAAGTTCACCGACACACACACGCAAGAAACCATAGACGGTCCAAGGGTGAATCTGGCGCGTTTCAGCCAAGTGAACAAGCGACGGTACCAAACGATTTAACGCCTGCACCGCCTGCAACAACATCAAAAAATCTGGATCTAGCTCGTCGCGCTGCATGTCGCGCGGAAGCTTATATTCTGCAATTTGGCGCAAGCGCCCTGCCATGTCATCGCGGATGTCGTTTAGGACATCGCTGAGCAACTGCGACCCCGACAGTGCATAACAGGGCGGAGCGATACGCGATACCGAGCGAACCGTATCGATATCGCGCACGAGCTCTGCCACAGGAATCAAATCGTAGTCATCTAAAGTTTCCAGCTCAGGCTCAAAAAAAACCTTGACCACATGCACTAGAGTGCGCACCTCTGCGCTAGGGCCCTGAGCGTAAAGGTCCGGCATGGTCTCGGCCTGCCCTAGGCTCACAAAACGCGTAGTGACCTCCCCAACATCAGCTAACGAGTCAACGACCGTGACGTTAGGCGAAACCATCGAAAGTTTTCTCAGCCCTAAAAATGCTCTCAACGGGACATCGCTCTTCGCCCACACTTTGTCAAATGACCGACTGCTAATCACCGCATTACCTGGAAATTCGATATACGTTTGGTCTTGAAAAATTAGGTTTGCCGCACGAACTTCAAAAGCGCGGGCGGTTAACAGTTCTGACGCCACAACAAGGTTTCCAACACCCCAAAAATACGGGCTCACCGCCTCGTAGAGCGGTTTACGATAAAACTGCTGATTCAGGTCAAAGCGCTGAAAGTGCTGTGGCTGCAAGAACAGACCTTGATGCCAAAACGTACCTTTTCTGAAATCCATGATGCCTCGCTTCTTATCTCTAATCCGTTAGTTTCATCGCAGCTTCTGCAGAGGCTTTCGCCTCACCGACCCGGCCGTCGGTCAAACTAACCTCCGGTTTCGACGAGTCGAGAGGTACCGTCTCAACCACCATTTTCTTCTCAAAGTCATACGTTAGACTTTCGGCGTTCACAATCCGATCGCTGCCTAAAAACAGCCTCAGCGCCAGCACGGCAGGCTCTGCCTTGTACGAGGTGGTGATGATCCCTGAGGTTCGAACATTGAGCGGTATTTTGAAAAGGCGCGCAGCTTGAAGATCATTAAATTGGTAATACCCAGCTACGAAACCTACAAACTTGGCTTCTTGCACACGATCAATCTTTAATGCAGTTTTTTTACCCGGACTCACCACATAGCGTTCAAACTTCAGCACCTCTGTTGCGGCTTTACCGCTCACGAGAGTCTTAAGAACAGCTTCGGGCTTGGCTAGCCAATCAACAAACACTTTAGCGTCTGCGACTTGGACTACGCCCAGTACCAAGGTATGCGGTTGATTTGAATAAAAATTCAAATCAATATCTGCCACCATGTCGACCAAGATGGCCTCTTTGGCATATGGCCACTCAACCTCTGCCTTGGCGTCTTTCATTGTGTTACCGCCCAAGGAAGAATTTAGCCAAGAGCAGCCAGACAGTAAGGACAAGCTTAATAAAAGCAAGATACTATTCACCAATCGATTTAGCATTCGCACTCGCTCCACAACCTTAACGAATATATCAAGTAAATGCTGTAATTGCTTGAAATATAGTTAAATTTTAACCTGCTTAATTGCTTTCGACCAGTTTTTAAGATGTTTTCTTTAGCTTCTCATCCATGCCGGGCAGCGGCGGCGCTTTGTTTGACTTTGCTCACAATGGGCCCATTGGCGTTGTTTTTTAGCAACGCCAACGCTCAACACGAGGGTGTCTATAACGCGACTGTCCTGTCTGTCACTCATGAAACCGAAAAAAGCCGCACAGGCCCCGAAGTCTGCCGGCAGACCGTCCTGACGTCGCAACAGGTCGCCCAACAGCAAGAAGATGATAAAACTTGGTTTGAAAAGAATCGGATCGCCACAATTGGTGGCTCTGCAGGCATTGTGGTGGGTATACCCCTTGCCAATGCCGTCGCAACGAAGGCCGCAAGCTACACGACCTCATTCGCTGCAGCGTCTTTGGTCCTTCCAACCATCTTACTCGCAGGCGGCATTGGTTTTTTTGTCACGCAATTGCTTGTGCCGGCCGATCCCTTGCTGGCGACCCCTAAACCAGGCAGCCTCGTAGCCGAGCAAAAGTTTTATGTCCAAACGGTTTGTGCCCCTGGCGGCCCCACCTATACTGAGGCGCCGAACTACCGCATCACCTACCGTTTCAACGGTAACGTTCAGTCTGCGCTGGTTAAGTATGATCCGGGTGACCGCATAAAAGTCAATCAGCAGGGTCGGCCGTTAAACGAAGTCAAACCGGCCTTAACGACAACCGGTCGCTGAAGACACTGATTTTATTAGGTAACAAAAATTTAAAGCCATCCAGTTCTAAAAACAATTTCACCCCGAACGCCTCACCCAAAAACCAAAAATATTGGGCACACTTACGCAAACTAAAACTCTATTCGCACTCGCAGCTGCTCGGGCTCGTTTGGCTGCGCAAGCCAAGCGTCGCGCCCGAGGCCTGCCCAGCTTGGCTGCCCCAAGATGATCGGCTGTGCAGTGGCCTGCTTGAGATAGATATCCACCGCTACATTGAGTGGGTCAATCAAGTAGTGCTGAACCAGAAACTTTAAACGACTGTGTTCGTAGCCACCGGGTAGCAATTGCTGCAGTAAGGCGTCGTCTACCTCGCGCATCACGATTGTCAGATTACTGCTTCGGCAAGCAAATTCAAGGCCGATGTGGGTATCGACGCCTAAGGTGGTGGACTGTTGCCCTAAATGTAACTGCTGATCCTTCGGCAACTTTAAGACTCGAACATCCTGTTCGACGAGGTCAATATTTGTGCTAGGGTAGCAAGCAGACAAAATGGTCTGCAAGCCAAGCGACGAACGCGGTGACTGCGAGTAAAGTGCGGCGAAGCGCAACAACGATTCAAAGCCGGGTTGATCTTTATACTTCTCGGGTTGGTTGATACCCACAAAAGAGTAAAAAACTTCAAGTAACCGACTGTCGCCAAACTCGACGATACGAAAGTGTGACTTGGACTTAAGCCAAGCTCTAAAAAACAAGGGGTAAATCGTTTGGCTGACAATATCTAAAAAGTCGCGTGTCGCAGTTAAACCGTGCTGCTGTTCGTCAAGCAACTCTTCAGAATAAAAGGTGGGTATGGGCGAAGACACCCCATACAGCCCTAAAAAATTAACGGTTAATTGATAGCCACCCTCAGCGCGCTCGGTGATCTCTTGGATATCTCGGTCAGGAAAGCCCAAACTAACATTTGGGCGTACCTTAACCTCGCCTGCCGGTTGAGCTTGGCTTAATCCAATGTGTCGTAAAAGGCGACTAGCTTGAAAAAAAGAAAATCTGTCTCCCTCTTTCAATAAACGCGCTTTTAAAGCAGTAATTTCAGACCCTGCCGTAGTGGCCATTTGAATAGACTTCCAGTAGTTTTATCCTCTAACTCAAAACGAGTATAGGCATTGATCCCTGCGTAACTTGCCAAGAACTTATCCAGCACGCAACCCCACAAATAGAGTGAGCCTCGACTACCCCAATTACTTTCTTGACAGAGCAAGCGAACATGTTGCCCCTGAGTGTTCATCCCTCGGTACAACCTATTTTCGGGCCGCACCACTAACTCAAGAATCCCGTCTATTTGCCTTTCGTTGATCGTCTTTGCAGAATGATCATGCGTGCGCAACGAGTTATACAGTCGCAACAACGCACGAAGATTATCGGCATCTTTAAGCGACAGCACATTCAGTACTGTGTGACTAATCACATCCCACAAAAGTTTTTCACCATGGGGCGGGTCGACTGCGCCGGTGATGGGCGTGATATTTTTAAATGAAAAACGCTCTGGTGAACTATTGGTAGGGCGATTCACATCACCAAGCTTGAGCTTCTCGGGCAAGCCGCGGTTCGTGCAGGTCAACTTGATCGACAGTGTTTCGTTGCTGGGTTCGGTGCCAGGTGGGTACACCACGGCAATATGCGTATCGAGGCGATCATCGATGGCCGAGGGCCTGAGCGAACTCCGAAAGCTTGACTGCGCACTGTTTTTGCTAAAAGTCAGAGAAGAAAAAGGCTGATATTGCTTATGTTGCGACTGCCCTTGACGCATGCCAATGACAGAATCGATTGAGTAAATCTGATAGTGTGCTTTTTGCCGACCGTCAGGGGTCACGACATACTCAGTCGTCTCGTGCGTAAGGTTAATCGGTTCAGCCTGCTGATTAAACAAGTTCACCGCAGGCACGACATTGAGCTGAAAACTGTCTAGCGAAACGTTGGGAGTCGCACCGAAATTTTTTTCTAGCTCGATCTCGATATAAAGTCGGTTACCGCTTAACCCGCCAAGACTCTTGTGAAGGTTCTGAAACTCGACGAACAAATATTTTTGTGGAAAAAACAAAAGTTCTTGCAGCAGACAAAACCCGGGAAAAGCATTGTCAGGGTACGGAATCAAAGGCTCGTCAAAGCCCGGAAACGCTAAAGCCGAGGGTAGCAAGACAGCTTGGCCACCTTCATCTAACAATCGAATCGCCCTGACACTCTGGCGCAACAACATAAACAGACTAGCGGCCGTCTCATGTTCGTCGGCTAAAAATAGACGCAAATTTTCAGGTATCCCGACTGCCTTACCTAAGTCAAGCCCACTAAAGCTTAAACGAATGGTGCTGACGCCATCTGAGGTTTGGGTAAATGCTACCTCATCGAGAGCAAGAGGGTGCACCTGCAAAGCGGCAGTTGTTCTAAATACGCAAGAAACGCCATCAATAGGGGTTGACGCAATCTCTGTACCGGCGGCGATCATCGCGACCTCGGAGAGCCTTGCTTTCGGGACAAAGGCCATCATGGTGGCTGCCGGCAAAGGTCTGAGCAACTGCGGCACCAAAATGCCCGCTAACTCCTGAGCGATCTCAGGAAATTCATCGTCGAGCTTTTGCAGCGTCAAGCCGTTCAGGTAGGCGACACCTTGCAGCAGAATTTCGATATCAGGATCGGTTGAGGTCGCACCAAGCATCGGAGCGATTGCTGGATTGGCCCGTGCAAACTCAAGCGAATGCTTACGCAATCTGCTTAACTCAGTGTTGTAGTACTTATTTAGCATGTTGACGTAACAAGGATTTATTCGGGGATAGTAACCGACCCAAGGCGATTTACGCTACATTAGAGAATCTCGACTGACTAAATCTTAGCGTGGAATCCCTACTATGATCGCAAATCTGTTTCGAGGCTTGCCCCTCTTGTTAGCCCTGCTTGGCGCAACGCTCGCTCCTGCTACCTTTGCACAATCCTGGCCAACCAAGGCTGTCACATTTGTTTCACCGTTTCCTCCCGGCGGATCGGTAGACCCAATTGCTCGCTTGATCGCTGCCAAATTGACCGACGCCTTGGGTCAACAGTTCATCGTTGAAAATCGCGTCGGCGCCTCGGGTTCAATCGGCACTGGCTATGTGGCGAAGTCTGCGCCTGATGGCTACACCTTTGTCTTTGTCTTTGACACGCATGCCGTGAACCCCTCTTTATTGCCGAAGATGACCTTCGACACGCTGAAAGATTTGGCACCTGTCATGCTGATTGGTACCGCGCCAATGGCCTTGGCAACAGCGCCGGGCAAACCTTACAAAACCTTTGCTGATTTTGTTGCGGCAGCTAAAGCTAAACCAGACACCGTGAGTTACGGTTCAATCGGTAGCGGCAGCCTTGGCCACTTGACCATGATGTTGGTGCAAGAGGCTGGCAACTTTAAAGTTATTCACATCCCATACAAGGGCGGCGGCCCTATGGTCACTGACGTTTTAGGTGGTCAAATCGATTCGGGCATCGGTTCGGTTGCTGTCATGAGCGCGCACATCAAAAGCGGCAAAATGCGTCCACTCGCTGTGACGGGCGAAACGCGTTCTGCTGCGATGCCTGACGTGCCTACTCTTGCAGAACAGGGCTATAAAGGCTTTTCGGCACTTGCCTGGTGGGGTATTTTCGCGCCAGCCGGCACGCCACAACCCATTATTGATAAGCTGAATGCCGAGGTCGCAAAAGTTTTGCGTTCGCCAGAGACAAACAAGCAACTCACCGAAACCATGGGTATGGACATCAGGGCTAGCAGCCCAGCTGACCTGCAAAAATGGACAGAATCAGAGCTTCAGCGTTGGGCGAAAGTGATTAAAGAAAACAACATTAAGCCCGACTAAGTCACTGCCCTTAACCGCCCACACTTGTCTTCAAAACCCCTCAGGTTTGGGGGCTGAACACAACAGGTCTTGCAAGGCTGTTGAGCAGTTAATCTAGGCCGCTCGTTGACGATCAAATGTCACCGACCGGCCTAAATCATTTTCTTGACTAAATCCTGGGTTGCGGCAACAAAACGATCGATCTGCTCACGATTATTCCAAACGCAGGCGTTTACCCGTTGTGGGTGATCCATCGGCGCGGGCGCCAACGTTAGCGGGTCGCGATTCGGAATTGTTCCGGACGCAAACTTGGCTGCTTCTGGGTCAGGCTTGCGAGTCAACCCGTTATTGCCCACCCCGAGGCCCGAAATCCTAAAACCATATTCTTTCAAAATACGCGCGCGAAACTCGATATTCAACTTTTCATCCCGACGTTGCTGCTGTGTTGGAAAAGGATTAAAGGCGACGATTCCTGATTTCAATGCAGGATCACGCTGAGCGCCCAACACTGCAGACTCGCCAAAGGCCGCGACGAGCTGATCACGAAAATAGTCACCCAAGCGCAAGTGCCACGTTTCAATCCGTTGACGACCCACCTGATCCCATAACTCACAGGCCTCGCCCAACGCGCGCCAGTCTGCAGACTCAGGAAATCCGTACATGGACAACGCTTCGCCGATATCCCAATCGCCGCGCGAGCCATCAAACGGTACGATGCGAGACTGCGAGCGGCTAATAAAGAACTTGGGCAGATCGGTGCCGTTTGAGGCAAGTTTCTTGTTACGAATGTAAAGTGCTCCGGTCCCACCGGGGCCACACTGCCACTTATGTCCGCATAAGGCAAAAAAGTCGATTCCGGTTTCGTCTAACTGCGGATCAAACATCCCGTTGTAATGCGCACCATCAACAATCGTGATGGCACCGGCTTTTTGCGCTAACGCAGCGATACGGCGCTCGGGCAGGCGTTGGCCGATCGGCCACAGTGGTGACGAAAAGAAAATCGCTTTGGTTTTGCCTGGCACCACTTGCCTCTCGAGCGCAGCCACAACCTCATCGACCGTTGCGTGAGCGTGCACGGGCACGCCCCACTGCTTAATCACAACGCCGTACCGTGCAGCAGTGCGCAGCGCTAGAGTGATCCCCGTGGGGTGTTCGAGTGGCGTCATCAGCAACTCGTCACCGGGCTTCCAGTCGATACCATTGAAGATCAGCGATAGTGCATCAGTCGTGTTGCGAGTGATGGCGATCTGATCAGGCGTTGTGCCATAGCATTTGGCAATTTTTGCACGCGTCTTTGCCGAGGCCTCAACATAGACCGGAAACGGATCGCGCGCGACTTGGTCAAGCCCGTCTTTGTAGTGCGCAACGACGCTTTTGGGCATCGACCCTTTCTGCGCCGCCATGAAATACACAATATTGGGATCAAGGGTGAACTCTTGCGCGAATTGTTTAAAAAAAGGCTCTTGCTCAGTGAAATACGCTTTTGCCTCTGCAGTCAGCGCACCCGAAACAGGAGCCGTGACCCCGGTTTTACCGAGAGCAGCGGTCTGGGCCATCGCTGCCGCGGGGGTTAACAACGCCGTTGCCAAGCCTAGCGTCATGGCGCGCCTGGAGGTATCAATTGAATCCGTCATACAAGCCTCAAAAAATAGCGTTTGTGCGGTGCACACCCTATGAACAGTTGATCTTAGTACTTCGAGGGCTGAAACGGGACTTTTTCTGCATTCTTGTTTGGCACCTCGAACATGCACACCCAAAGCACCGTCGATTACTTTTGCTGGGGCGCTGACAAAGGTACGATCGCAAAAGAATGCGTGTGCAACGGGTTAAGCGATCCATACGAACCGACACAATATTAGCTATAGTTCGACTCAGTCTGGCACACAAATTGCTTTGGGATTAAGTAGCTCCGCCATCTTTGTGGCCTCTCGTGATAGCCTTACCTGTATGAACAAAAGAAAATTTCAATGACCTGGTCGATCTTAGCTCGTGACGAATCGGGGTACTTTGGCATGGCGATCGCTAGTCGGTTCTTTGCGGTAGGCTCCCTGTGCGTGCACAGCCGAAGGAAGGTGGGTGCACTCTCTAGTCAGGCGCTGCTTAACCCCCTTTATGGACAAGCCGGTTTAGATCTGCTCGCACAAGGGTTTTCACCCGAACAAACGATTGCAGCCCTGATTGCTAAAGATCAAGGGCGCGACCAAAGACAGCTACATATTTTGCCTTTCAAGGGATTGCCAGCCGCGCATACAGGATCGGCTTGCGTGGATTGGTGTGGGCATCTGCTTGAAGACGGCTTAAGTATCGCGGGCAATATGCTTGCCGGACCAAAGGTTCTTGAGCACACCGCACAGGCCTTCAAAGATACGCGCGGCAGGCCGATGGGCGAACGCCTGCTCGCAGCACTCGACGCTGGTCAGGCTGCCGGCGGTGATAAGCGTGGCAAACAAGCCGCTGCGCTCAAAATTCATAGGGATGAAGATTACTTGCAACTAGATTTACGTGTTGACGATCACGAAGAGCCTTTCGTTGAACTCAGGCGTCTTTACAACAAAAGCCTTGAGCGCTTTCAACCGTTTCTTGAATGTTTGCCAAGTCGCCATCGACCCTCTGGTATCACTGAGCGCACTGAGATCGACGCGCACATTGAGCAGTATCTTGCTCGCAACAAGGATACCTAGGTGACTGCGCTACTTGAGGTCTCGAATTTAAAGACAAGCTTTCTCACCGATGACGGTGAGGTGACCGTCGTCAATGGCGTCAGCTTTAATGTGCAAGCCTCGCGCACACTCGCCATCGTAGGCGAATCAGGCTGCGGCAAAAGCGTCACCGCGCTGTCAGTCATGGGTCTGTTAGCCAAGCCTGCCGGGCGCATTGCCGAGGGCTCGATTCGCTTTGAAGGGCAAGAACTCGTGGGTGCGTCTGAACGGGTGCTGCAAGATTTACGCGGCAACGGCATGTCGATGATCTTTCAAGAGCCCATGACTTCGCTCAATCCAAGCTATACCGTGGGCGAGCAAATTATCGAAGGCTTGATCAAGCACCGCAAACTGAGTCGAACACAAGCGCGCGAAAAGGCCATCGACATTTTGCACAAAGTCCGCATCCCGTCACCCGAACAACGCCTCGATGAGTTTCCACACAAACTGAGCGGCGGCATGCGCCAGCGTGTCATGATCGCGATGGCCCTTGTGTGCGAACCTCGCGTCTTGATTGCCGATGAGCCAACGACTGCTCTCGATGTCACTATTCAAGCGCAAATCCTTGAATTGATGCGTACCCTACAGCAAGAGACAGGAACGGCGATTGTACTAATCACCCACGATCTAGGCGTGGTGGCTGAGGTTGCCGACGAAGTCCTTGTCATGTATGCCGGCCGTGTGGTCGAACGCGCGCCCGTGCACGACCTGTTTGACATGCCTCAGCATCCTTACACCATCGGCTTGCTGGGTGCGATTCCACGCCTCGACCTTGAGCAAACTCGCTTGGTGTCGATTGAGGGCCAAGTCCCTAGCCCGGTACAGCCACTCTCGGGCTGCAGCTTTGCACCACGCTGCCCGTTCGCGCAACCTGCGTGCTCAAACCAAGTTCCTGCACTTCGCGAGGTGGGCAATGCACATTTTTCAGCCTGTCTACGCGCGCCGCTTGAGGCTGACGAACTTTTGAGCGGCGTAGTCGATGAGGCCAGCCTATGACGACCTCAACACTGTCACGGTCGGCGCCGTTGTTGCAAGCTAAAGGTTTAAAAAAACATTTTCCGGTGCGGCGCGGATTTTTTGGCCGAATTCAGGATTATGTTCGCGCGGTCGATGGCGTTGACCTCACGCTAGAACATGGTGAAATCCTTGGCCTTGTCGGTGAGTCGGGGTGCGGCAAATCAACGCTTGGTCGCGTACTGCTACGCCTGCTCGAGCCAACCGGCGGCAGTGTGCACTTCGATCAGCAAGATTTGCGCGCCTTAAGTACAAAGTCGTTACGCGCTGAGCGACGCAAGATGCAATTGATCTTTCAAGATCCCTATTCGTCGTTAAACCCGCGCATGACGATTGGCCAAATGCTGACCGAGCCGCTTAAGGTGCACGGCCTGCATGCGGGTAATGAAGCCACCCGCGTCGCTGAATTGCTGCGTACCGTCGGCTTAAGGCCCGAACACGCGCAGCGTTATGCCCACGAATTTTCAGGCGGACAACGTCAGCGCGTTGGGATCGCACGCGCTCTGGCTGTTGAACCCAAGCTGATCGTCTGCGACGAGGCGGTCTCAGCGCTTGATGTCTCGGTGCAGGCACAAGTCATCAACCTGTTGCAAGACTTGCAACAACAGTTTGGCTTATCGTACCTATTCATCGCGCACGATCTAGCCGTTGTGAAACATATCGCGACCCGTGTGGCCGTCATGTATTTAGGGCGCATCGTCGAGATCGGCGATAAAAAGCGTTTATTCGCCACGCCCGAACACCCTTATACGCACGCCCTGATGCAAGCCATCCCGTTGCCTGATCCAACCATCACACGGCAGGGCGTTCTATTAACAGGCGATGTGCCCAGCCCGCTCAAGCCACCCTCAGGCTGTCACTTGCACACGCGTTGCCTCTATGCGCAAGACAAATGTCGTCAGGTGACGCCAGTACTGACTGGCACGCGCGAACATGCCGTCGCTTGTCATTTTCCGTTAAACATGACCACCACAGCGCAACACTCACAGCCCGCGTTAACACCCTCGCGACTGCGTTTGCAACGCTTGCAATCTGCTTTTCAGACAAAGGTTAAAGCCGATGCCGATTAAGTGGCAGAAAATTGCCAAGGCATCACACACCGGTCAAACAACGTTAAAGTCTTAGCTAAATTTTTTGAAGTCAAAGTCGAATGATTGAATAGTGTCTGATTAAAAGTTGCTATTGCAAATAAGGCTGTAAATACCAAACGCCTTGGATTGGATGTAACAGCGACTCACCACCAATATATTTTGAAAGGAAATCTCATGAAATTAAGATACCGAAACCTACTTGCCACCACGTTGATCGCCTGCTTGCCGCTTGTTGCAAGCGCCCAGACCTTACGCATTGGCCTAGCCGAAGACCCTGACCTGCTTGATCCAACGCTCGCACGCTCGTTTGTCGGACGACTGGTATTTATGTCGTTATGCGACAAGCTGTTTGACATCGATGAAAAGCTCAACATCGTGCCGCAACTGGCAACCAGTTATGAATGGTCATCTGACAGCAAAGCGTTGACGCTTAAGCTGCGCGAAGGCGTCACGTTTCATGATGGCGAAAAAATGGATGCCGAGGCTGTCAAATACAACCTCGAGCGCCACAAGACACTCAAAGGTTCGAGTCGCTCGGGCGAACTGCGCCCTGTGACCTCAATCGACGTGCTCGACGCCAACACGGTGCGCTTAAACTTAAGCGCACCATTCTCCCCTCTGCTCTCAGTGCTAGCCGATCGGGCAGGCATGATCATATCGCCCAAGGCCGGACAAGCACTGGGCGAGAAGTTCAGCAGCAACCCAGTGTGCTCGGGTCCCTTCAAGTTTGTTGACCGCGTGGCACAAGACCGCATCACACTCGAGCGCTTTGGCGCTTACTGGAACAAAGGCGCGGTACATTTTGATAAGGTGATTTACACACCCATCACCGACGCTACTGTACGTTTGGCGAACTTGCGTTCAGGACAGTTCGATTTTATTGAGCGCGCGGCGTCAAGTGATATTGCATCGATTCAAAAAGACCCAAAACTAAAATCTAGCAAGATCACTGAAATCGGCTATCAAGGCATTACCATCAACACTGCCAAGAGCGAGCGCGCGCAAGGTCAACCGCTTGGCCAGTTGGCCAAGGTACGCGAAGCGTTTGAACTGTCACTTGATCGGGCAGGGATCGTGCAAGTCGCCATGGACGGACAAGCAACGCCTGGTAACCAGTGGGTCGCTCCAAACAATAGCTATTACGCAAAAAATGTGCCTATGCCAAAACGTGACCTGGCGCGTGCACGCGCATTACTCAAAGAAGCTGGTGTCACGAACCCAACCTTTACACTCATGACGCCCACCACCTCTGATGCGCAAAAGATCGCGCAGGTTGTGCAAGCCATGGCCAAAGAGGCAGGATTCAATATCAAAATTCAATCCACTGAGTTTGCAACTTCCTTAAGCCTCGCGGACAAAGGAGACTTTGACGCCTATGTTCTAAGCTGGAGTGGTCGTGCCGACCCAGATGGCAATATTTATAACTTTGTCGGTTGTAAACAGCCTAACAACTACTCGGGCTACTGCGTGCCCGAGGTTGACGCTTTGCTGAATGACTCACGCAGCAAGCTGCAACCTGCCGAACGCTTAGCCGCTTATCAGGGCATTGCTGCGCAACTGAATAAAGATCGGCCTTTGATTTATTTGTATCACCGTGATTGGTTATGGGCCTACTCAAACAAGCTTTCTGGTCTTCGCGAAGTGCCAGACGGGTTGCTGCGCGTAACCGGCTTAAAGCTCAACTAAAACCGCCGACAAGACCGCTTCATGTTCACCTTCTTCGTGCGTCGCCTCTTCACTTTGATACCAACACTCGTGTTCGTATCCATGCTGATTTTTAGCCTGCAGCAATTGCTGCCTGGCGACCCGGCGTTAGTGCTCGCCGGAGAAGATCCTAGCCCTGAAGCGATCGCACATATCCGCGCCAAACTACACCTTGATGATCCGCTACCTGTACGCTACGGGTACTGGATCGCAGGTGTCCTGCAGGGCGATCTGGGTGAGTCGGCGCGTACCCATCAACCGGTGCTTGAGCTGATTTTGCAAAAGCTTCCGGTCACGATCGAGTTGGCTCTTTTGGCTTTGCTGATTGCGTTAGTGATTAGTATCCCCGCAGGCATTGTGTCGGCCGTCTACAAAGGCAGTGCTGTAGACACAGGGGCAACCGTCTTTGCTCTCACCGGCTTATCCACACCAAACTTTTGGCTGGGGATTATGCTGATCTTGCTATTTTCAGTTGAGCTCGGTTGGCTACCCGCCTCAGGCTATGTCAGCCCTTTCGAAAACTTGCGCGCCAACCTCGCCTCGATGATCATGCCTGCCTTTGTCTTGGGCAATGCGATTGCCGCCTCGCTGATGCGCCACATGCGCAGCTCAATGCTGCAAGAACTCAGTGCAGATTACGTACGCACGGCACGTGCCAAAGGTTTAAGCGAGCGTGTTGTCGTACTCAAACACGCTCTGCGTAATGCGCTGACACCCGTGATTACCTTAGGTGCGCTTGAACTTGGCACCTTGTTATCTGGCGCCGTACTGACTGAGCAGGTCTTCACGATCCCGGGCTTTGGCAAACTCATCATCGATGCCGTGTTTAATCGCGACTACGCAGTGGTACAAGGCGTCGTGCTTGTCACTGCAACCACCTACATCATGCTCAATTTGTTTGCAGATATGGCCTACTTTATGTTGAACCCACGGCTGCGCAAATAATGAATCACGCAACAATCTCAACGACCTCTATTGCACCCACCACCCTCAAAAAAGAGCCAGGGCCTTGGCTACGCGCCTGGCGTAAACTCAGGCGCAATCGTAAAGGTATGTTTGGGCTTTACGTCGTGCTACTTTTTATCGCGATGGCAATTTTTGCTCCGCTAATTTCGCCATTTGACCCCATCGAAGCAAGCTGGAGCGCAATTCGCAAAGCCCCCAACGGTACGCATTGGTTTGGTACTGATGAGCTCGGTCGCGATGTGCTGGCGCGTGTCATCTGGGGTGCGCGTGCGTCTCTCTTGGCGGGAGTGGTGTCTGTGGCGATTTCGCTGCTCACTGGCGTCACCATTGGGATGTTGGCGGGCTTTTTAGGCGGCACTGTGGATAGCCTGATCTCACGCGCAACCGATGCGTTTTTAGCGTGTCCTTTTTTGATTCTTGCGATTGCACTGGCCGCTTTTTTAGGGCCAAGTCTAACGAATGCGATGATTGCCATTGGGGTCTCTGCTTCACCAATTTTTGTACGCCTAACCCGCGCGCAAGTGTTGCAGATCAAGGTTGAGGATTACGTTGAAGCGGCACGCGCGGTGGGTTGTCATCCGTTTCGGATTGCCGTATCTCATATTCTGCCTAACGTGACCGCGCCCTTGATCGTGCAAGCGTCTCTGGCCATCGCTTCGGCAGTGATCGCAGAGGCCAGTTTGTCATTTTTAGGTCTAGGCCAACAACCGCCGGAGCCGAGCTGGGGCAGTATGCTCAATACAGCGAAAAATTTTATGGAGACTGCACCCTGGATGGCCGTTTGGCCTGGCTTGGCGATTTTTGTATTGGTGCTGTCGTTTAACTTGTTGGGCGATGGGCTGCGTGATGCGCTTGATCCTAAACATCGGTAAGCTCGTGATATGCAGATTTCCTCAGCCGGTCAATTACTGAGAATTGAGTCGCTGGCTGACCTTTTGTTCTTGAGCATCCAGTCGCTGTGAAATTCGATCGAGTCGATCAGCTGTTTTAGCAAATTGTGTCGCCATGGCTTTACCCGAATCATAAGCTGCTAACATAACTTGCATCGTCGCCACATTTGCTGAGTAAAGCCCAATCACAGACGCCACACCCGTGGTGACAACAATATATTTTAAGTTTGTAATCTGCTTAGTGACTTGCACTTTGAAGTCACCCAAATCTTGCCTTATTCTGGAAAACTCTTCTTTGGTGTGTGCGGCACGCTCATCCATGCGAGCGTCCATACCAGCCATTCCCCCTTTGAGACCAGCCACTTTCTCTGAAAGAGCATTGATTTCCCCTTTTAGATCAGCCACGCGAGCATCTGTGCGCGCCTCAGCCGCCTCCAACCTTGCGTTCAACACTGTATTCACCGTTCGAAAAGCCATTTTTACCTCTACAAGTTTCGCATAGTGAGCACTCTACCGAGCCACACGCTAATGAACAAGTAGAAAATGGTAAGCAAATGTAATACTCTTTCAGTATCAAACAAAAATTCACGAGACAGCTTTTATGAACCTTGGTCAACCCGCTTTTGTTGCCGCACCCCTTACACCTGATCACGCCCTTGCCACCCAATGGCTCAGTCAGTTTGGCGCAGCGCTTGCGCAACTAGATAAACCTGGCATCAGAGCCTTGTTTGACGCCGACTGCCACTGGCGCGACTTGTTTGCGTTTACCTGGTCGATCACACCAAGCGAAGGCGTCGACAATATTGCAAACTTGATCTTGATCAAGCAAGCCAGCGTCAAGGCGCGCGACTTTAAACTGGCCGAAGGCCGTCAAGGCCCTCGCCGACTTAAGCGGATTGGGGTCGACGTACTCGAAATCTTGTTTCAATTTGAAACCGACATCGGCCACTGCTATGGCGTACTTCGCCTGCTGGCGAGCGACCCCTCAAAAGCGTTTCAACTACTTACTAGTCTGAATGAACTGACAGGCTTTGAAGAGCAAACGGGCAAACGTCGGCCCACAGGCGCGGCCTACTCGCGTAACTTTGGTGGCACCAACTGGCAAGATCAACGCCTTGAAAGCCAAGCCTACAATGACCGCGAACCTACCGTTTTGATCGTTGGCGGTGGTCAATCTGGTCTAAGCGTAGCAGCCTCGCTTGTCTTGTTAGGGGTCGATACTTTACTGATCGACAAATATCCACGCATTGGCGATAGCTGGCGCAAACGCTATCACTCGCTAGCCCTACATAACATCACCGATCTCAATAATTTGCCACACCTGCCGTTTCCGCCGCACTGGCCTTCATACCTGCCTAAAGACATGCTGGGCAACTGGCTTGAAGTCTATGCGCAAACGATGGAGATCAACAACTGGACGAATACCGAGCTTGGCAGCGCCACGTACGATGAAAGCGAGGCGCGCTGGACAGCCGTGCTGCGTAATAATGATGGTACTGAGCGTACCGTACGTCCACGCCATTTAATCTTTGCAAATGGCCTAGTGGGTAAACCAAGCATACCTGATCTGCCAGGGCTCAAAGACTTTAAAGGCGAGGTGATGCACACCAGCGCATTCACAAGTGGCGCTGCCTGGAGCGGCAAAAAAGCGCTAGTGCTGGGTACAGGCACAAGCGCGCACGATGTTGCGCAAGACCTTCATAGCAACGGTGCAGACACAACGATTATTCAGCGCGGTTCTACCACCGTGGTGAGTATTGACCCTAGCTTACATCTCACCTATGCCCTGTACGACGGCATCACGATTGATGACGGCGATTTGTTATCAAGCATCAACACCCTGCCTGTTGCCAAGCGCAACTTCAAACAAGTCAGCGTCCGCATGGTCGATCTCGACAGAAAACTGATCGATGGCCTGATTGCCCGCGGCTTTAAGTGGGACCAAGGAGAGGACGATACCGGCTACCAGTTGAAGATTCGTACGCGGTACGGTGGCTATTATCTGAACGCTGGCTGCTCAGATCTGATCGTCAGTGGCGACATTGGCTTGTTGCAATTCGATCAGATCGAACGCTTCGCACCTGAAGGCGCGCTCATGAAAGATGGCTCAATCAAGCCAGCTGACTTGTTGATCATGGGGACAGGCTATGTCCCCCAAGAAGTGGTCGTCAAAGAATTACTCGGTACTGAGATTGCTGAAAAAGTTGGCCCAGTTTGGGGGATTGCACCCGATGGCGAAATGAACAATATGTGGCGCCGTACCTCGCAAGAGGGCTTATGGTTTGTAGGCGGCAGCTTTACTAACTGCAGAATCTATTCGCGCTATGTGGCCATGCAAATTAAAGCCATTGAAGAAGGGTTGATACCGCGAAGCTAAGCCAGAGGGCCGATGCGGATAGCCGATAAAAAAGGTATCCCACGAATCTGACTTTGCCGCGTGGATGAGATCGACGGTGTCGATAGATAGGCACATAGACGTCTCGCTTTGTATCAATAACAGTGCCTCTATAATGCCTGAATTCATCCGGCACATATGTTTCTGGATGTAACAAACAGGCTTTGTCATGCTCACTCTCAGAAAATCTCAAGACCGCGGCTACGCAGATCATGGCTGGCTGAAAAGCTTTCACTCCTTTTCGTTTGCCGGTTACCGCGATGCCGAGTTTATGGGCTGGGGTAATCTGCGCGTCATCAATGAAGATCGTATTGAGGCGGGCAAAGGTTTTGGCGAGCACAGTCACCAGAACATGGAGATCGTCAGTTACGTGCTTTCGGGTGAACTGGCGCATCGCGACAGCTTGGGCAATGTCAAAGGCATCCCACCAGGTGATGTGCAGCGCATGAGTGCAGGTACTGGTGTACAACATAGTGAATTCAATCACGCAGTGGGCCAACAGACGCACTTTTTGCAAATTTGGCTTTTGCCTAATCAGCAAAATGTGCAACCGAGTTACGAGCAAAAGACGGTGCCTACGCAACACAAACAAGGCGCACTTGTTCTGATTGCCTCTGAGCAAGGTCAAGGCGATGCAGTCAAAATCCATGCAGATGCGAAGCTGTACGCGGGCTTGTTTGAGCAGACTCAAACAGCGAGCCTCACGCTTGACCCAACACGCAAAGCCTACGTTCACCTGATCAAAGGCGAGCTCAAGGTGAACGATATCAGCCTCAGCTCGGGCGATGCTTTATTCGTCGCAGATGAAACCGTACTGACCCTAACCGATGGTCTCAATGCTGAAGTGTTGATTTTTGATCTAGCGGCTTGAGCCAGCCAACCAGGACGTACAACCTTCAAAATCTTCAGCTCTGCAGTCTGACGCCTTGACGTCTAGGCCACGCACGCACTCACAGGTCTAGCGACCCGCGTGCGTGACATAGCTGGATCTCAGACTCTAAAATCGCGAACGATTTGTCCGTGAGCAGCAGCAGCCTGTTCGTACTCTGGTTTGCGCCAAGTTTCAAGCAAAGCCTCAGCGTACCAGTGCTGCATGCTTGGCAGGCTCAGCATCCTTTCAACATATGACTGGGCCTGCTGGCCGAGCTGCAAACCATAGCTTTGCACTCTGAAAATGACAGGGGCAAAAAACGCGTCGATGATGCCATATTCTTTGCCTGCAAGATAAGGGCCACCAAACTTCGCAAGCCCTTCAAGCCATAAAGCATCGATACGCTCAACATCTGCCCGCAAGCCGTCGTCGATTTTTTCAAGCGCTACACGAATGCCGCAATTCATCGGGCAGAGACTACGAAGCGTCTGAAACCCCGAATGCATTTCGGCTGCCGCACTACGCGCCCAAGCACGAGCGGTCGTATCGATAGGCCAACAACCGGGATGTTGCTCAGCGACGTACTCGCAGATTGCGAGCGAATCCCAGATCAATAACCCATTATCTTCAAGACAAGGCACTTTACTTGTGGGCGAGAACGCTTTAAACGTTGACGGTTGTGACCCAGCCGCAAAAGGCACCAACACCTCTTCGAACTCAATGCCGCGCGCCTGCAAAAGGGCCCACGGCCGCAACGACCAAGACGAGTAGTTTTTATTTGCGATATATAACTTCAAGTTGAACTCCTTTTCTAGACGACCTGAGTCAATGGCATCGAAGAATTAGTTTATATTGAAAAAACCAAAGATTCTCTGACTCTATAAGCATACGAAACCGCTCATGCGCCTCATCCTCGCTGCGACCTTTGCCAACCTTCCCTTCGGTACAATTTACGCCTTCAGCGTGTTCTTGAAGTCGATGGAAGCCATGCTGTCGCTAACCCGCTCGGATATGGGCGTGATCTTTGGACTCTGCACGGTCATGTTCGCAACGGGCATGAATGTCGCGCCCGCGGTGTACACCCGACTCTCGACTGGGGCAGTTCTGCTGATCACCTGTTTCACCGGGGCTCTAGGCTTGGCGCTAGCCTCACAAGCTCAAGGGTTTTGGTCGCTGCTCTTTGGATACGCCATCCTGTTCGGTTTAGGGGGTGGCGTCGCGTTTACCACAGCCCAACAAATCGTCAACCTCGTGCCTACCAAACACCGTGGTTTGGTAAATGGCTACGTTGTAGGTTTGTATCCACTCGGGGCGATGCTTGGTGCACCCTTGCTGGGTTGGTCGGTCGAACTGATGGGCTTGCGACAGACCTTATTGAATTTGGGGCTAGTCGTGCTGATTAGCGGTCTTATCGCAGTTTGGCTCACCGGCTTACAAAGCCACATTCCAAAAGCGAATACCAACGCCGCCACTGCGACTAACCTTGAGGCAAACAGGCAGCAATCTTATTTGGGAATCACCCAATGGCCACTGTTTTTAAGAATCGCCATCGTATTTTTCTTAGCGGCCTCTGCTGGCTTAATGGTCATGAGTCAGTCTGCCGGTATCGTTCAGTCTTATGGCGGCGGCACTCAGTTTTCAATCGGAGCGACCTCTTTCATCACAGGCATGATTGCTGCTGCCCGTATCACCGGCGGCTGGCTGATGGATCGCTTTAGCCTCAGACAGGTGATGACGGCTGCTCATATCTGGTCGTTAACCGGCGCTCTGATGCTGACGATATGGCCAAGCCCAGAAGTTGCTTTGATTGCTCTGGCCATGGTGGGGATGGGTTATGGCTTTGTCTCTGGCTCAACCGCCGGTGGCATTGGCATGCACTGGCCCAGCGCCCAATTCGGCATCGTGGCCAGCAGAATATATATCGGCTGGTGCGTGGCCGCCGTGTGCCTACCGGTTTTAGCAGGGTGGCTGTTTGACTGGAGCAATACCTACCGATCTTCAATCTGGATCGCGGCGGCCGTGAATGTAGTCGGCATCGGCTTTGCAATGCGCTTGCCGAAGAGGCCTACTCAGATGCCCACATAAATTACCGATCGATATGAATTAAAAGAGAAGCGACTTTTGAAGTCTTTTTCTTACCGATCGGTATTACTTTAAAGAAAATCGTCTTTTTAGACTATTTTTTTACCGATCGGTTATTTTTTAGAGGAACTCAGGACGATCTATCCACACATGAGGAAGGTGAATGACGCAGAAGCCAGAGTCGTTTCGCCTTCGCCTCACTCTGCTGTAATTTTCAACTCACGTATCAGCTTGGTGAACTTGGCCGCGTCTTGCTGCAAAGTCTTGGCAAAGCCTGCTGGCGTTGAAGAGACCACTTCAACACCGATCGCAGCCATCTTTGAACGCACTTCTGGTAACGCAACAATACGGTTGATTTCAGTACTTAACCTCTCAGTGATCTCTTTGGGCAGATCCTTCGGGCCAAACGCGCCATACCATACGACCAACTCATAACCGGGTAGGGTCTCAGCAACCGTTGGCGTGTCTAGCAGTTGCGGCGATCGGGCGCTTTCAGTCACTGCGAGTAATTTCAGTTTGCCGGATTTCACATGCGGCAGGGTTTGTGTGCCCGCACCGAACAACACTTCGGTCTGACCCGCTACAGTATCAAGCACCGCGGGCGCACCACCCTTGTAAGGAATATGCGTCATCTGTATGCCAGCGGCAAGTTCAAACAACACCGCACTGATGTGATTCGTTGAGCCGGCCCCTGCCGAAGCAAAATTCAATTTTTTAGGATTAGCCTTGGCGTAAGCAATGAGTTCAGCCACGTTATTGACAGCAATCTTTGGGTTAATCACCAACGTGTTGGTCACAAACGCCACCAAAGAAATCGGTGTGAAATCATCGACCGGTTCAAAAGGCATGGATGAGAACAGCGCTTGATTCATTGCATGCGTGCTCATCGAACCCACAAGCAAGGTGTAACCATCTGGCTTGGCCTTGGCAACAAGATTTGAACCAATGTTGCCAGAAGCACCTGCCTTGTTTTCGACAATGAATGTTTGGCCAAGCGAGCGCGTCAGGTAGTCTGACAACATACGGGCCAAAATATCAGTTGAGCCCCCGGGTGCCCAAGGCACGATCAGCGTAACAGTGCGTTCGGGCCATGCAGCCTGCACCGGAGCGACGCCAACGAGGGCCACGCACAAAGTAAAAAGGATTTTTTTAAACATCGTTAACGTCCTACCGCGTAACCTTGCATGCCACGGGGATTCGCAGCTGCACGTAATAATAATCTACCATTCAAACCCGGCTCACGCGTGCAGGCCGACATGCGCCCTTCAGACCACTCTGCACCGACTTTTACCTCGTGCCCAACGTCGCGCAACGCTTGTATCGTTGCCTCTGGAAAGCGCGACTCTAGCGTGATTTGGTTGTAGCGCAACGAGCGCGGCCAAAACGAAATCGGAAAATGGTCAACGTGCCAAGTAGGGTATTCGATGGCCTCTTGAAGATTCATACCGTACACCGCATGACGCAAAAAGAATTCGGTACTCCATTGATCTTGTTGATCACCGCCTGGCGTACCAAACACCATATACGGCAAGCCGTCGCGCAGCGCCATCGAAGGCGATAAGGTGGTGGTGGGTCGCTTACCCGGCATCAACTGCCCAGGCACGTTGTCATCAAACCAAGTCATTTGTAATCGCGTACCCAGCGAGAAACCCAAGGCAGGAATCGCTGGGCTTGAAGATAACCAACCACCTGACGGCGTAGCCGAAACCATATTGCCTTGCGCATCAATCACATCAATGTGACAGGTGTCTCCGATAAAGACCTCTTTCTTGGCCCATTCACTGACAGGTGGCAACGCTGCAAAGGTCGGTTCACCAACACCAAAGCGCGTATCTGACACTTTTAGCGTGCGTGCTGCCGCTTCAAGATCGGGTAGCTTTGCCTGACGCCCGCCGGGCTGACCCGCTTCAAACAATTTGGCGCTCAGTGCTCCGATACGCGCATAGCGCGCTTTGCCATATTCGTCTGACAACAGCTCTGCCATTGGAATCTTCGCAAACAAAGGATCACCATACCAAGCCATGCGATCAGCCATGGCAAGTTTGGTTGCCTCAGCCACTCGATGTACAAACTCAGCGGAATCAGGCGCAAATTTCTCAAGACCAGCGTGCTTCAGGATAGATAGCTGCTGCAACATGACCGGGCCCTGTGACCACGGGCCACACTTGGCCACTGTGTAGCGGCCAAAGTCAACGGCGTGTGGCTCTTCATACGTTGGCGTCCAGTTTGCGAGGTCGTCGTAACGTAACAAACCGGTGTTGCGTTCACCCGTCGTGTCACGTATCGGTTGGTCGGTATAAAACTGATCGATTTCTTGCGCGATGAAGCCCCGATAAAAAATCTCAAGCGCGGCGTTGATTGTCAGGATGCGATCGTCCGCACCGACTGCTGCAGCCTCAGTTAACAGACGCGTGTACGTCTGCGCGATTGCTGGGCTTTGAAATAATTCGCCTGGCCGAGGAACCTGCCCCCTTGGGATCCACACCTCAGCTGAGGACTTCCATTCGGACGCAAATAAACTTTGTACAGCCAAAATCGCTTGCACCGTGCGCGGCAAAATCGGGAACCCATCGCGCGCATACGCAATCGCAGGTGCCATCACCTCAGCGAGTGTCATGGTGCCGTAATCACGCAGCATTGTCAGCCAGGCGCCAAATGCCCCAGGTACCGTAGCAGGCAGCAGCCCGATGCCTGGAACAAGCTCTAACCCCAGCGCTTTAAAGTACGCGCTGGTCGCTAATTTGGGAGCAGGCCCCTGTCCACAGAGCACTCGCATACGCTGCTCTTTTTCAGACCAAAGCATGATCGGCACTTCGCCACCTGGTCCATTCAAATGGGGCTCGACAATCTGTAAGACGAAGCCCCCGGCAACAGCCGCGTCAAACGCATTGCCACCTTTTTCAAGAATACCCATTGCAGTTTGCGAGGCCAGCCAGTGCGTTGAGGCCACGACCCCGAAGGTACCGACGATCTCGGGGCGAGTGGTAAAGGTAGGGTCTTGCACTGCGGATTTATTTGCGACGGTCATGATGTCAATTCACCTTAAATTAGACAGCATCTTTCATGCAGTCAGTCATCCTAGCGGGTGACACGATATTTTAAGCCCGAACGCTAAAGCAGCATTGAATTCGAGGCAGCGGGTGAGGTTGACACACTACACGTCGATTTTGAAGCATGAGGGTATCAAGCGCAGCGTACCTGATTCCGGCGCCCTGCTCTGGGGTCGGTATTGACATTTTGACCGCGATAGCTATAAATACGGGTTTCAAATCAACCATCTCAACCAACAACAGTCGTTCTTTTATCACCCCCACCAACCCTACCGGAGTCCTGTATGAAAACCGTTCTTAGTTCTTTAGCATTCATGGCCCTTGCGACTGTTTCACACGCAGAGCCCTTCACGCTCAGTAGCCCAGATATCAAAGCCGATAGCGTGATTGATAAGCGGTTTGAGTTCAATGGTTTTGGGTGTTCAGGTGAAAATATGTCTCCTGCACTCAGTTGGAAAGGCGCACCGAAAGAGGCAAAGGCTTTCGCCGTGACGGTGTATGACCCTGACGCCCCTACCGGCTCGGGTTGGTGGCACTGGCTGGCAATCAATATTCCAGCCGATGTTCAGGCCTTAGCTGCGAACGCAGGCGCGATCGGTGGTGCAAACTTGCCCAAGGGCGCTAGCCACGGTCGTAGCGACTTTGGTTTTGCTGGCTGGGGGGGCGTATGCCCACCGCAAGGCGGCAAGCCGCATCGTTATATTTTCACTGTTCATGCGCTGAAAGCCCCGCTAGAAGTTCCAGCAGATGCAACGGCTGCACTGACTGGCTATTTCATGGGTATGAACACGATTGCCAAGGCGAGTTTCACGGCAACCTACAGCCGCGCGGCTGCAAAGTAGTCGGTTCACACAGCATCCTGATTCACGCGCCTACCAACCTAGCGGGGTTGGTAGGCTACGTCGAAGCGTGACCTAACCCACCCGCAGCCCTCAGTGCTTCGATTTCACTAGAGGTCATTCCGAGCACATCGCTCAGCACAGCCTCGGTATGCTCGCCTAAAGAGGGCGACGGTGTACGCACTGACCCAGGAGTTGCCGACATACGAATCGGCACGCCCACCACGCGTACATTACCCGCGCGCGGATGCACCATCTCAACGATCGCACCGCGTGCAATGACCTGCGGATGCTCGACGACTTGCTTGACGTTATTAATCGAGCCCATCGGGATACCTGCACCGACGAGGATGGTTTCCCATTCAGCAAAGCTGCGCGTCAAGAAAACCTCTTGCAATCTGTCAATCAGCGCTTTGCGATTTTGCATACGAGCACTATTCGTGGCAAACCGAGGATCATGTGTCATGTCAGAACAACCGATCAGCGGGCAAAACTCAAGCCAAAGCTTATCGCTACCCACCGCCAAGGCAAGGTCGTGTGTTTTTGTACGAAAGGTCTGATACGGTAACAAGGCCTTATACGCTGTGCCCATCGGGCCTGCGATAGTGCCCGTCGAAAAATAATCACCAATCATGGTGCTTAGCAAGGAGAGTTGGCCTTCTAACATTGATATGTCGATCGACTGCCCCACCCCGGTTGCGTCTTTGGCACGCAGGGCCATCATGATGCCCAAGGCGGCATTCATACCGGCGGTTAGATCGGCGATCGACACACCCGCGCGCGCGCCATGGACGCGAACGAACACGACGCGATGTCGGACACGCAACGCGAGATCGCGAGACTGCTCCCGGACATCATCCGCGGCGCAGACTTGGAAAAGGCGACCGTGCGGACGCTGCAAAAGTCGCTGGAGAATTCGATGGGACGGGATTTGGGCGAACATAAAAACTTTATACGCACCGAGGTACGAGCTCGAGCGCGCGTGCGATGGCGAATGAACGCCCGCGCGATGGTTCGTTCGTGGTTTAGCGCGGTTTGGGAGGGATT